>JAZKXO010000032.1:0-65338 GCA_045611685.1 Eubacteriales bacterium | reverse complement strand
CCTAAGCCCGCTTGGCCCCCGCCTTCATGATCCCCCCCAACGAGGACCCCATGATCGCCAAGGATACCATGGAACTGGTTTCCAAATAATATTGCCCCAAAAGCCCCGCAATCCTGCGATTGCGGGGCTTTTTTTGTTGTCAAAAGAAAAACACCAGCAGTGCTGGTGTTTCCAAAAAGCGACTGAGGAATTGTATCCGTTTTTACGCGATACCTTGTTTGGTCGACATGTTTTTGGCAATGATAGAATCGATTGTGTTTTTTGCCGTTTCCGGAGAAGAAAGGCAGTCAATATAATAGTTTTTCCCAGTTTTTGTAAACAAACAAAGATACTTATTGGTCTTTGCATAATATTTCATAATAAAACCCGGATTCATATTTTTGGGAGTTCCGTCAGCCTCACAAACTACGGAGCAAACTTGAACAGAAGTGGATACCACATCTTCTACCCTTATTGAGAATGTATTTGTATTGATCTGCCCCCTTATTTCGTCCATTGTGACACCTAAATACGCGTTTTTTGCCTTGGTATATTTTAAATAAAATCCTGCAGCAATTTGCAAAGCATCAATACCAAACCAAAACAGACAAAAACCAAAAAGTGACGCCAATAGTTCATCGCTGTAATCATATTTGAAACACGCAACAATCGTCGGAATACCTCCGGATAAAAGAACAATCCCCACAGCAAGTGCAATTAACGCATTCTTCCAATAAGAGGAGGTATTTGCTCTCATTTCAAGAATCTTGTTTTCCATTTGTTTTTTGTTCCTTTCTGTTCACAAAAAATTTATGAGTTTACTTTAGTTATTTTCTTCACAATTTAAAAACAACAGATTGCCCTCTGTGTCCATATAATTGACCAACTCATAATCGTAACAATTGTACGGAGGAGATAAAAGTTCTTCTATGGATAGTCTGAAATAGCCGCAGGAATATTCTTTAACTTTAACCAGGCTCCCCCACGGAAGCCCCCATGCTTCCAATAAATCAACAGTTTTAAGCAAGTTGCCGTGATAATCAAAAAATTGAATTTCGCCCAAGTTGTCAACAAGAAAGCCATCTTCAAATGTGTATATTCCCTCTACCCATTCATGGTAGGCAAATGGTTCTATCACAAATTCACCTTTTGTATCAACAATGGCTATATACCGTCCACCGCTATTGTCATACAATACACCGGCTTTCCCGCAATTAAACTGAAACAGTTCTGGAAATCCAGCTTGATCAAGTTCAAAATCTACGCCATTTCCGTAGGCATTTCTTCCCCATACCTTAATCCAGCCGTTGTCCTTGTTTTGCGGGATAAATCCGTATTCCTTCAAATCATATACATTTCCTGCTATATAGGCAATGCCATTCCCTCTATATTCCCATTTGCCAGACATATTTACTGGAGCGGGTACATTATCTCTTATAACCTCTCCGTCAAGCGTTAAAAATTTAAGATAGTGTGTTGTTCCCGTGTGGGATCTTTGAGTATAACAGGCCATCAAAAAACCATCTTCTACCATACCCTTAAAATTCATCACACTTGTAATCAACCAATCATAGTTGTTCTGCGTGGGGGTAAGTATAATATTCCCATCAGAATCAAGGACGTATTTTGCTGAATAATCAACATTTTCCAAATCATACACATCCAAGCCTTCGGTTGGAAACAGAAATTCGTTCATATCCGTAGCAAAGATATAATTGTTTATCGGTGGAACTTCCCATAAACCTTCCCCGTTATATCCCTGGGCTGCCACCCAGTCATTTGGAAGTTTAAATAGTTCTTTTCCCGTTTTATCTATACAAATATTGGAATGGGTAAGTGCAGGAATAGGACTCTCGTGATCATATCCAACCAGTGCTATATCACCTCCAAAATCAGTGCCAACTGCATATCCTTTACGCATCGACTGTTTTTTACTCCCGCTATCATTGCTGCATGCGCACAAAATAAACAACAATACAGAAAGTACAACTACAAAGATCCTCTTCATTGATGGTTTCCCCTTTGTTTTTGTTAAGTCTACCTCATAATTTCTCAATACCGCATTCCCGCCGTTTTTCCACATCCTTTTTTGCTCGCTGATGCAATTTCACCTGTGCAAAGCATTTTTGCTAATTATATCACTACATTTATAACTTGTCAAGTGTCAAATATAACTTTTCACGTTGTTGAGATTGACTGCGTTGTGGGGTATCCTATTATAGGGAGGTGGAAAAGCATGAATCACCGGCAGTACGACAAATACAGGTGCCTCGGATTGAACATTGCCTATTACCGCAAGGAACAGGGGCTGTCGCAAAGCGAACTGGCAGAAAAAATCAACATCAGCCGCACACATATGAGCCGCATCGAAACGGCTGACTGTGCCGTCTCCCTTGACGTAGTATTTGAGATTTGCGATATACTCAAAATCAGTCCAAAACAATTATTTGATTTCCGGTAGCAACAATTGCATGAGTTTCATACGGATCGGGTATGACTCTCATGCTTTTTTCATCCCCCTCTTATCCTCCCCTGAAACGGGTTTGAAAGGAATCCGGCTGCTTTTGAGGCAAGGTCGCTGCAAGATTTTCTTGTTTTTAAAGATAGCTGTGATTTTTTGTCCAATCCACTTGATTTGCGGGGAATTTTTTGGTATACTTAAAGAATATAAAATACACTAACTCTGCCGTTTTGAAAAGAGCGGCTTAAAGGAGCATATATGGACGAGAAGAAACAGTCAAACGCGAAAGTGACGCCCCGTACACTTTCCGGATTTATGGAGCTGATGCCTGCACCCCAGCAGCAGATGGAGCGTATCATGCACGTTCTTCGCACGACCTACGCACGCTACGGCTTCACGCCGCTTGATACGCCGATTATTGAATCGACGGACGTGCTTTTAGCCAAGGGCGGCGGCGAGACGGAAAAGCAGATCTACCGTTTCCAAAAGGGCGACGCAGATCTGAGCCTCCGCTTTGATCTGACCGTGCCGCTGGCGAAATACGTGGCGCTCCACGCGGGCGAGCTCGTCTTCCCGTTCCGTCGGTATCAGATCGGAAAAGTATACCGCGGTGAGCGCACCCAGCGCGGCCGCTTCCGCGAGTTTTATCAGGCGGATATCGACATCATCGGCGACGGCAAGCTGGACGTCGTAAATGAAGCGGAGATCCCGTCCATCATCTATCAGACGTTCACGTCGCTCGGACTGAAAAGATTCCAGATCCGCGTCAATAACCGTAAGATCCTGAACGGATTCTACGCGATGCAGGGGCTTTCGGAGAAAGCCGGCGATATCATGCGCACGGTCGATAAACTGGACAAGATCGGTAAAGAAAAGGTCGGAACACTTCTCACCGAAGAGATCGGCATCACCCCCGAGGCGGCAGAAGAGATCCTTTCCTTTATCGCGATCCGCGGTACGAATGAAGAGGTGCTCGCGGCTCTCGGTGCGTACGCCGGACGGAATGAGCTCTTTGATATGGGCCTTGCCGAACTCACTACCGTAGTCCGCTATCTCGGAGCGTTCGGCGTGCCTGAGGAGAATTTCGCGGTCGATCTGACGATCGCACGCGGCCTCGATTACTACACCGGTACGGTCTATGAAACGACGCTTCTCGATCATCCCGAGATCGGCTCCGTTTGCTCCGGCGGTCGGTACGACAACCTCGCGGAGTACTATACAGATAAACAGCTTCCCGGCGTCGGTATTTCGATCGGTCTTACCCGTCTGTTCTACGTCCTCGGCGAGCAGGGTATGCTGAACGATGCACTCCCGACGGCGCCCGCTGACGTTTTGATCCTTCCGATGACGGAGGATTTCACCGCCGCTATCTCGCTCGCGACCGAGCTACGCGCCGAAGGAGTCCGCACACAGCTTTACTCCGAGGGGAAGAAATTCAAGGCAAAGATGAGCTATGCGGATAAGCTCGGCATCCCCTACGTAATCTTCCTCGGTGAGGATGAGATACAAAACGGCGTTATCACGTGTAAGGATATGGAGACGGGCGAGCAGACGACGCTCCCGTTTGCCGAAACGCTTACCCGCATTCGTGGCGGTATTGAAGAAAAGAACGCCGGCGCGGTTATTCTCGAGAAATAATTGTATACTGAATACTACGACAGAGGAGACAGAAAGTCATGATGCAAATGAGAACTCATACCTGCGGCGAGCTTCGTCTTGCCGATGCGGGTAAAACGGTAAAACTTTCCGGCTTTATGGAAAATGTCCGCGCGGTCAGCGCAAATCTTGCGTTCGTTGTGCTCCGCGACTTCTACGGCACGACGCAGATCGTCGTTGAATCCGAGGAAATGATGGCGATCATCGCCGATCTTAATAAAGAGTCCACCATTTCGGTGGAGGGTGTCGTTCGCGAGCGCTCTTCGAAGAACCCGAAGCTCCCGACCGGT
This sequence comes from Eubacteriales bacterium, assembly GCA_045611685.1. Taxonomy (GTDB): domain Bacteria; phylum Bacillota; class Clostridia; order Oscillospirales; family CAG-272; genus SIG701. The sequence goes on along the minus strand of JAZKXO010000032.1, from coordinate 60,952 downwards.
GAGATCGAGGTCGTTCCCGAGAAGATCGAGGTGCTTGGCAGATGCCGTCACAACAGCCTGCCCTTTGAGATCAACCGCAGCCGTGAGGCGGACGAAACCCAGCGCCTGAAGCACCGTTACCTCGATCTCAGAAACCCCGAGGTGAAGGATAACATTATCCTTCGCTGCAACGTAGTGGCAGCGCTCCGTGCAGCTATGCTTGCACACGATTTTATGGAGATTACAACGCCGATCCTCACGGCATCCAGCCCCGAGGGTGCGCGCGACTATCTTGTTCCCTCACGTAAGCATCCGGGTAAGTTTTATGCTCTGCCGCAGGCGCCCCAGCAGTTCAAGCAGCTGCTGATGACCTCCGGCTTTGACCGTTATTTCCAGATCGCGCCCTGCTTCAGAGACGAGGACGCGCGCGGCGACCGTTCCCCGGGCGAGTTCTATCAGCTCGATATGGAGATGGCGTTTGCTACGCAGGAGGATGTTTTCACGATTCTCGAGGACGTTCTGCCGCCCATCTTTGCAAAATACGGCAAGTATAATATTGCATCCACCGCACCGTTCCGCCGCATTCCTTTCGCAGAGGCTATGGAACTGTACGGCTCGGATAAGCCCGACCTCCGCATTGATCTCGTCTGTCAGGATATGACTGCGCTCGTCGCCGGCAGTGAGTTCGCCCCGTTTGCCGAGGGCAATACGGTCAAGGCGATCGTTGTGAAGGATTGCGTACTGCCCCGCAAGCAGGTAGATAAGCTCTGCGCCGACGTAGAGGTGCAGGCAGGACAGAAGCCGTACTGGTTCAAGGTCGAAGAGGACGGTACGTTCTCCGGCGGTATCGCAAAGTTCCTGGCGGAGAAGCAGGCAGAGATTACCGAGGCTCTCGGCCTTACCCCCGGCTGCTTCGTCGGCGTAACCGCAGGGGCAAAGGGTGCGGCACAGAAGACCGCGGGCGTGCTTCGTTCGAAGCTCGGTGCTATGGTGCCCGGCCATATGGATAAAGAACGGTACGAATTCTGCTGGATCGTCGATTTCCCCATGTACGAGGTCGGCGAGGAATCCGGTGAACTCGAATTCTGCCACAACCCCTTCTCGATGCCCGGCGGCGGTATGGAAACGCTGGAGAAAGCCATTAAGGGCGAAATCGATCCGCTCACCATTACCGCACAGCAGTACGACCTCGTCTGCAACGGTATCGAGCTTTCCTCGGGTGCTGTCCGTAACCACGATCCCGAGATCATGATCAAGGCGTTCGAACTTGTGCGCCTCGGCGAGGAAGATGTGAAAGCGAAATTCCCCGCTATGTACAACGCATTCACCTACGGTGCGCCGCCGCACGCGGGCATCGCTCCCGGTGTCGACCGTATGGTCATGCTCCTCGCGGGTGAGGATTCCATCCGAGAGATCATTCCGTTCCCGATGAACAAAAATGCGCAGGACGTAATGATGGGCGCGCCGTCCGTCGTTCTCCAGAAACAGCTGGATGAACTTCACATCGCTATCACTGCCACCCCGGACGAAAACGCCTGACACAGTTTTTAAACCATTTTAAGCGGAGAACTTTTCGTGCTGTTTGAAAGATATCTGATGCCTGATCTGATGACAGAGCATTTCTACAACGTAAAACCGGAATTTTTATCGCAGATGGGAATCCGTGGGATCATTTGCGATATTGACAACACCCTTGCCACCTATGAAGAGCCCGACCCGTCCGAACGGGTGCGCCGCTGGTGCGACGCGATGATCGCATCCGGCATCCGTATCTCCTTCGTTTCCAATAACGAGGAGGCGCGAGTCCAAAGGTTTAACAAGAATTTCGGCTTCCCCGCATTCGCCGATGCGAAAAAACCGTTCGGCAATGCGATCCGCCGCGCTATGGCGGCAATGGGTACGGGTATAACCAATACCGCCGTCCTCGGCGATCAGCTTCTTACCGATGCGTTTGCCGCTAAGAGAGAGGGGCTTATGGTTATCATCGTGCCGCCGATCAAGGATAAACAAACGCTGTTCTTCCGCCTCAAAAGGTGGATCGAGCAGCCGTACGTGAATCTGTACCGCCGCCGTCACACCTTCTTGTAAACGGCGGGGAAATCTCATCGAGAGGATAAAAAGTATGAATATTCGCTATACGAAACTGCGTGCCGAGATGGCGCGCCTCGGACTTGACGCTATGTGGATCACGTCCGCCGCCAATCATCTCTATATGTCGGGCTTTGACAACCCCGACGGTTGGATGCTCGTAACGAAAGACAAATCATACGTCTTTGCCGATTTCCGTTATATCGAGGCGGCAAAGAAGGGCGCGTTCCCCGAATGTACCGTGATCATGCCCGAGGGCGGAAGAAAGAAGTATCTTCTGCCGATTCTCGAAGAGAATGGGATAAAGGTTATCGGCTACGAGGATATGGCGCTCACCTGTGCCGGCCTTGCCGCTCTCAAAAACGATCTTCAGGGATACGAGTTCGTGCCCGTCGGCATGATGCTTGAGGAGATCCGCAGTATCAAAACGGAAGAGGAAATCGAAAAGATCGTCGAGGCACAGCGCATCGCCGAGTCAGCGCTCGATCAGCTGCTTTCCGGACTCAACTACAATATGACCGAGGTTGAGGTGGCAGCGGAACTTGAATACTTCATCAAAAAGCGCGGTGCAAAGATCAGCTTTGAGACAATCGCCGTATCCGGTACCGCTTCGGCGCTCCCGCACGGCGTGCCGCGTAACGTAAAACTGGAACGCGGATTCTTGACGCTCGATTTCGGTGCTGTCGTGGACGGGTATCATTCCGATATGACGCGTACCGTCGTGATCGGTAAAGCAGATGCGGATATCCGCCGCGTGTACGATACGGTTCTCAAAGCACAGCTTGCGGCCATCGACGCGATCGCTGAGGGCAGAAAGAACGCCGATATGGACAAGGTTGCACGCGATATCATCGACGGCGCCGGCTACAAAGGATGCTTTGGACACAGCCTCGGCCACGGCGTGGGACTTCAGGTGCATGAAGAGCCGCGTCTCTCGTGGGCAACGGGCGACAGAACGCTGAGGGCGGGCGAGATCGTAACGGTCGAGCCGGGCGTGTATCTCGAAGGGAAGTACGGATGCCGCATCGAGGATATGGTCGTCGTCGGCGTCGGCGTCGGCGGCAACCGCAATCTCACGCTTTCGCCGAAGGAACTGATTGAAATTTAACGGAATTTTCGGCAAAACACCCACAATTTTCTAAAAAAATGAAAAAAATCCCCCATTCCTATTGCAATTTTTTCGAAAATGGGATAAAATATAGTGTAATTGCTATCATAATAAATTTTCTTATATGAAAGGAGATTGTTCCGCCTTAGGCGGGACAACGATACGTATGGTAATCGCAGGCGATTTCAAAAACGGTATTACTTTTGATATGGATGGACAGGTTATGTCCGTTATTGAGTTCCAGCACGTAAAACCCGGTAAGGGCGCGGCTTTCGTTCGCACGAAGCTCCGCAACGTTATCACCGGTGCTGTGATCGAAAAAACGTTCAACCCCACCGATAAGTTCCAGGATGCACGCATCGACCGTAAGGAGATGCAGTACCTCTACAACGATGGAGACCTGTACTACTTCATGGATATGGAGTCCTACGAGCAGATGCCGCTGGACAAGACCCTTCTCAATGACAACTTCAAGTTTGTGAAGGAAGAGATGATCTGCCGCGTAAGCTCCTACAAGGAGAAGGTATTCGCTGTTGAGCCGCCCATGTTCGTTGAACTCGTAATCGAGGATACCGAGCCCGGCGTCCGCGGTGATACCGCTACCGGCGTTACGAAGAACGCAACCATGGAGACCGGTGCCGTTGTCCGTGTTCCGATCTTTATCAATGCGGGCGAGAAGATCCGCATCGATACCAGAACCGGCGAGTATATCGAAAGAGCGTAAAGCCCGATTGGCTGCGTCCCGGCATTTCCAAAGTACTGTAAAGGATAGGGTGAAAGTATGAATATTACCGAAAAGAGCGCATATCTGAAAGGTCTCGCAGAGGGTATCGGCCTTGATCCCCAGAAGCCCGAAACGAAGATTATTGAGGCACTTCTTGATCTCGTAGCAGATATGACCCGAAAGATCACCGAACTGGAAGAAGACGTTGAAACGCTGAACGACTACGCCGACGAGCTCGACGAGGATCTCGGCTTCGTCGAAGAGCTCCTCTACGAGGACGAAGACTGCGACTGTGATTGTGATGATTGCGATTTTGATTGCGACTGCGATTGCGGATGCGGCTGTGATGAGGACGAGGAAGGTTTCCGCTGCCTCATGTGCCCCGGTTGTGGTGAGAAGCTCTATTTCGACGAGACTATGGATCCCGGCGATATGATCTGCCCCGCTTGCGGCCGTGCCGTTGCCGACGATGACGAGGACGGCGCCGACGAGGTGTAATTTCATAACCGAAATGCCGTGGGCGGGGCGCTCACGGCATTTTCTTTTCTGATTGTCTCTGTGGGATATTTTCCCTTTACTGTTGAATTTATACTATAAATGTGCTATACTGTATATGTATAGGCATTTTTTGTTTTGCGCGTAAATTTCGGCCTTCGAAAGTGGCATCTCTTGCCGATGCCGCCTCTCATTCCCGCTTGCGGCAGGCGATCCCCTGTGATATACTGTACGTGTATCCTATACCCAAAAGAAAGGGGAATTTTTGTGCAAAACAGATTCACCAAGGAAAAGACGAGGCGTCATCGCCGTCTCTTTTCCCGTTTATCCCATATGTTTTGGGCGATCGCCCTGCTTGATGCGCTCTACATAGCCGGCTACGTTCTCTCGTTCGTTCTCTGCCCGTCTTTTGCCGTTTCTGCCGGCATGCTCCTCTCAGAGGTGCCGCCTATGATTGAGCATATATTTATGAGTATTCTTCTGCTCACTGCGATGGGGGTGGCGGAGGAATCCGTTTTCAGATCTTTGTAAACCGCCCGAAAAGGAGGTGTCCCGATGGAGCAGCCGCGCCTTAGCATTACTGCGTCTTTTCGCTCGTTTATGGGAAGTGATGCACTGACGTCGCTTATCACCTCTTGCCGCCGTATTATTGCCGCCTTCTCCGGCGGGGCCGATTCTGCGGCGCTCCTCGTTTTGCTGCGTTCATTTTGCGAAGAGCACCGGATTCCGCTCACCGCTGTTCACGTCCACCACGGCATCCGCGGAAACGAGGCGGATCGGGATGCGGCTTTTGCTGAGGCTTTTTGTAAAGAGCGCGCGATCGACTGCCGCATCATTTACGTAGATGCGCCAAAGTACAGCCACGCAAACGGCATCGGCATGGAGGAGGCCGCAAGAGTTCTCCGGTACGAGGTGCTTGATCGGATCGCTGATGAGGTGGAAAACACGCTGATCGCCACGGCGCACTCCGCGGACGATAATCTGGAAACGGTGCTCTTTCGCCTCGTGCGCGGGACGGCACTCGACGGGCTTTCGGGTATTCCTCCCGTCAGAGGGCGGATCATCCGTCCGCTTCTTGGCGCTTCTGCCGCCGAGATCCGCTCGTTTTGTGCCGAGCGGCAGCTCCCCTACGTTACGGATTCAACGAATGTGGATACCGCGTATACGCGAAATTATATTCGAAGCGAGATCGTGCCGGTACTCCGACAGATCGCGCCCGATCCCGAGGCGTCCGTCTCGCGGATGTGTGAATCTCTCCGAAGGGATGCTTCGTATCTGAAAGAGGTGGCGATCACCGCTATGGGCGAATATAAGGACAAGACGGAAATGCCGATCGCGGAAATTCGTGATCTACCCGACGCGATTTTGTCCCGCATGATCACGATCCTTTTTGAGAATGCCGCCCATACCAAGCGTGATCTTACCTCCACGCATATAAAAGACGTTATGTACCTCGTCCGCCGCGGCGGATACGGGCGAATCTGTCTGCCCGGCGGCATCACGGCTGTTGTATCGGTTGGTCTGCTTTCGATGAGACCGTCGGCAGAATGTGCGCCGACTCACGAAACGGACGAGCGTTTTCCGCTTCGTTTCGGGGAGAATCTTTTTCCCAAATACGGCTTCGGCATCCGCATGGAGCATGTGGGGGAGGGCGAAAGTGCCCAACCGGTGGAAGATTGCCAAAATATTTACAAATTATCTATACAAAAGCCAATACCGTTTGCTACAATAAAAGGCACGGTATATATGCGTTTTCGCAAAGAGGGCGACATTGTCAGAACCTCCGGTATGACGAAACGCGTAAAAAAACTGCTCAACGAAGCGAAGATTGACCCGGACAGGCGTGCACGCCTGCCGATTCTCGAAGATGACGAAGGGATCCTTTGGATTCCCGGCGTTGCCGTCCGCGATAGTGAAAAAGACGCGGGCGAGAGCGTTTTCCTCACATATTTTCGGTTATAATTTGCATACTCCGCGCACGGTGCGGCACTATATATATGTATGACCAAAGGAGTTTTGACGTATATGGAAAATAAGCGCATGGCGGGCCTCTCGGGCGACGTGGATCACGTCCTGCTTTCCGAGGAACAGATTGATCGGATAACGACGGATATCGCCGCCAGAATTGATGAGGATTATAAAAACACCGATGGGAAACTCGTGCTTCTCGGAATCCTTAAGGGAAGCATCGTTTTCATGAGCGATCTGATGAAAAAGATCACCTTGCCCGTTGAGATCGACTTTATGAAGGTTTCGTCCTACGGGGAGGCGACGGTTACGTCGGGCAGGATCAAGATCCACCTCGATCTGCACCGCTCGGATATCAGCGAATGCAACATTCTCGTAGTCGAAGACATCATCGACAGCGGGAAAACGCTTTCGTATCTGACGGAGTATCTCCTTCTGAACGGCGCGAAGAGTGTGAAAACGTGCACGCTTCTTGATAAGCCGTCCCGCCGTGAAGTGAATTTTTGCCCCGATTACGTGGGAGCCACCATTCCGGATGAGTTCGTTATCGGCTACGGGCTCGATTATGCGGAAAAATACCGCGCGCTCCCGTATGTAGGCGTTCTCAAGCGGGAAGTGTACGAAAAATAAATCACGGCTCAGCTGTCAATAACGAATTACGGAGAGTCTGCCAAGCAGATTCCATACGGAGGAATACATGAAGAGCAACCTGAAAATTGCCATTTTTTACATCGTTTTGATCGGCGTGATCATCATAGCGACCGCCACGCTGTTTCAGAGCATGCCCAGAGAGGAGGTCACGTTCAGTGACGTCGTCTCCTTCTTCAAGGACGAACAGGTAAAAGAATTCGTCATCGACGAGGACAACGTGATCACGATGAGTGTGCGCGTGGTCTTGCCGGACGGTTCCGAGACGACGGGCGTATATACCTATGAGCTGAGAAGCCTTGATCTCTTTGTATGGGCGCTCGGTGATACCGTAATTGATCAGCACGAGCGTGGCATTATCGAATCGTACAATATCCCCGCACCTAAGATGATCCCTTGGTGGGTGGCGTATCTGCCGTACGTGATCATTACCGTGCTGCTGATCGCAGTCTGGATCTTCGTCATGAACCAGACGATGGGCGGCAAGGGCGCGAAGATAAACTCCTTCGGCCGTGCCAAGGCAAAGATCGGCGGCGCCGAGAAGAATAAGGTGTTCTTTAAAGACGTAGCGGGCGCGGACGAGGAAAAGGCAGAGCTCGAAGAGATTGTTGAATTTCTCCGTAATCCCGCGTACTTTACGAAGCTTGGCGCGCGTATACCGCACGGTGTGCTTTTGGTGGGTCCTCCCGGTACGGGTAAAACGCTTCTCGCCAAGGCCGTAGCCGGTGAGGCAGGCGTTCCGTTCTACTCCATCTCCGGTTCCGATTTCGTGGAGATGTACGTTGGTGTCGGCGCCTCCCGCGTGCGCGATCTGTTTGAAACGGCGAAGAAATCGCCGGCGGCGATCATCTTCATTGATGAGATCGATGCCGTGGGACGCCACAGAGGTGCAGGCCTCGGCGGCGGACACGACGAGCGTGAGCAGACCCTCAATCAGCTGCTCGTTGAGATGGACGGCTTCGGTACGAACGACGGCGTGATCGTCATCGCGGCTACGAACCGTCCCGATATTCTCGATCCGGCACTGCTCCGTCCCGGCCGCTTTGACCGTCAGATTACGGTCGGTTATCCCGATATTAAGGGGCGCGAGGAGATCCTCCGCGTTCACGCGAAGAATAAGCCGTTTGAAGCGGACGTCGATCTGAACGTGATTGCAAAGACCACGGTCGGCTTTACGGGCGCGGATCTGTCGAACCTGCTCAATGAAGCGGCACTTCTCGCGGCGCGCAAGGGCAAATCCCTCATTGGTATGAACGATCTGGAGGAGGCGATGATCAAGGTCATCGTAGGCCCGCAGAAGAAGTCGAAGGTCGTCTCCGAGAAGGAGAAGAAACTGACGGCGTATCACGAGGCAGGCCATGCGATCGTAACGAGGACGCTGCAGGAGAACGAGCCGGTGCATCAGATCTCGATCATCCCCTCGGGCAGAGCGGGCGGTTATACGCTGTCTCTCCCGAAGGAGGATCGCTCCTATATGTCGAAGAACGATATGAGAAACGAGATCACGACGCTCCTTGCCGGCCGCGTGGCGGAGGCGCTTATCATGGACGATATCTCCACCGGTGCCTCGAACGATATTCAGCGTGCCACGTCGATCGCTCGCGGTATGGTAACGAAATACGGTATGTCTGAACTCTTAGGCCCGATCCAGTACGGACATGAAACGGGCAGCGATGAGATCTTCCTCGGACGTGATTTCAACAATACCAGAAACTATTCCGAAGAAACCGCATCGGAGATTGATGCCGAAATCAAGCGAATCGTGTCGGAGGCGTATGCCGAAGCGGAGAAGATCCTTAAAGAGCAGATGGAAAAACTGCACTTCATCGCGGGCTTCCTTATGAAGAACGAAATCATGGAAGAGGGGCAGTTCAACCGTGCAATGGAGGCGACTGCCGACGAGCCGGTAACGTATGAAGAACTCGAGGAAATGGTGGCGGAAAAGCGACGCCGCAGTGCGGAGGAAAATGAACGCCGCGCACAGCATCTCGCGGAGCAGGAAAAGAAACGCGAGGAAGAACGCCGCCGTGCCGAGGCAGTAAACATGCCCGAAAGCGGTGATATGCCGAAAGACGATCGCCCTGAGATGAAAGATTGAGCGGGAATAACGTTCTGCTTGACCAAGAGATATCGGCGAAAAAGTCTTTCAAAACCGGGCCCAACCGTTTTGAATCTGCTTCGCCGACCGACTTTTTCCAAAGTGTCTGCAGAATCTATCGAGCGGGAATAAGAAAAAGCCTTGACGAAACGTCAAGGCTTTTTAAATTTGCTCAGTTAGGATGCTTTCGCGATATCCGTAACGGTAATGATAACGGATAGGTTTTTGCTCAGGAGATCTACGGTTTGGTTTGCTACGAGCGGGGTGTTTCCGTTCAGCAGGAATCCGCTTTCGCTCATGTAGCCGGAAACGCGGATCGTGCCAGTTACGTCGACACGTGTAGCGTCGCCGTTCTCCGGTGCGTATGTCTGGATGTAGTTCCCGTTTACGTCCTCGATATAGAACAGCGCAGGAGTTACCGATACGTTTCCTTCGATCGTGCCAAACAGCTGTTTCGTTGTTCTCAGGTGGAAACTCTCTCCGTTGTTCAGATAACTCGTTGAGGTATTGCGGATGTCGGAAATTTTGAATGAAACGATATATTCTTCCATAACGATCGTGGAACCGAGCGTGCCCGGAAGTCCGCCTGCGGCGTTGATGCCAAACCGTACAGCAGCGCCGAATACGCACAGGATTAAAGCGATAATGATAAAATAATCCATGGCATTCAGTTTCATTTTGCGTTTTTCTTTCGTCGGCATAATCATGATTCCTTTCACATTTGTTACGGATTCGGCATATCAAAAATGGATGCGTCAAAACCGGTTATATCAGTTAAAAGGGACGATGTCCTGAGCGTGTAATACGGTGCGCTCTCGCCGGGGAGATACGACTCGGCGGCGAAAATGACGCCGCAGTCCGGCAGGATCTCGTACACCTCACGCGTGCCGCTCAAAGTATCTGTGAACTCTGCGCGAATGCACGTCGTATCCTCTGAGGCGCTCAAAGAGAGGGTGTATTTGCCTGTATCGGCAGCCTTTAGCATCTCCTGCATACGGGTAACGGACGGAAGACCGAGCTCGCTTTCGGGGGTGAACACGGAACCTTCAGACCTCGGGAAGATGCGCGTTTCATCCCGCTCGGTTACGCGGATAAAATCTTTGTTGCTCGTCATGATTTTGACCAGCTGTCCGTCCATCAGAATCTCCGTGTGCTCTTTTTCACCCGATACGATACGGAAGATCTGCTGGGTGGTTTTCGTACCGGTACCGTCCGCACGCGTGAGAGAATAACTTTGATAAAAGGCGGTCGCGGGTGATGTATTCAAAAGGAGAGGTAAAAGCGTTTCGGTATCGCTTGGGAGGTACAGAAGCTCACCCTCAAGCGGCTGTTCTTTTCCGGCCAGCGTGGAGAGAAACTCTTCGGAGAACGTGTCACCCTCGACGATCTCCTGCTCGGTGCCGAGGATTCGCTCCATCCACGATGGCAGGTGAATCATCTGGTTTACGTTCAGGACCACCAAAAGAACGAGGAACGATACGAACATGATCGCACTTAAGATAATCGTTCCGGGGACAATAGGGAGAACGGTAACGTCGGCCTCGGCGGGCGCGTTTTTCTTTTCTTTCATAGTTCCCTTTATTCGTTTGTGAGATTTGATTCGGCTTTTTCAGCCGCCAAAAAAGCAGCTTCGTCAGGGAGAACCTGCGCGTTTTCTGTGTCGCCTGTCCGATCGGCTTGTACCGGATTTCCCGACTTTTCCGGGGAGATGTGCTCGGGCGGAATATCGTCCGGATCAAAAATACCGGACAAATAGCGGGTGGAGGGCTTTTTCATAATAATATAATTGAGCCAGAATATAACAATTGCCGCCGCTGCCAAAAGGATGGACTTTACGAGGCGTTCATTCTGGAACATGGCCTCCGTAAACACTACGGCAACGAGGCCGAGTATACCGCAGATTGCATACAGGATGCTTACTGCTTCTTTCTGCGTGAAGCCCATGTCAATGAGTTTGTGGTGCAGATGCCCGCGATCCGCCGCAAAGGGGCTTTTTTTGTGTATAAGACGGCGGACGATGGCGCTGAGGGTATCAAGGAGGGGAAGGGCAAATATGGAAAGTGGAATGGCGAATGAAAGGATCGTGTGCAGCTTGAACACGCCCGACACGGAGATGACTGCGAAGGTGTATCCGAGGAACAAAGCGCCCGTGTCGCCCATAAAGATTCTGGCGGGGTGGCGGTTGAACGGAAGAAATCCGATGCAGGCGCCTGCAAGAATGGCAATAACGAGCGCGGAGGCTGTATCGCCGAGGAGAAGCATAACGCAGAGTATGGATAGGGAACTGATCGCGGAAACACCGCAGGCAAGTCCGTCAAGACCGTCAATGAAGTTGATGGCGTTTGTGAGGCCCACGAGCCAGAGAAGAGTCAGCGGAATGCTCCAGATGCCAAGCTGTATATATTGATCGCCCAAATGGAACTGGTTGATTACCACGCCTTGCGCCAAGGCGATTCCGGCGACAGCGAACTGTACGACGAGCTTAATAAGCCAATGGAGGCGGAACACGTCGTCGAGCGTGCCGAGAGCGCAGAGGATCGCGCCGCCGATCCAGATGGCGATCAGCATCGGTGTTATGTCGCAGAAGATTAAGGTGGTAACGACAAAGCCAACGAAAATCGACAGACCGCCAAGTCTTGGCGTCGGGCGCTTGTGCATACGGCGGGCGTCGGTCGGTACGTCGATCGCGCCGATCTTGTACGCCAGAACGCGTACGGCGGGCGTTATGGAATAGGCCAGTAGGGCGGCGCAGAGCACCGCTACGATGCCGTATATCAAAGTGATCGTAGAATCCATAGAAAGTGCGTGTTCCTCTTTGGGACTCCTTTCGGTTGATGGGCGCGTTTACTGTAGGACAGCATCCAAAGATATGCAGTAGCCGGAGCAAACGAAATCGTTAAAGCTGAGATGTATCTGGGAACCGACGAATACCTCGTATCCGCCGATGTTATACGTAATGCCGGAAAGCTGGGCGTCGGCCTTTACGGTGATGTACAGATTGATCCGCCCGTCTACTTGATTCAGAACGAGAGCACCTTCCGTCTTGTTTACGCTCGTATGCGTATACGGACGTTCTTCCACGGCCGATACTGTGCCGATGTAGCGCTTGCTCGCGGAATCAATGACGGCGTCACCGGGGGCAATCTTGTCCGTGAATGCTTCGTCGAGGTTGGCTATCTCCACTACGTAAGTGAGAGTGTACGAATCGGACTGACTGGGATAGCCTGAGGATCCTCCGCTGAATACGAATACATACAGAAGTACGGATATAGCGGCAAGGATCGTTATAAGGATCAAAGCGTCCAGAAAATTGAATCGGATCTTTGGTTTAGACATGAGACGATCTTCCTTCCTCGGTACCGTTACGGGATTTTTTTGGTTTTTGTGGGAGAATCGGCAGATCAACGACGGCCTCATCCGACATGTTCGAAGAGAACGTGGTGATGCTTTGAATGTGGGAAAGCTCTTTCTGGCCAAGCCTTGCGTAAGCGCCCGAGAGCGCTGCTATGAGCCAGAACATCAGAAACACGCGGTAGTTGTACCATGTGTAATCGGTAAGGCCCTGCAAAAGGGAGGCGACAAGGCCGCAAAGCGGCGCGGCCGCATTCATGCGAAGAGCTGTGATCTCCTTTTCGGCAGTACGGGCGTTGTTTTCGCTTCTCAGAACGATGCTCTTTGGCGCGCCCGCTGCTTTATCAATCGGCTTCAGGTGCGAGATCGAGAGAGTGTCTGCGATAGAGGCACGCATATCGGAAAGCCTTTTATAGAAAGAAAAGTTCGATTGGCACAGAAGAATGATGAAGGCGAGAAGGAGACAAAGGCCTACGATACCGCTTTCAATCCATGTCTGCAGATACAGATTGTGCGAATGGGGCGCGGTTTCAATCGCTGCCAGAGAGTAACGCGGGTAGACGGAGAACCACGCCGGTTCGCCCACGCCGATACCGCAGTACCAGAAATCTTCGAGCATGCGCACAGCACCTCGCCAGATGTTCACGCGGTACGAGGTAGACGTGTCTGCGAGATTGCCGATGCTCGTGAAGCGGGAGATGATTGAATCGGGCAAAACAAGCGGCAAAAAGGGAATGGAAAGCATACCGGCAAATATGAGATACATCGCGCGGCGATGCCATATCAAAAGGAAGAAAAGGCCGGCAATCAGAAGCCCGAGCCAGGCGCCGCGGCTCCACGTCAGAATCAGGCAGACGAATATGGAGGCTCCCGCACAAAGCGCCGAGGCGCGCTGTACGGAGGGGCCGCGCGTAATAAAACGAGCGGCGGCCAAAGGAAAGATAAGGATGAGATACTCTGCCAGCATATTCGGGTTCTCAAGGGTGGATACCACGCGGCCGGCGATATCGCCGAACATATTCGAATCGAGCCACGCACTTGCTCCGCCGATCGTGCCGGTGAGATACTGGAGAATGCCGTACAAGGAAACGGCGGTTGCGGCAAGGATGGCAGCCCACGTGCAGCGGCTCAGCCATTCTTCCGTTCTTATGAGCAGTACCGTGAGAAAATATCCGCCGATAAAACAGGTCAAAAGGAGAGAAGGCTTCAAAGAGCCCGCGGAGAACGAGAAGACGCCGCTTAAAAGAAGCGAGAAAGCAAAGAGCAAAGCGGCGATATCGGCGGCTTCCAGATGAAGTTCTCTCTTGCCGAGCAGCAGTTTTGCAAAATAGCAGAATGCCGTATAGATGAGAAGCGCGGCAAGTGCCATCGTGGGCGCGAAGGGCATAAGAAAGAAGAGAGCGGTAACGCCGAGCTCCGGTGTCGCGAATATGCGGTAGAGGAAGAAGACAACCGCGAATCCGAGCAGCATGTAGAGAATGGATACCGCATACGTGGCTATGCCGAAGAGCATCCCTAGAATAAACGCGATATTGGAGCGGCCTCTGTGACCGCTTGTCCGCAGAGATTTTTGGCGAATGCCAAGAAAAGCGTATATAGGCTGTGCGATCGCGGAAGAGAGGAGCGCTTCCGAAAGGGACATGCTTGAAGAGAGTAGCGGTATGGAAGCGAACGCCAAAAGGATCGCTGTGAAAATTTCCGCATAGGAGGGAGCTGCCGCATCGCCCAGATATCGAAACAGCGAAATCGCGGCGGCATACGTTCCGAATGTCAGAAGGAACGTACCGTATGCCCTGAGGCGGCATCGAAGCAGATACTCAATGAATCGACGGATAAGGGCGAAAAGGGAACTTTTTTCGGCGGCAAGGGAAATTGTTTTTCGCACGGGAAGGAGAAACTTCCGCTTGGCATGTGCTTTGGAAAGTCCGCTTTGCAAGAATTCCGCGTCGTGTTTCCCGAAGCGGGGGTAACGGGAGAGGAGCTCTCCAAAAAATCCATTTTTGAGGGCGCCGTATATTGTATCGAGAAAGCGGTCGAGGAGGGTGAGAATCACGCTCCCGGAAAACAGAGCGGCAAGCGTTTTTTTCGATGACGATGAGCGTTGTTTCAAATCGGTTCCGTCTCCTTTCCAAAAAAGATTATACATAAGTATTATACAATATTGGAAAGAAAAATTCAACGGGTATTCGCAAAAAATAGAAAAAGAGGGCAAAAAGCGCGCATAGGGTATAGGATCGGACACTGAAAAAATAAAAAACGCCTTCCCCCCATTTCAGAGGAAAAGACGTTTTTCTGCTTGTCAAGTGATAGCATTGCGAATGGTTTCAAGCGCTGCTTTGTAGCCGTCAAAGCCGAGCCCCGTGATCGTTTTCATCGCGTAGAGCGAAACGAAAGAATGATGTCGGAACTCTTCCCGGCTTGCTATATCGGACAGGTGCACCTCTACGGTCGGCAGTCCGACCGCTTTCAAGGCATCGAGGATCGCGATACTCGTGTGCGTGTAGGCGGCTGGGTTGATTACAATACCGTCAAAATTTCCGAGGGCGTCTTGAATCTTATCCACGAGCGCGCCCTCGTGATTCGATTGGAAGATCTCAATTTGCATATCGAAATCGGATGCCCAAGCGTGAATTTTTTCGCACAGCTCAGCATATGTGCCCGTGCCGTATACAGAAGGTTCGCGGATTCCGAGCATATTGAGATTCGGCCCGTTTATAACAAGGATGTTCATATGTCATTTCTCCTTCATTCCAATCGCATAGATCAGATTTTGTACGGTTTTCGCTATGTCATCATCGACGGGGACGGTGCGGTCTGCCCACGACTCATAAAGCGGACGGCGCTTTTTGAAGAGCGCTTCTACGCCATCCCGTGCGGTGAGAGGACGGCCGTTTTTGGCGAGTCTTTCGAGCGTACGGGAGAGGTAGACGACCGTCCCGTTCTGACGGAGCGGATCGCGGTTTTCGGGGCGCGTTACGATACCGCCGCCCGTCGCGATCACCGTGCCGCTTTTTTTACCGAGTTCCACGGCTGCGCTGTGCTCCATCTTCCGAAAGGCATCTTCACCGTCCGTCCCGATAATCTCGGCGGGTGTGCGGCCGGTCATCTTTTGAATTTCCGTATCCGTATCGGCAAAACGGAGTCCCAAGGCTTCGGCAAGTGCCTGGCCTGCGGTGGATTTTCCGCATCCGGGCATACCGATGAGGATCACGTTTTCTTTGGTTATTCGGATTTTTGTGAGCACCTCTTCCGTTACCGAATCGGGGAGAGGGCGCCCGAAGAACAGCTCATTTGCCCGTTTTGCCTGTGCCACGAGCATCGTAAGACCGCTCACGGCGGGGATACCCTGCTCTATGGCATCAAGGATCAGCGCCGTGCGGCAGGGGTTATAGATCATGTCGAGTACGCCGTGGAGATTAGGAAAAAGCGACAGATCCACGGGTGAGACGCCGTTTTCGGGATACATGCCTACCGGTGTTGTGTTCACGATAACGGAGGCGTCGGCGTGGCGTGCAATATTCTCGTAATTGTCCTCGCCGTTCCGGGAGATGACCACCGTGGTGGCACCCCTATCCCCGAGAACCGCCCGTGCAGTACAAGAGGCGCCGCCCGAGCCGAGGATGAGGCATTTTTTGCCCGCCACTTCAATACCGCTTTTTTTGAGCATATAGGAGAATCCGTAATAATCCGTGTTGTCGCCGCGAAGACCGTTTTTCGTTCTCGTGATTGTGTTTACCGATCCAATTTTTTCGGCTTCACCGGAGATCTTTGAGAGATAGCGCATGACCGTTTTTTTGTAAGGGATCGTAACATTGATCGCTTCGAACGCATCCGACTCGAGAAAGCGTCCCACCTCGTCAGCCTCTTTTTCAAAGAGGCGGTATTCGTAATCACCGAGGAGCGCGTGAATCTCCGGCGAATAACTGTGGGAGAGCTTTCTGCCCAGAAGGCCGTAGATTTTCTTTTCCATATCAGCCGATGGATTCGGCATACGTGCCGAGGTACTTGAACTGCTCGTGGCCGAGCTCGAGCTCGGTCATCAGCTCAATAAGCTTTTCGGAGTAGGCAGAGCCTTCGATATCGAAGTAGAACATGAACTCAAATTCTCTCTGGGGGAGGGGGCGGGATTCGAGTTTCAGAAGGTTCAGCCCCAGTGCGTTTATGCGGGAAAGTACGTTGTAGAGTGCACCCGGCTTGTGAGGCGTAACGAGCATAATACTCGTGCGGTCGGCACCTGGATAAATCTCGGGCTTGCGTGCCACGCAGATGAAGCGGGTGTAGTTGTTGCTCTTATCCTGTACACAGTCCGCTAAAACGGACAGCCCATACAGATCGGCACAGGTGCGTGCGGACAGCGCTGCCACGTCGGTGCGGACGGATGTGGCTACCATCTCGGCGGCGACAGCCGTGTTCGGGCAGACCGTTACCTTCACGTTTTTGAGCGTGCGGAGGAAGGAGGCACACTGGTCGATTGCCTGCTCGTGAGAAAAGATTTCTTTTATATCATTTATTTTCGTGCCGGGCTTTGATAAGAGATTGTGCTCAATCTTCACGCGGATAGAGCGGGTGATGTAGAGGTTATGGTCGATCATGAGATCGTATACGCGCTTTACGGAGCCGGCGGTGCTGTTCTCGATGGGGAGAACACCGTAATCGCACATACCGGATTCGATAGCGGAAAACACGCCGTCAAATGCGTTGAAATACAGAATCGACGGCAGTTTGAACAGTTTTTCCGCGGCGAGCTGGGAATAGGCACCCTCTATGCCCTGGCAGGCAACGCGCGCTTTTTCGGGGAAGCATTTGTCGGTCGTTTCGAGTGCATTTTTGATGATTTCTCCGCACTTGCTTTCGGGGGAAAGCTTTCTTGTCTGGTAGGAACGGCTGAGGGAGAGAATGGTTGAGTAAAGAACGAGCGCGTACGTGTCCATCTCTTCCCCCGCCTCCTCGGCGATACGGGCGAGCAGATCCCGCTCACGGGCGGGATCGAGAACGGGCATATCGGTTTGCCGCTTGTATTCGGCGATACTGTTCGATACCTGCATCCGCTCTGTGAAGAGAGGGAGAAGGTCTTTGTCGATCGCATCGATTTGTTGTCTCAGCTTTGAAAGTTCCATTGGATTTTACCTCTTATCATATCGGTGATTTCATTCGTTGGTGAGCATTTGGGGATCAAGAAGGGCGTCCAGAATCGCAATCGCCGCCGCCGCTTCTACAACGGGTACGGCGCGGGGCGCAATACACGGATCGTGCCTGCCGCCGACGGAGATTTTCACGTTTTCCATCCTCGAAAGAGACACGCTGTCCTGCTCTTTTTGGATGGAGGGCGTAGGCTTCATCGCACAGCGGAAGAGGAGTGGCATACCGTTTGTCATACCGCCCCCGATACCGCCGCTGTTGTTTTTGGTCGTACAAATGCGTGTACCGTCCGTCCAAAACGGATCGTTGGCTTCGGAACCGCGCATTTTCGTGATGCCGAAGCCCGCGCCGAACTCGATCCCTTTCACACCGGGGATGCCGAATGCGAGATGGGAGATGCGGTTCTCCATACCCCAAAACATATGCTCGCCGAGTCCTGCGGGCAGTCCTACGGCGGCACATTCGATAACGCCGCCGATCGAATCGCCTACGGCGCGCACGGTGCGGATGAGCTCCTTCATCCTATCGCCGGCATCGGCGCTTAAGACGGGGAAGACGTTCTTTATGACCGCATCAAAATCCGCGGGGGCGACGGTCAAGGGATCAAACGGCGTGTCCGATACATCCCCAACGGACAAAAGATGTGCGCCGATTTTGATGCCGCGGCGGGCGAGAATTCCGAGCGCTATGCCGCCGACGATACAAAAGGGGGCGGTGAGACGGCCCGAGAAATGACCGCTGCCGCGCAGATCCACGGCGTGTCCGTATTTCTGTATTGCGGCGAAATCAGCGTGGGAGGGGCGGGGAACATCGGGTACGGCTGGGTAATCACCGGAGCGCTGATTCGTGTTGTAAATCACCGCTTCGAGGGTGTTGCCGTCGAGCTTTCCGTCCGTTATGCCGGAGAGGAAGACGGGCGTGTCCGCCTCTCGGCGTGCGGTGCCGAATTCGGTGGATCCCGGTGCGCGGCGGGATAGAAACGATACGAGAGCATCGGTATCGACCGCTTCGCCTGCGGGCAGCCCTACGGCACGCACGCCGATTTTTTCATCGTGCGAGCCGCCGTATATTTCCAGATGAATATTTCTCAAAAACATAGTGTCATTTCTCCGTTTCCGTAAGGATGCCGCCGAGTGCGCGATAGTCTTTTTTGAAGGTGGGATAGGATTTCCCGATTGCTTCGGCATCGGTTACCAAAACCGTATCTTCTGCAATCGCCGAAAGTAAAGCGGCGCACATCACCATGCGGTGATCGCGGTGAGAGGAAACCCTGCCGCCCGAAAGCTTTCTGCCGCCGTGAATTACGAGAGCATCCTCTTCTTCGGTTACGTCCGCGCCGAGTGAAGTCAGCATCTCACAAACGGCGGCGGCGCGATCGCTCTCCTTAAGACGGAGGCGGCGGATGCCGGTGATTACCGTTTCGCCGCTTGCCGCGGCGGCGACGGCAGAGAGAACGGGTACGAGATCGGGAATCTGCGAGGCGTCCATCCGAATGCCCGAAAGCGGGGCGGGGGATACAGTAACGGCGTTTTCCAAGACGGAAACGCCCGCGCCGAAATCCGATAGGATCTCATAGATCTGTTTGTCCCCTTGGGGGGAGTTTGTATCGAGGTCCGTTACCGTAACGGGCGTTTTGCCGATCGCACCAAAAGCGAGCCACAAGGCCGCATTCGACCAGTCGCCCTCGACGGTAACCGAGCCGGGGGAAGTGTAGCCGACAGCGCCCGCCTTATAAAAACGGCCTTCTTTTGACACTAGCGGGGCGGCGCCGAAGCGTGCCATCGCCGTCTCGGTTATGCGTATGTATTCTTTCGATTCCACCGTGCCGGTGAGGGTGAGCGTGGATGCTTCACCGAGAAGAGGCATCGCTAAAAGAAGCCCTGAGATAAACTGCGAGGACACATCGGCGCGGAGCGTGAAATCGCCCGCTTTGATCTTGCCGCCGAGCGTGAGCGGGTCCACCGTGGGATCGTCGGGGAGAATCGCTCCGTGCCGAATCAGTTCCTCGTACAAGGGGGAGAGGGGGCGCTCTTTGAGCCGTCCGTGGCGAATGAACTGTGCCTCGGCACCGAGCGCCGCCGCGATTGGCAGCATAAATCGGAGCGTCGAGCCACTCTCGCCGCAATCGAGCACAGCCCCTTTTCGTGTATGGCGGATCGGCTCGATGAAAAAGCCGTCCGCGGTTTTAGTGATTTTCGCACCGAGGGAGGAGAGCACTCTTGCGGTCGCGTCGATATCCTCACTCGTGAGAGGGCAGACGACGGCGGTCGGCGCATCTGCGAACGAAGCGCAGATGAGAAGCCGATGTGCCATGGATTTGGACGGGATCGCCCGCACCGTGCCGCCTGTGAGAGGTGCGTCAAACGTAAAGATCATACGGCGCCTCCCGAGAGAAAGGCGGAGATTTCACTTACGGGGAGACGGCAGATCTCCGCTTTGCCGATCTCAAGCGGAAGGATAAGATCAATCGTGTCAGCCTCGCGCTTTTTGTCGCGCAGTGCCGCCTCGGTAAGCTTTTCCGGGGGGGAGGGATACGCGTCCGGAAGTCCGTAGAGGCGTACCGTATCAGCGATCTCGGAGATCACCGAGGTATCGCACAAACCGCGCGCGGCGGCAAAGCGTGCGGCGATCACCATACCTGCCGCCACGGCGTGACCGTGGAGCACGGTGAAGCCGGACACCGCTTCGATGGCATGACCGGCGGTGTGCCCGAAATTGAGCAGTTTGCGCACACCGCGGTCGTGCTCGTCTTCCTCGACGATGTTCGCCTTCATGGCGACCGCACGGCGGATGATCTCCTCCATAGGGAGACTGTCGGGCGAGCGGAGCATATTAAAAAGAGCAGGGTCGCCGATGACGCCGTATTTGATCACTTCCGCCATACCGTCGGCGAAAATCTCCGATGGAAGCGTCCCGAGCGTTTCGGGATCGGACAGGACGAGGGATGGCTGATGAAATGCGCCGCACAGGTTTTTTCCGGCGGGCAGATCAATGGCGGTTTTGCCGCCGACGGAGGAGTCCGTCATAGCGAGAAGCGTCGTGGGAATTCCGACGTAGCGGACACCGCGGAGGTAGGATGCCGCGGCAAAGCCCGCAAGATCGCCGACAACGCCGCCGCCGAGGGCACATAGAATATCCGTGCGGGTGAAGGATTCCTCGGCCAGTTTATTGAGAAGCGCGAGCCAGTTTTGTGCGTTTTTGGATGCCTCGCCGTGGGGAATGACGAACTTGGAAAAGGTGAATCCTGCCGCCGTGAGGGAAGACTCAAGACGAGCACTGTACAGTGCATCGACCGTGTCGTCCGTAACGATCATGATCCGTGCGAGACCGAGCGTCTTTCGGATCTCATCGCCTGCTTTATCGAGGATACCGTCTTCGATGAGGACGTCGTACGCCTCTTTCACGTGTACCGAAACTGTCTGCATACCGTTTTCTTCCTATAATTAATTTATTTTCCGTCGATTTCTTCCTTCAGGAGCCGTCCTTCGCGCAGAAGATCGCGTACCGCATCACTGTCTCCGTCTCTGATCGCGTCGCGGTATTTTGTTAACTCAGCGATGAGTGTGTCAAGCTCCGCTGTGAGGAATTCTTTGTTTTCGATAAACAAAATCGTCCACATTTCCTCGTTCAGCTTGGCGACGCGTGTCAGATCCTTGTACGAGCCGGCGGAAAAACCGCTGTGAAGCTTTGCGGTCGGACTTTTTACGTAGGCATTTGAGACGACGTGCGCGAGCTGTGAGGTGAACGCGATCACCTCGTCGTGCGCCTCGGCGGTAGTGATGGAGAACCTCGCGAAGCGGGCGGGCGCGAGAAGGTTTTTGATGCGGTCAAAAAGGAAAATATCGTCCCGTCTCGGCGGCACGAGCACCATCGGGGCGCCCGAGAAGAGATCGGCATCGGCGTATTTGAAGCCGGAGTTGTGGAGCCCTGCCATCGGATGGCCGCCCACGAAGGTGAAGCCGTACGTCTCGGCGAGCGAGAATCCCGCTTCGCAAACGGTACGCTTCGTACCGCACAGGTCGATGACCACGGCGTCTTTTTTGATAAAGGGTGCGGCTTTGGTGAGGTAGGTGATTGCGGCGGTCGGATAGATCGCGACGAGAAGGAGATCACATTCGCCGATCCGTTCTTCGGTCAGCTCGCCGTCGATCGCGTGTACGAGACGGGCGTATTCCAAAGTGGGTCTGTCAAGATCCGCTCCGAGAACGGTGTCCGTTCCGTTTTGTTTATAGGCTTTCGCCATCGAACCGCCGATGAGCCCCAGTCCTACGATTCCGACTGTCATACCGTTTTCCTCCGATTGCTCTTAGTCATCAGGTGTGGATCGCTTCAAGAATTCCTCGAACGCCTTTTGTAACCTCGCCGAACTGCGCGGGCGTGAGCGCCTGCGGTCCGTCGCAGAGTGCGTGGATGGGATCGTTGTGTACCTCTATCATTACGCCGTGCGCACCTGCCGCCGCGGCGGCAAACGCCATGGATTTCACATATTTTGCAACGCCCGTCGCGTGGCTCGGGTCTACGATGATCGGCAGATGCGAAAGCTCGCGGATGACCGATACCGCGGCGATATCGAGCGTATTGCGCGTGTACGTTTCAAATGTGCGGATGCCGCGCTCGCAGAGAATGACGTTCTCGTTGCCGCCTGCCATAATGTATTCCGCACTCATGAGGAGTTCTTTGATCGTGTTGGCAAGGCCGCGCTTTAAAAGGATGGTCTTTTTCGTTTTGCCGAGCTCTTTCAGAAGCTCGAAGTTCTGCATATTCCGAGCGCCGACCTGAATGACGTCCACGTCTTCGAACATGGGTAGGTGATTGGCGTTCATGATCTCGGAGACGATCGGAAGCCCCGTTTCCTTTTTCGCGAGGAGCAACAGCTCAAGACCCTCCGCTTTCAGCCCCTGGAAATCGTAGGGGGAGGTACGGGGCTTGAACGCACCGCCGCGGAGCATCGTAGCACCGAGAGCTTTTACTTCTCTGGCGATCGCGACGATCTGTTCTTCGCTTTCCACAGAGCAGGGACCCGCCATGAAAGCAAACGTATCACCGCCGACGGAGGTGTCCCCCACCTTTACGATGGAATCGTCGGGGTGGAATTTACGGCTCGCCTGCTTGAACGGTTCGCTGATGCGGGTGACCTTCTCTACGATTTCAAGACCTCGCAGAAGATCCTCGTCAATCTTTTCCGTATCACCGATCAGACCGAGAACGGTTTGGTAATGTCCCTTTGAAACGTGTACGTCGAGTCCGACGGACTGTATCCATTCGATAATGCCTTCGATTTGTTGTTCCGTGGCGGTATTTTTCAAAACTGCAATCATGGTAAAATCTCCTTTTTCCATATTTCGACCGGCTGAAAATACATACAGTCGGATGAATAAAAATAAGCCTCACAGTGTTTTCACTGTGAGGCTGTACACATTCCATATCAATACGAAACGCGGCCTTGTTTTCGCAGCAAAAATCACTCTTACTCTGTTACGTAGTCAGTAAAAAAGTAAAAGTAATAATATGCAAATGCGAACGTGTTAGCCATGTTATTACGTATCTCCTTTGAATGAGTAAATATCCAAAAAATATTTCTGAAGTCATTATAGCACTCCCATTTTGCCTTGTCAATAGTTTTTTCGAAAATTTAAAAATCATAAATTTCCTTAGCATCAGAGTTGACATATGGGCATACTTATGGTATACTGGCCATAAGGTTATCAATGATAACTTTATCCAAGAATGAAAAAATCGACTCTACTCGGAGGATTTCCCAGTGAATCAGAAAAGCAAACTTGTGTACGACGTCCGAGACGTGCTCACTCTGCGTGCGCTTATCGAAACGAGCGCGGAGATGTTTTCGGATAAATGTGCGTTTATATTCCGCGAGGGCGGCGGCGTGAGAGAGGTAACCTATAAAGAGGTATTGGACAGTGTAAAGGCGTTTTCAACGTATCTCAATCACCGCGGACTTTCCGGAAAGAAGATCGGCGTTGTGGGAAAGAACTGTTATCCGTGGGCGCTCACCTATCTTACCGTTTGCGCCGGCACCGGCGTGATCGTGCCGCTGGATAAGGAACTCAAGCCGGAGGAGCTTCAGTACGTCATTGACGACTCGGAGCTTTCTGCCATCGTCTATATGCGGGGCATGGAAGAGAAAATGGAAAAACTCACCGGCGATTGGCTGCGTCTGTCGGCGGACGAACTTCCGTCTATGCTCAAAGCGGGAGAGAATCTGCGTCTTATGGGGGACACCTCCTACGAGCAGCACGAGATCAATCCCCACGCGCTCGGTATTCTTTTGTATACGTCGGGTACGACGGGACTTGCGAAAGGCGTTATGCTTTCGCAGTACAACATCTGCAGTGATATCGTCCACGTTCTTCGCCGTGTGTATGCGGGGCCGGAGGAGCGGGTGCTTTCCGTTCTGCCGCTTCACCATACGTATGAATGTATGGCGGGATTCCTTGCCATTCTGTACGCCGGCGGCAGTGTTGCCTACAACGATTCCCTCAGACGCCTTACGGACGATTTCAAACTGTTCTCCCCTACGATTTTTGTGGCGGTGCCACTGATTCTCGAAACGCTCCGCAATACGATTCTCAAAAAATATCAGAAGATAAAGGGCGGCGGCGCAGTGCTGGCACTCCAGCGCCGTGCATCCGATGCGGTGGGACGCGCGGATTCCCATCTGTCGAGACACATCTTTTCTACCGTCCGCGATGCATTCGGCGGCCGGCTCACGCGTATTCTTTCGGGGGCTGCACTTCTGCCGCCGGACGTACACCGCGATCTCGAACGGTTCGGGTTTAAGGTGCTTATCGGATACGGACTTACCGAGACCTCTCCCGTTTGTCTTATGCACGACGATTTTTATCGGTGTGCGGACGATATCGGTTATCCCGTCTCGGGCGTGGAGGTAAAGCTTCTCGATATGGATGAAAACGGTATCGGCGAGCTCGCGGTGCGCGGGGCGAACGTAATGCTCGGATATTATAAAAATCCCGAAGAGACGGCAAAGGTGCTTGACGGCGGCTGGTTCCGTACGGGCGATCTTGCCCGCAGAAAAGAAAACGGCGCGTATCAGATCACGGGACGGAAAAAGTCGATGATCGTAACGCAGAACGGCAAAAAGATCTTCCCCGAGGAACTCGAATTCTATCTTGACAAGAGTGCGTTTATTAAGGAATCCATGGTGTACGGTGAACAGGGTGAGCGCGACGTGATCGTTACTGCCGCCGTCTATCCCGATTACGATCTGGTGGACGAGCGGCTCAAAAAGGACGGCGTAACACCGGATTCGCCTGCGTATAAAGAGCGCGTGCGCGCGCTTATTATGGAGGCCGTGCGGGAAGTGAATGAAAAACTGCCCTCGTTCCGTCGGATCATGAAGGTAAACGTTCGGAAAACGGAGTTTGTGAAAACGACCACGCGGAAGATCAAGCGCGCGGCAGAGGAAAACAAAAACGAGGGAGATGAAAGCCATGCGTCGGCCGAATGAGACGGCGAAAGAGCGGATCATCGAGGCGACGATCCGTGAGATCGAGGTGCACGGACTGACCGATTTTTCCATTCGCCGCGTGGCGGCGGAGTGTGAAATTTCCTGCGCCGCGCCGTATAAGCACTTCAAAAACAAGAACACGCTGATTCTGGAAGTGATCCGTTATATCAACCGCCGCTGGACAGAGGTACAGAAGGAAGTGATCCTTCTGCATCCCGGAAACTGGCGGGCGATGATTACGGATATCTGTATTGCCTACATCCGCTTTCTCAGCGAGAATCCGGGCTATCAGGCGGTGGTGCTTCTGAACGACAGCTCCATGGATGAAGAGCAGATCCGCGAGAAGGGGAAGATCAGCGCCGTAACGAGTGACATCATCCATCATTACTGTACGTCCGTCCGCATGAGCCGTGAGGTGGAGATGCGCAAAACGTACGTGGTGCGATCGCTTTTGTTCGGGGCGGTGATCCTTCTCAAAAACGGATCGCTCGAAAACACCGACGCTACATACGAGATGATACGAGAAAGTATTGATCGGGAATTCGACCTGCCGTGAGAATCCATAAAGAAATCCCCCGTTCTGAACGGGGGATTTTCCTATTCGTTTATTCATCCTTTACGTCGCCGTATTCGATGAGTGTGAGTCCTTCGTTTTTATCAAGCGTGTGGTTGAGGTGCCACTGCGTTTGGAAAAGCAGGTAGTTTCCGCCGCGGAAATCCTGCACCCATTTTACCTCGTAGAGATTCAGCTTTGATACGTCCACGTCGTCCGGTACGCGACGAATAAGCGTGTACGGCTGGGGGTACTGGCGGTAATCCACGCCGTATTCACTCTTCATGCGCGATTCGAGAACGTCGAGCTGCAGCGTGCCGACAACGCCCACGTATACGCGCTCCATACCGGAATTCGGTTCGCAGAAAATGCGGATCGCACCTTCCTGCGCGATCTGGTTCATGCCTTTGGCGAACTGCTTGCGCTTCATGCTGTCGATCTGTTCGACTTCCACAAAAATTTCCGGCGCGAAGTTGGGGATGCCCTCAAACTGCAGTTTCATCGAAGGATCGCAGATCGTGTCGCCGATCGAGAAAATGCCAGGATCGAACACGCCGATGATGTCGCCCGCGTATGCCTCGTCGATGACGGAGCGCTCCTGTGCCATCATCTGCTGGGGCTGGGAAAGCTTCAGTTTTTTGCCTCCCTGCACGTGGTAATATTCTTCTCCGCGCTCGAATTTACCGGAGCAGATACGCATGAACGCGATTCTGTCGCGGTGGGCTTTGTTCATGTTTGCCTGGATTTTAAAGACAAACGCCGAAAACCGCGGATCAAACGGCTCAACTATGTCGCCGCTCGTCTTGCGGGGCAAAGGAGAGGTCGTCATACGGAGGAAGCATTCGAGGAACGTCTCGATACCGAAGTTATTGAGCGCGGAACCGAAAAATACGGGGCTGAGCTTGCCGCTTTGTACCGCTTCGAGATCGAAATCCACACCCGCGCCGTCGAGAAGTTCTACCTGCTCGACCAGTTCCGCGCGCGGCTCCGCGCCGATCAGCTCGTCGAGCTTTGCCGTATCGTTGATGGCGCAGTCGATGGAGGAAAGGCGCTCGCGTCCGCGGTGGGAATCGGCGTAGGAGATGATCGTTTTGTGCTCACGGTGATAGACGCCCTTGAAGCGAAGGCCGCATCCGATCGGCCAGGTGATCGGGTAGGTGGCGATGCCGAATTCCGTCTCAAGCTCATCAAGCAGATCAAACGGATCGCGTGCCTCGCGGTCCATTTTGTTGATGAAGGTGAAAATCGGGATGTGGCGCATCGCGCATACTTTAAAGAGCTTCCTCGTCTGCGGCTCGATACCCTTGGCGGCATCGATGACCATGACGGCGCTGTCCGCTGCCATCAGCGTGCGATAGGTGTCCTCGGAGAAGTCCTGGTGTCCGGGGGTATCGAGGATGTTGATGCAGTAGCCGTCGTATTCAAACTGCATGACGGACGAGGTAATGGAGATACCGCGTTTTTTTTCGATCTCCATCCAGTCGGAAACCGCGTGCTTGTCGGCGGCCTTTCCTTTTACGGCACCCGCCGATTGGATGGCACCGCCGTAGAGGAGGAATTTTTCCGTAAGTGTCGTTTTACCGGCGTCGGGGTGCGAGATGATCGCAAACGTTCTTCGCCTGTTGATCTCTTGTTCAAACGTCATCGTTTTATAGATTCACTTTCCGTTATTTGATAAAGCCAATTTTTCACAAATACTATTGTACCATATCTTTGCCCGATTTACAAGGACATACTTGAAATTATCGAAAAAATGCTGTATACTGGGAAAAGTATACCGAAAATGCGGACGAGGGGAGGGGACGCCGTGCTGCTCACAAAGGACAAGCCGTTTTATCGCACGTTTTTCAGACTGTTTTTTATGATCGCCCTGCAAAACGTGATCGTCCTAAGTGTCAATCTCGCCGACAACATCATGATCGGTGCGTACAGCGAAACGGCGCTCGCCGGCGTCGCTGCCGTCAATCAGGTGCAGTTTGTTTTTCAGCAGCTGGTGATCGGTACGGGAGATGCGCTCGTGGTTTTGGGCAGTCAGTATTGGGGACAGAGCCGTACGGCACCGATCAAGCAGATTGCTAAAGCGGCGCTCCTCATCGGGGCGGGGATCGGTTTCGTTTTGTTTATTGTTACGGGTCTTTTCCCAAGGCAGGTGGTAGGGCTCTTTACCGATTCCGAACTGATCATTGAAGCAGGGATGGAATACCTCAGAACGATCCGTTATACATATCTCGTTTTCGGGATCACCAACGTTCTTTTGTCGATTCTGCGTACGGTGGAAGTCGTGCGGATAGCGTTCGGCGTGTCGCTCGTTACGCTCGTCGTCAACTGTTCGATCAACTACGTCCTTATCGGCGGGCATTTCGGCGCACCGGCGCTCGGGATCACGGGCGCGGCGATCGGTACGCTTGTGGCGCGGATTTTGGAACTCGTCATTGTGTTTATCTATTACGTCTTCTTCGATCGGCGGCTTTTCGTGCGCCGGGAGGATATACTCCGTACCGATTTTACACTCATGAAGGATTTCTTCCGCCACTGCCGTTTCTTTCTG
This sequence comes from Eubacteriales bacterium, assembly GCA_045611685.1. Lineage (GTDB taxonomy): Bacteria > Bacillota > Clostridia > Oscillospirales > CAG-272 > SIG701. The sequence goes on along the minus strand of JAZKXO010000032.1, from coordinate 32,767 downwards.
CTGGTGGCGCTCATGTTCGGTGTTTCCACGGCTCTCCAGACGGTGATCCTCGGGCACGTGAGCGACAGCGCGATTGCCGCCAACTCGATCGCTGCGACGCTTTTTCAGATGCTGAAGGTCTTCTCGGTTGGCTCGGCGTCCGCTACGGCGATCATCATCGGCAAGACGATCGGACAGGGGAATATGGCGAAACTGAAGGAATACGTCCGCACCGTGCAGGTGATCTTCATCGTGGTCGGTATTCTCACGAGCATAACGCTGTTCCTATTGCGCCCACCGATTCTTTCGCTGTACGATCTTACACCTGAGACAAAGGCGCTGGCGAATCAATTTATACTTGTCCTTTGCGTTACGTGCATCGGTACAGCGTATCAGATGCCGGTTATCGTCGGCATCATTCGCGGCGGGGGCGATTCCCGCTTCGTGTTTGTGAATGATCTGATAAGCATCTGGGGTATCGTCTTGCCGCTGTCATTCCTCGGTGCGTTCGTGTTTCGGTGGCATCCGGCGCTCGTTCTTTTCTGCCTCAACAGCGATCAGATATTCAAAAGCGGCGCTGCCGCCATCAAAGCAAACCGATATACCTGGATTAAAAAACTGACGAGGGAGTGATTTTATGCAAGCCTATCTTACCGTTTACTACATTTTCTTCGGCGTGGGGATTTTGATGCTCGGCGCGGGTATGGCGCTTCGCGAAAAAGTCCCGCCGCGCGTCGCCGCGATGCTCGTGGTGATCGGCACGCTCGTTGCCATGGTGTTCATGAATCTGGCTATTTTCATGGGACTCAGCATTCCGATGTAATAAGAACGAGGGAGAAACCGGAAGGTTTCTCCCTCGTTTTTTTGTTTTTGGCACACTCACGGCGGTGCGCGCATATAGTGATAACGGCGTTTGAAGTACAGTAAGGGAGAGTGATTTTTATGAATGAACCGATGATGAGTTCGGGACGAGGGTATCTTCGCGTGAGCGTGCGGGCGGCACGGGAGGCTTTGCCGATCCCCGATGCACTCGTTCTGGTTACAGGATCTGACAGAGAGAGAGACGATACCGATGCGATCTATTCACTTCGGACGGACGAGGACGGTCTCACCGAAGTGGTGGAGCTTTCCGCCCCGTCGGCATCGCTTTCTATGACACCCGGCAATCCCAAACCGTACGGTGTTTATAACATTACCGTGCAGAAGGACGGCTACGGGTCGGTCGAGAACGTCGGTGTGCCGATTTTCGACGGGATCGTATCCACGCAGCCGGTTGCACTCGTTCCGCTGGCAGAATTTCAGACCGATTCCGAGGGAGAGAGACGGACTTTCGGCGCCCCCACGGCGGAGAATCCTCTCTTGTGAAGATGGAAGGAGATACGTATGACCGAAGCGCGATTGCCCATTATACCCGAAACGATCACCGTGCATCTCGGCTCTCCCGACGAGGCGGCCGGGAACGTCACGGTGAATTTCCCCGATTACATAAAAAACGTAGCGTCCAGTGAGATTTATCCTACCTGGCCGGAGAGTGCGATCCGCGCGAATATTTTAGCCCAGATCACCTTTGCGCTCAACCGCATTTATACGGAGTACTACCGTTCACGCGGGTATGATTTTGATATTACCAATTCGACGGCGTTCGATCAGTCGTTCGTGTTCGGTAGAGATATTTTCGACAATATTTCGAGGATTGTTGACGAGGTGTTCAACGATTACGTCCGCCGTGCCGGCAGCATCGCGCCGCTTTTCGCGCAGTACTGCAACGGCACGACCGTTACCTGCGGCGGGCTCTCCCAGTGGGGATCGGTTACGTTGGCGGAGAACGGACTCACGCCGTTTGAGATTCTGCAGAATTATTACGGCGACGATATCGAACTCGTCCGTGACGCGCCCGTTGTGGGGCTTGAGGAAAGTTATCCGGGCGTGCCGCTTCGCCCGGGTACGAGCGGCAACGAAATACGGCTTATTCAGATACGTCTCAACCGTATCGGCAAAAACTATCCGTCGATCCCGAAGATATTAAATCCCGACGGGATATACGGGCCGGAGACGGAGGCGGCGGTAAGGGAGTTTCAAAGGGTTTTTGGTCTTACGGAGGACGGCATCATCGGCCGCGCGACATGGTACATGATTCAAAGGATATACAATTCGGTAAAGAGGCTTTCCGAACTGAACGCAGAGGGCTTGCCGCTCACCGACGTTACGGATCTGTTCCAGACACAGTTGGCAGAGGGAGATACGGGACAGGGTGTGCGGGAACTCCAATACCTGCTTGCGTTCGTCGGGTACTTTGTGGAGACGATCCCGACGGTCGGGATCGACGGGATTTTCGGCAACGCTACACGCCTTGCCGTAGAGGCGTTTCAGGGAACGTACGGCATCCCCGTTACGGGGATCGTCGATACGGTGACGTGGAACCGGCTGTACGACGCCTATCGCGGCCAGCTTGCCTCTCTGCCGTCGGATTTTTTCACTGATGCCACGAGACCGTACCCCGGATTTCAGCTGCGCGTGGGATCGTCGGGTGAGGAGGTAGAGGCAATACAGGAATACCTGAATTTCATATCCGATACGTACACGTCCATCCCGAAGCTGACGGTGGACGGACAGTTTGGGAACGGAACGGCGGCTGCCGTCCGCGCGTATCAGACGCTTTTCGGCATCGAGCCGTCCGGCATCGTGGGATCTACCACCTGGGATGCAATTACCGAAACATACAGAGAATTGCGTGAGGGTGCGGACGCGTCCGGTACGCAGTACGGAGGCAGTATTTCATGATAAATCCGCGTATGAACGTATATTACGATCACCGAAACGAAGAGAATCGTGTACGGGCGCTGCAGGAGATGCTCCGTACGGTAGCACGTTTGAGCGGTGACATGACGCTGTCCACCGCTGTGGACGGGAATTTTGATAACGGTACGGAGAACGCCCTTCGCGCGTTCCAACGGAAGTACGGGCTTGCGGAAAACGGCGAGGCCGATCTTGCGACGTGGGAGAAGCTCCGTGAAATATACACGCTCTATCTTCTCGAGAACAGCCCTCCGGATCCCATAATGCCGTTTTACAGCGGGAAGATGCGTATACTTCCGGGTGAGCGGAGTCATCTCGTGATGATTTTGCAGATCATGCTCGAAGCCTTGCGCGTTTTGTACGACGGGTACGGCGAGATCCCCATAAGCGGCGTGTACGACGGCGCAACGGGCGAGGCGATCCGCCAGTTCCAAAAGGCGAATCTTCTGTCGGCCACGGGCGAAGTGGATCTTATGACGTGGAACCGCCTCGCCGCCGAATACAATTACGTGGCAAAAGACAGAAAGTAAGTCCGCGTACTGTATGAAAGGAGGAAAACGCGGCGAAAATAACGGGGACAAAACAATTTTTGCACCCGGAGGAAATTATGGTTAACCGATTTACAGAAAAGGCGCAAAGGGCGCTTAACAGTGCGCTTGCCGCAGCGCGGGAGATGGGGCACACTTACATTGGCACGGAGCATCTTTTGCTCGGGCTTTTGACGGAGACGGACAGTATTGCCGCACGGATTCTCGAATCCCGCGGTGTACGCTACGACACCACGCAGAAGATGATCAAAGAAGCATCCGGCATCGGTGAGAAAAGCGCGGTTACCGCTGCGGATATGACCCCGCGCACAAAAAAGATCATTGAAAATTCGGCGGTGGAATCGGTGCGTGCGGGGCACGGCTTTATCGGTACGGAGCATCTTTTGCTCGCACTCACGGCGGAGATGGAATGTGAGGCGGTACGTATCATTATGGCAGAGGGGGCGTCGCTTGCCGAGATACGGGGCGACGTTACTGCCTATTTCGGCACGGGTGAGGGTCCCTCGGCAAAAGGGGGGCATTCCTCGCACACGCGTACGGCGGGTGGCAAAGATAGCGCGAAAGATATGCCGAACCTCAAGGCCTACGGGCGAAATCTGTGCCTTTTGGCTGAGACGGGCAGGATTGATCCCGTGATCGGGCGGGACGAGGAAACGGAAAGGGTTATCCGCATCCTTTCCCGCAGAACGAAAAACAATCCGTGCCTTATCGGTGAGCCGGGTGTTGGGAAAACGGCGGTCGTCGAGGGGATCGCCCAGCGGATCGCGGAGGGAAGCGTGCCTGAGAATCTCCGCGGACGGATGATCGTGATGCTCGACATCGCCTCTATGATCGCGGGGGCGAAATACCGCGGCGAATTTGAGGAAAGGATGCGCGGCGTTCTCGGCGAAGCGTCGAAAAACAGCCGGGTGATCCTCTTCATCGACGAGATTCATACGATCATCGGTGCGGGCGGTGCGGAAGGTGCGCTCGATGCGGCGAATATTCTGAAACCGGCGCTGGCGCGCGGGGAACTGCAGGTCATCGGCGCGACGACGATTGACGAATACCGCCGCCATATCGAGCGGGATGCTGCGCTGGAGCGGCGGTTTCAGTCCGTGCTTGTGGGCGAGCCTACGGCAGACGAGGCGAGAGAAATCCTTTTGGGGCTTCGGGATAAATACGAAGCACACCACCGCCTCAAAATTACCGATGCGGCGCTCGATGCGGCGGTAAAGCTGTCCGTCCGCTATATCCCCGATCGGTATCTGCCCGACAAGGCGATCGATCTTATCGACGAGGCGGCCGCAAAAAAACGGCTGTCCGCTTTTTCTCCCCGTGCGGGTGTGAAGGAGATCGAGAGCAAGCTCCGTGCAATCACACGGGAGAAGGAGGAGGCGATCCTCTCCGAGGATTACGAAAACGCCGCTGCCCTTCGCGACCGCGAAACGCATCTCAGGCGCGAGTACGATACGGAAAGCGAACGTGCGGCGGTGGCGGAGAAGCCGACCGTCTTTGTGACGGAGGAGGATATAGCGTCCGTCGTTACCGCCTGGACGGGCGTTCCCGTGGCGCGGCTCGCCGAACAGGAGGGCGTACGCCTCAGCCGGCTCGAAGAACTGCTTTCTGATCGCGTGATCGGACAGAGTGAAGCGGTGAGCGGCCTCTCGCGCGCCATCCGACGCGGACGGACGGGACTGAAGGATCCCCGCCGTCCCGTGGGATCGTTTTTGTTCCTCGGCCCGACGGGCGTCGGCAAAACCGAACTCGCCCGTGCACTCGCCGACGTCATGTACGGCGGGGAGAAGGCGCTTATCCGTGTGGATATGTCGGAATATATGGAAAAGCACACGGCCTCGAGAATGATCGGATCGCCGCCGGGTTACGTGGGTTACGACGACGGCGGACAGCTGACGGAGAAGGTGCGGCGACAGCCGTATTCCGTCGTCCTTTTTGACGAGATCGAAAAAGCGCATCCCGACGTGTTTCACCTGCTTCTTCAGGTCTTGGAGGACGGCGTTCTGACCGATGCGAAGGGACGGCGTGTGGATTTCCGCAATACGGTGGTGATCATGACGTCAAACGCGGGCTCTTCGCGTGTGGGCGGCATCGGCAAGATGGGATTTTCAGAGGACGCAGGCCCCGCGTACGAGCGAGCCAAAAGCCGCGTGACGGAGTCCCTTAAGGATATCTTTCCGCCGGAGTTTCTCAATCGGATTGATGAGGTCATCCTGTTTGAAAAGCTCGGTAAAGACGAGCTGAAAGCGATCGCCGAAAAAATGCTCGCCGAGGTTACAAAGCGGATTGCCGCTCTTGGGATCACGGTGCGTTTCTCCGAGGGAATCGTCGAAAATCTTGCCGCCGAAGGGCTCGATCCTGCCTACGGGGCGCGCCCGCTCCGCCGTGCACTCGTCCGGCGCGTGGAGGATACCTTTTCGGAGGAGATGCTCGCCGGTAATATAAAGGCGGGAGATACCGTTTTTGCAGAGTGGGACGGAGACGGCGTCATGTATACGGTGCACGAGGATACACCGGCAAAACTTTTCTCTCCGATTGAATAGCACTTGACACCGTTTTCTCCCGATGATACAATGAGAAAAAGAATACACAAAACAAATTTTGGGAGGAAACATATGAACGAAGTCATAAAGGCTCTGATCGAACGCCGCAGTGTCCGCTCCTACCGACCGGAGACGGTCAAAGCGGAAGAGCTTGAAGCGATTCTGAACGCGGGGCTCTACGCACCGTCCGGTATGAACCGCCAGCCGGTCGTAACGGTGGCGGTTACGGATAAGGCAATGCGTGATACACTCTCCGCGATGAACGCCGCGGTTCTCGGACAGAACGGCGATCCGTTTTACGGCGCGCCCGTCGTTATTGTCGTCCTCACGGATGTATCGAGAAGCCGCACCGCCATCGAGGACGGCTGCCTCGTCATGCAAAATCTCATGCTGGCGGCGCATTCGCTCGGCGTCGGCTCGTGCTGGATCCACCGCGCAAGGGAAATGTTTCAGACGGACGAGGGGAAAGCGCTTCTCAGAGAATGGGGTCTTGACGGCGACTACGTAGGCGTCGGTAACTGCATTCTCGGTTACCCCGCCGATCCGATTCCCGGCGCAAGGGAACGTCTCTCCGGACGCATTGTCCGGATATAAGTAAAGCACCCGCCGTATCGGCGGGTGCTTCATTATTTACTGCTTTGCCTCAAACCAGCTTTCGCCCATGGAAACTTCCGCGGTGAGCGGAACGGAGAGGGAGACGGCTCCCTCCATTTCCCGTTTCAGAATGTCGGCGGCAACGGCGGCATCTTTTTTGGAAGCTTCGATTATCAGTTCGTCGTGCACCTGCAGAATCAGTTTTGCATCAATGCCTGCTTCTTTGAGTGCGTCCCGTGTTCTGATCATGGCGATTTTTATAATATCCGCCGCCGTTCCCTGAATCGGGCTGTTTTTCGCCACCCGTTCTCCGAAGGAGCGGATGTTTTTGTTTTGGGAGGCAAGTTCGGGGATAAAGCGCTTTCGGTCGAACATCGTTTTGGTGAACCCGTTCTCTTTCGCTTTTTCAACTGTCTTTTGAAGATACGATTCCACCATCGGATACGTGTCAAGATAACTTCGTATATACTCAGCCGCGCGTGTGCGTGAAATGCCCAGGTCCTGCGAGAGGGAGTAGTCCCCGATGCCGTACACGATGCCGAAGTTTACCGCCTTTGCGCGACTGCGAAGTTCAGGCGTAACCTCACCGATCGGTGTCTTGAACACCTGCGACGCCGTGGCGCGGTGGATATCTTCGCCGGAGAGGAACGCGTCCTGCATCGCTTTATCGTTCGAGAGCACGGCGAGAAGGCGCAGTTCGATCTGCGAATAGTCCGCATCGAGAAGGATATGATCCCCGTCGGAGGGCACAAAATACCGTCTCAGTTCCCGACCGAGTTGACCGCGTACGGGGATGTTCTGCATATTCGGATCGGTCGAAGAGAGTCTGCCCGTCGCCGTTCCCGTTTGGTTGAATCTGGAGTGGATCTTTCCGTCCTCGCCCATAAGCGCGATCAGGTTGTCACCGTACGTGCCCGTGAGCTTTACGAGCTGGCGGTAATCCAGAATGTGCCCGATGATCGGGTGATACGGGCGGAGTTTTGAAAGCGTTTCCGCATCAGTGGCGTAGCCGCGCTGTGTCTTTTTAAAGGAGGGAAGCCCGAGCCGTTCAAAGAGCACCTCGCCGAGCTGCTTTGGCGAATTGAGATTGAACTGTACGCCGGCTTCCTCGTAGATCACGGCGGCAAGATCGGCAGCGGCAGCCTCTAAACCGACGATATATTCGTGAAGTCCCTTCGCGTCAAGCGTGAATCCTGCCTCTTCCATTTCGGCGAGAACCTCGGCGAGGGGAATCTCGATCCCGGACAGAAGATCGGTCATGCCGTGCTTTTCGAGGTCAGCTTTGAGGAGTGGGTACAGGCGGGCGGTAAGATGCGCCTCGGCTTCAGACGTCATTTTCTCCGGTGTACTGAGGGCGTACGATGCCGCCACGCGGGTGAGAGGATACTGGCTTTCTCCGGGGGAGATAAGATATGCCGCCAGCATTGTGTCAAAAATACAGTGGGGGAGAACACCGTGCTCTTTCAGCGTACCGTACATGGTTTTGAAGTCGTGGCATACGACGGGGTGATTTGCGAGCACGTGCTTTACCGCTTCTTGAGGGATGAGAACGTGCTTCTCTCCGCACACGGCAGAGAGAGAGCCGTCGGGCGCAAGCGCACAGACGACGGGTTCGCCATCGGGGAGCGTTTCCGCGTCGGCGAGGGGGACGAACAGGGGGATTTCCTCCATCGGTTTTTCGGGAGCGGCTCTGCCGTCGTCCGTGAGGGAAAACCGTGCTTTCAGCGCAAAAAATTCCAGTTCCGTGAAGAGCTCCGAAAGCCGCTGCTTATCGACAGCCGCGTCGTGCCCGATCACCTCGGCCTCGAGCGGTACCTCGCGGAAAATGCGCGCAAGATCCAGGGAGAGATAGGCGCTGTCTTTGCCGTTTTTGAGTTTTTCGAGAACGGATTTCGTCACGGGCAACGCGTTGATTTCATCATATACGCTATCGAGCGATCCCGCCGCGCCGATGAGTTTCAAAGCGGTCTTTTCGCCGATGCCGGGGACGCCCGGGATGTTGTCAGACGTATCGCCCATGAGCGCTTTCACGTCTACGAACTGTGCCGGCGTGATGCCGTATTCTTCGGCGAACACGGCAGGGGTGTAGAGGACGTCCTCCTTCGTTTTTACGAGTACGACCGTCGTTTCGTCGGAGACGAGCTGGAGCGAGTCCCGGTCACCCGTGAGGATGAACGTATGCATATTCCCGTCCGCTTCTGCCATGGCGGCGCACGTGCCCAAAATATCGTCCGCCTCGTAGCCTTCGAGGGCGATAACCGTGCATCCCATAGCGGCGGCTACCTCTTTGGCGTACGGGAGCTGGACTGCCAGATCCTCGGGCATACCCTTGCGCGTTGCCTTGTAGCCTGCATACATCTTATGGCGGAAGGTCGGCGATTTTTTATCGAACGCACACACGATCCGATCGGGGGAGAGGGCGTCGATATGTTTTTTTAGGATCGTAATGAATCCGTAGACGGCGTTTGTGGGGAGACCGTTTTTGGTAGAGAGCGGTCGGAGCCCGTAAAAGGCACGGTTCAGAATACTGTTTCCGTCGATGACAAGAAGCGTTTTCATAAAAGACTCCTGTTCTTATGCGTACATTATATTTATTATAACACAATACTTCGTCTTTTGAAAGACTGCCCTCAAAAAAGAATAAAATTCACAATATTTCTCTTGTCAGAGAGGGGTTCGTGTTGTATAATGGAAGCATAATTTCAGAAACAGCGGAGAAATCTCATGAAACGGAATCGGATTGTTTTTTTCGCGTGTCTTCTTTCTCTTTGTATGTTAGCCGGCTGCGGGAATCTCAGAACATACAATATGAACGAAATTCTGCCCGCCGCCCTCGACGACGCAACGCTTTTGCCGATTATTGAATCGGTAACCGTTACGCGTGTTTCGGACGGTGTGAGCGTTACCGTTACGGGCACGGAGGTCGAGCTCTTGATGCTGGCGTTCGAGAATCTTACCTGCACGAGAACGGGTGCGGACGGTACGGAGTTCGCGTATGCTCTAACCTTCCAAATGGCGGATTCGTCGGATATACGGAATCCTCTGTATGTCACGGCGGAGACGGAGGAGAAAACGCCCATGCTGCAGTACGGAGAATATACGTACGATCCCATAACCCCGCTTGATCTGTTCTATATCGACAGTCTGTTCGGCTGATACCCCTTCGGGGATTTGACGAGAGAGGAGAACTCCTTTGGAAGCGTTTTTCGAATATCTTAAAAGAAGTGTAAAGATTGCCTTCAAGAGTGTGTTTTTTAATTTTAAACAGTACGCCTGCTTTTTTGCGGCCTTGTTTATCGTACAGACGTTTTACGGTATGATGTCGGTATCCTACGCCAATAACAACGACGTGGAATACGGGCACGTGACGGCAGAGTACGACTATCACATGGTTCTCAGAGATCTGAACGTGGATCAGGCGAACTATATGTTCAACGATTCCGGCTCCGTTTTCAAAAACGATATGATCCTGAAGATCGTCCGTTACGACGAGAACGTCAACTACATGACGGGCAACACGCGCTACGATATGTTTTTGTTTTTCCTGCATGATAAGGACGAGAGCGAGGCGCGCTTCCGCGAGAGCCATCTGCCGAATCTCCAAAGACTCGGGCGTGAAGGTGAGGCGTTCTCGATCTCCACGACGCCGCTTTTACGGTTTGATGACAACAAAACGGCGAACCTCGTAACGTTTATTTTCATCACGCTCATTCTTTTAGCGGTGTCGATTTTCCTTCTGACGTCGCTTTACAATATCCGCGTCAATCAGTATAAATTCACCTACGGCGTATATATGACGTTCGGTGCGGATTTCAAAAAACTGTTCGGCACGGCGTTTTGGGAGCTTTTCGCCATTTCCACCGTAACCTTAATCCCATCCGTGCTCTTTTCCACGCTTATCGTGTATCTCATTTATCTCCCTTCGGGAATCACATTCCAGTTTTCATTCCTCATATTCTTGAAGGTGCTTTTGTTCGGTACGGCGGTGGTACTCGCTTCCGTATGGATGCCGATGCGCGTTATGTCGACGAGACAGCCTATGACGCTCATCGTTACGGAGGATAACTCCAACCTCGTTACCTCCCCGATGCGTTCCATCAATCTTCTCGGCAAGAAATTTCCCACGCAGTACGAGTTTTATTCCATCTGGCGTTTCCGCAAGTACAGCGTCCAGCTTCTCACGACGGCGATCGTGTTCTGCGCGCTCTTTATCTGCGGACTCTATCTTGCCAATATTTATACGACAGGCCTTGAATACCCCCGCCCGCAGTTTACCGTGGATCTGTCCGATACGGGCTTTACCTACGACGACGAGATGAGCGAGGAGCTGTATGCGATAGAGGGTATTACCGAGGTCGAGGCGAAAAACAACAATATCGAGGCGTACGAGATCGCATCGCATATGCTGACCGATGCATCGAACGTCTTGCCCATGAAAAATCTCGTCGTGTACGACAGTGAGCGGAATCCCAAGGAGGGCATGCGCGCCTCGGCGGATGTCATCTATTACGGTATGACCGAGGAGCAGCTCGGCCTGCTTGAAAAGTATAAATATAAGGGTGATCTAAACTGTATCTACACGACGCCCGGCACGGTCATTATCGGCGACTCGATCTCCAACATCAAAACGTACGATTTTGAGGTGGGTGACGAGATTCAGATTGCCGTCAAAACGGGTCAGATCCGTGCCGTTGATGCGAATCTCAGCGGCCGCGTTCTCCTTAACAGCCAGATCGATTATTTCGAGTTCGATTATTATACCTTTACCGTCGGTGCAGTGATCGAGAACATCCCCTCGGGTAGCATGCCGATCTTCTTTAATACCGACGATTATGAGATCGTATCGCGCGGCAGAAGCGACGACGCGACGACGCTTCATATTTTCGTCGATCAGGCCCTTTCGAGCGAGGAGACGAACCGTATCGAACGGGAACTGCGCAACTGGGGCCGTATATACGGCGAAACGCGTATCTCCAATACACACCAGCTGAGCCTCGACACGATTTCGGAGGATAAGCACTATCACGAGCTGTACGTGGCGATCGCGCTTCTCATTCTGTGCATCTCACCGCTTGTCTGGTTCTTCTCACAGACCCTCTACTACTACAAGCGAGAGAAGGAATTCAATATTCTGCAGTCGATGGGTGCTCTCGTGAAGGATATCCGTCAGATCTACGTCCAGGGCGGTCTCGTGATGGCGGTGCTTTCGCTCATCGTTGCCGTTCTTTTGAGCTACCTCGGCAGTTACGGTCTCTTCTATATCTTCAATGTTGCGATTCCGTATTTTGCGAAAGTAAACGTCCGCTACGAGTTCTATATGCCGTGGTATGCGATTCTGACAAGCATTTTAATGTCCGTCGGATGCGGATTCTTCTCGACGTACCTGCCGTTCCGTTCGTACATAAAATCGAGGGTAACCCTTGAGAACGGCGGCTCGGGCGAGGGCGAAGAATAACTCCTCTTGTATCGGGGAAAATATTGTAAATAAAGAAGGTTTACTATATGGCAGTGCAGTATATGCTCCAGACGGAGAGCGTTATCAAACAGTATAAGCAGTACGATACCGTCGTAACGGCGGTAAACCGCGTATCCATCAAGGTGGAACCGGGTGAGTTCGTGGCGATTATCGGCTCTTCCGGCTCCGGTAAGAGTACGTTTCTCCACATCTGCGCGGGGCTTCTGAATGCGGATGCCGGCCACGTAAAGATCCGCGGCGAGGATATTACGAAAATGTCTCAGGATGAGCTCGGCCGCTTCCGCGGCATCAATATGGGATTTATTTTCCAGCGTCATAATCTGATCCCGCAGTTTACGGCGCTTGAGAACATTCTCATCCCTACCGTAATGTGCAATAAGCCCGATATGAGCTATCAGGAAAATCTCAGAAAGCTCGTGGAAACGCTTCAGCTCGGAGAGCGTCTGCATCATTTGCCGAGCGAGCTTTCCGGTGGTCAGCAGCAGCGCGTTGCGATTGCCCGCGCTCTTATCAATCTGCCGGATATCGTGTTTGCAGATGAGCCTACGGGCAACCTTGACCGAGCGAACGCCGACGAGGTATTGAAGCTTCTCCTTGAGACGAAGCGCGTGCTTGGTCAGACGCTCGTTATGGTTACCCACGATTTGTCCATCGCCGATCATGCGGATCGCATTTTCCGTATGGATAATGGGGAACTCACGCTCCACCGCGACTATGCGGCGGGCAATAAGCGTACTGTTACGTCCTATTAATTGTTCGTTTTTATATACTGTCGCACCGAAAAATGTGAAAGGTACACATATCTTACAAAAATCGGTGCCAAAACGGGCGCTTTGCCGTGAAAAGCGGTGAAAAATGAAAAAATGAGAAAAATCTATTGATTTTGCGTGCGGAATTTGATATACTGGTTATATGTTATTAGAATTTGCCGTACAATGCGCGCAGATTCCTACGAATTATTTGCACCCAAGGAGCATACAGATATGATTTCTCGCGATGTTACTATAAAGAATAACGTTGGACTCCACGCGAGACCGGCTACGTTCTTTATCCAGAAAGCCAATTCTTACCGCAGTTCGATCTGGGTGGAGCGTGAGGACAGACGCGTTAACGCCAAGAGTCTGCTCGGCGTTCTTTCCCTCGGTATCGTAAAGGGAATGTCGATCACTCTGATCGCAGACGGCAACGATGAACAGGAAGCACTGGACGGACTCGCCGCACTCATTGACACCGGCTTTGACGACTGATCTGCCGGTTCCCGGCATACTATAAAAGAGTCTGCCGGGCCCTATGGCTCGACAGATATATCTTCACACAATCTATGCGGCGAAAAGCACATTTGGCGGCTTTTCGCCTGTTTTTATCTCACTGAAACTACACGGAGAGGGAGGATTTTACGGTGAACGGAGACACGTTTTCCCCGAGAGATGAAGTCCTTTCCCATCTTCGCTCCAAGTCCATGGCCTTGCCGCGTGTGCCCGGTGTGTACATCATGCGCGGGGCGAGCGGAAAGGTGATCTACGTCGGAAAATCCCGCTCTTTGAGAGATCGGGTGTCGCAGTATTTTCACGGCACGCACGACGTCAAAACGTCCCGTATGGCTGACAGCGTCCACGATTTCGATTTCATCACATGTGACACGGAAATGGAAGCCTTGGCGCTTGAGAATCAGCTCATAAAACAATATAGCCCCAAATATAATGTCAAACTGAAGGATGCCAAATCGTACCCGTATATCCGTGTCAGTATGGGGGATGCGTATCCGCGCCTTACGATGACCAGACGGCGTGAGGATGACGGCTCGCTTTACTTCGGTCCGTATTCGGGCACGTCGACGGTCTATTCCGTTATCCATACGCTTGAACGGACCTTGGGCCTTCCGTCCTGCAAACGGATTTTCCCGCGTGATATCGGCCGCGAGCGCCCGTGCGTCTACCGCCAGATGGGGCGGTGCGTCGGCGTGTGTGCGGGCGACGTAACCGAGGAGGAATACGGCGCACTTATAAAGTGTGCCGTGCAGATTCTCCGCGGGGATACGAGAGACGCTATGGCGGATCTTGCGGCGCGAATGGAAGAGTGCGCGGAGAATCTCCGGTTTGAAGAGGCGGCGCGGTGCCGCGATTCGATAGCCGCTCTCCGACGCCTCGGCGAAAAGCAGAAGGCGGTCGGCGCGCCCGATTTCGCGTGCGACGTAATTGCGCTTGCCAGGTCCGATCTTGGTGATTCGGCGGCCGTGTTTTACGTGCGCGGCGGGTATATCACAGACAGCGAGCATTTCCGTTTTGCGCCCGACGAGATCACGCTCGGTGAGGGGGAATCCGATACGGGCGATTCGCCTATGAGTGCGTTTATCATAAGCCTTTATCAGGGCAGAGAGGACATTCCCGCCGAGGTGCTTTTGTCCTTTGACTTGCCTCAGCACGATTACGAAACGATTTCTGCATATCTCACCGGCCGCGCCGGTCGGCGCGTTACCGTCCGTACACCGAAGCGCGGCGATATGCACAAGCTGTGCCTTATGGCAGAGCGGGATGCCGCCGAGCACGGCGAGAATCAGCGTAAGCGCGAAGAGGGCGATACCCGCATGCTCGTGCGCCTGGCGGCTCTTTTGGAGCTTGAGACGGTGCCTGAACGAATTGAGGCGTACGATATATCGAATCTCGGGCGTGAGCACATTACCGCCGGTATGGTGGTGGCGGAAAACGGCCGTTTCAAAAAGAGCGATTACAGGCAGTTTAAGATACAATCCGTTACCGAAACGCCTGACGACTACGCTTCCATGCGGGAGACGATCCTCCGCCGTGTGTCGCATCTTACCGATGAGGGCGGCTCGTTTTCAAAACGGCCTGATCTGATCCTGCTGGACGGCGGTGAGACGCACGTTTCGGTCGTCCGCGAGGCTCTTCGGGACGCGGACGTTACGATCCCCGTTTTCGGCATGGTCAAGGACGAGCACCACAAAACAAGAACGCTCGTGGGCGAGAACGAAGAGATCAACGTTGCCCGCGATCCTGCGGTGTTCCAGTTTCTCTATAAACTCCAGGAAGAGGTGCACCGATTTACCGTCTCCGGCATGACGAATGCAAAACGGAAGACGATGCGCACCTCGTCTCTCGAAAAGGTGAAGGGCATCGGCCCTGCCAAGGCGAAGGCACTGCTCAAGCATTTCGGCACCATGACAGCCATGCGCGCGGCATCGCCCGCAGATATTGCAAAGGTTGCCGGCCTCTCCGAGGCGGACGGCGTAAACGTATATAAATTTTTGCACGGCGGCGACGCCGACTAATAAACACAGAGGAGACAGAATCTATGATGCGTATTATTACGGGCACGGCCCGCGGAACGAAACTTATGACACTCGAGGGCGTGAGCACCCGCCCGACTGCGGAGAGAGTAAAGGAAGCGGTGTTTTCCATGCTCCAGTTTGAACTGGAGGGGCGTGCCGTCCTCGATCTCTTTGCAGGATCGGGACAGATGGCGCTCGAGGCGCTCAGCCGCGGGGCTGCCCGCGCCACGCTTATCGACGCATCGCGTGAGGCGAATGCGGTAATCATGGAGAATGCGAAAAAGACGCATCTGTTTGATCGGTGCCGTATCTCGTGCGCCGATTGGGCGACCTTTGTGCGCGGTGCTGCCGGTCGGGAAAAGTACAATATCGTATTTCTCGATCCGCCGTATGCGGACGGGATTTTGCCCGACGTTCTCAGAAAACTTATCGAGGCCGATCTTCTGGCGCCCGATGCCGCTGTCGTCTGCGAGACGGAGGAGGCACCGACCGGTAAAAACGCAAAGCGCGGTATGAGCCGTGAAGAGATCGCCGAAAAAGAAGAGGCGACTGTGAAGAGGGACGTGCTCGGGGACGATCCGTCACTTATGGATAAGTATACGATTGACCGTACCGCCGCATACGGACGGACGCGGATCACCGTACTTCGCCCCGTCCTCGCCGAAACGGAGGAGTAAATATGACGAACAACCGTATTGCGATGCTGACGGGCAGCTTTGATCCTGTAACGGCAGGGCACGTCGATCTCATCGAACGTGCGGCGAAAATGTTCGATCTCGTGTACGTGGCGGTCATGTCCAACGGCGAGAAGGATTCTCGCGCCGGCGGTATGTTCTCGTATGACGAGCGGCTCATCATTCTCAAAGCGGCGACCGACGAGCTGGCATGCCGCGGAATCACGAACGTGAAAGCTGAGATCTGTGAGGGGCTCTCCTCCGAATATGCGGCTGCGCGTGGTATTTCTTATATCGTGCGCGGTGCACGGTGCGCCTCTGATTTCGATTACGAGTATTCGCTCTCTTCGATAATGAAGCGGTTCTCTCCCGATCTTGAAACGGTGATTCTGCCCGCGAAGCCGGAGATTGCCTGCGTCAGTTCCACCTATGTGCGTGAGCTTCTGAAGTACGGCTGCCCGATCGGGGACGCCATGCCCGAAAGTGCCGCTGAGGCGGCGCTTGAAATCTTTAAAAAACGCGAAAACGTATAAATATTCATCATCAAAGACACGCCTGTCGAGGCGTGTCTTTTGTTTTTTTACCTCCCCAATGGAGGGCGCGAGGGGGCATAATAAGTGCAGCCGCATTTGCCTAAAAACAAATGTTCTTGTCGCATAATCGGCGTCTGCCAAACGGAATTTTTAGCGTTTTTTGGCAAAGAAGAGAATATTTAGACAGGGTGATGACGGGAAATCACGGGAACGCGGGAGAAATACGAAAAAAAATAGAGAAATTTTATATAATTCATTGAAAAAGGTCTTGAAATTTAATTTTGAATAGGGTATAATATTATCAAAGTGGTGAAACGTGGTGGAAAGTAGAGCGTTTTCACACGGAAAGGGGGCGTTTGTTTATGTTGATGGGCAAGTTTACGCATAATCTCGATGCGAAAAACAGACTCTTTATTCCCGCAAAGCACCGTGAACAGTTGGGCGAATCGTTCGTCATCACGCGAAGCATAGACAAGTGCCTGTCTGTGTACTCCAAAGAGGAGTGGGAAAGATACGCCGAGAAACTCGATCAGCTGCCCTCCACGCAGGCCAGAGAGATTGCTCGCTTCCTTTACGCCAACGCAACGGAAGTCCAGCCGGACAGTCAGGGACGCGTGCTCGTTCCCGCAGAACTGGTCTCCCACGCAGGTATTGAGAAAAGCGCCGTTATCGTAGGATGCGGACGCCGCGCCGAAATCTGGGCGGAGGAGATCTGGAACAAAAACAGCGAAAACGAACAGTCCGACGCACTTCGTGATCTTATGATCTCGCTCGGATTCTGATTTTAGAAAATTTTGGGGAAGGGACGGAACAAGACGATGGAATTCTCCCACGTATCCGTTCTTGCCCGTGAGTGTATGGAAATTCTTGATCCCGCACGCGGCGGCGTCTATGTGGACTGCACGGCCGGCGGCGGCGGTCATTCGTATGAGATTGCATCGCGTCTCCCTTTGGGAGGCCGACTCATTTGTCTCGATCGGGACGATGCGGCACTCGCTGCCTCGGAGAAACGGCTTGCTCCCTTTGCCGATCGGGTAACGCTTGTTAAATCAAATTTTTCCGAGATCGGCTCGGTGCTCGATATGCTGGGGCTCGAGAAGATCGACGGCGTGATGTGGGACCTCGGTGTCTCGTCCTATCAGCTCGATGAAAAAGACCGCGGCTTCTCCTATATGGCAGAAGCGCCGCTCGATATGCGTATGGATCAGGCGTCCGGCATAACGGCGGCGGACGTGGTGAACGGATACGCTGAGGCGGATCTGATCCGCATTCTCAGAGATTTTGGCGAAGAGAAATTTGCTCCCCGCATCGCACGCGCCATTCTCGAGGCCAGACAGATAAAGCCGATCGAAAAAACGACGGAACTTGCCGGTATCATAAGCGGGGCGATTCCCGCCGCCGCACGGTACAAGGAAAATCAGCACCCCGCCAGACGGAGCTTTCAGGCGATCCGCATTGAGGTGAACGGCGAACTTTCCGCTATCGCTCCCTCGATCGAAGCCGCGATTGACCGACTGAACCCGGGCGGCCGTGCCGCGGTGATCACGTTTCACTCACTGGAGGATCGGATCACAAAGCAGACGTTTGCGGCACTCTCGCAAGGGTGTACCTGCCCGCCGAGTTTCCCGGTGTGTGTGTGCGGCAACAAGCCGAAGATCAAGCTTTTCAGCAAAAAGCCCATCTTGCCCACTGAAGAGGAAATTAAAGAAAATTCCCGATCGCATTGCGCGAAACTGCGCGGTGCCGAGAAGATAGGATGATCGCCCGTCCCCGGACGGCGACAAAAATAAACGATAAAGAGGAGTACGAAACATGGCAGCATACGGTGCAAATTACAATATTTCCACTGGAAATCCGCTGTGCGATAAACTGAGACGGCAGTTTGCCGATCGGTGTCGTGTGGCCGTTGCCAAGTATTCCGCTGTCGAAACGTCCGTGATGATCGAACGGGTGCAGAGAGGACTCAATCCTTACGAGAATGCACCGGATCCGATGAAAGAAAAGCGGATGGCGAATACGGCCCGTCCGGCACAGAGTCGGACGCCCGCTTCCGTTCAGCCAAACGTGCGTCGTGCGCCCGAGAAAAAGGTGAACGTTGCCGCCATCCAAAGAGAGACTCCACGCGCCGCTGCGGTGTCGGCATCTAACCGCATCGAGATGATGCGGAACCGTTCTGCTGCCGCCGCTGCCCGTCAGGCAAAGGCAAAGGCTCCCGTCGCCGAGGTTCGCCTGGCGCGTGCCCCGTTCCCGTTTGCGGCACTTGTTATGCTCAGTATCTTTACGATGATGATCATGATCATCGTCCTCAGCTTTGCGCAGAATTACGAGCTTTCCAATGAGATTGATATGCTCAAGGCAGAGCAGCAGGCACTTGCTGAGGTAGAAGAAGAACTTGCGCTTCGGCTTGAAAAGCGGGATGACATTCGCGTGATTGAGGACATCGCCGTCAATGAAATCGGCATGGTGAAAAACGATCTGGTGGAAAGCCGCTACGTATCCGTATCCGGCGGCAACCGCGTGGAACTGGCCGTACACGAAGATGATGATGCGAAAACACAAAACGGCGTTCTCGGAAATATGCTTTCCGCAATCGGCGAGAATTTTCAGAGACTGCGAGAATACATAGACTGACAAACGATGGAAAATTGACAGACGCGGGCACGCAATACGGCGTCCCCGCGTTTTTGCAAAACCTGCACTGCGGTAAGGATGCATGTTTTGCCTGCCGTTTTCATACAATATAGAGAGAAATAAGAAATCGCAAGCATAACAGTACGGAAAAACCTATGCTTGCTTTTTTCGATAAAGCATCCATGTGAGAACTGCTTATATGCGGGAGGGAAAAAAGGTGGCGCAGGCTTCCGCCAAAAGAATCGATCAAAAAACAATGAAACGCGCTCTCGTGCTTATGGGATTGTTTGTCGCCGTAGCGGCCGTCCTCGTGTACGCGCTGTTTGATCTGCAGATTCTTCAGTATGATTACTATCAAAAAGAGGTTTTGAACCAGCTTACCTACGAGACGGAGGTCAATCCGGAACGTGGTACGATTTACGACAGAAACGGAAACACGCTGGCTACGAACGCCACGGTGTATCTCATTTTTATCTCTCCGCAGGACATTATTGACGCGATGGCCGAGGCAGAGGGGGAGGATGCGCTTTATGCGTGGAGTGCGTCCGACGGAACGTCGTATGAGAATATCCCCATGAATCACCTCATCGCCCGCGCGCTTTCCGATATTCTTGGTGTGGAATACGATTCCGTTATCGAGAAGGCGGCGAAAAACGGACGCCGCTACGAGGTCATAAAGAAAAACGTGGATGAAGAAACCGCGGATCTTGTGCGGGAGTTTATTTCTGAATACGATCTTACCAGGCAGATTTATTTGAGAGCATCGTCGATCCGCTATTATCCGTACGATACGCTCGCCTCTCACGTAATCGGCTTTACGAACAGCGACGGCGCGGGCATATACGGCCTCGAATCCTACTATAACAACATTATGGAAGGAACGTCGGGCAGATACATCAAAGCGCAGGATGCACATAACAACGATATGCCGTTCGATTACGAAAGCTACGTTGAGGCGGAGAACGGATACAATATCGTAACGACCCTGGATATGTATATCCAGTACGAGCTCGAAAACCAACTGAAGGATACTTACTACGAATCCGGCGCGGGCAACCGCGTTACCGGCATCGTAATGGACGTCGATACCGGCGGCATTTTGGGCATGGCGACGTACCCGTCGTTTGACTTGAATCAGCCTTATACGCTTGATGAAGAGTCCCAGGCAAAGCTCGCGCTTCTCGATCCGGAATCTCCTTCGTATGCCGATTCAAAGATGAATTTGCTTTATACGATGTGGAAGAACAAAGCGGTTACCGAACTGTATGAGCCCGGCTCTACCTTCAAGATTTTAACGACCGCTATGGCGCTCGAGGAAGACTGTGTGAATATCAAGCAGAATTTCTCTTGTAACGGTGCCTATTTTGTAGACGGATACGGCAACGTGCACTGCCACAAAAAAGGCGGGCACGGAACGCTTCCGTTTTATCAGATGCTCCAGCAGTCCTGCAACCCGACGATGATGCAGATCGCACAGAAGGTCGGCAGAGACATGTTTTACGATTACTTTTTAGCATTTGGCTACGGTTCCGTTACCGGTGTGGATCTGCCCGGGGAAAGCCCTTCGATCATTAGTAGTTATAAGGATTTCGGCGGCGTTTCTCTGGCGGTGTACGCGTTCGGTCAAACCTTTAAGACGACAGCGCTCCAACAGATCACGGCCGTTGCCTCCGTTGCCAACGGAGGATATCTCGTAACGCCGCATCTTCTCAAGGAGATCGTTGATGACAGCGGTAACGTGATACAGTCCTACGAGGATGAGTCAAAACGGCAGGTGATTAGTACAGAAACCTGCGATACGATTACGTGGATTTTGGAAGACGGCGTATCCGGTAACGGCGGCGCGAAAAACGCTTACGTAAAAGGATACAAGGTTGCCGCGAAAACCGGTACGTCCGAGAAACGAGATAAACTCGACGAAAACGGCGAAAAATCGTTCCGAATCGGCTCGTGCGTGGCATACGCCCCTGCGGATGATCCGAAGGTGGCGGTACTTATCATAGTCGATGAGCCGATGAAGGGCAGTGTATACGGCAGCGTAGTAGCTGCTCCGTACGTATCGAAGCTCCTTTCCTTCGTTCTGCCGTATCTCGGGGTGGAGGCACAGTACACCGAGGAAGAGCTGAAAAAGATTGAGATCAGCATCTCAAACTATGTGGGCGCAACGAGAGAGGCAAGTGTTGCCGACCTCGGCTGGCGCGGCATTAAGTATACGATCGTTGGCGACGGCGATACGGTGACGGCGCAGGTACCTGCCGCCGGATCAACGATATTCAAGGACACCGGTAAACTGATCCTGTACACGGGAGAGGAGACACCGAAAAATACGGTAACCGTGCCCGACTTGGTGGGTAAGACCGCCGAGGCGGCGAACAGACTCCTTGTGAACGCAGGCTTCAACGTTTCTATCACAGGTGCTACGAACGGCGATACCGCTACGGTCATCAGCCAGTCGCCCGCCGCAGGAGAGATCGTGCCTTCGGCCACGGTCGTTACAATAGAGGTGCGTCATCTCGGACTTACCGACGACTGACGCATCCCCCGGAAGTATAAATTCTCACAAATTTTGCTTCTGGAGGGATTATATGAAGTTATCCGCTCTTTTGTCCGGCGTGGACGTTGCGGCGCTCGATGCCGACCTTCAGAGAGATATATCTGCCATCGTTTCCGATTCCCGAAGGGCAACGGAGGGAAGCTTGTTTCTCTGCCTTGACGGCACGCGGCGAAACGGACACCGATATATCGGAGACGCCGTCGCGCGCGGCGCTTATGCCGCCGTCATAAACGAAGGCGAGTCGGTACCCGAGGGGGTGCCGTACATCGCTGTCAAGGATACAAGGCATGCGGCTGCTAAGATCTGGAACAACCGATTCGGAGATCCGACAAGGAATATGCGTGTGATCGCCGTTACCGGCACCAACGGAAAAACTTCCACGGCGCACCTTCTCCGTGCCATTCTTGACGGCGCGGGGTACAAGACGGGAATTATCGGAACGGTAAGGTGCCAAAGCATCAGTGAGGAGATTGATCTTTCGGGAGGCGGGGAACTGAGCGACACGCCGGCGGCCATGACGACGCCCGATCCGGAGTATCTCTACGGGGCGGCGGCGAGGATGCGCGATGCGGGCGTTGAGGTGCTCATCCTTGAGGCTACGTCGCACGCACTTCATCTCGGAAAGCTCGATGCCATGCATATTGATATGGCACTCTTTACAAATCTCTCCCCCGAGCATCTCGATTACCACGGCACGATGGAGGAGTACCTCAAGGCGAAAGCGAGACTTTTCAGCCTTGCTCCGTCGGGCATCGTGAATATGGATGATCCGTATGCCGATCGTCTCATGGGGCTTTCTCCTGCGTGCTCGTTTATCCGGTGCTGTACCGACGGCGCATGGACGGGAGAGAGAGAGGTTACTGCAAAGGGCATCGTTACAAACGGTGTCGCTGGCGTGTCCTACATTTATTTTTCAAATAACGCGGCCTTTCGTGTCCGCGTTCCCATACCCGGCAGATTCACGGTTTCCAATACGATGCTCGCGATCACCGCCGCTCTCAGGCTCGGTGTTGATCCCGTAACCGTGCAGGAGACTCTTGCCTCTTTCCCCGGCGTTTCGGGAAGGCTGGAACGGGTGGAGCTGACGGACGCGCCATTCTCTCTGTTTATTGATTACGCGCATACGCCCGCCGCACTGGAAACGCTTCTCAGAACGATGCGCGAGGCACGCGGCAAAGGGGAGAAGATCACGCTTCTATTTGGTTGCGGCGGTGACAGAGACGCGTCTAAACGACCGCGGATGGGACGGATCGCGTCAGCGCTCTCTGATTTTGTGATCGTCACGGCGGACAACAGCCGTACGGAGAAAACCGAGGTAATCATCAAAGAGATCCTTCGTGGGATCGATCGGGAAAAGCCGCATATCGTAATTCCCGACCGACGTGAGGCGATCCGATACGCCATAAGAGAGGCAAAACCGGGAGAGATCCTGCTCTTTGCTGGAAAGGGGCACGAAAAATACGAGATCAACGAAGGGGGGAAACAGCCCTTCGATGAGGCGGGTATCGCCCGCACAGCATGGGAAGAAACCCAAAAACGTACGAAGTAATCACATCGCTGATTACATAAGCCATAGCCGCGACTGCGGCATAGCGACTGAGAAAGGATACAGCGCGGCGGAGGCCGCAAGCAAAGATACCATGAAAGCGGAATTAAAAATCACAACGTATACCCCAAATGAAATTGCAAAAATCGTAGGAGGATCTGTCGTCGAGATCGGCGAAAAAGCGTCTTTCTGCGTTACAAATATATGTACCGATTCCAGAGAGGTAAAAAAGGGATCGCTTTTTGCCGCCATCCGCGGAGAGCGCGTGGACGGACACGATTATATGTCCGCCGCCGTAGATGCCGGTGCGGTATGCTTCCTTGCAGAGCGTGTGCCGGAGAATCTCTCCGGTAAAAGCTGTGCGGTCGTTCTTGTGGACGATCCGATCCGCGCGCTCGGCGAGCTTGCCGCTGATTACAGAAGCAAAAGCGCGGTTAAGGTGATCGCGATCACCGGCAGTGTAGGAAAAACGACGACGAAGGAGTTTATCGCCGCCGTCGCCGCCGCCGGATACCAGACGCATAAGACCGAGGGTAACCACAATAACGATCTCGGCCTTGCCATGACGCTTTTCACCTTGGAGCGCGAAGACAAAATCTCCGTGCTCGAAATGGGCATGAGCAATCTCGGTGAGATCGAACGCCTTTCCTCGATTGCAAAGCCGGATATCGCTGTGGTAACGAATATCGGCACCTCGCACCTGGCTTCGCTCGGTACGAGAGAGAATATCTGCCGTGCCAAAATGGAGATTACTGCCGGTATGAAGGCGGACGGTATTCTTCTTTTGAATGCTGACGAGCCGCTCCTTGCTGAGCGCGCCCGTACGATGACGCCCACGCCGCTTCTCATGAGCATCGGAAATTCCCTCGGGGATTACCGTGCGGTCAACATCCGTACGCTCGAGGACGGCATGGTCTTTGATCTCATCTGCCGCGATCACGCGGTAACCAACGTAAAGATTCCGACGCTCGGTAAGCATAACGTCTATAATGCTCTCGTCGCGTACGCGATCGGTACGCTTCTTGATCTGCCCGAGGATACGATCCGTCTTGGACTTATGGGATTCCGCGGTGCGGCTATGCGCCAGAAGATTTACGAGATGGGCTCCTTTACCGTTATTGAAGACTGCTATAATGCGAGTCCCGAGTCGATGCGCGCAGCGCTCGACGTTCTTGCGGCTGTCGCATCGCAGAAGAACGTGAAATCCGCCGCGCTCCTCGGCGATATGCTGGAGCTCGGCGACTATGCGCGTCTTATGCACGATCAGCTCGGCCAGTACGCCGCGCAGACGAAGGTGGATCTTCTCTTCTGTTACGGCATGATGGCGGACGTGGTGGCGGAGGCCGCCATAAAGCACGGCATCCGTGCGGATAACGTATACGTCAGCCTCGATACGCGCGAGCCGGAGGTAATGGCAAAAATGATCCTCGGTGCGATCGAGCCCGGCAGTGTGCTCCTCGTGAAGGCAAGCCGTGCTGTGGCGGCAGAGCGGGTTCTCGAATGTATGAAGAGCCGCCGCCGCAAAAAAATATAAGATAAGTATAAGATAAAAGGAAGCGCTGTCTATGAATGATGCGATCTTGTTCCTTCTGACTCTTCTTTTGACCCTCGGCGGTACGGTTCTTATTTCCCGCCGTCTGATCCCGTTTTTGAAAAGCAAAAAAATGGGACAGAAGATTCTGGACATTGGTCCCCGCTGGCATAAAAGCAAGGAAGGCACGCCTACGATGGGCGGCGTTGCGTTTATTGCCGCTTGTCTTATCGCTGCATTGGCAGCGGTGGCCGCCGTTTTGGTGAGCGACCGCTTTTCGGATATTGTGCCGTATCTCACCGTTCTTCTGTATGCCCTTTTGAACGGTCTTATCGGCGTTATTGATGACAGCGCGAAGCTTCGCAAAAAGCAGAACGAAGGGCTCACGCCCCCGCAGAAGTTTTTTCTCCAGCTTGTCGCCGCGGCTCTCTTTTTAGTCCTTCTTTACGTCGAAGGTGAGATCACGACTTCGCTCGTCATTCCGTTTGTCGGCGTAAGTTTGGAGCTTGGGTTCTGGTACTATATCGTGGCGCTTCTTCTTTTGACCGGTATGGTCAACGCCGTGAATCTCACGGACGGAATCGACGGACTTGCCTCGGGCGTAACGCTCGCGGTGGGCGGATTCTTTGCCGTGGCCGCTTTCTTCGCAGGGATCGTTGAGGCGTCCTCGCTCTCGCTCGTGTCCGCCGCGATGATCGGCTCTTCTCTCGGCTTTCTCGTGTATAATTTCTACCCCGCGCGGGTCTTCATGGGTGATACCGGATCCCTTTTCCTCGGCGGTATGGTCGTCGGCGGCGCGTTCCTTACAGGCTCGCCCCTCATCGCCCTGATTGCGGGCATCGTCTATATCTTGGAGACGGCATCCGTCATTCTGCAGGTGGGATATTTCAAACTTACGCACGGAAAACGTCTTTTCCGTATGGCACCGATCCATCACCATTTTGAGAAATGCGGGTGGAGCGAGGTGAAGATCGTTACGGTGTTCACGATTGTTACGGTACTGTTTTGTGTTCTTGCCTGGTTTGGGCTTGCCTTGCCGGGTTGAAAATGATTTTTCACATGGATTTTTTGGGAGGGAGCGTTTATGGCAAAACTGCAGGAAAAAACGAAAAAAGAACAAGCCTCTTCCCAAAATCCGCAGTACGGTCGTCCCCGCGCCGGCGCAGCAATCCGTGAGCCGCGAATGACGGCTGCAGAGAGTCCCGCCTCGGTAAGCTCCGGGCGTGTGCGTGAGAAAAAGAAGGATCTGGCCGTGAAGCGTGAAAGCGTGTCATCCCCGGCCGCGCGTAAAACAGAAGAAGAGATTATCCGCACCCGTGGCGGCGTCGATCGCGTTATGCTTTCTCTTATTCTCATACTTCTGGCGCTGGGGTCTATCATGGTATTCAGTGCCAGTTATCCCTCCGCCCTTGCCAAAGAGGGCGACAGCATGTACTATATCAAGCGCCAGCTTCTTTTCAGCGCGGTCGGTATTGTGCTTATGATCGCGGCCTCCTTTGTGCCGCTGTCCTGGTACAAATTTTTGGCACCGTTTGTTTTCGGCTTTGCGACCTTGCTGCTCATTATCGTTCTGATTCCCGGCATCGGGATCAGCAACGGCGAGGCCCGCCGTTGGCTCGGACTGAAAGGCACACCTTTTACCTTTCAGCCATCGGAGATGATGAAGTTCGCGCTCGTTATGATGCTTGCATGGTACCTTAATAAATACAGAGATAAAGTCCTTGACCGTTCGGATCGAAAAAGAACGTTTATCTGGGGCGCACTCATCCCCTCGGGATTTGTGGGAGTGGCTTGTTTGCTCGTGCTACTCGAAAAACACCTTTCCGGAACGGTTATCATGGGATTTATCGGACTTGCCGTTATGATTGTCGGCGGTGTTCATCTCGGGTGGATGGCCTCGATAGTAGGCGTGGGCGGATCGGTTGCGGTTGGTTTGTTCCTCGCTATGAATCCGTATGCACTTCAGCGGATCCTAACGTTTACCGACGAGAATGCGGATAAGCTTGACGAAGCGTGGCAGACGACGCAGGGACTTTTGGCGATCGGATCGGGCGGACTGTTGGGCGTCGGACTCGGGGCCAGCCGTCAGAAATACAGCTACGTTTCCGAGGCACAGAACGATTTTATCTTCACCATCTGGTGCGAAGAGATGGGATTTGTTGGCGCTATTGCACTGATCCTTCTGTTTTTGTTTTTTGTGTGGCGCGGCTACGTTATCGCGATGCGTGCCCCCGACATTTTCTCCTGCCTTCTCGTTATGGGCATCATATGCCAGGTGGGAATTCAGGCGTTTCTAAACATTGCCGTCGTTGCAGATGTCGTCCCCAATACGGGTATTGCTTTGCCGTTCTTCTCCTACGGCGGAACGTCCCTTATTATTCTCTTGGCAGAGATGGGCGTCGTCTTGGCGGTGTCAAAGCATTCCTATCAAAAAAAATAAACGGAGGTTCGCTATGCGCGTTCTTTTGACCGGCGGCGGTACCGGAGGACATGTGAATCCCGCGCTTGCCATTGCCAATACGATCCGTCAAAACGATCCTACCGCCGAGATTGCGTACGTAGGGACGAAGCGAGGTATCGAGTCGAAACTCGTGCCTCAGGCGGGATATCCCCTTTACTTTGTGGAAATCCAGGGAATGCGGCGCAGCCTTTCGCTTTCCAATCTCAAAACGCTGTACCTCACCTTGACGTCTCCCGGTAAGGCAAAGAAAATTATAAAGGAATTCAAGCCCGATCTCGTCGTTGGTACGGGCGGATACGTCAGCTGGCCGGTTGTAAAGGCCGCTTCACAGATGGGGATCCCCACCGCCTTGCACGAATCGAACGCGGTGCCGGGTGTTGCTGTCAAAATGCTGGCGCGCTCTGTCGATCGCATCTATCTGAACTTTGAAGAGACGGGCGCCGAGCTTCCAATGAAGGACAAAATCCTGCACGTAGGTAACCCCCTGGGGCACAGTTTCGCTTCGCTTACGAAAGAAGAAGCGCGGCGGCATCTCGGTATCCCTGACAAATATAAGTACATTATCCTCTCGTATGGCGGAAGCATGGGGGCGGAGCGCCTCAATGCGGCGGTACTGAAGCTCATGAGGGGTTTCACAAGGGAACATCCCGAGGTATACCATATCCACGCGACAGGATCCATTGAGAAAGAACTTTGCGGCAGATGGTTTTCCGAACTGGGACTTGACAAATATGAAAACATCCGCCTTGTCGAATATATTTACGATATGCCGTATCAGATGGCGGCGGCGGACGTCGTGATTTGCCGTGCGGGGGCTATGACCGTATCGGAACTTGCCATGGCGAAAAAATGCGCCATCTTTATCCCCTCACCGAACGTTACGAATAATCATCAGTACAAAAACGCGAAGGTTCTCGCTGATGCAGGTGCTGCCTTCCTCTTTGAGGAGAAGGAGCTCGAAACGACAGAGGCTGCACCGCTTACAAAACGAGTAGCGTATCTTCTCTCTTCGGAGGGGAAGGCGGAGCGGTTAGCGGTGGCGGAGAAGATCTGTGATTTTGCCGTGCCGGACGCGAATAAGCGCATTTATCTTGATCTTTTGTCTTTGGTAAATAAACAGTAGTTGCCGCTCCGGTGGGAACGGAAAGGAGGCAGACATATGAACACACAAGGGGCTTTTGGCGGATACAGTGTACGTGAACGTGTCAAGCAGTATGCAAAAGCGGCACCGACACACGATTTTGACGAAACGATCGACGCCGTGCCCGTCGGCCGCCGGCGTGAAAAAATCCGCATGGCCGAAACGGCAGATCCCGCGCCGCGCCGTATCCCCGGTAACAACCCGTACCGCGTCCGTGATCGGATGGCGAAGGAAAGTGCGAAACGAACCGCCGCTGATGAAGCGATCCCGAAAAAACAGATGGCCGCGTCCCCCAAAAGCCGTCCGCATGCAGCCTCCCGCCACTCCTTTGAACAAAGGAGACGCGTTGGTGCCGAGCCCGATATGCGTTGCAATACGGATAGGATCTTTGAGGACGAGTCGATGAGCGACGGCGAACGTATTGCTGCTTACCGCCGAGCCGAACGTCGCAAAGCGCTTAATCACGTAAGGACAATCAGCGCGGCTCTCCTCATCATGAGCATTTTCGCCTTGGCCGCGTTCGCTATCGTTTATAAGACGATGTACGTGATCAGCGACTTTACGGTGGAAGGGACAAGCCGGTATACGGCGGAGGAAATTATAAAAGCCTCGTCTGTATCGGGCGGCGATAACCTTTACTCATTCAGCTCGCGCATCGCTGAGGAAAACGTTACGTTCCATTGCCCGTACGTGCGGACGCTTGATGTCAATCGATCCGCCCCGAGTAAGGTTTCGTTCACCGTTGTAGAGGACGAGCCACGGTTCTATGCGGATTTCTACGGAGAAACGCGTGCACTTTCCGCATCTCTCCGCGTCCTCGGAACGGTCGATCCGTCCGAGGCGGCCGAGAGCGGACTCATCAGACTCCGTCTGCCTTCGGTTGATTCCGCTATGGCGGGACGTATCCTCGTGTTTGAAAACGAACGCAACAGCGCGTCTATGAGGGAAGTGCTCGGCATGGTTCTGGCATCCGATCTCAAAGGTCGGATTACCACTGTGGATCTTCGCTCTATGCCTGAGTTAAAAATGATATGCGACGATCGCTATCTTCTCGCATTCGGCGGCGCTGAGGACATGCAGGTCAAGCTGAAAATTGCCAACGCCGTCATGAAGGACAACCTGTTTTACGGAAATGTCCGTGCCGAAATCGACCTTACGACTACCGGAACGACCAGCGTCGTCCTCGACAATCAGCTTGATCTCGAAAGTTAACGCAGATTTGAAATATGCGCGTGCAAAAAACCAGTTATTGTAAAACGGCAATTGCAAAATATCCATTAAATGGCGCAGATGGCGCCTTGTGGAAGAAAATACGCGCGTTTTTTGAAAAAAACTTGAGAAATTCGGGAAAACATATTGCAAAATTCCGAAATAAAGTATATTATATTATAAACGGCATTTGTCGGCTTTTGGCCCGATGTGCTCTTTGGACATAGCTTTGGAAGGTCAAAATAAAAGAAACATATAAAAGCAAAACGGAGGATTTCCATTATGCCATTCGAACTCGATAATAACTACGAAAGCGGCGTCAATATTAAAGTAATCGGCGTCGGCGGCGGCGGCAACAACGCCGTTAACCGCATGATCAGTGACAATATCAGAAGTGTTGAATTTATCGCTATCAACACGGACAAGCAGGTCCTCGCGCAGTCCGGCGCTTCCCGCAAGATTCCGATTGGTGAGAAGATCACGAAGGGGCACGGCGCAGGTGCTAATCCCGAGATCGGTGCACGTGCCGCTGAGGAGAGCATCGAGGAAATCAAAAACGCCATCACCGGTGCGGATATGGTATTCATCACTGCCGGTATGGGTGGCGGTACCGGTACCGGTGCGGCTCCCGTTGTTGCAAGAATCGCGCAGGAGATGGGTATTCTTACGGTTGGTGTCGTTACGAAGCCGTTTGCTTTTGAAGGCGCCAAGAGAATGGCCCAGGCAGAAGCCGGCATCGCCAACTTCAGCCAGTACGTGGATTCTCTCGTTATCATCCCCAACGAGCGTCTGAAGCAGGTTTCCGAAACCCGCATCACGTTCCTCAACGCGTTCCAGATCGCTGACGGTGTCCTGAGCCACGGCGTACAGAGCATTTCCGATCTTATCAACGTTCCCGGATTCATTAACCTTGACTTCGCAGACGTAAGCTCCGTCATGCAGAACGCAGGTTATGCACATATGGGTGTTGGCGAAGCTACCGGCAAGGACAAGGCAGAGCTTGCTGCCAAGGCTGCTATCTCCAGCCCGCTGCTTGAGACCTCTATCTCCGGCGCGAAGGGTATCATCTTCAATATCACCACGTCCCCCGATATCGGTCTTGAGGACATCGATGTGGCTTCCACATTGATCGCTTCCGAGGCTTCTCCGGATGCAAACGTAATCTTCGGCGTTTCCTTCGATCCCGAACTTGAGGATAAGATGAAGATCACCATTATCGCTACCGGTTTTGAGAACAAGGTGCAGCAGAAGGCACAGAAGAATGCCACCGCTCCCCAAGAAGTAAAAAAAAATGATGTAGACGATCTTTTGAGCGACTCCGACGAGAAAATCCCCCCGGCAATCTCCGACGATGAGTTCAATGAGATTCTCACCATGCTCAAACAGAACCGCAGAACTGAGGCTCCGAAGCCGAATACTCTGAATTTCTATTAATGAAATAAAAGAAAAGGAGATCTTCGGATCTCCTTTTCTTTGAGTACGAACAACTCTGGAAGGAAACATTATGATTCGAAAATTTGTCCGGTATTACCGTCCGCATTTGCGTCTTTTTTTGGCGGATATGTTCTGTGCACTCTGCCTTTCCGTATGTGATTTCGTCTACCCCATGATCACGCGTACGATGATCAACGACTATATACCGAATCGCGCTCTCAAGATGCTTTTCGTTTGGGCAGTCGTTCTTTTCGGTATCTACGTCGTTAAGATGGGGCTCAACTATTTCATCCAGTATTACGGCCATATCGTGGGCGTGCGGATGCAGGCGGATATGAGACGGGACGTGTTCGATCACCTCGAACAGCTGCCGCTCACTTATTTTGACAACAACAAAACCGGTACGATCATGTCGCGCATCGTAACCGATCTTATGGATATTTCCGAGCTCGCGCATCACGGGCCGGAGGATCTGTTCCTCTCTGCCGTTATGCTCATCGGTTCGTTTGTGATGATGTCGACCATTCACTTGCCGCTTACGCTGATCGTCTTTGCCGCCTTGCCGGCGATGGTCCTGTTTGCATCCAAGAGACACAAAAAGATGTCGGATGCATTCACCGCCACGCGCGTGGAGGTCGGCGAGATCAACGCGAACCTGGAGAACAGCATTTCCGGTATCCGCGTGTCAAAAGCGTATACCAGCCGCACCTATGAAAACGAGATGTTCGATAAGGGCAACAAGAGATTTGTGGCGGCACGTGTCAAGGCGTACAAGGTTATGGCGGAATATTTTTCCGGCATCACCTGGATCGGCGATATTCTGAACGTGCTTCTGTACGTGGCGGGCGGTGTCTTCTGCTACCGCGGAGAGATCTCCCCCGGCGATTTTGCCGCATTCCTTATCTACATCAGTTTGTTTATGAATCCTGTGCGCCGACTTGTCGGATTCATTGAGCAGTACCAGAACGGTATGACGGGCTTCCGTCGCTTCCTTGATATTATGGAGTACCCCGCCGAAGAAGACGCACCCGATGCCAAGGAGATGGGTGAGGTCAAGGGTGAGATCTCTTTTGAAAACGTTGATTTTGCATACACAGAGGACGGCAAGCACGTGCTTGACAGCCTCAGCTTTACTCTTGAGGCAGGGAAGACGCTGGCGCTTGTCGGTCCGTCCGGCGGCGGCAAGACGACGATCTGTCATCTGATTCCCCGATTCTACGAAGTGCTCGACGGTAAGATCTCGATCGACGGCGTGGATATCCGCGACGTTACCCGCGCGTCTCTCAGACGGAATATCGGTATCGTTGCGCAGGACGTGTTCCTCTTTAACGCGTCGATCTATGATAATATCGCGTACGGCTGTCCGGGTGCTTCTAGAGAGGAAGTGGAGGAGGCCGCACGGCGCGCAAACATCCACGAGTACATTCTCTCGATGCCGGATGGCTACGATACGATCGTGGGCGAGCGCGGTCTCAAGCTGTCCGGCGGACAGAAGCAGCGAATCTCGATCGCGAGAGTGTTCCTCAAAAACCCGCCGATCCTTATTCTGGACGAGGCGACCTCGGCGCTTGATAACGCCACGGAATATATGATCCAGAAGAGCCTTGAAGAACTCTGTCACGGGCGCACGACGGTGATCGTCGCGCACCGCTTGACCACGATTCAGAACGCGGACGAGATCCTCGTCGTAACGGATAAGGGAATTGCCGAAAGAGGCAATCACGAAGCCCTCCTCCAAAAGGGCGGTATCTATCACGAGCTGTGGAACGGCATGCGTGATGCCGCACCGAGTGCGACGCTCTAAGTGAAAGACGCCGAATGCGATTTCGCATTC
>JAZKXO010000031.1:0-2757 GCA_045611685.1 Eubacteriales bacterium | reverse complement strand
GTCAAGACCATTCAGCGCGTTTTCAAGCAGATGTACGAAAATGGCGATATCTATAAGAGCACCTATAAGGGCAAATACTGCACCCCCTGTGAAAGCTTCTGGACGGAAAGCCAGCTCAAGGACGGCTGTTGCCCCGACTGCGGCAGACCCGTTATCGACGCCGAAGAAGAAGCATATTTCTTCCGTCTTTCCAAGTATGCTGACCGCATCCGCGATCTTCTCGAAAACACGGATTTCCTTCTCCCCCGTTCCCGCGTGAACGAAATGATCCACAACTTCATCGATCCCGGTCTGGAAGACCTCTGCGTTTCCAGAACCAGCTTCAAGTGGGGCGTTCCCGTTGATTTCGATGACAAGCACGTTGTTTACGTATGGATCGACGCACTCTTCAACTATACCTCTGCTCTCGGTTTCCTCAACGACAGATACGATGACAGTGATTACGCGAAATACTGGCCCTGCGACGTTCACTTCGTAGGTAAGGAAATCGTTCGTTTCCACTCCATCATCTGGCCTGCAATGCTTATGAGCATGAATATGCCTCTCCCCAAGCACGTTTACGGACACGGCTGCCTCCTTCTCGACGGCGGTAAGATGTCCAAATCCAAGGGCAACGTCGTTGATCCGTATCTCCTCGCTGAACGCTACAGCGCGGATGCACTCCGTTACTTCCTGCTCCGTGATTTCCCGTTTGGCTCCGATGGTAACTTCTCCAACGAGCTTCTGATAGGCAGAATCAATACCGACCTCGCAAACGATATCGGTAACCTCCTCTCCCGTACGACCGCAATGGCTGAAAAATATTTCGGCGGCACGCTTCCCGCAGAACAGGCAGAGGGTCCCGAGGATGCGGACCTCATCGCAATGGTCAGCGGACTTCGCGACAAATACGAAGCACAGATGGAAAAATACGCATTCCAGTCCGCGCTTGCTGACGTTTTCGCCGTGATCGCACGCGCAAACAAATATATCGACGAAACCGCTCCCTGGGTTCTCGCAAAGAATGCCGAAACCATGCCCAGACTTGCGCGCGTTCTCTATAACCTCGCGGAAACCATCCGTCTTTGCAGCGTTCTTCTTTCTCCCGTTATGCCCGAAACCTGCGCGAAGATCTTCGAAAAGATCGGCGCGGCAGAGGAAGCACGTACTTGGGAAAGCGCGGCAACCTTCGGTATTCTTTCCGCAACCGCAACTCTCGTAAAGGGTGAAAACCTCTTCCCGAGAATCGATGCGGCAAAAGAAATCGCAGAACTCGAAGCGATCGCCGCAGCGAAAAAAGCGGCGGCTCAGCCTAAGGAAGAGGAAAAGTCCGCACTCCCCACCCGTGAGATTACCGATCACGAACCCGAGATCAGCTTTGACGATTTCTGCAAGGTAGAGCTCCGCGTAGCGAAGATCACCGCTTGCGAAAACATCAAGGAAAGCAAGAAGCTTCTCAAGCTCACCGTATTTGACGGCGAACGCGAACGCTGCATCATGTCCGGTATCGCAAAATGGTATAAGCCCGATATGCTCATCGGTAAGAACGTCGGCATCGTCTGCAACCTCGCACCCCGCGCGATGATGGGCGGTAAATACGTCAGCGAAGGCATGATCTTTGCCGCTGATACCGAAAAGGGCGCGGCTTCCATCGCCTTCTTCCCCGACGAGACCGTGGGCTACCGTATTCACTGATATGGAAAAGCTTTTTGATACGCACGCGCATTACACGGATGAACGTCTGTGCGGCAACACGGCGCTCCTTGACAGTCTGTTTGCGACGGATATTTCCCATATCCTGACCGTGGCGACCGATTTGAAGGACACCGACGAATGCATTGCTCTGGCAAGCCGATATGACGGTATTTACGCTTCGGCAGGCATTCATCCGCACGAGAGCGGCGCGGCAGGCGATCTTGCGGATGCCATGACGGTTCTGGAAGAAAAGCTGAACGCTCCCAAGGTCGTGGCGCTCGGTGAGATCGGACTCGATTATCACTACGATTTCTCTGACAGAGAAACGCAAATGCAGTTTTTCCGCGCGCAGATGGAGCTTGCCGCAAAGAAAAATATTCCCGTTATCATCCATGACCGAGAAGCACACGGCGATATCATGAACGTGATACAGGAATACAAAAATAAAGTGATCGGCATTATTCACTGCTGCAGTGCTTCCGCAGAGCAGGTGAAGGAATATGTGAAAATGGGATGGTACATCTCCTTTGCGGGCGTGATCACCTACAAGAACGCCTCCAAAACGCTGGAATCCGTTCTCGCTACGCCGAAGGATCGCATTCTCGTGGAGACCGACTGCCCTTATCTCGCGCCCGTTCCCATGAGAGGGAAGACCAATCACAGCGGATATATGCATTACACCGCCGCGAAAGCCGCCGAGCTTTTGCAGATGGATTATGAATCCTTCTGCGAGCAGGAGGTTCACAACGCAAAAACACTTTTGGGTATAAAATAAGCATGAATTTGCTCGCCTCTCTGCCTCTCGCTATGAGGCGGAAGGGCGGGCATTTATTTCGAGAGGTATTTATGAAGCACTACGAATTATGGTATACGAAGGAAGCGCCGTACGGACATGAGGATTTTGTGATATTCAGACACGGAAAACGCGTACCCGACGACGGTTGGGAGAAATGGTCCTTGCCCATCGGCAACGGTTATATGGGTGTCAACGTATTCGGCAGAACCGAAACGGAGCGGTTGCAGATCACGGAAAACAGCCTTTCCAACCCCTGCGTTTACGATCCCCGTTATCCCGGCGGTGAC
>JAZKXO010000030.1:0-34586 GCA_045611685.1 Eubacteriales bacterium | reverse complement strand
GTCTTGAAATTTTTTCCCCCGGCCCTTTTCGAGGGTAGGGGGGGTTATTCCGTACCCCCGTCCACCTGCCGTTTGTGAATAAGTGAACGTAAATAGTCAGCAGACAGCTCTCCACGATCAGCCTGCTTGTGATGCTCAACACATAACACAATCAAATTGCTGTCTTCAAGTAAACCGTCTGGGTCTTCAGTTAGTTTTGTGATGTGATGTACTTCAAGATTGTCGTACACATATCTTCCTTGTGCTTTGCAGACTTCGCAGAATAGAACCTCGCTCCGCACCGCTTTGGATTTAAGTGTCCAAGCATATGTTCTCCGAAGTTTCCGGTCTTCGGTGCTTTTGTATATCTTTCCCGCGTTGCACTTCGTGTTGTAACTGTGTATGCGTCCGCACTTGGAGCAGGCCCGCTTCATTTGACCAGATCCCGTATTGTGCTTATTATTGCCTCGTTGCCCTCGTTGATGTAATTCAACGACGCAATGCTCTCGTTGAGAAGCTCCCGCGTTTCGGCGTCCAGCTCACCGGTCTGCGGCAGGCCGGCATATTTTTGAAACTTCTTCATCGTCGTTTCCATCTTTCCGCCGAATGAGCCGTCCGGGATCCCGTTCTTGAAGCTGTGCGCTTTCACCTCTGCGTCAAATTCCGGGGAGATCTGCCGCATCCGCATTTGAAGCTTTTTCACGCCCTCGCCCTTGTCGCCGCGTTTGAGGTCGGTCGTCTGCGGTATGCAATACATATCGTCCGGTATTGGCTCGGATAAAGAGTAATACTCGGCGATTGCCTGCACCTCCGCGTCCGCCATCTTTTCGAGGTTGCCCTCCTGCATCGCCCATTCGCAATACTTGGCGTTCGTATGGAATGAATGCTCGACGATGATCGCCGGCACTTCCACGCTTGCGGCCCCTTTGAGGACTCCGAAATAGTCATATCCCGGGTATTTCTCGCTCTCTTGACAATACATACACGGTTCGTCTATACGGCCCCATTCTCCGATAAAGAACACCGTCAGCGCGTTTCCTATTTTCCGAGCTATCCCTTCGCCGCCGCTTCGTACGCTCCAATGCGTGAATACAGCGTTCACGTTCGGCTTGTTGTCCACGCCGTTTGAATGTACGGAAATAAAGAGATCCGCGCCGGCGGCTTTTTTACCCCTCGCTTGGAGTCCGAGGTCCTCGGCTTTGGTGTTTCTTGTGAGCCAAACCTCCACCCCGTACTTTTCGAGCCGCTCCTTCAACAGCCACGAATACGTCCACGTGAAATTTGACTCAACATATCCCGCCGCCACTCCCGGATTGTAATCGTCGCCGTAATGCCCCGGGTCAATGCAGATTTTCATTATGCGTCACCTTCGTCTTTTTCCTCTAACCGCTTTTTCGCTATCTCAACAACGAAAGTCTTTAATGCCGAAAGTCCCGCGCCGATCGCGCCAACGATGGCGGCCTTCCAGTTCATTTCCGGCACTATAATCAGCGCACCAAGCGCGGCCTGCACAAAAGTCCACGCGGCTCGCTCCAAAAGATTCAGCCATTCTTTCTTGGTCATTCTTTCACCCCCGAAAAAAAGAGAAGGCGGTTCGTCGCCGCCTGCTCCACAAGGAGAATTTCACAATGAGATGCCGCAAAGACAATTCCCACGATGACATTATAGCACCTCATTTGTGACATTTTGTGACATCTTTCGGATGCGCTCTTGGATCCTGCGGATGGTGCGGTAAATCTGCCGCGTCGTATAATGCGCTTTACGGGCCATTTCCGGCACTTTCAGGTGTTCAATGACTCTCCATCTATAAACCTTGTCTTCAAGGCTATTTGAGGCGTACAGCTCGTTTTTTTTGAGTTGTATTAAAACCTCCCGTTCCTTCATCACTTCCGACAGCTCCGCTTTGCGTTGGTCTATCCCGGCGCGTTCTTTCGATTCCACATACCGGTCGATCGCGGTCGAGGTTGGCGATGATTGCACTTTGTCCCCGCCGTAATCCACGCCCTGCGGCTGGGTCAGCTCGAACAGCCGCTCTTGTTCTTCAAGCACTTCCTCGTATGCTTTCAGCGTTCTGCGTTGCGCTTGGATCAGTTCGTTGTACTCGATGTATATCATCGCCGTTCTCCTTAATTCCAGATCTCCGAGTCCCATTTGAGTGCGGTCTGCGCCGCGTCGTAAAACCTGCGCCACGCCATCGCTTCGTCTTCAAAAACTAACTGGCTCGGCACTTCTCCGTCTTTGTAAATCACTTCGACCATCCACTTCCGATAAGGTGAGCGGTATATCGTCACGATCGCGTGGTCGAATGCGTATGATTTAATTTTGTCCATTTTGTTCCTCCTTCAGCTTCTCGATTTTCTTTGTCCAATAGTTCACGTTCCACCGCGCTTGGCGGTTCGTTTCGTCTTCCGCCTTCTTTTTCCAGTATTTGAGAGCGGTTTCGGCGTATTGCATCGGCTTCGCTTCTCTGCACTTCTTTTCCGTTGCGCTTCGTGCCGCCCTTGTTCGTTTTGCGTACTCGTTTTGCTTCGCCCGGATCCTGTCCCGGTTCTCGATGTAGTAATTGTGCCTTGCTCGCTTCTCTGCCGCGATTGCTCTCGCTCTTATTTCTTCCGGTGTCATTCTTCTCCCTCCATCTTTGCTCCACAATTCGGGCAACACTTATACTTTTCTCGATATTTAGTCGTACATCCACATTCTGAACACACCGGGATGGTTTCAAAGAATCCGTAAAAGTCGGGTTGTTCAATCCATTTGCCTTTCTTTCGTTCCGGCTGTTCCAATGCTTCGATTGCCATTTCCAACGCCTCTATTTGATCGGAAAAAATGCATGGACCTTCTTCATCGTCCGCTGAAAGTATCAAACCGTAAATCTGTCTTGCCGCTTCTTCTCTTGTCATTGCTCTCGCCTCCTCGCCATACTGCAGAATCCATCCGGCTCTACGTACTGCCCTACCGGGACAATGTCTACGCTGTCGCAGTAAAACAATCCGGGGTTTACTTCTTCACAGTATTTGCAATCTTTGCATCTTATGATCTCCGGCTGTTTTAATGCTTCGATTGCCATATCATACGCTTCTATCGCTTTACCCCATTCTTCGACTTTTCCAATTATCTTCCCGGCAGACAAATACTTAACATAGTATTCTTTTTCTTCTTCCAACTTGCCGATTGCTTCTTCTCTTGTCATTGCTCTACCTCCGCTTCTTCAAACAGGTTTTTCAAACAGATCGCAAGCGAGATCTTTTTTCCGAATATCTGTTGCGGCACTACCTGTTTTCCCCAGTTTTTCGCACTTAAAAACGGATCGCATTCCGATATTTATGGAAACAAAATATTTGCATTCGGAACACCTGTGCGTATTGTCATAGCCGTGCGCTTCCCGAAATATTGCTTTATAGCTTCTCATTCTTCTCCCTCCGTCTTTGCGCCGCATATCGGGCAATCATTTTCGCAAAGCATATACAATCCTTCGCTTAACCATAAAGTGCCATATTCTTTCGTCTTTACTTCTATCCCGACACTACTTTCATACCATTTCTCAACAGTTAAACACATATCCGGCCCGTCATATACAAAAATATGAACTTTTGCAAAACCGAAATTCCCGAATCCGATTGTATGATTGCCGCAAGCTCCAAAAACTAACATCATAAATATGATAATTAGAATAGAAATCCGCTTGATTGCTTCTTCTCTTGTCATTGCTCTGCCTCCTTCTCCTTCTTTATCTTCGCGTCTAACCATTCGATCACTTCGTTAATGTACTCGTATGCCACAACCGGCTTGTTGTCGCGCAAGGCCGCCATCGCTCTGCATAACAGTTCTCGGATATATAATTTCAGGTCAAATTCGTTCATTGCTCTGCCTCCCGTATGATCTCCGCGATTCCGTTGTCCCAGTCTTTTTTCGCTTGTGCGTACCCGGCCATGTAACCGTCGCATACCGCTCTGGCGAAGTCCCGCACGTCGTCGTTTCCGATGTTCTGCGCTCGGAGCATCTGCGCCAGCACGAGCAGGTCTTTGATCGGAAAACTGGCGATCGTTTTGTTCTCAAAATCTGCCGCGCTCCAGTTCCTGATGTCCGGCTTTACTGCCACCACTTCCGGCAACGGGCACTCCTTCTTTTTGCATCTTTTGCGGAGCTTGCTCCAGCTCGCGCATTGTTCGCATTTCCGTATGCCTTTCATTCTTCGTACACCCCCTCGTATGCGCTCGCGTCAAATTCCCGCTCGTGACTCCGCTTCGGGTTTACGATAAATTCATCCGTCCACCGTCTTTGGTGGAACCACGTGGATCCGTGAAGGATGTACTGCGGCTCGGTGTTGGCTGTGGCGGCTTTATACCGGCGGATGCCGTCGAGTATTTCCTCTTTTGTGACGCCTTCCTTCCGGGCCTTGATGTAATCCCGCTTGGCGTTCATTTTTCCTTCCTTGCGGGGGTACATCTGCCACGCTTCCTCGAAGTCCGTTCCGTAGTCGATAAGCGGCAATCGCTCAATTTTGGTGGAGAGTGTTTCTTTTTCTTCTTCAAGGGTTGAGTTCTTTTCTTTTGTGTTACTTTTCTTTTCTTGCTCAAGGGACGCTTCTTCTTTGTCTTTGGTGGGACAAAATGTCCCATCGGTGTCCCATTCTTCGAGGTCGAAATCGCTGTATATATTTTTCTCTCTCTTACTCTTACTCTTACTCTCGTCATTTTTCGTGACGTCGGCGTGACGTTCCGTGACATTTTCCGTTATCAGTAACTTCTGCCGTTCCCGGTATCGTGCCTGTCGGAGTGCGTGGTCATTGCTGGCCGCGCTCCCGATCATCCTCTCGCACTCGGTCATATACAGCGTGCCGTCGTCGAGGATCTCCATCATTCCCAGCTCCGTGAACATCTTGACCGCCGCGGCCACCGTGTCTTTGTTGGTGTCGGTTATGACCGCCAGCATCTCGGTGTTGTACGGCACTTGGTCGCTAAAACGGAGCCGGCCCTCGTGATCCACGCTTTCGCATAATAGCTTGAGGTAAAAGAGGATGTAGTCTTTGCCGTTCGGCATTGACTCGATTATGCGAATGTCGTGCCGCTTGAAAAAGTCCCGCTTCAGCTTCAGCCAGTAATACTTGCCATTAGTCATCTGCATACACCACTTTCACTTTTTCAATTCTGTACCCGCTCTTTTCGTCCGTTGTGGGGAATAAATCGAGAGCTTCTTCTGCTTCTTCTTTGCTTTCAAACAGGCAGAGAATTTGTGTCCCGGCAATCTCAAGTTTTGTTAATTGTTCGCGTTCCAGTATCGCCCACGCCATCAGTTTTCCCTCCTTGCGTAAACCGCGACCGTCTTGCCGGTGTACGCGCACTTCTTTTTGCCGACCACGCGCACCTTTCCACTCCATTCCATTTCCGTCAGCCGGGGAGCAGACCAATTCCTTTCGGAGCTGTTCGTGTACCCTTTTTCGCACATTCTCACGGCAACCTCTTTCGCCGTGGCCTCTCCCATTTCCTCTAAAATTTCGAGGATCTGGCTGTACCGTCTTTGTTTGTTTACGCTCTCGTGCGCTTCTCTGCGCGTTTCGTCTGCTGTTCTCATTTTTCAAATCTCCTTTATTTCGAGTTCTATTCTCGGGTCGGTTTTGTCGATGCTGAACGTGTCCCGAAATCCGACCACGTGCTTCCGGTCGTCATTCTCTAACTTTCCCATTTCCTGCATCGCGTCGAGGATGAATTTGACTCCGAACCGCACGTTGTCAAAATCGCGCCTTGCGTTAGGTTCTATCCATCGGATCGCGATCTCAACCTTGCCCCGGAGCTTCGGGAGGCGAGCTATTTGCCATTTGATAAGCTCCTGCGCCTCCCGCTTCATCTTCGCCCCGGCGTACTTGTTCGTACGGCAGGCGGCAATGTATTCGTTACAACCGGGGAGTCTTCCGTGTATCACAACGCTATAAGTCATGTCCCCTCCGTAAACTCAAACTGTGCGGCACGGGCTTTTTTGAAAGCTGAATGGTCAGGTTCATCACCCAAAGCAAGCCATTTAAAGTTATCACCCACTTCTCCACAATAGGGACACTCCCAGCCACCGGTCATTGTGAGAAAACACCTATGTTTGCACGAATAACATTCGCAAAGCATGGATTCTTCTACGGTTTCTGGCCATGTTCCGTAATCTTCCCAGCCCGCATTTGTTTGGAATGTCATGTCAGAATACCCGATGCAAAATCGTGGTTCTAAATCTTGCAAAAACTGATGGATTTTTTGCCTTTCGTAGTCGGTTATTCTGCCCGGCTCTGGTTTAACTTCAAAATACGTCTTGATCTCGGGCAGGTAAAAATCCGGAAGGTATCGAGTGCCGTCGGATAACTCATACCCCTCCGGCTCGTAGATGTATTTGATGTTCAGCTCGTCAAAAAGCACCGCCCACCTTGCTTCTGCTCGGCTTCTGAAAAGATAGCCGTTGTATCTTGTTTTGATCGGTTTAATCTTCATTGTGTTCTCCCTTCTCCGATGCCCCTTACGCTTGCACAGCGGGGTCATTTTGCTCGTTTCGCGTTTCGGTGGGGTCGTTGCCTTGTTCAAAGGTAAGATCGCCCGTATCGGGCCATAAACGCCGCCCTGTCGCCGTACCGCTTCTCCCATTCCTCCTGCGCCTTTTTCTTCAAGACCAGCGACAGCGGGGCATTGAAATGCACTCCTAAATAGCCGCGGTGGTGGTAGGCGCACAAGTACACGATCAAGCCATCATCGTCCGACAGTTTGCGGTTGATTCCGCCGATGCAATGATGCTTTTCGAGGTAGCGTGTAGTGTGGCAGAAGAAACACTCTTTTTTGTCGC
The DNA here is from genome assembly GCA_045611685.1 of Eubacteriales bacterium. GTDB lineage: Bacteria > Bacillota > Clostridia > Oscillospirales > CAG-272 > SIG701. The sequence goes on along the minus strand of JAZKXO010000030.1, from coordinate 27,794 downwards.
TGATGATGCTTTTCATACTTCTCTCCCCGCCATTCCGTACTCTCGTTGAATTTGGCTTTCGAGGATCCGTATTTGGAGTTTGATACTCTGGATTGCTTCTTTGCAGGCCTCGTACACCGTCAAGGCGACGTCGCGCTTGAATCTCGCCTCGGCGACCGAGGGGATGCCGTAGCAGGTCAGCTCAATCACTCCGACCGCTTGACCGGCATCCCGCATCTTCAGCACCTCTTGCCGTAGCAGGACTTTGTAATCTCTCTCGCTGGCGGCGTATGCCGTGCCAAGTGAGCGAAGCTGTTTGACCGAGTATTCAAGCTGTTTGATTTTCGCCATCATTTCCTCGTAGAGATCCATTGCCGCGCTCCTTTAGAATGGTGTGGAATCGTCTTCGCCGTCGTAGTACCCCGGCTCCGGGATCTCTTTCTTTTCCTCTTTCGGCTTCGTTCCGAGCATTGTGATCTCGGTCACCACCACTTCCGTGATGCTCCGCTTCTTGCCCTCGCTGTCTTCCCAGCTCCGCGTCTGGATCCTGCCGGTCACTCCTAAAAGGTCGCCCTTGTGGATGTACTTCGCGATCAGCTCCGCCGAGGATTGCCACGCCACGCAGTTGATCCAATCGACGATCTTCTGGCCTTCTTCGTTTTTTCTCCGATCCACCGCCAGCGAGAACGTCAGCACCGGGATATTGCTTGTTGTGTACTTGAGGTCGGGGTCTTTTCCCATACGCCCCACAATATTTGCGCTATTGATAAGTCATTCCTTCTTTCCGTTTTTGTATTGTTCGATAATGTCGCTTGCGTATTTGTAAGCCATCGGCAAAGCCACCAGCTTCCGCTTTTCGCCGCGGAGGTGAATGCCGACCAGAAACTCGATCGGCTCGGCGTGGTAGCTCTGCTCGTAAGCTGTTTTGTAAAGGTTGAGTTGGTCGGTCAAATAATCCCGGTCAAGAGTCGAGGTGTGTTTTAGATCTCCAATGCCCCGGAGTCCATCCTTTTCGAGTAAGAGGTCGAACCGGCCCGCGGCAAACGGTTTGCCATCGTGCCAAAGTATGACCGGGATCTCGCTCGAAATCGGAGTGAATCCGTACTGCTTCATCAGGAATTTGAAGTTCCGCAGTTCTTCGCTCCCGTCGTCTTCGTCATTGACGATGTAGTTCTCGATTGCCTCGTGCATCTTCGTGCCGGCGTCTGCCGCTCTCTTTAGAGTGCTTTCCGGGATCCCGTCGTATTTGTGTCCGTATTTCACGGAGAGCAGTTCGGTGATGGACGGAACGCGCCGTCGGTCGATTTTGTATTCGTGCGTTTCTGCCGTGTATTCGAGCATCATTCCGTTAATGATCGTCAAGAAGTCCCGGTCGTTCATTTGACCACCGCCCAGACCATCAGCACCAACGCCATCGCCGCCGCTGTCGCCACGATGCCGGTGGCGGCTGTCAGCAATCCGTACAGCCTCGGATGCTCGGCTTCAAATCTCTCGTCCCACGCCTTGAATTTCTCCCACGTTTTCATTTGTCTTCCTCCTTGAGTAAAATTTTGATGTAACCGGCGACCGGGGTCATTCGGATGTATTCGTCGTGCAGGTCGGGATGTTCTTTGCGGAATCGGGTCTTGTCGAATTTCTCAGCATCCGTCGGCGCAACATAGGTGATGGTCAGGTTCTCGCTCTCGATCTTGCGGAGGCCTCTTGCCTCCATTTCCGCCTTGATTGCGGCCTTGAGTTCATCCTCGGCGGCTTTTATGGTCTTGACCATCTGTTCAAAGTTGACGAGCTTCAGCTCCGTGGTAGGGTTCAGTTTGTTGCCAACAATCAGTTCGTTCATTTGTTTTTCCTCGCTTTCGCCAGCACCTTGTTCGCCTCGGCCTCGGTCAGTTCGTCGATGGTCTTATGTCCGAAATATTCGGCGATGGTTGTGAGCTGTTCCTTCGGATAGCTTGCCCGGATCTCGTTCAGTTGTTCCTTGCTCGCTGCCATTGCCGCTTGCTGTACGATCGCGTTCTGCACTTCTTCGGCAGAAGCAACCGCCGTGTCTATGCCGATGCCGAGCAAGCCAAGTGCGCGACCACACGCGCTTGTGCATCCGTTCTCGATATAGCTGGTCTTATTGATGAAGGTCGAATTTTCCTTCTCGTAGGCGTGATCCACTGCAAGGATTCGTTCTTCGCCTTTTTCGGTGTAATAGCCAACCGTTGCTTCGATCACGCAGACGCCGTTGTCATTGCTCAAAATCTGCGTCTTAATGAAGCCTTCCGGATACAGCATCCGAAACACTTTGATGCGCTCGTTGACAGCGGCGTATTCTTTCGTGCCTTCCTTGCTCTTAATCGGCGTTGTGATAATTGTGGCATTTGCCTTTTGCAGTTCCGTGAATGTCATTTTGTGTTCTCCTTTGCTCTCCTTTTGAGTTCCGCGGGGTCGATGCCCCAAGTGATGAACGCTTCGTGCGTTCTAACTGTCTGTCGGCTGTACTCCGTGAGTCCGAGTTCCTTTTCCCGGGCCTTCGCGATCTGCTTCAATTTCCCTGCGTATGTAGTCCCGATGCCGAATATTGCTTCGATGTCTTTCCGAGTCAGGTACAGCCTCGTTGTGTAAATCTCCCAAAGTTCCGGGATCGTTTTCTTTGTGGCGGGTATGTTCATTTCACGCCTCCTGTTGGGTTTTCCCAACCGCAGGAGTAAAAAAATACAATCCGAAGTCGCTTTGAGGGATTCCCAACAATACCGTAATGCAATAGATCTCGTTTGCCTTCCATTGCGTTTTGCCGTTGACTTTGTTCGTAGCTGTCGCCGTGTTGAGTCCGAGATCGTTGGCAAATTCTTTCAGCGTCTTGTATTTCTCGAAGATCCTGCCGCGCAGTTTGCTCGTATCAAATCGAATGTCGCTCACTTTTCTTTCACCTCCTTTAATAACTTCTCCAGTTTGGCCTCCCACGAGGGGGCGTCCATCGTCTTGAGCGCGATGTCGATCACCGTGTCGCTGTACGTAAGACCGTCTTTCGCGTAATTCAGCTTTGCGCTGTTGAGAATGGTGTCAAGTGCCGTGGTCAGCCTTGCGGCGTAAATCACGAGTTCCGTGTACCCGGTTCGTGAGATCTCGATGGTGTTGTCTTCGTTCATTGTTCTTTCCTCCTTGTAATAGGCCGGTTTTGCCGCCGGCCTCGGCTTTACCATTCGTTGTTTACTTCGTAATCGTTCGGTTCTCTTTTTCGGTATAGTCTATGTAAATTGGACATTGCCACGATCCGAGATCCTCGCCGGTGCCTCCGTCCAAATAGAACCACGCGAAGGCTTTTCTCTCCGTTATCAGCCAATGCGCTTCTCTCAAAATTGCCGCTACCCAAACAGCCGGAGCGCACCGTACAGTACGCTGTTCGTCACCGAACCATTTAAAATTGTGATCCGGGTATAATTCCTGCATCGTCTTCCGTGCGATGCGCTTTTTCAGTTCCTTATATGCTTTGCTGGAAGCGTCCACTTCCATTCCGAAAGTGCAACCGATGTTTTTGTCGTATGCGTGAAAATCCTTCATTGTTCTGCCTCCTTTTATTCTCTATCCAATCCGTAAAACTCGCTTGCGGAAATCAAAGAGCAATCGCCCCAAAAATCGGGATCGCTCCAATAGTCCATCGCACATTCCTCGGCACGTTCATACGTTCCTTCGTAGATCCACTCGTTGTCAACGATAACTTCCCAAAGCTCGATGCCTTCCTCTTTTTTCATTTTGTTCTACCTCCTGTGATTTTGCGGGTTGGCAAAGCCCAACCTCTGCAAGTATTATACTCCCGTGGTTGGGAATTGTCAACAAGAAATTTGACAAAATCACAAAAAATTTTTTTGTAGTTGAAAATTCGCAACAAAACGCCTATAATGATGCCGAGGTGATTTTATGGAAACCATCGCCAAACGGCTGAAGGAAGCAATGGAAAGACGAAATATCAAGCTGATCGCGCTCGCAGAAAAAACCGGTATCGACAAGGGGTCTATATCCCATTATCGGAAGGGTGACTACTTGCCGAAGCAGGGGAACATTTATGCCCTTGCCCGCGCTCTCGATGTGTCCGAGGCTTGGCTGATGGGTTACGATGTCCCGATGGATCGCGACACCACGCCTCCGCCTCCGGCAAATTCCCCGGACGATATACTCGCGTTCGCGCTGTTCGGCGATTCATCCGTTGTCACCGCCGAGGACTTGGACGATATTCGGAAATTCGCCGAGTATATAAAAGAAAGACGGAAAAAGAAGTGAACGCCCTCGATCTCTATAATCTCGCCGAGCGCGACCATATCGAAGTCCTCGATTGCCCCGGACTCTCCCGGGACGGCGTTTCCGCATTGCTGGCGGACGGCTCGTGTGTAATAGGCCTTAAAACGCACAAAACGGGGGTTTTAGCGCACGAAATGGGGCATTGTGAGTTGTTAGCCTTTTACGATGCAAACTCGCCGTATTCGGCCCGTGGACGCGCTGAAACGAAAGCGCAGAAATGGGCCATTTACAACATCATTCCCTCCGATGAATTGGAGGCCCTTATTGCCGCCGGTCGCTCGCTCTGGGAGATCGCGGACTATTTCGATTGTGATGAACGAATGGTGCTGTCTGCTGTTTGTTTGTATCGGTACAACCATTTATAAAAGTTTGCTATAAAAATGATAGGTTGATGTTATATTCTTGCATATAAAATGCAAAAATTTGCCGTGTTTTTAGTGTTTGGAGGCGTTTCATTTGTCAATTACAGCAACGAAAAAGAAAAAAGACGGACTTACTCAATACCGCGTCCGGGTCAATATCAAACAGCCGGACGGCTCGTTCAAATATGTCGAGCGCACCGCCTACGGTCGAGACGAAGCAAGGAAAATAGAGTCGGAGCTTCGGGCCGGATCCGTTTCGGCAAAGACTCTTTCGGCTCTGGTCAAAGAGTACAACCTCTCCCGCACCGGTCAAGTTCGCCAAACCACCGCAGAAAAGACCGACAGCTATCTCCGGCTCCACGTTCTGCCTACACTCGGCTCGTGCAACCTCGACCGGCTCTCGCTTCCTATTTTGCAAGGCTGGAAGAACGAGCTGTCCGCCAAACCTCTCTCGGTCATATCGAAGAATAATATTTACACCGCGTTCTCTGCCGTACTGAATTACGGCGTCAAAATGGAATACTTGAAGAAAAACAACCTCGCCACACTTGGCGGCTTCCGGGATCCGAACCTCTCCCCGGAGCGGTTCCGATATTACACCGCCGAGCAGTTCAAGCTCTTTATGGACACTTTGCCGCAGAAAAACTTCGTTGACCGCACCGTGTATGTGTTCTTTATGGTAGCGTTTTACACCGGAGCGAGAAAAGGCGAAATCAATGCCTTGCGATGGACGGACATCGAGGGAGACGTGATCCACATCCGCAGAAGTGTCGCGCAAAAGGTCAAGGGTTCTCAATACGTGGAAACTCCGCCGAAGAACAAGAGTTCATACCGCGACATTCGGATGCCGAAAGTTCTCCGCGCCTGCCTCGACGAACACCTCGCGTTCTGCAAGACTTTCCCGCAGTTCTCGAAAGATTGGCGTGTTTGTGGCGGCCCGGACATTATCTCCGACAACATCCTGTTCTTCCGTAACCGCAAGAACGCGAAAGCCGCCGGCCTTCCGAAGATCACCATCCACGAGTTCCGGCATTCTCACGCCACGCTTTTAATCAACGCCGGCGTCAACATAAAAGAGATCTCCCGGAGGCTCGGTCACGCCACCGTGGATATGACGTGGAACGTGTACTCCCACTTATATCCCGACCAAGAGGAAAAGGCCCTTGCTGTACTGGATTCCATCCCATAAAAAATCCCATAAAAAGAAAAAAACTGCCTGTCACGGAATGGCAAAAAATGCAGAAAAGTGCGCTATAATGGCCTATTTTGGCATAATATGTGAGGGTGTGGCGGGTATTACGTTCTCCCATCCTCTCCGCTCTTAATCGTGAAAAGCCTTTATTTATAAGGCTTTTTGCGTTCTCTCGGAAAAATAATCCCATAAATTTCCCATAAAAAGGCTTTTAGACACAAAAAAAGAAGGAGGCCGAAGCCTCCTACAAGGGTGAATGACCACGAGGGTCAGGCTACGCAAGCCGGGGTGATTATATCACAATTTTTTCTCGTTTTGCAATTTTTTCACTTTGCTCTTGATGTACGAGTTCCCGCCGTTGGCGGTGTAGTGCTGATATTCCTCCCAGAATCGCTCCAGCTCGATCTCGTCCACCGGGTTTCCTCGCTCCACTCCTGCTAAAAACGGCACGAGGTAATTTTTGCAGGTCTCGCTGTCCACTTTCTCCACTCTTTGCTCCAGCTTGTCGATTCTCTGCGTGATCGTTGTGGTCGAGTCATTAAACGCGCTTTTGATGTACTTTTTGAGTTTTTGGCCTATAATCCCGAGGCCGGTTATGAGTGCGGCGACCATCGCCACCGCCGCCGCTATTTGTCCGATCGTAATGCTGTCCATTATGCCATTGCCTCCACCGTTAATATGACCGAAACCGTTTCGGTCGATGCGAAACCAGAAACATACAATGAGATCGTGTCATTTGCCGTTACACTCAAAAGCACCGGTGCGATTGAAATTGACTCGCTGTTCGGTGTCGCTGTCATTGTCCGATACCCATACGCCACCACGGTGCTGTTCTGCTTGATGTCAACGCCGTGGTTTCCTGCTGTCACCGATAAAGAGTTGACGACCGCGCTCACCAACACATTCGAGAGCTTCGCTCCGATCTTGATGCTTCCGCTGTCGATGGTGAGCTGATCGCCTACTGTAACATCAGCCGCCACGCTTATTTTTTGTGAAGATGTGCCGGTGGTGTTTGTCGCCGCTCTTGCCGTCATTACGTTCCGGTTGAGAACAGCTCCGTCCACTTCAAACGTCTTGTTGTTGTCCGGGAAGCAGTTGATCCCCACAGAATACCGGTCTTTGTCGAAGAATATAATCGGAGTGCCTTTGCTGACGAAATAGTCGTGGTGGACTATGATGCCGGTCGCATCCTGCGCGTCGATCCTTACGTCCCAATCGTACAGGTTGTCGAGGTTCACCGTGTCGGTGGTGTTGTTGGTCAGCGTTCCGGTCAAAGTCGTGCCGGTAGATGATGTCGCCGAATAGGTGATGGTGATGGTGTTCTTGTCAACGCCGCCTATGGTAACCGGCGCATAAACTGCCGCCGGCGTGATGTACGTGTCGGTGTAATAGTTCTGCCGCCTCTTTAATGTGGCGGATAGCGTCGGGAGCTGATACGGCACAACCGTCATAATCACCGAAGTGCTTGCCGTGATCCCTCTGCTGTCCGTAACCGTCACCGTGACCGTCACGTCTGCAATCGCGTTGATATATGAAAAATCGCCAACGTAATTCACGCCGCTCGGAGTCAATGTGATGGTCTGGGAGAGGCAGGTCGCCGATACGGAGGAAATGCTCGCGCTGTTGTTTCCCGAAGCTCCGGTCAAGGTGATCCTCGGGAGCGACCGGCCTTGCACGATGTACTGGTCGTTGCCGGTGAGCGTTACTACCGATGCCGCGGTGTCCTTGTACGTTGCCGTTCCGGGTGTAGGCTTGCAGACCGCCGTATTCGCTGAATATTGCCCTCCGGAGCGCGTTTCGGTGTGACTCCCATACTTTACCCTTACCCTATAAGACCCGCTTATTTGAGCCGAAATTGAAGCGTACAACGCGGTTTGCACCGTAGCTCCGGCGAAGCCTTGCACGTACGCCCCCGAGGTGGTCAAATACCCCACTTGAGTGTTGTTCCGGTCGTCGAGGTACACCGTCACGTTTCGGTTGAGCGGATTAAAGAGTCCGATCCTTAAAGTATCGCCGATTGTGAAGTTCGGCATCGAGGTCGCGTACGGATAGGAATACGTCTTGGTCGTTATAGCGTCCGAGATGGTAGAAACATTCGTGCCTTTTCTTTGGACTTTGGTTTTTATCGAATAGCTCGTGTTGTGGGAGAGGCCGGTGATGGTATAGGCCCCGGCTGTTCCTGTAATGGATCCGTTCGCCGTCCACGTTCCGCCGTTGTCCGTGGAGTACCACAAATAATCAATGTCCGAGGTCGCCGACCAGTTGATTGTCACGCTTGTTTCGGTCTTTTCCCGGAGTGTAGTCACAAGGCCGACCGGGGCGGTGATATGGTCGAGCGTAAAGTTTCCCGCGCCCGTGCCGGTGACAGCTCCGTTGATGGATAAAGAGAAACTAACCGCGCAGTTGCCTTCCGCATCGTGATAGCACGTGAAATCCTGCTGAAACAGCGTCACCGTGCCGCCCGGGTCGAGCTGTAATGCCGGCGTGGTCTGGGACTTCACCACTCCGGTATTGTCGTTGGCTATCAGCGTGACGGATGCCGTTACGGATCCATACACCGGCGTGAGTGCGCTTGCGCTCCGGGTCACCACGATTCCCACGCTTACCGTGGAATTGTTCAGCGCAGAATGCGGAGTTTGCGTCCACCATCCCAAAAATCCAGTATATTCGTCGGTTAGACCGGTTTTGTAAATTGTCAAATCTCCGCCAGCCATTGTTTCCTCCTTAATATGCCGACACGAGGCCGATGCCCTTGTTGTTCGTGAGGTCTATCTTAATAAACCGCATCGTGTCGCAGATCGTCAGTTCCTCTTGTGCCAACGCCTTCTTCATATAGAACGAATCACCATCGGCCCAGTACGTTTTATTGTCGCTTTCGTCGAAGCCGGCAAAGCCGACGGTGTTGTTCATCAGCACATACGGCCTCCCAACCTCGGAAGTGCCTACACCGCCGAGCATCTTTACACCGTTCTGGCCGATTATTCCAATAAGGTTGCCCGCGGCGTCGTACAAACGGATCTCGCCGGGGGTAGGATAGAACGCGCCGCCGAGAGTCAGGGTGTTGCCGTGAATCAAATCCGCCGTGAGATTGAGGACGTTTATTTGTTGCATATCCAGTTCGCCGTCGATCGTCCACGCCGAATTGAACGGGCCATTGATGCCGCTTGTGGAAAATCCAATTCCTGCCCGGTTGATTCGGATGCAGTTGGTGGCGTTCTCCTTCGGCAGTTCATCCACAACAAGGATTTGATTGCCCTCGTAAATCACATAACTGTTCTCAAATCCCGCGAGGATCTCCGCCGTGGCTCGTTTCAGTTCCTCGTTCATCACCGCGGTGGCTGTGGTCAGCTCCGTGTTGATGGTCTTCTGCACCGAAGAATTGATTTTACCCATTAAACCGTCGATAGTTTCTCTAAAATTGCCAAGCTCCACGTTGGTGTACTTCCCGAGTACCGCGTCGTATTCGTAACTTATGACGTTGGTGGTCAGGTTGAGTCCGAGGCGTTCGTCTATAACCTCCACCACGTCACCGATCCCGGTAATCGCCTCTAAATTCGCTTTGACTTGGTAATTGACGGACGGATAGCAGTACGTGTCAACATACTGCTGTGCTTGGTATTGCAGGTCTTCAACGAGCCGTTCCTTGAAATCTTCCTCGGATTCGTCTTCGCCTCTCTCCAGACTTTGCGAGAAGTTCACGGATTTAATATACGGCAGTTCATACTGCTGTGCGCTTTCCACGTACAAAGACGCGGCAGGATCCACGGCGTTCAGCAGGATCCCGTCTTTGCCGACCGGGAGTAACTTGGTCACCACATCGTCCCAATTTTCCGTGGCATTGATACTTTGAATGTTCTTCCTATATCTCACCGTCACGCCGTTGTCTTGCCCGATGGTGGTGCGGAGGCCGATGTCCCAGTTGTCCCGGACAAGGTGGCCCCCCCATCGTGTTACAACCTCCGAAAAGGCCTCTAAAAGCGATTTACGGACGCACCTGTAGGTCTGTACCGTACTAACATCGGAAACGGTTGTAAACGGCGAATTTGCGGCTGTATTCAGTTGGTCAAGAGCCGCGTTGCCGTTCTTGTTCACCACATAACTGTCAACGACAAGGTAGTTCTTGGCGTCGTAGTAAACGTGATACGCCCGGGTCGAGAGCTTCACGTTTGTTTTGTTCACATTGCCTACACGGAACGCCTGCGTCCCGCCCGGAACATCCGCCGCAATGATTCGCCCCTCGGTCAGCACGTCCACGTATTCGAGGCCGCACTCCAAGTCGAGGAAATACGCGCCGTTGTCTTCGCAATGCACTTTGGCTTTTATCGGCTGAATTATGAGATCGCCGTTGCTTGTGAGTATCGTGTCCGTCGTTCCGAATAGTTTTATCATATGATCCTCTTTACTGTGTCGGTGATTTCAGCGTCCGCGCTGAACGTGATATAATCCCACGTCCATCCGGCGTTGGAATAAACAAGATAGTTGACGCGAACCTCCGCGCTGTACGGCTCTCGGGTGATTTCGATGTCGTGCGGGAATTGATTTTGGCGCACCGAGCCGAAAAGTACAAGTTCGTTCAACGCCGGGAAGTCCAACACTTCCTCGAATGGATCCTCTTGCGCGGTGATATAGTCAAATGTGATGTCCACGCTTCTGCCGCTTATCATTTCGTGAAATGTGACGCGATGGCGGTAAAGGCCGAAGGCGAGATGCTCGATGTCGACGCTTCCTTCTGCCAAAACGCGACCGTTTACCGCATTATCGGCGAGCTTCGCGTTGGTGATTGATTTGTCCGGGATCTTCGGAGTGATAACTTTAATCGGGGAAATTTCCTTAAACATTGCCGATGCTCCTTTCGATTTTCAAAATGCCTTTTAGAATGGTGAATACATCCGGCTCATACTCAAACTTGAGCTGATAGTAAAAAATGCCTTCAAGGTTTTCGGTGTCTTCCGGGGCCGTGGATATGTTGTAAACGGCGCAATCATCCATCTGCCCCGCGTACTCAATACCATCGTTGAGAGTCTTCTCGAAAGCAAGATCGCCTTCTTCGAGATCCGCCAGCGCACAAAAAGTCGCGCCGGTCACGGTGTCGCCTTCCTGCCCCTCGATCTCAACCGCGAACGCTAAAGTGTCGCCCGCCACCATACTCATATTGTAGTCGTCCATCATATCCACCTCGAATAATTGGAGAACGCCACCGATGTGATCGTGCCGTCCACCGTGATCGTGTTGGTTCCCGGGTTCAAACGGAATTGTCCGAGATTGCCCGTTACAAGTCTGTTTTTCAGTACCGTGCCGATGTAGGCCTCCAGCGTTTCCGTGTCCACTATAACCTGCGCGTCGTTGCTCATATCCACTTGGAACGAAGCATCGTCCGTCGAGATCGTCACCGTCCCGCTCCCGATGATGTCGATGGTCGGGGCCGAGTCAGTATTGCCCGAGTTGGTTACAGTAAACGAGGCCGTTGTGAATGTCTGCGCCGTTTCCGTTGCCGAGTGTTTGTACGGCTGGACGTGCATCTTCACTTTTGCCGTGCGGAATCTCAAAAGCCTCTCGTAATCCACTTGGTCGATGAAGTTGTAGTCGTAAACTTTGTCCGGCTCGTTGGAGAATATTGCTTTGCCGCTCCCGGAGAAAAACGCCACAATTTCGTCGATGTCGAAGGATCCGTATAGACCGATCGACAGCTCCCGGTCGTATGCGTTATAACCGAGTTCGGTTATAATATCTCCGGGCCGTCCGTCAACCTGCGTCTGCTGTACTCGCATTTGCGGCCTCGTGATGGCGGGGAGGCTTTGTATCAATAGACCATTCTTTGTGGAGCTGTCCACTCCGTTCAAATAAACTTTGTTCATTCAGGCCTCCCTTACGCCGTCGCGTACACCTGCCGCGTCACGGTGTCCACCACAAACTTTCCTGCCACTTCATCGTCAAGCTCGATCTTGACCATTTGCAAAGCGTCAACAAGCGCGTTGACCATTCCGTAATAATTGGAACCGTTCACGCTTGCGTCCACGTCGAAACTTGTCGGAAGCGCGTCGGTCATTTGCGCCCGCACGTCTTCCATTTCGTCCTCGAAGCCTACACCGATGCCTTTGGCGAGGTTTACACCCACTTGTTCCTCCATCAGCTTCGACGGAGAGTGGATCCCGAACACACTTTTGATGCCGTCGAGTATATCGTCGCCGAAGCCTTTGATTTTCTCTTTTATCCAGTTCGCCGCGTCTTTGATGCCGTTCCAGAGATTTTCGATCATCCGTTTGCCAATGTCGGCGAGTTTCCCGGGGATCTCCTTGAATTTCTCGACGATTTTCTTTCCGAAGTCGCCGAGCTTCGACCACAACCGTGCGCCCATCGAAGCGATCCCTTTTATCAGTTCATAGATTATGATCGCGCCCATTTTCAGGATCTCCGGCAGGTTCTCCATTAAAACCTCGACAATGGTCATAATGATGGTCGGAATTTCCGCGATCAAATCCGGCAGAAACTCGATAATGCCTTCAATCAACGCGGTCATTATCTCCATTCCGGCTTGGATAATAATCGGGAGGTTGTCGCTTATGAGCTGGACGATGGTACGTATAAGTTCCGGGATCGCTTCGACAATAATCGGCAATGCGTCGATTATGCCGCGCACCAGCGACATTATGAGCTGAATACCGGCGTCCACTATCTGCGGGAGCAGGGTCATTATCCCGGTCACCACGGTTTCGATGATGGCGGGAAGGTTGTCGAGAAGAATCGGCAGAGCCACCAAAATGCCGGCAATGAGTCCGTCCATCAGCTCCTGCCCGGCCTCTAAAAACTCCGGCAGTTCCGTAACAATCATATCCACGATCTCTTGAATGAGCTTCGGGAGCTTCTGCAATAATACCGGCAACGCTCGCATTATGCCTTGCAGTAAAGACTTAAGGAGGTTTATGCCCGCCTTGTGTATCAACGGCAGATTCTCGACCAGCACGTCCACTATATTCTCGATCAGCGTCGGGAGCTGTTCAAGGAATTGCGGGATCGCGATGCTCAAACCGTCTATCAATGCCACAATAATGCTCGAACCGGCTGAAACGATGTCGGGAAGTGCGTCGGTGATTATCTGCACCGCTTGAGGTATCACCTCGGGCAATATGTCCGCCGCCGTTTTCACGATGCTTAAAAGCGATTGAGTCAATGTCGGCAAATTCTCGCTCACGAGGTCTGGCAGTATGACAAGGACCTCCGGCACGAGTGTAGACATCAATTGTGTCAGCACCGTTCCCATCCCGGAAATTATGTTTTTAATCTTCGGGAGCATATTGTCTTTGACCGCCAGCAACGAGTCGGTGAAATTTCCCACCAAAGTGTCGAAGTCCGCCGAATCGTCAGCCATCCCGGTCAAGAGATTTTGCCACGCCGCCTTCATTCCTTTCATCGAGCCTTGAATGGTTCCTTCGGCTTCTGCGGCTGTCTTTCCGATAACACCATACTTCTCGGCGTACTTGGTCAAAACGTCAAGGATGTCCGCGCTGGTCAGTTGTTTCACATCATCGACCATATAGCCAACGCTTTGCGCCGCTTCAAGGAATCCGGCCTGTGTGCCTTTTATGCCGAGTTGCAGGTTGTCGATATAGTTGAACGAGCCTTTCAACGCCCAGTTCACGGCGTTTGCCGCATAATCCATCGAATAGCCGAACGTGTTTGCCAAGTCGGAGTTTAATTGCATCAGCTTGTTCGTTTGATTGATGGCTTCGTTCTGGTCTTCGATGTCGTTCTTCATTAAGGGGTAGGTCTGCCCGAATTGCTTGAAGTAATCGTTCTGCGACATCCCGAGGTCTTTCCACGCATCCGCGGCAATATCCAGCACCTTATTGATCTGCTCGCCACCGGTTTCGTAGCCGCCGAACATTGACTCGATTCCGCCCTTTAATTGCTCAAATTCGCCGTACGAATTGAACGCCTCTTTCCCCATATTTATGAGCGCGTCCGCGAGCTGTTTTATGCCGTTCAGCACGTTCTTGATGGCGGTCGATGCCAAATCAGCAAGAACGCCTTTCATCACGGTGAAACCGCCCGTGCTGGCCTTTTCCGCCTGCTGTCCGGTTTCCTCCGTTTCTTTGCCGAGGTTGTCCATCTCGTTCGCGGTCTTGTTGATCTCGGCCTGCGCCTTGTTGATCTCCACCCGCATTTTGCTCATTGAGGCCTCGTTCGCTTCCTGCGCCGCCGTGGATTTTCTCACGTCTTGCGCGAGCTGTGACACCTTTTCTCTTTGGTTCTTGTATTCTTCGGATGTAGTCCCGAGTGTCTTTTTGAGAAACTCAAGCTCAACCTTTTCCTCTTGGTATTTCTTCAAGAGTGCCTCGTGCTTCTCCGTGGACTCTTGGAATTTCTTGTTCGCGTCGTTGTACTGGTCTTCGAGCGTGGACAGCTTCTTCTTTTCGAGGTCGAGTTGTTTGTTGAGTGCCTCGGTTTTTGCTGTGAGAGCCTCCACCGAGTCGTCGTTCTTGTCATATTGCGACGTGACGATGCCCATTTCGGACGAAACTTCTTTTAATTCACGAGAGATTTGTGCGAGTGCCTTGCGATAGGCCCCCTCTCCCGAAAGTTTGATTGCGCCACCGAATCCTCCCGGCATCTTGTCACCTCCTTCGTAAACGCGCAAAATCGCCTTTATTTGGCGTTGCGCCGCGAGGACGGCAAACTTTTATAGGTTACAGCCATTCCTCGCTCCTCTGCGCCTTTTTGTGCGCCTCCGCATACGTTACGTTCGCGCCTCGGAGCCGCATTTCTAAATCCCAGTTGTCTTTGTAATGCTGGTACAGTTTATTGAATGTCCGGAGCGTCAGCCGCCCGGTTTCCTTGAACGTCAAATTGAGGCATTTCCGCCCGATGAAATAGAACCACGAAAAATCAATAGCTTCGGGTTCGATCACATCGGGAATTATGCGTTTTTTTCGTCGCTCTTGGTCGAGTCAATAATGAGGTCGTTCATTTTCTGCGCGGCGTTTTCGATACCCACCGCCCAGACCATCCGGCCCACTTGTTTGAGAGTCACCGAGGGTTCGTTCGTGCCTTTTTCCTCGTTCATTATCTCGATGCCCTCGTTGAACATCGCCGTGAAGCCGAAAATGAGTGCTTTCGCGTTCACTTCGCCGGAGGCTCCATCGGTCAGCTCGCCCCATTTGTCCAGCGTCCCGTATTCTTCTTGGATCGCTTCCATCACGTTCAAATTGAAAACGTATGGATAAGTTTTGCCGTTGTATGTAATTTCGCCCTTGATGTCTTTCATTTCATTGTCCCTCCATACAAAAGCCGGGGCAGGTTGCCCTGCCCCTTAAAAATTATTCGTTGACCCAGATCGCGTACAGCGTGACCGAACCGGCTACGTTGTAGGTCGTGTGCAGGTCGGCCTGCGTCGCGGTGGACGAAGTGTCCCAACCGTCGAACACTTTGCCGGCCTTGGTCATATTGCCTACACCTGGCAGATTGATGATCGCGCCGACAGTCGTGGAGATCGCCGCAGGAGCGTCGCCGGTCGCGCCGTTTTTGTCGAACGTGACCGTTGCGGCTGTGCCGGCTCCGAACAGGCCCGCAAGGAACGCCTGCGCCTCTGCCATCGTGTCGAATGTTTCAGCTTTCGACCAATCGCCGTTCTGCAACATGGCGATCGTTCCCTCGATCTCGGTCGTGCCAAACTCGACGGTTTCGCCGTGCGTGTTGTCTTCCTGCGACGGCTCTCCGAATTTGACTTTGGAGAGAAACTCCACCTTGTACTTGTGAACGCCGCTGACCATCTTGGTGATGATCCTGCCGAGGCCCACGTACGGAGCGATGTCGTTTGCGTTGCGGATCACAACACCATCGGAAACGGTATGCCCGAGAAGCGTCGCCATCGTGTTGATGTCTTCGTCGTCGATGGTCAGCGTGACCGTGCCGCTCTGGAAGCTGGTGTCGGTTTCGGCTACCGCATCATCCGCGTACAGCGAAACATTGTTGTTGCTGATCTGCACGTTCGCAGAAACAGCCTTGCCGGGTTTGGTAGCTACACCGTAGGACGGAGTGCCATCACCGGCTTCGGTCAAAATGCCAAACAGAAAATTCTGCAAGCCTATTTTTGCCATTTTCTTATTCCTCCCTTAAAATAGCGAAGTTGAAAGTCTTGTGATAGTACCCCGTTGTCGGCTCGAACATATCCACGCTCGAACGTGACGGTTGCCATACAAAACCGTTTTCCTTGAGCTTTCTTTTCATTTCCTTTACGATGTTGGAGTAATTCTCTTTCGAGTACACGTCAAAATCGTAATAGTCCGCATAACCGATCAGCTCGTTGTCACCGGTCAGCGAATTGTCTTTGTCTTGGTTCAGGTATACGATGTACGATTCCCCGTGTCCGTTGTAAAACAAATACTTCACCGGGATCCGAACACCATCCACGGTGAAGTCTTTGAAAATGGACTCAATAAGTTCGTTTACGGATTCAATCAATTCACTCATAATATCCCTCCACTCGCTTCTTTCTGCGCTTTCAGCATCGCCCGCTCGATTTGAGCCTTGCGAAACGATTTACGCAAAAACGGCTGTTTCGGGAACGGCGAATTGCTCCGCCCGTATTCAAAAACATTTGCCACGAGCGGAGCCGGAACAGTTCGCCCATCCTCCGAGGTAAAATACCCATAGAATCCCACTTTCGTGTTTATACCATCGTCCGTCGGGGTCTTATACACCTTTGTCTTTTTAAGGCAGTTCATCATATCGGAATCCTTGATTGACTCCGGCACGTTGGCTTTGATGTTCTCCATAACTACATCCGCACCGGCATCGGTCATTGCCCCGAAAATCTTGTCGGAATCGTCGTAAATCTTTTGGAGGTCTGCCAGCACATCGTCCGGCAGAGCCATTATCATCTTTGCCATTTAATGTTCCACCCTCTTTGCTTGGATCTCGATTTCCACGTTGCTGTTGTCGTTTAGGTACTCGATGGTGTACGTTTCGCCGGCGTAGCGTATAAAGTCTTTCCGGCTGATTTTGGTCACCGGCTTGCGGATGATAAAGGCGGTTGTGGCCTTTTCAAAATCCGTGCCGTTGCGTATCAAAGTCGAGCCTTTGAAAGTCTTTACATCCGCGTGAGCCTCCAGCACGGGCCTTGTTTCCTCGCGCTGGAAGCCTTCTGCGTCTGCTACTGTTTCGGTGCGGTATATGGTGATTCGATGGCGGTATTTTCCTGCGTTCATAGTAAATTCACCCTGTGCATTCCGAGTATTGCCTCGACCGTCTGGTTAAGGTTGCTCCCGTCCACATACCGCGTCCGGTTGTCGTACATATCCTGTACCAAAATTAAAACAACAACGACGAAGTCAGCGATCGTGTCAATTTCCGCTTCCGTGAGCCCCGTGTACCCCACGATAAACGATACCGCCACGTTCTTGAGCGTCTTCAATGTGTATTGGTCGCCCTGCGTGGGTTCGTCAATTCGGAGATAATCAGCGAGGTCTTGGACGGTTATTTCGCTTACTCGTTCGATGTTGTTCATGGTGTCACGCTCCTGCTGGGAAGGTAATTGTTCCATCGCCGACAACAGTTGCAGTTTCGTCACTATCCACGGTAATGCCGCCAGTTGCTGTAACGTTTTCGATTGCTCCCCATTCCAATGACGCCAATCCTTTGTACATTGCTATTTTGATAATTGTATCTCCCGGTTCTGCGTGTGCTACATTGAGCAGTCCACTCATTGGCGGTTCTTCTAAATCAATACAATTCGGACAAAAAAGCAATATTGATTCTCCCGATAAATTATGCACGGTCACTTCTGCCGTTGTGAAGTCACTTTGTCCCCCTGCAACATTCACATCCGCTTTCGCGTACTGCGCGACGTCGATGTCGTTTCCGTTCTCGGTGATGGTGATTTTTCCGGTAGGTTCGATGAGAGTGTATTCTTCGGCTACACCGTCGGCAATCAGCTTCTCGGCGAGGTCGTTGTCAACATCGCGGATTTCGCCTTTTCTCATAGATAAAAATCTGCTCATATCGTGCGCCTCACTTTCCTTCGTTGTGCAATGTCACCGATGCCGTTTCGACCCAGCCATCCGTATAAACAAGGTCGCCATCGTCAATTCCCACACCGTCACCGCTGACGAAGTCACATATCGTTGCGCCAACCACGCCCTTCAACGCCACCACGGATCGTGTTATGGTTTCGCCGATGTCGAGATTATTTTCGCCTTCCTTTACCGTGTCGCCTTCCAACTCGAACAATAACACCGTTGCGGCTTCGGTCGAGGTATCGTCAAGAGTAGCCGACAGCTCCGTAGGTTTGCTTTCACAAACGACCCAGATCGTGTACGTTCCGGGTTCGCCATCCAGCCAGCACTTGCTATCATCCCCAGAGTAGATACCTATCGGGCCACAAGAACCGCCTTCACACGGCACGTTCTCGAAACGCTCCCCATTAAAAATAATAGTCAACGGAGAGATTCCGGAACCTAAAACAGCGTTCAAAACGTCATCGTCAAATTCCACGCCAACCATTCCGTCCGGGATCGTCACGGTGTCCTTCGCCCAGTATATTTCGGCTGGCACCGGCTCCGGCGCAGGGTACATATACGTGAACGGGATTTTTGCTTTTATCTTCATTTGGTCACCTGCTTTCAGTTAGGGAGAGGATGATAAATGACGGTGAGGGTTGACGGGATTTCCGACGTACCATACGATAAATCAACGATTATCCCCGCACCGCCATTTTGCGCGCTTGCCATCCTTGCTTCTACGATTGCTCCCGTTTGCCTGTTGTAGGCGAATAAATAGCATTGTGCAATACTGGGACTCGTTGACGCGCCGCTTACATATGCCGCTAAATTTACCAAAAAGACCGATTTTGTTGACGGAATATCGGTAGTACTGCTCGCCGAAACGTGAATAGTCGCCGCCTCCGTTTCAATTATAGCCGTGGCATTTCCTGCTTCTATTGCGTCAAAAAGGTCTTTGATTTCTGCGGTTGTCATATCACCCCACGGATTTGCCGCTGTGCCAGTCACTGTCACCACGGTGTTCGGGTTCGGTACTGCCACATCCGCTTCTGCATACTGCGCCACGTCCACACCCGTGCCGTTTTCGGTGATGCTGATTTTGCCTTCCGGTGTAATCAGCGTGTACGCTTCCGCATATCCGTCAGCAATGAGGCTTGCTCCCGCTTCATCCGAAACGTCCAGTATTTCCCCTTTCCGGGGGGAAATGAAGTCATCGCCGTCTTTCGCCGTGAACGGTATCAGCGTTTTTATTTTCATTCTTGCTCCCTCCTTTCAAAGGGGGAGGTTGCCCTCCCTTATTCGGTCGCCACGGTCAGGCCAGCGATCTTCTGCTCGTCAATGATTTTTGCGTCAAACTCGAAATAAGCGCAGACCCCGAGCGCGTGCTGGGTAGCAAAAAGCTCACGCAGAACGGTGATGTTGATGTTCTCGCTGAATTTGGTCGCAAGGCCGCCGAAATCGCCGTAATAAATGACCACTTTGCCCTCGCCGTTGTCGATGTCGGGCATATTGTCCGAAACGTAAACCGGCTTGCCGAGCAGGGTCCTGCCGAACGGAGCGGAGATGTCGTTCTGCAACAGGTACAGGCCCATCTGGTCTTTCAGCAGGCGCAGAGCGGTTCTCGTCTTCGGACTCATCACCCAAATGGCGTTCTGCTGATACACATCCTTGATAGAGTTCTGGAGTTCGATCACGTCGTCAGCGTCGATGATGCCTACACCGGCGGTTTCGTTGGTGTTGGACAGCGTAGACAGACCGTCAACGGCAGAAGCCGTGCCGTGGATCAGCTCGCCCTCGATGAACCGAGCAATGTCAAGACCCATCTGGTCAACCACAAAGCTCACAAGGTCGAGGTCGGTGTTGTTCAGCAGAGATTTGGACACTTTAGCAAGCGCACCGCAAAGGAAGCCGCCCAGCGTCACGGTCTGGAATTTGCCCACGTGGGACGCCATATCCACAAACTCGGTCTGGTAGCCGACCGTGATGTGGTCGTCGGTGGTGTCGTAGTACGGCAGAGCGAGGTTGCCCTTCACGTTGCTCCGATAGCTCCGCTGGAGAATCGGGGAAACATCGTACACTTTGCGGACGATCCATCTGCCGATGGTGGTCGGGATAACATCGGAGCTATCCTCTTTGGTCAGGTTGGTGGCGGGGTCGTCACGGCGAATAAGGTTCGCAAACTGCGCCACTTCGTCCATTCTCACTTCAACGCCCAGCATTTCACGGGTTTCGATTTTGTTTTCCACTTTCTTTTCCTCCTTCTTCATTCCCATTTCGCGAACCTCTTTCTCCATATTGATGCTCGCGTCGATTTTCGCGATCTCGGCTTTGATTTCGTCATATCTCTTGATTTCGTCTTCGCTTACTTCGCGGGTTTCCATTTTTGCTTTTTCAAGCATCTTCTCGGCCTCGGCAACGAGGTCGTTCCTTTTTTCGGTCAGTTCTTTAATCATTTACTGCCCCTCCTTTAAGTTGTTCGATCATTTGCTCCACCGCTGAATAATCTATTGCCACCGTTTCCGGTTCAGCACTTTGTTCCGGCTGTTCAGCCTCCGGCTCTTTTTCCGCCGGTTCCTCGCGCACGATCATTTCATCCTCGGTCACGTCCCCGAAAAATACCGCATCGTCGCGCACTTCAATGAGCGTTCCCTCGTATGCCGGATTTCTCGTGTTGTCCAGCACCGACACCTCTCTCAAATCGAGGTCTTTCACGCTTCGCAGTTTCACTCCGTCTTCCGTGCCTTCGGTCACTCCGTCCGGCACGTCGTAAAATCCGAAAGACCATCCGACCAGTTTCCGATCCCGCGCCTTTTGGATGGTTTCGGCGTCCCGCGTCACGAGTCTGGCGTGGAGGCCTACACTATCCTCCCGGAGTTCCAACGACCCGTCAGCCGTGCCGCCGAGATCGTGTCCGACGTCGTGGTTCAGCAATGCCCGGATGTTGTTGTTTCTCTCAATCGCTCGCTTGAACGCGCCCTTTTTAATCCTCTCGATGAAGTTCCCGGTGCGAGATCTCAATACTTTCGAGGCCCTCTCGATTACGTTCACGTACCCGGACAGTTCCACGCTATCCGCTCTTATCAATACGTCCATTCGCTCACCTCCTTGCATAAAAAAAGCACCTTGTCGGTGCCTTTCGTTTTATTTTCTTGGTACAAGTAATTCATATTCGCCGGTGGTTTGTAACTGCCCCAGCGTTTCTATTGGCTTTACTCGCTTTTCGGTAATGTTGCTCCCGAATTTTGATGCCGCCCTTCGGGAAAAGCTAAATGACGAGAATACGTCGTTTTTTGTCGGCTGTTGCCCTCTATCACCTCTATATACGGTAATTTCCGTATTGAGAAACTCCCCAAATCCGACGGCGGGTTTTCCTTCGGTTGCAAGGTAGTCGTTGTAATTACGCCACGCAATGTTCATCGCCGCATTCCTTGCTTCCGGATTTGTCAACAATACTTCTTCAATTCTCGGCTTATAGTCCGAATCGTAATTGACAAACCACCCGTTGAGTGTGCTTTCCGGAATTGCCTCGCGTATTACATCCGCGCTCTCATATTCACCTATTTCGTGCAAGCCTTTCGAGGTTTCCTCCATATTCGCCTCACGCCACGCTTCTTTCAAATCCGTAGGGTTCTTGATGCCGTTGGCGACAAGCTGTTTCACCGTGTCACGGTCTTTCATAATCTCGGAAACGGGCCGGCCTATTAACGCGCCTCCGATGCTCGGAGCAAATCTGCCGAGTTTATCGTGATTCGGGTTGAACCGAAGCTCTCGCTCCGCGCTGTTTCCGGAATCGTCGAACGCCTGCATTTCCTCTTTGCCGATTATCATCTTTTGGATGTCTTCGTCCGCGTCGCCCACGTTTCCGATCGTGTCCGTGTTCGGCGTGTAATATATGTGCTTGTTGGTATCGTACAGTACAGCACCCAAGCCAACATTCACCACGTCCAGACCGTCAACCTCGGTCATATTCTCGGCCCGTCGTATCTCGTTTAGAGTCATAAAGCCGGTTTCTTTGGCTTGTTTATATGCCGCATATCTCTCGCTCAAGCTCGCCCGGACGATTTCTTTGACGTCCAGTTCAAAGAAATACTTGCCCTTCTTCTTTTCGTCTTCAGTCAGGAGATCCCGGTTGAGTGCCGTTTCAAACGCTTTCACGATCGGGTAGATGGCTTCCTTAAACGTGCGGTTTTCGTCGTTCGGATAAACGTGGAAAATGCCGTTGATTTCATCGGCGAACGTGCGCTTTGACTCGTTGATCTGCATCTCCGTTGCTGATTGAGATGCTTCCTTAAAGTCAAGGCCGTTGTTCAAGACCACTACGTTCTCCGTGTTCGATGAATACAGCTTGCGCCACGCGGCCTTTAATTTGTCCATCGCCTCTTGCGTCAATGCCTTCTCACTCTTGATAAAGCCTTTTTTGTTGCCGCCGGTTTTTAATGTGTCCACTTGGAACATTATCGTCTGGTAGGCCGCCTCGAGTGCTTTCGCCACTTCAAACGTCAAGGGGATGGAATCGGATCCGTTGGTGGTGTTCCGCAACAGTTTCAAAAAGTCCCACGGATAATATCTTTCACCATCCACCAAAATATTGAAATCTTTGTAAATCGGCTTGTAGTTCCGCTCAAACGCGAGCCAGATGTTTTCCACGTAATACAATCCGACCACTTCGTTCTTGTCGCGCTCGATGTAGGCGTAGCCGCCCTCCGGGGCCATTAAGAAGTCCGCCACGAGTGCCTTTTTCAGCTCGTAGCCATTCAAGGTGTCCCCGGTGTCACCGTTAAGAAGCCGCACCCTTGTGTCGTCGGTCTGCTCGTAGATCTTTCCCTTTACAATGCGATACAGTTTGACCGGCATCGACGCGATCGCTCCGGCGATGAAGTCCACGTTCTGCGAAACCGCCGGGATGGTCATTGCCATCTCCCTCGTGACCGGGTCGTCGGAAAGCATCGCCTTCAGCAATACGTCATTGACCATTTCCTCCGGTTTCACCGGGTCTTCGCGTTTCTGTTTTCGGTTAAATAGTCCCATACCGCACCTCCCTTCAAAAATGCGTTTATTTGCCCTTTTACGGCGTTTCCCTCTTTGCCTTCGTGTTTACGTTGCCACGCGCTCAAACTCGGCAAATACCCATTGTTTTGCGCTCATAGCACTTGCACAACAAAATCATCTTGCCCGAACAAACAATCCTGCTCGACCAAGTACACGGCATTTATGAGAGCGACGCAGGCGTCTATTTTGCCGCGGCTCTTTTTCTTGTTCACCCACAAATTGCGATTGCTGTCTTCGACCACTCTCGCGTTTTGGAATGCGATCTCAAGCATCGGGTTCTTCTCGTACTTAAACTCGCCCTTGAGGATTTTTTCTTTCAAGAGTTTGGTCGGCGGATGCAATACGGAAGAATGTTGCCGGATCTCCACCATATTGAAACCTTCGGCCTCTAACTTCTGCGCCGAGGATATTGCATTCCACCGGTCATAACCGACAGCCTGCACCGCTACACCCAGTTTGTCCGGAAGATCCTTGACGAATTGTTCGACCACCGCGTAATCAATCACCCGATCCCCGCAAGGAATAACCTTGCCGGTTTGAATCAACCTCCGGTAGTCAACCTTCTCATTCGCCGTCTTTTCGTCGATTCGTCCCTCCGGGATGAACGCCCAAGAGTCCGCCAAAATGTTGTTGTCGTCGTCCACCGCGGCAATCGAAACCGCTGTGTTGTCATCCGTCTGGGAAAGGTCGAGGCCGACGTATATCGTTCTTCCGCGCCAATCCACTTCCGCCCGCCGGCACTCCAATAAATTGTTGGTGTCGATGTATGTTTCCGTGCCTTGCCCCTGATAAATTATGTTGCAATGCTTGGTCACGAAGTTCTCCCGTGCGCTTTCCACGGCGATTGCCTTTGCCCGCTTCTTCAGCAGGTCTTCCCATATCTCCGGCACTTCCAACGCGGCAGGGTTGGCCTGCTTTAGAATGAGGTCATTGGTTTCCCATCCCTTTGTTTCGTCCGGCTCGTAAAGCAAAGCAAACACCGTTTCGTCCGGTTCGAGTCCGTCCAGCACCCTCTTGGCATACGCCACTTCATCCTCCATCGGGTTGTCGATGGTCGGGTATTTGGTCGATATGATGAAACCGAGCTTGTTCAGGATGTTTAATTGTCCGGATCTCATTGCCTCCACCGGGTAGGCTATCGGCAGGCCGCCCACTTCATCGGCGCAAAACGCATTCGGGAGCCGGGAGTCCATCGTCGAGGTCGAGTATGCCAACGGTATGTACTCGCTGTGCAAGGGTTTGAACGTGATCGAGTCCCGGAGGATCTTGAATCGCTTGTCGCCCTTGTACTCGTAAATCAGCGGTGAGCTTCGGATGATCTCGGAGATCGCCGATTGTATTTCCCTCGATTGCGCTCCAACCGGTGCTACACTATAAAACTTCGAGAATTGCGGCTCGGTCAGGAACAGGAAAATGAATATCAGCGCGACCGTGCTGGTTTTCCAGTTCTTCCTTCCTATTTCCAATATCCCGGTTTCATATCTCCGCTTTTTCTTGTTGTCCCGATACACCGTGCATAATGTGCCGATTAAAAAGAGCCATTGATAACCGCCCATACAGTTATAAAATGACTCTCCGGCCTTCAAGCCTTTCGGCATCACCAATATTTTCGCGATGTTCTCCAGTTGCTTCACCTTTTCGGCGCTGATCTCGTACTTCGGGTCTTTGCCCTCGCACAAGTTCATAAAAATTTTGATTTGCTTCTTCACGTATATCGGACTTTCCGGCGCGTCGATCATCCTTTCGCAAAATTCATATCCCTTGTTCATATCCAGCTATAAGTCACCGCGCCGTTGTTCACGGTGCATTGCAAGGTGTACGTTCCGTCTGCGGCGGGCGGGTCGGGCATCTGCCGGCCTCCAGTCCAGAGCTTGATTCCCGTGCCGTCGTGGTAGTACACCGGGTGGTTCATTAAGATTTCAAAGTTCGTTGCGTTGTAAGCCCTGCCGAGGTAGATGTAAATCTTTCCGTCTGCCGTGGCGGGGAGGCTCTGGGTGTACGGCGTCGTGGGATCAATGATCGCGGAGCCGTCTGCCTGCGGCGTACAAACGATGTATATCGGCTTGTTAGCCGTCATTGTCTGCGCCGCGCCGGTGTTGTTGAACGAGTACCCGATCGCCGTGTACGAGCCGTAGTATTCCTGCCATAATTGACCCGCCGTGACGTTCGCGTTGGCTTCGATCACGGTCGTTGTTCCGTACCAGGCTATCTCTCCGAACGGGTCGATTGCCCGGGTGTTTGGCGTCCTCGACGCTGTCGCGTTGGTCGATGTGGACGTGTTCGCCGGTACCCATTTAGTTCCGTCTGCGCTCGTGAACAGAAGCCGGTACCGGTAGAATTTGTCCGCGGTCGGCATCGTGGTGTTGTTGGTGCGGAGCTGGTAGCCTATCGTGTTGGTGTTGGCGTCATAGCCTCTGTAACCGATCCAGCATCCTCCGCTCACGAGTGTTTCCGAATACACGAACAAGAAAGCGTAGTTGATATTGAATATCGTGGTATCTCTCGTCGGGTTGGTCGGGGTGACCGGGTTGCCAAGCGTCATATTGTTGTACGACGGTTTTGCTCCGAGGCCGTTAATATCAATCGTAAAACCGGACGCAGATGTGACTACCCCGTTATAAAGTAGCATTGTCACGCCGTCTTTCAGCTCGGTAATCCCCGGGACGGTCGCGGTGAATGCTGTTGATGTGGACGTGTTGTCGCACTCTCCGTATGGTATTCTTGCCGCCGTGCCGTTCACACTTGCCGGTATGATCCCGTCCGTCCGCACTTGGAAGGCCGAACCGTCAAAGTAGATGATGTACGTTCCTGCCGGGAGCGAGTAGTTCGTCGCGCTGGAAACCGCGCCGTTGATCCACACTTCGTATGTGTTTACGGCGTTTACGGTGAAATAGATTTTGCCCGCATAAGTGTTGGCGTGCGTCAACAATATATGCAAGTACGATTTCGCGGTCGCCGTCCAAGTCGAACAGGCAATTTGTTTTGTTTGTTTATCAGCCGCAGTTGTTGAATAACCGGACGGGTAATATTGAGTTTGGTCTGCCCAGTTCACGTCGTAATCCGTTGCGGTGGTCTTTTTCAATATCTGCCCCGCGTTACCACCGGATGGAATACCCACCGGGATTGCAGGCTTGTTCAATATTTCCGCTACACCGGAGACCGCATTCCAGTCGGAGTTTACCTGCGCCGCCGGGATTGTCGGCTTGTTTAAGATTTCCGCAACACCCGACGAAGCGTTCCAGTCTGCGTTCACTTGCGCGGCTGGTATCGTGGGTTTGTTCAAAATCTGCGCGAGACCGCTGTTCGCGTTCCAATCTGCATTGACCGGTGCCGCCGGTATCGTCGGCGTGTTCAGCAGGTCGCCGTAGTCCCCGCTCGTTGCGACGGTCGCCAGCTCGTCCGCTTCCACGTACACCGATGTCCCGTCCGCGCCGTTGTTCTCGAGTTGTGAAGTCTGCGCCGGGATCGTCGGCGTTCCATTGAGGTCGGAATAATTGCCGCTCGTTGCCACCGCCGCCAGCTCGTCTGCTTCGACGTATGTTGACGTGCCGTCTGCGCCGTCGTTCTGGAGGTTGCTCGTCT
The DNA here is from genome assembly GCA_045611685.1 of Eubacteriales bacterium. GTDB lineage: Bacteria > Bacillota > Clostridia > Oscillospirales > CAG-272 > SIG701. The sequence goes on along the minus strand of JAZKXO010000030.1, from coordinate 1,356 downwards.
TGGTCGGGATGCTCGGCTTGTGCAGGATCTCGGCCACTCCGCTTGCGGCGTTCCAGTCTGCGTTCACCTGCGCGGCGGGGATGGTGGGTTTGTTCAAAATCTGCGCCACTCCGCTGTTCGCATTCCAGTCGCTGTTTACCTGCGCGGGCGGGATCTCCGCTTCAACGCTCGAGATTGCCGTATAAACGCCGCCCGAGGTCACGGGGTTGTCACTACCTTCCCTCGGTGCGTCGTCGAACGTGAGGGCATCCTGCTTCGTCTGGAGGCCTCCCACGACCGCGCTGTTTGCGATCGGGTTGTCGCTCTGCGCGTTCAGCTCGGTGTCGACCGTCAGCCCCAGTTCTGCAAGGGTCTTGTTGCCCTCAAGCACATGACCGTTGATCTCCGGCTTGTTCTTGAGCTGGTTATAGTTGTTCGTGCCGCCGCCGTTTTCCGTTTTTAAGTTGATACCGTCGTTCTTTGCCATTTCAAGCCGCACGACCGGTTCTTCGGCTACACGCAGGTCAAGCATACGAGATCACCTTGTCCAGTAAGTTGTCAAACGCCACCACAGAAGCCACTTTCGTCGCGTCCCGATCTCCGTCCGGCGTGATCCAGTTCACCTGTACCAATACCGGGGCATCGGAAACAAACGCCGCGCTCTCGCTCTGGGTCAGCTCCACCACAAGCGTCGAGGTCTTCTCGCCTCGGTCAATCTCAACCTCTTTGTCGAGCTGTTTTCTATTCTGCCGGAGTGATACGATTGCTTTCGCGTTCTCCGGCAATACCGCATTTATTGTCAGCGTGATCGTCGGGGTAGTATATCGGATCATTCTTCCTCGCCTCCGTTGATAGCTCGCATCAGCGGGTCTTCATCCGCACTCGATTCGTCTTGATTGAACGTCTTGAGTATACGCATCAGCGTTGCCGCGGTCTTGTTCGCCGAGTCCGTGGTGCGGTTGTACTCCGTCGCCGCGGGCGACGAATAAACATTCTGCCGGCCTTTTACGTACTCTTTGCTCACAATGACGCCATCTTCTTCCATAATCTGCTTGTACTGCTTGAGCATCTCAAGTTGCGTCAAATATCGGTCGAACGTGGTGGTGAACAGGAAATTGCTCTGCAATCCGTATTCTTCCGCCAGTTTCATTATTTTTTTCGCTTGCTCGTTCCAATCCCTTGCCATAATCTCACTTCTTTCGGGTTTTTCAGCAAAAAAAGACGATTTTTCGGGAGTTCCAAAAAATCGCCTCGGTCGATTTCGGTGTATACGGAGGTTCCACAAAGGTTTGCAACCTCAAAACACCGTCGGCGCTCCTGCTCCTACGCTCTTGCTTCATGAAGTGTTGCAGAGTGATGCATCTCAGAAAGACACAA
>JAZKXO010000029.1:0-1160 GCA_045611685.1 Eubacteriales bacterium | reverse complement strand
TTCCTCGTTATTTTCGGCGCTTTCATGTTTATTCCGTTGTACTACGCAGTTGTACAGTCTCTCAAGCCGCTCGATGAACTTTGGAACTATCCTCCTAAGTTCTACGTAATGGCTCCTACTTTCGATAACTACGGTGACATGTTCAAGAGTATGTCCTCTTCTTGGGTTCCGTTCTCCCGTTACATCTTCAATACCGTCCTCATCTCCGTAGGCGGTACCTTCGGTAACTTGTTCCTCGGCTCCCTCGCAGCATACACCGTTTCCAAGATCAAATTCCCCGGCCGTAACATGCTTTTCAGCGCGGTTCGTCTCTCCCTTATGTTTACCGCTACCGTTACCGCTATCGTTAACTACATGACGATGAGTGCGATCGGTCTCGTTGATACATACTGGGCACTGATCATTCCCGCGTGGGGCGCAACTCTCGGTATGTTCCTTATGCGTCAGTTCATGGTTTCCGGTATTTCCGACGCGGTTCTCGAATCCGCTCGTCTCGACGGTTCCAGCGAGCTTCGTACCTACTGGACGATCGCAATGCCGATGGTTAAGCCCGCATGGCTCACCCTTATCGTTTACTCCTTCAAAGACCTGTGGAACACCGGTGCTTCCACTTATATCCAGAGCGAACAGCTCAAGACCTTCAACTACGCGATTTCTCAGATCGTATCCGGCGGTATCGCTCGTGCGGGCGTTGGTGCGGCTTCCGCAATCGTAATGTTGATCGTTCCCGTATCCGTATTCGTAATCAGCCAGAGTAATATCGTTGAAACGATGTCTACCTCCGGTATGAAAGACTAAAAAGGGAGGATGCAATTTTGAAAAAATTATCCAGAGTATTTGCGCTGCTTTTGAGCTTCGTCCTCCTCGCCGGCATGTTCTGTCAGCTGTCGGCGGCAGGCGCACCTTATGAAACTTACACGTATTCGATTACCGGCGAAGTTCTCACTTCTCCCCACGCGTATACGCCCGATAAGTCCATTACCAGCTATGAGATGAACCTTCCCGGTTCCATCAATTCCCCTAAGGATATCTTCGTTGACGAAAAAGGCAACGGCTATATCTACATTTCCGACAAGGACGAAAACGGCAAAGGCCGCGTTATCGTCTGCGACGCAAACTTCAAATACCTCTACACGATCAGCGATTTCGAAAATGAACAC
>JAZKXO010000028.1:0-2900 GCA_045611685.1 Eubacteriales bacterium | reverse complement strand
CATTGCGTCGGTGAATTCTTTTGACATTTTGATCTTATGCAGCAGGATCCCGCGGTCCTCGAGATACTTATACTCGCCGCCGTCCAGCTCCAGGTCGACAGCATTGTCGGTCAGCTTCATTTCGCGAAACCACGGGTTGTTGATGGTGTCCGGGTTTGCGAGACACCAGAGCTTCAGGGACGGCCGTCCGCGCATTTCTCTATCGCGGGATACCGTCATATACAGGGACAGGATCGCCCGGCCCTCCTTCGGGTTGATACGCTCCCACGGCTGCGGGATAAATTCGTCGAAGATCATGATGTCACAGTCGCTCATATCGAAGCCTTTGACGCGGGCCACGGCGCCCAGGTCGACGATATACCCGATCCAGTCGCCGCTTTTCTTCCCTTCGGCGTCGGCATACGCGAAGCCGCCGATGTATGATTTATAAATCTTATACGCCCTGACGTCGATCCCACGGTCGCGGTTGATGGACTTAAACGGCGAAAAGTCACTATTGCCGGACAGCAGCAGCTCGACGTCCTCCTTTGTCCGCTTTAGGAAAATAAATTTAATGTTGTTATCCATGCAATAACATAAAGCTCCGTATGTCTTTCCGGTCGTACGGCCGGAGTAGACGTTCAGATTCCAGGCGTCGGGATATTTCTCGACGTCGTTTTTTATCTCATAGTAAAAATTAGTCTTCGATGTCGTCATATACCTGTATTGACACCTCCTCAGTCTGAGCGACTTCAATTATGTTTGTGACGTCCGGCATTCCGATCTTATAATCGCATGGCGCGAGATCTATGCTGTTCCCGTGTTCGTTGCCGTTTGCGTCAGTATAGATCGCCGGAATGCTGAAATAAAAATGCGTGAGCTTTCCGGTCTGATCACCTGGAAATACGAAACCGTCGCGGAAATTTGCCAGATCGTCACGCAGGCATTCCGCGCCTTTTTTCTTTGGCACGCCGGCGACGGTGAGCTTTATTTTTCCGGTTTTCTTATTTCTCGCCGCGTAACATTTCGAATGCAGCGCGATAAATTCCGAGAATGTGTCGTCATCCGGATCCGACTCAACAACGCCGACCCAGAATTCTTTGGATCCGACTGTAACCGCTCCGTATCCGGCCTCGACGAGCTGACGCTTCCGGAGCTCGTTGAGCGCCGCCAGCTTCTCCTCGTCCCATCCGTACGCGTACACGCTGTCGGTGTCTGAGTACAGCCAGGCGCCGCCGGCCTCCGGAGATTTAACACATCTGCCGATGTCGAACAGATTCGACATAGCGATCGATGTTATCCAACAACCCCATTGATACGGCAGAATAGAGTTATAAGAGTCGACGTATTTCTTATATGCTTCTTCGTCCATTCGGCGGATCTCGGCCTTTATCTCGTCGGCAGTCTTCGATTCGTCCTCCCATAACAGCGCGTACTGGTCGACAAATTCGCCGCTTTCGTAATCCTCGGCGATCTCCGCGCGAATGCAGCGCTGGCAACACATTCCATACAGGGAATTGACGCGGGCCTTCGCCAGGGCGTACGCAACCGGATCGCCGCCTTTCTTTTCGCATTTCTCCGAGAAGAATCTAAAAACGAGATCCCGGTACCACTTCGGCAGATAGTCTTTGTGGCAGCTGTAAATCTCGGAGCAAACGTCGCCGTCATAGTCATACATCTCATGGATCAGGCGGAAATCTACCTCGTTAATGATGATCGAGACGAAATCCGCGGACAGGATCCGGCCGTTGTCCCGCTCGGAATTAAGACACATATCGCATTTTGAAAACTGAAGAACAGGCATTGGATACTCCGAATCTTTCAGGCGGACATTGCGGGCCGTCCATCTGAAAACGAACGACGTCGTGTCGTAGTACTTAAGTAATTCGGTCCCGTGTACCTGACCGTTACGCCGGCGGAGCTTTCCGTCCGGGATTTTTCCGGTCAACATAACATACGGATATGAGCTCGCAATGTCGCCACAGATGATCGGGCCTCCGGCGTCCTCCTCGGTCCAGATGATCGCCCGGGTGTTTCTGTTGGCATGAGTAAATCCGCCGTGATATGACGGTACCAGGGCGTCGTTGTAAACACCGAATTCCGGGACGACTTTGAGAAACTTCTCGCGGGCGCCGGCCTTTCGACCCTCGAGTCGGACCTGCGCCCGGACGATCGACGTCTGTGTCAGCGGGATCGAGTAAACGTGATGATGCAGCTCCGCCCGGATTTTGTCCAGGCATTCGACGAGCGCCAACACGTCGCACTCGATATACAACAGCTCGTCGCCGCTGAAGCTCTCACCCTGGTTGCGGTATTTGTTATAGTCCCATTTTCCGACAGCCTTTTTATGTTCGACATCCAGATCGTCGGCCCACTTTTCGAGACGTGTCCCGGCGAGGATCAGAGAGTCGCGGATCATGATGCCGTTCCCGAACTGGACCGATACCGGGTAATGAGGTTTTGTGTTCAGCTGATGGACCGGCCGGCCGAAGCGTTCGATCAGATGCCGCTCGAGAAATACCCAGTCATAGGCGAGGTTGTGGAAATAGATCAGGAAGCGCTCCGACGGAATATACACGCGGAGACATTCCAGGCAATCGACGAATTCCGACGGCCTGGTCCCGTACAGCGTGACGACGTTGTGGAGGCCAGGCAGCCGGATCGACATCGACCATGCGACGACGATGTTCTCCTGCGGGATATATTTCCCAAGCTCATACCGGTCCGGGCAGGTCTTCGATGTCTCCGTGTCCGCGCCGATCAGGATCTCCGCGTAAGAGGCCGGGTCAACTTTGCTCGGCCTCTTTACGGTTTTACAATGTTGTAAGATTGAATAATCGAATTGAAGCCAATGTACCAATTGATACTGGTATTCGGTAAGCGGATTGACGTATTTCCGCTTTGACATGGGTCATCACTCC
>JAZKXO010000027.1:0-1631 GCA_045611685.1 Eubacteriales bacterium | reverse complement strand
GTGACCCCCCTTTATAATGATTATTATTTTCAACACAAAGTATTATAGAACATTGGTTCTAGCTTGAAAAGCAGAAAATAGTAGTAAATTCGAGAATGTTCGATAATTCGGACAGTAATATTGTAAGAACGCCAAGAGCGTCATTCCTCGGTAGTTGAGGAGTGGCGCTCTTTTTTACGTTATAGGAGGGACAAACGCATGGAAATTGAGATTATTGAAAAGATCAAGCGGCTGCCGCAGACGGAGGAAACACTGACCGATGTGTTCGGTTTGTTGCTTGGTGTAGAGGACCGCAGGAGCGTGGATGGGTATGTGCGTTGGGTGCGCTCCGAGGCGATGAAGCTGAGAACGGCAGCGATGTACGATTTGATTCGCCAGACGTACATGTACGCAGGGCAGTACAGCTTCGATGATTTTATGATCGCCATGGAATGGAACCGTGAGCCGAATGCACGTTTCTGGCTGCCACGCCGTAAGGTGCTGGAGGGCAAGCACGGGATCGCAACGAAGATTCAGAATTTTATGGATGACCCAGATGCGCTGTTTTTGGGATTCTCTCAGCCACCGGGCACGGGGAAAACTACGATTATTAAGTTCCTGTTGGCGTATATCATCGGGAAGGAGCCGAAATCGGCAAACATGTATATTTCGTATTCGGATGGCATGACGAAAATGCTGTTGGATAGTGTACGGTCGATGCTGACCGATACAGCGGAGTATGCGTTCCATGAGATCTTCCCTGGTTTGGGGGAACCGGCGATTTCTGCTGAATATAAAACGGTTTCGTATCGCCGTGCCGGTGATTTCCCTACGCTAGGCTTGGTGTCCATGAGTGGTTCCGTTACGGGTCGTACTCGTGCAAACCGTTTCCTCGTGACCGATGACTTGGTGAAGAACAAGGAGGAGGCACGTTCGCCGGAGCGCTTGGAAAAGCTGTATGCGGATTATACGGCGACGCTGACGACGCGTATGATTGGTGACAACGTGAAGCAGATCATGCTCGGTACGAGATGGACCTCATATGACCCGTTGGGGCGAATGCAGGATGCGCACTACGATGATCCACGTTATACGTTCATCGCCATCCCCGTGTGGAACGAAAACGAGGAAAGTAATTTCGAATATGAGCATCCCGACCGGTACACGACCGAGAAAATTCGTGATATTAAAGCAACCATCGACAGCGCTGACTTCGAGTGCTTATTTATGCAGCACGGCATTGAGAAGGAAGGATTGGCATTCCCGGCGGACGGCTTGAAGTATTATAACGGCGTTCTGCCGGATGGTCAGCCGGATAATATTGTGTTCGTGAACGACGTTGCGTGGGGCGGTGGTGACAGCCTGAGTATGCCGATTGCGTATGTGTACGGCGCCGATGTGTACATCCACGATTGGGTGTTCGATAAGCGTGATAAGAGCCACACGAAGCCTCGCGTGGTGCCGAAGATCCTGCAGCATAAGGTGAAGATGGGGCGCACCGAGGCGAATAACGGTGGCGACGAATACAGCGATGATGTGTATCGTATTCTCCGTCAGGAGCACGGGTATTCCATCAACATGAGCCACAAGAAGGCACCCACGAACATGGCGAAGCTGACGCGCATCGAGCAGCACGCGCCGACCATCCGTGA
>JAZKXO010000026.1:0-115052 GCA_045611685.1 Eubacteriales bacterium | reverse complement strand
CACACCCCTTTCAAAAACCTCAAACGAAAAACAACGCCTATGCATTGGCGTGATACTCTTAACGGAGTATCACGCCAATTTTATTTGCCTGCGGCGAGTGATATTGCTTCGCAGTGGTATTCGGCTCACGCCGAGTGGTATTTGCTTCGCAAGTTAAGGGGCGAATAAAATATCACTGAAGCCGTGAGGATTCAATATCACTGTCGCTGTGCGACAATATCACTCTTTGTGCCAGCAAAGAATATCACTTATAAATAGCAGAAAAGAGAGAGCTTTGCGAAATTTTGTTTCCGCAATACTCTCTCTTCTGTTTTTATCGCCAGTTTCGCATTTGTATTACAAATGCCTCGGGCCATGCCCATACCCATATTTTATTCTCCGATAAGGAAAACACCCATTATGCACAGACGTTGTTTTTTATTGCTTTATAAACGTTTTTGGGGTGCGGGGGCTTTTTTCAAAACGTCCCCGGCCGTTCCATTATTCCACTCTCACGATAACCCCGTTTTCAAAATAACCGGTATAGACGCGTCCGGAGGGCCACGAGTACACGCCCTCGCCCCACATCACGTTATCGCGGAAATTGCCTTCATACCGTTCGCCGTTCGCCCAGGTGTAAACGCCCTGCCCTGATCGCACGTCCCCGACGTACGATCCCTCGTACACGTCGCCGTTCGTGAAGCGGTAGATGCCGCGCCCTTCTTTCAGATCGTCCTTGTATTCGCCCTCGTACACGTCGCCGTTCACCCAGGTGAATACGCCGTCTCCGTGCTTTTTGTCGCGGCGGAACTCGCCCTTGTAGACGCTCCCGTCCGCCCAGACGTACTCGCCTGCGCCGTCCTTTTGGCCCGCGGCAAACTCGCCTTCGTAGCGGTCGCCGTTCGCATAGACGTAAATACCCTTACCGTCCGGCTTATCGGCGGCAAACTCGCCCTCGTACACGTCCCCGTTTTTGTACGCCAGCTTGCCCGCGCCGTCCTTTTGGAGATTTTTGAGAGATCCCTCGTAGACGTCGCCGTTCGAGAACGTAATCTCGCTCTCGCCTGCCTTGAGCTTTGCGCGCGCGCCGCCCGGATACACGATCGTGCCGGATATCGGCTCGCCGGCATCATCCACGCGCCCGAAAAATTTGATCACGCCAAGATCCGACTGCGCACGTACGTAGCGGATGCCCGTTGCGTACAAAATTCCGCCCGCCAAAAGAAGTACGGCGACGGCGATCGCGGTGATCGTCAGAAGAACGGCTATGGGACCGCGCTTTTTCACGCGGATCGGTCTATCGTTCGTCATAATTCCATATCCTTCCAGATTTATAATATGATTCCCTTATGTGATCGGGAGAAAATTGTCGAGGAACGTCAAAAGCTCCGGCAAAAGGAAGCGAAGCGCAAACCCGAGCGCCACAAGCAGGATCGCCGAGAACAAGAGGCCCAGAAGATCCGCGCCCTTGGCGTCAAAGCGCACCTCGGCGGTTCGGCGTTCTTCCTCGGGCATATAGAATTTCGCCACCGAGAGATCGGCGACGGCCGTCTCTTCTGCATCGGCGAGGGAGAAGATTTTTCGCAGCACGGTGAGCGCGCGGCTGTTCGACGGCTTTTTCGCGAAAAAAGCGTCCTCGTTCGCTATGAGCGCGTATTTACGGAGAGGCTTCCCCGTTTTGAGCGCCGCACGGAGGAAAAAATCCTTCTCCATGCCGAGATCGGCGAGCGTTACCGCACTCTCGGGCGTGCTGGCCCCTGCCGCTTTCAGCCTCTTTACGAAGATGCCGAGCGAGCGGCGGCCGATCACCGTCAGAACGGCGCCCGCCATAAGGCCGCCGACAACGCCCCAGATAAGCATATCCATATTGAGGATGGGGTTGTTGATCTCTATATTTTCGCTGATCGTAAGCAGGAAGTTGTTCATACGAGCCTCCGGGGTGTCAGTCCATCACGTTCCCGCCGCAGATGCGGTTGAGAAGATCCGACAGATCCTCGTCGTTCTGGAACTCGATCGACACGATCTTCTTGCGTTTGCCGGACTGGATGCGGAGTCTTCTGCCGAGCATCGTCGTCGCGCGTGCCTCCAGCTCCGCCATGTAATCAATATGAAGCGTTTCTTCGTCCTCGTCCGTCATCTCGCGCTCGGCAAGATACGCGCGGTTCGCGGCTTTTACCGCCGATTCGATCTCGCGGACGGACAGATTGCGATGGATCGCTTTTTCTGCGATCGACATCATGAGCGCGGGATCGCGCAGGCCGAGCAGTGCACGGCAGTGCCCTGCTGAAAGCTTGTCCTCGCGGAGCAGCGCCACGATTTCTTCGGGGAGATCGAGAAGACGGAGCGTGTTCGCGATCGCGGAGCGGCTTTTGCCCATCGTCCGCGCGAGCTCCTCCTGACTGAGGGCGAATTCGCCGATCAGCCGATCGTACGCCGCCGCTTCTTCCCACGCGTCGAGATCTTCTCTCTGGATGTTCTCGATCAGTGCAAACTGCGCCGCTTTGAGTTCATCCGCTTCGACGACGACGGCAGGAATCTCGGTGAGTCCCGCCATTTTTGAGGCGCGCCAGCGCCGCTCGCCCGCGATGATCTGGTAAAACCCTTCCTCCGCCGACGGACGCACGAGGATCGGCTGTAAAACGCCGTTCTGCGCGATCGAATCGGCAAGTGCTGAGAGCGCTTCCCCGTCGAAATTCTGTCTCGGCTGATTCGGCTTCGGCTCAATCATCGAAAGCCGAATTTTTTGTATATCGTCTTTTTGGGCGCGATCCAGCTCATTATCGCTGAAAATCACGTCAAGACCGCGTCCAAGGCCGCTTTTCTTTGCCATTTTTATGTCTCCCATCGTTCTTTTGGTGGATTTTCGTCAAACCCCGCACCGCTCGGCGATCTCTTTGGCTATATCAAGATACGCGAGGCTGCCGCGGGAGTATTTATCGTGGTAGAAGATCGGTTTTCCGAAGCTCGGCGCCTCGGAAAGCTTTACGTTTCTCGGAATCATGGACGAGAAGAGCTTGTCCGCGTAGTATTTCTTTAGTTCTGCCAGCACCTGCGCGCTCAGATTCAGCCGTCCGTCGTACATCGTGATGAGGATGCCGGAAATGACGATATCGGGATTGTAATGCTGTTTGACGCGGCGAACCGACATCATGAGCTGTGAAAGCCCCTCAAGCGCGAAATACTCACACTGCATCGGAATGATGACGCCGTGCGCCGCCGAAAGCGCGTTTACGGTGAGCATACCGAGCGACGGCGGGCAATCTATGAGGACGAAATCGTACGCGCCGTCAAGCGACGCGATCGCTTCGCGGAGTGCTGATTCGTGGTGTTCCCTTTCAATCAGGTCGAATTCCGCGCCCGCAAGCTCGATCGTAGCGGGCAAAACGGACAAATTTTTGTATTTTGTCTCGACGATCGCATCCTTTGCCGTGCATGCGCCCGTGAGAACGTCGTAGAGCGAATGGCGCAGGTTTTTCTTGAAAACTCCGACGCCGGTGGACGCATTTCCCTGCGGATCGGAGTCGATAAGCAACGTTTTGTAGCCGAGATGCCCGAGGCACGCGGCAATATTCACGGTCGAGGTGGTTTTTCCCACGCCGCCCTTTTGATTGGCAAAAGCAAGAATTGCGGTTTCCACAGCGCCGCCTCCGTACTATAAGATGGGATTATTATAGCATAAAAACGGCAAAAAATCAAGTAAACAGTTTTTTAACAAGAAAAATGTTTCACGTGAAACAAGTGCAAAGCGAGGTAAATGTTTCACGTGAAACAGGTGGGGGATGGTGAATTCGGACTTGTCCCTTCCCTTCACCTGCGCGGGATTTTGATGAGGATTTCCGTGCCCTCCTCCGTTTCGCGTTTCTCGGTCGTGGCGTGCACGCCTGCCTGCCGCATGATATCAACCGCGTGATTGACGGAATTATAGAAAAGACGGACGTCGCCGAGGATCGCCGCGCGGTTTTTCGGGATTACGGGCTTTGGCTGGGCGGGTTTCGGCGCTTCCTCCGTAGGATGCAGGATAGATTCTACGTACGCCTCGGTATCGGCAACGTTCAGGCGGTTCATGATCACCTCGCGAAGCGCGGTCAGCCGATCGTCGCCCGAAAGGCGCAAGAGCGCTCTGGCGTGGCGCTCCGTAAGATTTGCTGTGAGGATAAGGCTCTGTTCGTCGGGCAGATAGCGAAGCAGGCGCAGTTTGTTCGCCACGAACGACTGGCTGACGGACAGCTTTGCCGCGATCTCGTCCTGCGTGAGGTTATAAAGACGGATGAGCGAGGAAAACGCGACCGCCTCCTCGAACATATTGAGGTTTTCGCGCTGTATGTTCTCGATGATCGCCATGGCGGCGGAGGTGCGCTCGTCTGCCTCGGCGATCACGCACGGCACCGTCTCCATGCCGATGGCGGCAGCCGCTCTGAGGCGTCTTTCGCCCGCGATCAGTTCAAACGTGCCGTCAGCGATGCGGCGCACCGACAAGGGCTGGATCACGCCGTAGCGGCGGATGCTGTCCGACAAGGCGGCGATCGCGTCGGGCGCGAACACGCGCCGCGGCTGTGCCGGATTCGGTCGTATTTCGTCGATCGGGATTTGGTGGATGATCCCGTCGTCTGTTCTGCGCTTTGTTTTGGTGATAAGATTTTCTGCCATTTCTTTTCTCCTTTGCTTTTTCGTTTTTTGCCCCTCGTTGGGTGGGAAATCATTCTACCACGGGGGAAAGACGGAAACGGCAAAAATCCCGCTGTAAAAGAAAATTTTATTTGGTCGGGGAAAGCGCGGATATATTTGTAATTGGTAAAATTTATAAATAAGCATCAGTAAATGGTAATTGCCGCTGAGAGACGGCGGGGAAGGGTGAAGGGGACGGAGAAAAAGAAAAAACCGCCTATCAAAGCGGTTTTTTTGAGATCTGCGAGTAATGCCGCGGAAATCCGGCGGGGGTTGGCGAAATTTTTCGTATTGTAAGGAGATAGCGGGGCGAGTCGTCGCCGGGGATGCGGTATTCGTCCGTTTTTTCGAGTTTCGCGCCGAGTTTTGAAAGCGCGTTTTTGGAGGCTTTTATTTCCTCGGGGGCGTTTTTGCCCTTCAGAGCGAAAAAGATGCCGCCGACTTTTACGAACGGAAGACACAGCTCCAGAAGGACGGGCAGATTCGCGACGGCACGCGCGGTGGCGAAATCATACGCGTCGCGGTGCGTTTTTTGGGCGGCGAGATCCTCGGCACGCCCCGAAATTGCACGAAAGTGGGGAATGGATGCCGATTTTGCGGTTTCGTTCATGTAGGTGCATTTCTTCGCCGTGCTGTCGAGCGCCGTGACGTTGAGATGGGGGAGAGCGGCGGCGATCGGCAAGGAAGGGAAGCCCGCGCCGCTTCCTATATCAATGAGGGAAGACGGGCGGCCCTCTGCCGCCTCAGCCACGAGATCGGCGGCGATGAGCGAATCGACGATATGCTTAGAGACGATCTCATCGGGATCGGTGATCGCGGTGAGGTTGAATTTTCGGTTTGCTTCGATGAGGCACTCGGCGACGGCAGAAAGCCGATCAAACAAGGCGTCGTTTCCCGAAAAGCGTGCCGGCAGGCACGGATGCCTCAGAATTTTATCTTTCATAAATACTATCGGAGGGGACTTTTTGAAAAAAGTCCCCCCGAACCCCTTCAAAAACTTTACTTACGCTTCTGCGAAAGGTAGATGTAGAGCACGGTTATATCGGCGTGTGTGCCGATATCGGAAAGCGCCGCCGCGCGGGACGAAGCGTTTCTCCCGACGGGGTGCTCCCGCCGCGCGAAATCTTCTTTTCGACGGGGGACTTCGTCCCCCGTACCCCCTTTTGTGAGGCTCTTTTCAAATCATTTTCTTTTCTGCGAAAGGAAGATGTAGAGCACGGTTATATCCGCGGGATTGACGCCGGAGATGCGCTCGGCTTGCCCGAGACTGAGGGGGTGGATCGCCGCGAGCTTTTGCGCGGCTTCCAGGCGCAGACCCGGGATATTTTTGTAATCAAGATCGGCGGGGAGGGGCATATCGTCCATTTTCTCCATACGCCGTGCCGCATCCCGCTGGCGGCGGATGTAGCCCTCGTATTTTATCTCGATCTCCACGGACACAGCCTCGCGGTACGGGAGCGTCGGGCGATCGGGGTCGATTTCCTTCGTTTTTTCGTAGGTGATCTCGGGGCGGCGGAGAAGATCCGCTACCGTCGCGCCCGACGAAAGGGGCGTCGATCCCGCTCTCTCGAGCATGCCGTTCACCGAAGCGGTCGGGCCCACGTTCACGTGCGAAAGGCGCTCCTTTTCCGCTTCGATCCGCGCTCTGCGTGCGAGGAATTGCGCATAGCGCTCCTCGGATACGAGCCCCGCCGTTTTGCCGAATTCGATGAGGCGATCTTCTGCGTTATCCTGCCGCAGAAGCAGGCGGAATTCCGAGCGCGAGGTCATAATGCGGTACGGCTCAGCCGTGCCCTTCGTTACGAGATCGTCGATCAGCACACCGATGTACGAGGACGCGCGGTTCAGAACGAGCGGCGGAAGACCGAGAATTTTTGCGGCGGCGTTGGTGCCCGCGATAAGGCCCTGGCACGCCGCTTCCTCGTAGCCCGACGAGCCGTTGAACTGCCCCGCGCCGTAGAGGTTTTCGACGTTTTTCGTCTCCAGCGTGGCGAAGAGACAGCGCGGATCGCAGCAGTCGTACTCGATCGCGTACGCATAGCGCATGATCTCGGCGTTTTCAAACCCACGGAGGGAATGGAGCATTTTATACTGCACCTCGGCGGGGAGGGAGGAGGAGAATCCCTGCAGGTAGATCTCGTCGGTCGTAAGCCCCATCGGCTCGACAAACAGCTGGTGGCGCTCCTTATCCGCGAAGCGGACGACCTTGTCCTCGATCGAGGGGCAATAGCGCGGCCCCGTGCCGTGGATCTGCCCGGAATAGAGCGGCGAGAGGTGCAGATTCTCGTGAATGATCCTGTGCGTATCGGCGTTCGTGTAGGTGATGTGGCAGGGGATCTGCTCGATTTTGTTGAGCGCGTCCATGTCCGTCTTATGGGAGAACGGCACGATGATCTCGTCCCCCGGCTGGATCTCCAGCGCGTCAAAATCAATGGAGCGGCGGTGGATGCGCGGCGGCGTACCCGTTTTGAACCGCTGCAGCGGAATCCCGGCATCGCGGAGCGATTGGGAGAGGTAATCGGCGGGCAGGGAATTGTCCGGCCCTGCGGCTCTCTGCACGGTACCGACGTGGGTGTGGCCGGCGAGATACGTGCCGCTGGCGATGATGACCGCGTCGGCGAAAAAATCACCGCCGGGGGAGGCGGTAACGCCGCGGACGATCCGCCTGCCGTCGGGGAGCGATTCGGTGAGGATCGCGGTTACCTCGGCTTGCACGAGGCGGATTTTCTCCTCCGCCTCGATCGCCCGTTTCATGTGCGTATGATAGAGCATCCGATCTGCCTGCACGCGTTTGGACTGGACGGCGGCACCCTTGCCCGTATTTAGGATACGGGACTGGATCGTCGCGCGGTCTGCCGCGAGCGGCATCTCACCGCCCAGGGCGTCGATCTCGTAGACGAGATGCCCCTTGCCCGTACCGCCGATGGACGGATTGCAGGGAAGATTCGCGATAGAATCGAGGCTCATGGTGAAAAGGGAGACGTCAAGGCCCATACGGGCGGCGGCGAGGGCGGCCTCGCACCCTGCGTGCCCCGCGCCGATAACGATGATGTTGGACATATACACTCCGTGAATCAGAAAAATCAAGCTTTTTGGGAGTCTTTTTTTTCGAGGGGGATTCGCCCCTCAAACCCCGTGGGGGTTCTCCGCGGCGAAGCCGCGTCCCTGCGAAAAATCGGCAGACAGCCTTTCCGTATTTGGCTCGCGCGGTGGGGATCACGAGGAAATCCGCCTGTGCCTAAGAGGGATAGAGAGGTGTCGGAGAGGAAGGGAGAATATGTCCCCGCCTCGCCCTTCCTTTCCGACGCGGGGTAGCCGCGAAGGGCTCCGCGTGGGCCCTTCGTGCCGCCGGAGGCTGGCGCCTCTTACCCGTTGAATTTCGCCATCTTGTGATAGAGCACCCAGCCGGTTTTCTCGGAATAGGCTGTAATCACGCCGCTTGACGCGTCCGAAATATACTCGTACAGCCCCGCGGGGATCACGATCTCTCCACTTGTGTCGAGCATAAGGCGCGTGCCGTCGGAGAAGCCGACGACGGTGAGTCCCTCAAACGTGGGGCGCGCGAAATCGTAGATCGGCTGGGCGATCCAGCGACCGGTATGGTCCATCAGTCCGTATTTTCCGTCGCGCAAAAGCAGGATCACGCCGTCGGCGTAGGAGACGATATCGTACCCCTCCGGTACGGGGAACTCGTTGCCCTTTTTGTCGATAAGGATATCCTCGTCGATCACCACGCGGAGATTTTCGAGATAGTTGAGCGAGTACCAGTCCACGACCTGACGGCGCACGCGGACGAGCCCGTGATCGTAATAGTAGAACCCGATCGCCTCCTCGCCCGTCGTCTTCGGGGGCAGAAGATACTCCGTTACGTACCGATCGTAGTAGTTGTAACTTCTCAGCGGATTGAACGCGTAGTAGCCCTGTTCGTTCAGAAAGAGCTGTCGCCCGTCTCCGTTTACGACGGCGGCGAGCCCTTCGGAGAAATCAAACGCGCCGAGAAAGAGGAAGCCCGACCACACCTTGCCGCTTTTCGTGCCGAACGCCCACCGGGTGGATTCCGTTGTCGTTTCGGTACCGTCGAGATTCGTCTGTACGGTGGTGGTTTTCTTTATAAGACGGGTGCGGTTGTTGTCCGCGATGCCGTAGTAGCGCGGGTAATCAAAATACACGCCGCGAAAATCCGTTTCGTCGTTGTACTCGGCTTCGGCAAAGCCGCCGGCTTCGATTTTAAAGTACGTTTTCACGCCTGCCTCATCGGTGGTGGTAAAAAGCGGCGCGCCTGTCTTATCGCGGGTGTACGCGGGGGTGTATTTTTGGGAATCGTACGTGAAGAGATACACACCGTCGCCGGAGTGAAGCCGTGTTTTTGTACCGTCATCGAGCAGAAGGAGGCCCATATAGGGGAGTACCGCGGGGAGCGGCACCTCCGCGGGCGTATAGATCGGCTCGGGCTCGCTCATCTCCGTCGGTCGGTAAAAGGAGAGCGTGTATTTCGTTTCGGTCGAGAGGGAAAACGCAGCAGGGAAGAAATCGAATTTGCCTGCCAGAGCGATAACGGTCGTGTCGGCGGAGTACGGTGCGTCGGAGAGGGAAAAGCCGAGCTCGGTGAGCGCCGGCACGGTAATAATCGTGTCCTCGGAGAAATTCACACCCGCACTAAGGCGCAGAACGTCCTCTTCGGTGGCGGCTTTCCCGATCACCTCGGCGCCGCTTATGTCAAGCTGTACGTCGGGCGGGAGCGTTTCGGGCGTATCGGACGGAGTGTCCGGCGTCTGATCGGCGGGATCGTCCGTCGGCTCGGTCGGCCGATCTATCCCCAGATACGCGCCCGCCGCGATGGCGAGAAGCAGGAAAACGGGGACGATCCGCTTTAGTAAAATCTCCTTAAGTTTCATGAAAGGCTGTACTCCTGTCGGTACTCGGTTATTTGTGATAGCGCGAGCCTCTGGCGATCTCCGCCGCGCGGTAGATCTGCTCGGCGAGCATTACGCGAGCGAGCGCGTGAGGAAAGGTCATAGGGGAGAGCGAGAGACAAAAATCGGCTTCGCTTTTGATGCTCTCGTGCAGCCCGAACGACGAGCCGATGAGAAAGACGATCTCGGACGCGCCGCGGGTTGCCGCCTCTTCCATCCTTTGGGAGAGCGCGTCGGAGGGGATCGTTTTACCCTCCACGCACATGGCGATCTTGTACGCCCGTGCGGGGATTTTCGCACGCATCCGCTTCGCTTCGTCGAGCAGAGCCGCGTCGATCTGTGCTTTGGAGGGCTCGCTCGGAAGGCGTGCCTCGGCGAGCTCCACGACCGTGAGCGGCCACGATTTCGAAAGGCGTTTTTTGTATTCGTCGACGGCGTCGCGATAGAACGCGTCGGAGAGCGTGCCGACGGCGAGAATCGTTGTTTTCATAGTCTTCCCTTAGTCAAAGTTTTCGTCCACCTTTTTCAAAAGGTGGCGGGTCGAGAGGGCAGAGCCCTCGGATCCGGCATTTCTTTTGTTAGCTTTTCTTTGTGCCTTTTGCGTCAAAGAAAAGCGGCAGACAAGGCTGAAAAACCGAATACAGAGAGTCGTTCTTACTCGTCTGCTACCCAGAGGCCGAGGGCGGGATTGCTGATGTAGAAGATTTTTTCTCCGTCCACGTCATTCCAGCCGTCGGTCAGTTTTTGAGGATCGTATTTCTTCGCCATCTCGTCGTACGGCGCGTAGGCGAAGTTTGCCGCCTTCACCTCTTCTTCGGTGAGGTGCTTTGTCGCGTAGCGGATCGTGAAGCGTCCGTCGGACGAGCCGTGGATCAGGTGCGCCGCGACGGACAGATTGCCCTTGAGATCGGCGTTTTTCTCGTCGGCGACAAGCGAAAGGACGTTCTCGCGGCCCACGTAGCCGTATTTACGGATGAGGCGGTCGTTCTCGTCGTCCTCGCCGAAGTGCGCGACGCCGGGCGCGAGCACGATCAGCTCACCGCCGTCTGCCATCGCCATGCGGGTGCGGTAGATCGCCTTGTTGCCGAGCCACGTGCTCTTGAACTCGCGCGGATCGAGGTAAACGACGACCTTCTCCATGCGGGCGGGGACGTGGGTGAGGTTGACTCTCTGGCTTTCCTTGACAGCCGCCTCGAAATTCGATCTCTCGCGGCCGATATAGAGCCCGTGTACCGTGACCGCGTCGCCCTTGTTCGTCGTGGCGGTGAGAACGTACAGAAGCGGGATATCCTTGAGGAAATTCTCCTCGGCGTAGTCGAACACGCGGCGAACGGGGGAGAAATCACGACCCATCACGCGCTCCATGCCGTAGAACGCGCCGAGCATATGGGAGGAGTTGATCATGGACGAGCCGCCGCAGCCGACGAAGATGTTTTTGGAGTAGTTCGCCATGCCGACGACCTCGTGCGGGACGACCTGTCCGATCGAGATGATAAGATCGTAGGATTTATCGGTGAGCCGCTTGTTTACCTCCACGTCGATGCCGTTGTTCACGAGTCCCTCGGATACCTCCGAGACGAACGAGGCAGGCACCTCGCCGAGCTTTACGACGTCGGTACGCCAGTTATGTACGATCATTTTGGAGAAGGGAACGCCCTCGCCGAAGAACGCAAGCCATTCCTCCGCGGTCATCGGCACGTGCGTGCCGAGTGCGGGCATGATATCCACCTCGCACGTGGGGGAGAGCAGCTCGTAGTACATCGCGGTGAGCCGTCCCGCGTAGGAATACATTCTCGTGAAATCGGGGGGCAGAATGAGGACCTTTTTCAGATTTTTGCCCTCGAGGGATTTTTGAAGCGCTTCTTTCATTTCGGCATCGGTGAGGCCGGCTTTGTTTTCGAGTATCATGGTAAATCTCCGTTTCTTATTATCTTTATAAGTCTTACCTTATATTGTAACATATCAGCGTGTGGATTGCAAGGCGCGTCGGGATTCTTCTTTCGGGGAGACCCCGAAAAATTTCACATAATTGCGAAAAAAGACCGAGTAATCGGAGAAACCGCACTCCTCAAAAATCTCCGTCGGCTTCTCACCGAGGAAAAGCCGTTCGCCAATACGAGGTATGAGAATCAAAAAAGGACTTCCCAACGTTCCGCGCCGTTAAGGACAGTTTTTTTGATCTTAAAAGAATATCTTATTTGCTTACAAAAATGACAGAGAATGCTTTACACTCTCTGTCATTTTTTACTGTTTTTTAGTATCATTCTTACTTGGAGTAATATTTTCTTCTTTGATTTGAACATCAAATTTGGGAAAACAAAACAGAAAGTAATCACACTCGTCGCAACAACACTCAAAACCTTGTTCGCCGTTACCAAGGCAAATGGTAGGTTTTCCCGGTGCAAGTTCAACACCGGTAATATCTATGATCTTTTCTTGAATGTTCTTGCTCATATATCCTCCATACAAATATAAAAAGGTGCGCAACCGAAGCCACGCACCGAAAAACGCAAACTCCGATTGCTGCTACACAAACTAAATTAGAATTAGGTATTAACCATAATCATTTAGTAGAGCTTGCGCTTTTACCAAGTTCAAAAATGATTATGGCGAAAAAAGGGGTACATTATCCCTATAAAGACAAAAACACCTCTAATTCTAATATTCAGTTTGTGTAGCATACTTATTATATCACAATTTTTGCGGTTTGCAAATATTTTATGGAATTTTATCAAACTACTTTCCGGAAGGTAGAAACAGGCTCCCTTTACACAGGGGAGCCTGTTATCGTTCACCTATTATTTGTCAATTTTCCTGACAAGCACTGCGTTTGTGTCCACAAATACAAAAATACGGTATACCTATTTAGAGATATACCGTATTCTGCAAAACTGTCCTTTAGAGTGACGCACAAAAGAAGTCCTTTTTGTTTTGTGGTTATGCCGCCTTTTTTCTTCGGTGGCGCCGGAAGATCGGTATGTAGCAAAGCGTGATCAGGGAGATCGCGAGCACGACCAGCACGAGCAGGTACAAGATCCAGTGCCATTTTTCCGTGAGGGCAATATCGATCGGCGGTTGGTATGTAAAGAGGAAGTTTGTCGTATACTCCACCGAGAGGAGATCTCCATCCTTATATACCGGAGCGGCGAAGGCGGAATTGACGTACAAGGATCCGAACGCGAACAAAGAGAGAAGCCCGATCGTGGTAAAATAGTGGTGCGGGCGAATATCGACCTTGCCCGAAAACGCGACGTAGATGCCGACGATGATCAGCATCACGTGATAGAGGAAGTACTGATACGCCCACGGATTGGTGAACGCCTCGCCGACGGTAGTGCTTTCCGAGAAGACGGTAGGGATAGCGAGGGCGAACGAGGCACCGGCTATGCCTGCGGGGTACATAAAGGCGAGGACGACATCGCGCCCCGATTCGTTCTTCGTAAAGCGCGTATAGAAGACAAAGAAAATGAAAATCGAGCAAAGGTGAAAGGGCAGCTGTGCTGTCTCAATGAACGGATAGATCTCCGCACCGCTTGCGGAGGGAACAAAGCGGAAGGCGCAGAAGATTTTTATAAGTTCGGAAAGGACAGAGAGCGCGCACGAAACGTTCAGGACGGAGTTTACCTCGGGACGGTGCTTTAAGAGATAGGCGGCAAAGGCTGTGATAAGGATTGCCGAGATGGCGAGCCAGATAAAATGCGCGACAGTAAACATAAAAGACTCCGTTTTTCTGCCGAGGGCAGGAATGATAGTATCAGTATACACCTAAAAGGGGAATTTTGTCAATGGCAGAAAATCCCCTTCGGGGATTATCTGCGTCGAGGCGAGACGGAATTTCGAGCGCCGTAGTTCAAAGCGCAGCTTCCGTCTCGGCAAGGTTGCCGTAAAACGGCAACCTTGTTAAGAAGCGCGGACTTTTGCCTTCGGCAAAAACGGCATCCTCGCGGCTGGGGCAGAAAATCCCCTTCCATACTAAGGGGGTGCGGGACGCGTGCCTTTTTGTTACCATTCACCAAAAAATTTTTCGCACGTTTCTCAAAATAACTAATTTTTTTTCAAAAAAACCCTTGCATATGTGCAAGTTGTGGTATATAATGTTTGTATAGCGAAATGAACCTCGCAAATGATTTGTACATATTTCACAAAAGGAGTATATTCCATATGGCAAACCTGACAACAAAGGCAATCCGAAACGTAGCGCTTCTCGGTCATGGCGGAAGCGGCAAGACCACGCTTGCGGAGGCAATGCTGTACGGCTCCGGTACGACCGACCGCTTCGGCAGAACGCCCGACGGCACTACGGTATGCGATTACGATACAGAAGAAATCCGCCGCGGCTTCTCGCTTTCTCTGGCGACCGCGAACCTCGAATGGAACGAGTGCAAGATCAACGTGCTCGACACGCCCGGCTACCTCGATTTCTCCGGTGAAGTGCTCGAGGGTGTGCGCGTAGCCGACGCCGCGATCATCACGGTAGACGGCAAGGCGGGCCTTGAGGTCGGCGCCGAGCTCGGCTGGGACTATGCGATCGAAGCGGGAATTCCGCGCGCATTTTTCGTCAATAAGTGTGATGATCCCGATGCGAACTTCAACGCGGTGTTCAACGCCCTGCACGAGCGCTTCGGTGCGGCGCTCTGCCCCGTGTTCGTGCCGATCCGTACAGACAAAAACATCATCATGATCGACCTCATCTCGATGAAGGCGTACCGCTACAACGAGAAGGGCAAGAGAGAAGAACTCATGATGCGCGACGAGTGGGAGAACCTCGCCGCTTCGTACAAGGATATCCTGAACGAGGCCCTCGCCGGCACGAGCGAGGAGCTGATGGAGAAATATTTCGCAGGCGAGGAGATCACCCGCGACGAGGCTGTCCTCGCTCTGCACGAGGGTATCATCGCCGGCTCGATCGTGCCCGTATACTGCGGCGCCGCCACGAAGATGTGGGGCGTATACGCCCTCATGGATGCGATCGCCGAATCGTTCCCGCGTCCGACTGCACGCAAGGTGGAAACCTCCGCGGAGGGTGAAGACGTTGCGATCGAGGTGGACGGCGCTGACACCGCGATCTTCGTTTACAAAACGAGCGTCGATCAGTACGGTCTTATGTCCTTCTTCAAGGTCATGAACGGTACCTTGAAGCGCGATACGGTGCTCAAAAATCTCACCACCGGCGCGACGGAAAAGATGGCGCACATCTACACGATGCGCGGCAAGAAATCGACCGAGGTGGACGAACTCGTCTGCGGCGATATCGGTATGATCCAGAAGCTGACCGGCACGAAGACGGGCGACACGCTCCGTCTTACCGGCGACGTGAAATATAAAGGCATCTCGTTCCCGAGACCGTACATGACCCGCGCGATCGTTCCTGCCGCCAAGGGCGACGAGGATAAGATCTCGGGCGGTATCGCAAAGCTTCTCGACGAGGACAGAACGCTCCGCTACGAGAACAATGCAGAGACGAAGCAGATGACGATCTCCGGCCTCGGTGATATCCACCTGGACGTAACCGTTTCCCGCCTCAAAACCCGTTACGGCACGTCCGTCGTGCTTACAGAGCCGCGCATCGCCTACCGCGAGTCCGTGAAGGGCAAGGCGGACGTCGAAGGCAAGCATAAAAAGCAGTCGGGCGGCTCCGGCCAGTACGGTCACGTCAAGATCCGCTTCTCCCGCGGAGAGGAGGCAGGGCTTACGTTTACGCAGTCCGTCGTCGGCGGCACCGTGCCGAAGAACTTCTATCCCGCTGTTGAAAAGGGTCTGCAGGAAGCGATGCTCCACGGCGTTCTCGCCGGCTATCCGGTCGTGAATCTTGCGGCCGATCTGTACGACGGCTCGTACCATCCCGTTGACTCGAACGAGATCTCCTTCAAGCTTGCGGCGAAGCTCGCGTACAAGGAAGGTCTCCCGAAGGCACAGCCGATCCTGCTTGAGCCGGTCGGCACGCTTCTCGTTACCGTGCCGGACGACATGGTGGGCGATGTGATCGGCGACGTAACGAAGCGCCGCGGACAGGTGCTCGGTATGAATCCGTCGGAGAAGAAATCCGGCTACACCACGCTGGAGGCGAGAGTGCCGAAGGGCGAGATGGGTGATTACGTCATCGCTCTGCGTCAGTCCAGCCAGGGACGCGGCAGCTTTGATTTTGAAGTGGACGGCTACGAGGAGGTTCCTCAGAACGTCGCACAGAAGATCATCGCTGAGCATAAGGTGGAGGAAGAATAAGAAATATTGGAAAAGGGCTGCCGAGTGGCAGCCCTTTTTTCGTGGAATGCGTGAATGGGGCAGAGCCCCGTGTAAAGAGCAATCGGGGTAGCGAAGCGGGGCACGGTGCTTTGCCCCGTGCGCTGAGTCGCCACGATTTAACAATCCGTCCATTTTTACAAGGAGAATGTGCGCTATAATTTAAAGTAGATAAGTATCCCATTTCCGAAGGAGAGCCGTATGCCGAATTTCAAAAGACGATACCTTGCCGCCGCTTTATCGGGGGTCATGCTTTTATCCCCCTTTATATCCGCCTGCCGTCGTGAGGAGATCGGCGGTTCTTTGCCGCGCGTGAAGCTTACCGCGGGCGATCTGCGTCTTTCGGCGATCACGGAGTCGGCAGATGACGGGCTTCTCTTCGGGGCGCCTCTCGTCGAGCGGTCGGGATTCGTGCTCACGGAGCTGCCCGAGGCGGACGCCGTTTTTCGCAGTACCGATCCGATGGCGGGCGAAGGCACGGTTATCGCCATCATTGATACGGGCTTTGACGTCTCGCACCCCGCGTTCGCTCTGCCCGAGGAGGCAGTCGAGACGATCGGGGAGGACGGGTTCGTTGCGCGTATCTACGACACGAATGCCGCGGGTTTTTTCTATCAGGAAACGGGATCGGTCGATGGCCTTCCCGCACTGTATCATTCCCGAAAGATTCCGTTCGTTTTTGACTACGCGGGGCGGGATGCGGACGTAACGGGCAGCGTGAGCGATCACGGCACGCACGTGGCGGCGCTTGCCGCCGGCGGCGGGGTTACGGATGAAACGCTTCCCGGTGCCGCACCGGCCGCACAGCTTCTTCTTATGAAGGTATTCAGCGACGACGGCAAGACCTGCCGCGAGGGAGATCTCGTCGCCGCTGTGGAGGACGCCGTCCGGCTGGGTGCAAACGTCATCAATCTGAGCCTCGGCGCACCGGCTGCCGCCGCGTCCGATGCATCCATGTTCCGCCTTGCCGCGGCGCTCCGTACGGCAGAGAAGGCGGGCGTGCTCGTCGTTTGTGCGGCGGGCAACGACGGGGCGAGCGGCGCGTACGGCTTATACAGCGACTCGATGCGCGCGGATAATCCTGACACGGGACTGCCGAATGAGCCTGCGATCTTACCCGAGACGCTCGCGGTGGGTGCCTCGGAGAACGCCGTTTACTACGCCCGTTTTCTGACGGTCGGCGGCAAAAAGATCCTTTACGCCGAGGCCGAGGAGGCGGGGGAGGGCGCGCCGTCCTTTTTCGGGTCGCTCGGCGGCGAAAAGCTTCGCTTTTGTGCCGTCCCCGGCATCGGATCTGCGGAGGATTACGAAAGGGTGTACGTTGAGGGCAAGATCGCCGTCGTCTCGCGCGGGGTGATCTCCTTTGCGGACAAGGTAACGGCCGCTGCTGAGGCGGGCGCCGTCGGCATTGTCATATACAACAACGAGCCCGCGGGGCTTATGCGCATGACGGTCGGGGACGCCCCGATCCCCGCGATCTCGGTAAGCGAGGCGGACGGCGAATACCTCAGAAGAATGGGTACGGGCACGCTCACCGTTCCCGACGGAGCGGAGTTTGCCCCGGTGGCGCGGCGTGCAGTGGCTTCGTACTCCTCGTGGGGCCCTTCAGCCGATCTTGCACTGATCCCCGACCTCGTGGCGGTAGGCTCGGACGTCGCGTCTGCGGTGCCGGGCGGTCTTTACGAGGTAATGAGCGGCACGTCCATGGCGGCGCCGCAGATCACGGGGCTTGCCGCCGCTTACATCGCCGAAAACGGTGATCTTCTCGGGAAAATGAAAAAAGAGGAGATTGCCGATCATATACGTGGGGTGCTCACCTCTGCCGCTGTCCCGCTGACGGACGCGGAGGGGCTGCCTCTCTCGCCCCGTGCGCAGGGCGCGGGCGATCTTTCCGGTATTACGGACACGTCCTTTTTGACTTTGTCGGTGAAGAGCGCCGACGGGCAATTTTACGCCCATCTGGGGGAGAATCTTTTCAAAGATAACGGCACGGTGTCCTTTGATGCCGTCTTCACGAATTACGGTGAGGAGACGGTGGCGCTTTCCCTCTCCGCCTCGCTGATTACCGAGGGCGCTTTCGAGAAGGGCGGCGTCTGGTACACGACGTACGCGCCCGTCGGTATCCCTGCCGAGATCACCTTCTCCGATGAAGCGCTGACGCTCGCCCCCCTTGAGACGAAAACGGTATCTGTTTCGATCACGCCCGACGAGGCTTTTCTCGGGGAGCACGCGAAGATCTTCACGAGCGGATTTTATATAGAGGGGTATCTTACAGCCACCCTCTCGGACGGTACGCACAAGGCGTCCTTGCCTTATTTCGGCTTCGTCGGCGATTGGGAGGCGGCTCCCATGCTCGACGGCGGCGATTTTGACGGCGGCGAGAGCTATTACGGCGGACAGCATTTGTACCTATCCGGTTCGTTCAGTAAGGAGAGGATCGCTTCGGAGGATTCCGCCTTTTTCGCCTTCTCGCCGAACGGCGACGGCGTATCCGACGTGATCTCTTACCGTCTGTATCCGATGCGCGATATCGACCGCTGTCGGGTAACGGTAACGGATGCGTCAGGCGCGCTTCTCTACGAGAGCGCGAACACGGACGTTCCCAAGTCGTACGTATCGGACGGGGGACTTACGTATTTCGTGCTCCCGCTGTGGGACGGCACCGACAGCTGGAACAGCCGCTATTTCTACCCCGACGGGGAGTATACCGTCTGCATTACTGCCTATTCCCACACGGATGCCGTGCAGACGGTGGAGATCCCGATCACGATCGATACTACAGCACCCAACCTCTCCGTACAGAAGCGAGGGGACAGGGTGATCGCCGAGGCGACGGATGGGCATATGCTGTATTCGCTCGCTGTCTATCGGAAGAATCCGGACTATAACGCCGCCGATCCAACGGGCGAGGAGTACCTCGTTTACGAGGCGGTATCGGGTCCCGATACGAAACTGACGGCGGACGCATCCCTTCGGGATGCCGACTACCTTTACATCCGCGCGGAGGATTATGCGGGCAACGTAACGATCGTCCGCGCTTACGCTGAAAACGAAACGAACGGGGAGGGCTGAAAATGAGAAATTTCTTCAGAAAAAGTATTTCCGTCATCCTTTCCGTGATGATGATTCTGCCCTCGCTTACCCTATCCGTTTTTGCCGAGCCGCGCTCCTACAAGCTCGGGGATTATACGGGTAAAGGTACGGTGATCGCCGTCATCGATGCGGGATTTGACGTGTCGCACGAGGCGTTCTCCGTTATGCCCGAGCGGGCGGCGCTCACAATGGGCGACGTTGCGAAGGCACTCGGCTACGCATATAAGGATGCGTATGTAAGTAAAAAGATCCCCCTTGCACTCGATTATTCGAACCGCACCTCCCCCGCGGGGGAGGCGGTCATTGATACCGATCTTGTCGGCATTTCCGATCTCGGCACGTCCCTTGCCTCTCTCTCGGCGGGCTGTTATATCGGACGCGGTGATACGGTGAAGGACGACGGTACCGTCGAGCACGACGGCGATTTTCTGGGAGCGGCGCCCGACGCACAGCTCCTTCTTATGAAGGCCGCCGACGATCTCTCCTCGATCCTCAGAGCGTCTGCCGTGTGTGCCGCCGTCGATGATGCCATAGCATTGGATGCGGACGTGATTTTGCTCAATCTCAAAAACACCGAGATGAACGACAGCGTGCGGGCGGCGCTCCGCCGTGCCGAGGAGAAGGGGATTCACGTGCTTTCGGGTACGGGCGATCTTGCCGCCAACGTGCAGGCGGCGGTGGAAAGACTGCCCGCCTCTGTCCCCGAACGGGGCACGCTTATGAAGGAAGCGTCTCTTCCGGGCGTGTATTTCGTCGGTGCCGCCGCCGATCCGTTCGGGCATATCCGCTCCTTCTCCTTCGGGGAGACGGTCATCCCCTATACGGATTCATCCGTCATGTACCTCGGCGTGAGCTTTGCGAAGCTTTTCTCGGGTGAGGCGATAGAGTTCGTCTCAATCCCCGGCGTGGGATCGACGGAGGATTACGAAGGACGCCGTCTCGACGGCAAGATCGCGCTTGTGAAAAGAGGAGAGATTCCCTTTATCGATAAAGCCAACGCCGCCGCCGAGGCGGGTGCGGCAGGAATGATCGTCGTCGATAACGGCGGAGGACTCTCACAGATGGCGCTGGAGGGGACTTCGATCCCTGCCGTCATGATATCCGAAGCGGACGGTGCGCTTTTGTTGGAAGCCGGAGAGGGGACGCTGACGCTTCCTTTGCCGCAGTACGGCATCGCGCCGTTTTCGGCTCGGGGCCTTGCGGGATCGTTTGATAGCACCGTTTCCTTTTTGGCGGACGGCGAGAATGTCCTTTGTGCATCCTCGGTCGGGTATACCTACCGATCGGGCACGCAGCTTGCCGCCGCGACGGCCGCCGGCTATTTTGCCGCCGCGACCGAATATATGAATGAATTCTCTATTCGCGGCGTATCCGCTCGGGCACTCGTTGCCGCTTGTGCCGTGCCGCTCGGCGGGGACAGCGCACGCTTCTCCCCGAGAGACGAGGGGTGCGGATATCTGACGAAGGAGGGCGTGTTCCCCACCGTGATCCCGCTCGCCGCGAGCGAAAGGACAGTAACGGTCGCCGAAAGTGAGGGCGAATCGGTAAGCGTCACCTTTACTCTTACGAATACGGGCAAATCCGCCGTACACTGTAAGATAGGCGGATCGTTTTTCACCGAATCGGTCGGTGAGGACGGGCTCTTTACGGGCGAGCGCGTGCCCGTACCCGAGACCATCGTCACGGTGCAGGACGGCATGGTCGGTCTCACGGGCGGCAAAGCGGATACGGTCGTCGTGAACGGCGGGCGTACCGCACGCGTTACGGTTACCGTTGCTCTGCCCGATGCAATACGCGAAACGCTCACCGCGAACGCGCCCTTTGGCATCTTCCTTGACGGGGAGATCGAGGCCTCGGCGGGCGGTGAGACGGTGCGTCATCCGATCACGATCTTCTTCGGCGATCGAGATGAAGCCCCGCTTGCCGATAAAACGGTGTACGACGGGGAGGATGCGCTCGTAGCACCCTCATTCCTTGCCGTGCGCGTCCTCTCCGAGACGGACGTCAGAAGGGTCGGCGAGAGAACGACTGAGACGGGTGAGACCGTCTTTGATACGGCGTACAATCTTATCAATCCGAGAGAGCTCCGTATCGGACGGCTGGAGCTTTGGCTCTCGGCACTCCGCGATATTGAAACGGCGCACGTGCGCATTATCGATGCGGCGGGGCACACCGTTGCATCGCATACCTTAAAGAACATCGAGCGGTATCTCGCCGCCGGCAATTATACGGTCGTGCCGCTCTCGAATTTCCGCGCCGCGGACGAGAGTGAGTACCTCTTCCCGAGCGGTACGTACACCTGTGAGGTGATCCTCACGGCAAACGGCGGGGAGAGCACCGAAACGCTCACGTTCCCCGTAACGGCGGACAGCATCCGCCCCGAGATCACCGATATTTGTGCCCGAATGAACGAGGACGGTACGGTTACGCTCAGCGTATCCGCCGCCGACAATGCGGCGCTTGCGTCCGTTCGTGTGTACGATCTGTCGCGCGGATTCGGCACGAAAACGGTGGACGGCACCGAGGATTCTTGCTCCTTTGACATCACCGGCTACCGCGGCGATTCGCCCCTCTATATTGAGGTTACCGACGCCGCCGGCTCCTATAAGGTCGTTCGCCTGACCGATCGGGATATTGCCGCCCTTTTGGCGGGCACGCCGTGAGGTGCACGCTTTGCCCCCGCCGGTGCTCGGCGGACAGAGAGGCGGGCGAGATCGGCTTTTGCGGTGCGGGCGACGGCATCCGCGTCGCCAAAACGATGCTTCATATGTGGGAGGAGCCGTGCCTCGGTGAAAAATCCGGCGCGATCTTCTTTACGGGATGCCCGCTTCGCTGCGTCTATTGC
Organism: Eubacteriales bacterium; assembly: GCA_045611685.1. Taxonomy (GTDB): domain Bacteria; phylum Bacillota; class Clostridia; order Oscillospirales; family CAG-272; genus SIG701. The sequence continues at coordinate 93,317 of JAZKXO010000026.1, read as the reverse complement.
CAGAATAAGCCGATCTCCCAAGGGGAGATCGCGGGCGAGATGTGGGACGGGGATCGCCTTGCCGCCGAGATGCTCGCGCTCGTCCGTGCGGGCGCCGATAATATCGATCTCGTCTCGCCGACGCAGTACGCGGACGGAATTTTTCGCGCGCTGTCGCTCGTGAAGGAGCGACTCTCCGTGCCCGTCGTCTGGAACACGGGCGGGTACGAAACGGCGGAGACGATCCGGCGAAGTCGCGGTCTTGTGGATATATTTTTAACCGATATGAAATACGGGACATCGGCGCTTGCTGATCGGTACAGTGCCGCACCCGATTATCCCGAAATTGCCGTTCGCGCGCTCGCGGCGATGGTCGAGACGGTCGGTGAGCCAAAATGGAACGGGGACAGGCTTTCCTCCGGCGTTGTGATGCGGCATCTTGTTTTGCCGGGCGGCAGACACGATTCGATAAAAGCGCTCACGCGCGTCGCCGAGGCGGTCGATCCGGGATCGGTGGTGCTTTCGCTCATGCGGCAGTACACGCCGGATTTTGCGCCGCCCGAGATAAAAGAGCTCCGCCGCCGCGTAACCACGTTCGAGTACGAATCGGTGCGCGAGGCGGCGCTCGCCCTCGGCTACGACGGCTTCTCGCAGGATGCCGACAGCGCAGAGGCTGGGTTTACGCCGAAATTTTGAAGCCCCATAAAAACAAATGAAAGAGAGATTTTCTATGCGTTACTTTATTGCTTCCGATATCCACGGCTCGGCGTACTGGTGCCGCCGTATGCTCGATGCGTTCGAGAAATCGGGCGCGGATCGCCTTGTCCTGCTCGGCGACATTCTCTACCACGGCCCCCGGAACGATCTGCCCGACGAGTACAATCCGAAGGCGGTCATCGCGATGCTCTCGCCGCTCGCCGATCGGATTCTGTCCGTGCGCGGAAACTGCGAGGCGGAGGTGGATCAGATGGTGCTCCCGTTCCCGACGATGGCGGATTACGCCGTCATTGATCGGGGAGACTATCTCGTGTATTTCACCCATGGGCATCTTTTCTCGCCCGATCGTCTCCCGCCGCTCCGTGCGGGCGACGTGTTCGTCTCGGGGCACACCCACGTGCCGATCGACGAGGTGCGAGGGGGCGTTCGCTGTCTCAATCCCGGATCGGTGTCGATCCCGAAGGAAGGCAGCGCGCACGGGTGCCTTGTCCTCGATGAGGAAGGCTTCAAAAGAGTAACGCTGTAAGGGAGATCTTCACATGAACATTCTCACGGCTTTGAGCGGCGGCGTCGATTCCGCGGCGGCGGCGCATCTGCTCCGTCAGGCGGGGTATACCGTCTCGGGCGTATCGTTCCGTATGCACGCGGCAGAGGGCGCGGAAGACCCGACCGAGCGCGCCCGCGCGGTCGCCGACGCGATGGGGATCCCGTTTTCCGCCGTCGACGTAACGGATGCGTTTCGCGAGTCCGTCATCGCCGATTTTATCGGGGAATATAAGGCGGGGCGCACGCCGAATCCGTGCGTGCTTTGTAACCGCACGGTAAAATTCCCGTACCTTACCGATCACGCCGATCGGACAGGCGTCGAGCTTTGCGCCACGGGGCACTATGCCCGCATCGTAAAGGCGGGCGATCGCTATACCGTCGGGCGTGCCGCCGATCTGACGAAGGATCAGACGTATATGCTCTGGGGACTCTCGCAAGAGACGCTCCGCCGTCTTCGCCTCCCCCTCGGCGAGTATACGAAAGCCGAGATCCGCGAGATCGCCGCCTTGGCGAATCTCCCCGCGGCTTCGTCGAAGGAATCGCAGGACATCTGCTTTATCCCCGACGGGGATTACACCGCGTTTCTTCGGGAGGCGGGCGTTTCGCTCCCCGACGGCATCTTTGCCGACGAGGCGGGTACGATTCTGGGAAAATCGCGCAATCAGGCGTGCTACACGATCGGCCAAAGACGGGGGCTCGGCATCGCGCTCGGGCAGTATATGTACGTTGTGGGGAAGGACGCGGCGGCGAATAAAACCGTACTCTCCCCCCGCGATCCGATGGCGAAAACGGTACGTGCCACGGGGATAAACTATCTTGCCGCCGCCCCGGGCGATCTGGATACGCCGCGAAAGCTCACCGTAAAGCTCCGCTACACGAGAGCCGAGCACGCGTGCGAGGCGTTCGCCGAGGGCGATACGCTCACCATTCGTCTCATGGAGGCGGTGCGCGCCCCCGCCGGGGGGCAATCCCTCGTTTTGTACGACGGGGACGCCGTCGTCGCGGGCGGCATTATCTCGGATTGGGAGGAATAAATATGCTGACAGATAAGGATATCGCCGCGCGGTACGTCCGTACGGCGGGGCTCGTGGGCGAGGAGGCGGTCGCGCGCCTCCAATCGTCATCCGTTGCCGTGTTCGGCCTCGGGGGCGTTGGCAGCTACGTCGCGGAAGCGCTCGCGAGGGCAGGCGTCGGCAGGCTCGTTCTCGTCGACGGGGACGCGGTCTCAGCGTCCAATCTGAACCGGCAGCTCGTCGCGGACGCGGATACGATCGGTATGCGCAAGGTCGATGCCGAAAAAGCGCGCATCGCGAAGATCGCGCCCGACTGCACGGTCGAAACGTTTGATCTGTTCTATCTCCCCGAGAACGCGGACACCGTGCCGTTTTCGGGGCTGTCGTACGTAGCGGATGCGGTCGACACGGTCTCGGCGAAGATCGCGATCATCGAGCGGGCGAAGGCCGCCGGCGTGCCCGTGATCTCGTCGATGGGGACGGGGAACAAGCTTCATCCCGAGATGTTTGAGATCGCGGATATTGAGAAAACGAGCGTTTGTCCGCTTGCGCGCGTGATGCGGCGCGAGCTGAAGGCGCGGGGCATCCGCTCGGTAAAGGTCGTCTATTCAAAAGAAGAGCCTGTAACGACGGGGCTTGACGGTGAGGGCACTCGCCGAAGCGTGCCTGCGAGCATCTCGTTCGTGCCCGGTGCCGCCGGTCTTATCATGGCGGGCGAGATCGTGCGGGAGATAATCGGGAAATAATGCCTCACGCGGGGGAATGCTTTACCTCGGCGAGACGGAATGCAGAACCCCCTTGAAAAAGGGGTTCTGCCCTTGACAACTCTACGCACAGGCGGTATAATATACACTGAAAAAGAAGGTGCATTTTGTCGCCTTTACAAAAATATACACTCCGAGGAGAAAACAATGAAAACTGTATGCTTTGGTGAGATCATGCTTCGTCTGGCGCCGGAAAACTACCTGCGCTTCGTGCAGGCGGATCGCTTTGAGGTCGTCTACGGCGGCGGTGAGGCGAACGTGTCCGTTTCCCTTGCCAATTACGGCTTTGATTCCGCATTCGTAACGAAGCTGCCCGACAACCCGATCGGTCAGTCTGCGGTGAACGCACTGCGCCGCTATGGCGTTGATACATCGAAGATCGTCCGCGGCGGTCCGCGCGTGGGCATCTACTACTGCGAGAAGGGTGCGTCCCAGCGCCCGTCCAAGGTCGTTTACGACCGTGCGGGATCCTCGATCGCGCTGGCAAAACGCGAGGATTTTGACTGGGAGACGATCCTCGACGGTGCGGATTGGTTCCACTTCACCGGCATCACCCCCGCTTTGGGCGGTGAGATGCCCGAGATCTGCATGGACGCGCTGACGGTATGCCGCAAGAAGGGCATCAAGACGAGCTGCGATCTCAACTACCGCAAGAATCTCTGGACGACCGAGGAGGCCGGCCGCGTGATGAACGATCTGATGAAGCTCGTCGATGTGTGCATCGCCAACGAAGAGGATGCGGACAAGGTCTTCGGCATCCGCGCGGAGAACACGGACGTGGATTCCGGTAAGCTCGATCACGAGGCGTACAAGAGCGTGGCACGTCAGCTGTCCGAGCGCTTCGGCTTTGAGAAGGTGGCGATCACTCTCCGTACGTCCATCTCCGCAAACGACAATATTTGGGCGGCAATGCTCTACGATGCAAAGGCAGGCGAGTACTGCTTCTCGAAGAGCTATAATCTCCACATCGTTGACCGCGTAGGCGGCGGCGACTCGTTCGGCGGCGGTCTCATCTACGCGACGCTCGACGGACGCGCACCGCAGGACGTGATCGAATTTGCGACCGCGGCATCCGCACTGAAGCATTCGATCGAGGGCGACTTCAACCACGCGAGCGTAGCCGAGGTAGATTCTCTCATCAAGAGCGGCGGCTCCGGACGCGTACAGCGCTAAAGGTGCACTGCGTGCCCCTTTAGCCCGAGGCTACCATTTCTCCCGTGTAAGGAGGACTTCTATGTCAACAGAGAAACGCCGACTTGTATACGTTCTGAATCCCGCGGCGGGGCAGGGACGCTACCTGCCCGATGCACGAAGACACGCCGAGGAGCACCGTGCCGATCTCGTCCATCTGACCGAGTCGGCGGGTGAATGCACCGATTTTATCGCCGAGGCGTGCGTGAAGGATCCCCATACCCATTTCGTGGTGTACGGCGGAGACGGCACGGCGGGCGAAGCGGTGAACGGCATCATGCGTGCCGGTGCGGGCGATCTCTCCCGCTTTACGATGATGAGCGCCGGCTCGGGCAACGATTTCATCCGCGGTGCGTCGGAACTCACCGTTCCCGAGGGGGAGGATTCGATCCCCTTGGATCTCGTGATGGTGAACGGACGGTACGCGATCAATATCGCAAACGTCGGGTTTGACTGCGCCGTCGTGGCGGCATCGGAGGCGCTTCGCCGCCGCCGGTTTATGAACAACAGCCTTTCCTACATATGCGGCGTGGTGACGGAGCTTTCGAAGAAGGAGACGTTTCGGGCGGACATAAAGCTCGGCGGCGTCGTTCGCTTCGGCGAGGATGCACCGACGGATCTTACGCTTTCGGGCGATTTTCTCCTTTGTGCGATCGGCAATCTGCCCTTTTACGGCGGCGGATTCAAGGCGCTGCCCGCGGCATCCCCGCTTGACGGGATGCTGGACGTTCTTCTCGTGAAGGACGTAACCCGCACGGAGTTTATCTCGCTCGTGGGCGGATTCAGAAGCGGCAAGCACGTGGACGTCGAAACGTGGTCACCGCAGGCGAAATATGCGCCGTATATGGATTATTTCCGCTGTCGGTCGATCGCGTTCACCGGCGTGAAGAAGTTGTGCCTCGACGGGGAGATCACCCCCGTTACGGGCGTGCGCGCCGAGGCGGCACCCCGCGCGATCCGCTACGTGCCGGGGGACAGGATATAATACGGATAAAAAACACCGGGGGAGCCTTTTTGCCAAAAAGGCTCCCCCGAACCCCCTTCAAAAACCTTTAACCGAAAAACAAATACCGTCTGTGCGCCGATTTTTTGCACAGACGGTATTTTTTATCTTATGAGGCCCGCGGTCTTTGCGTTCGTGAACGAGATGAGGACGTCGGGCGGCAGAATGAGCTGCACGCCGCGCTGGCCGGCGCTGACGTAGATCTTGTCGTACAGAAGCGCGCTTTCGTCGAAAAACGTGGGGTATGCTTTCTTCATGCCGATCGGCGAGCATCCGCCGCGGATATATCCCGTGATCGCGAGCATATCCTTGACATGGATCATCTCTACGTTTTTCTCGCCGGCTGCCGCCGCGCACCGTTTGAGATCGAGCTCCTCTGCGACGGGAATACAGAAAACGAAGTACCCGCCCTTCGCGCCCTTCGCGACGAGCGTTTTGAATACGCATCCGGGGTCGTCCACGCCCATTTCCGCCGCCGCGTGTACGCCGCTCAAATCGGACTCGTCGACGGGATACGTTGCCACCTCGTAGGGGATCTTTGAAGCATCAAGGCGGCGCATGGCGTTCGTTTTCACTTGTTTTTCCATAGAGGATACCAATCCTTTCGGGCATGCATTGATTTTACAATATGATACTACATACGGACGAGATTTGCAAGAGGATTTTCGCACATCTGTTGCAGTTTGCTTCCATATATGTTATAATGGGGACAGAATGCGGAAATGTTTCTGTTTTTTGAAAGATTGGGAGAATTTTTCCGTCTTATCGAGTGGGAAAGAAGTTCTGTCTGAACCGAAAGGCAGCCGTCCCACTCGGCGAGCATCTTTTGAATTTATCGAGAGAAAACGAAAAGTTAAGGAGAGGTAAGGATGACAGAGAAGAAAACCGCGCGGCGTTCCCGTCGTGAGTCCCGCTACACCCGCACCGAACGCCTCGAGAGACGGCGCACCCGTCTTTTTCTCATTCCGAGCGTGCTCGGCGTTCTGCTCTTTTTTATAGCGCCGCTCGGCGTGGTTTTATACCAGAGTCTCATCGCCAATCCGTTTTTGCCCGAATTCGTGGGGCTCCAAAATTTCGTCTCGCTTCTTGACAACAGCGCGTTTCTCCGCGCGGCGAAGAACACGGCGGTCTTCTCGGCGGTCTCCGTGCCGCTTGCCGTAGTGATCCCGCTTCTCTTTGCGATGCTTCTTATGAAGAAGATTCCCATGAAAAGCGTGTTCCGCACGGTGCTTATCAGCCCCCTTATGGTGCCGATCGCGTCCGTCGTTCTGATCTGGGAGGTTTTGTTTCATCAAAACGGTGTCGTGAACGACTGGCTCTCGGTGTTCGGCGTCCAGGCTATCGACTGGTTCAAGAGTGATCTCAGCCAGCTGACGATCGTGCTCCTCTTTCTGTGGAAGAACGTCGGGTACAACATGATCCTCTTCATGGCGGCGCTCGCAGGCATTCCGAAGGACGTGCTCGAGGCGGCAGAGCTGGACGGCGCGGGTGCTGTCCGCACGTTCTTTAAGATCAAGCTGCCGTATCTGTTCTCGTCGATCTTTTTCGTGGGGATCCTCTCCCTCATCAACTCGTTTAAGGTGTTCCGCGAGGTATATCTCCTCACGGGTGATTATCCGTACGATACGCTCTATATGCTCCAGCACTTCATGAACAATATGTTCCGTTCTCTGGATTATCAAAAGCTTTCCTGCGCCGCCATTCTCATGGCGATCGTGGTTTCTTTGATCATCGGCGTCCTCGTCCGGATCGACGACAGGCTCGCTCGGAATATAGAAGAATGATCCCCTTTTTACGAAAGGCGATTTTATGACGAATGCTATGATACAAAAAGCGCGCCGACGAAAGCTTTGGCGCTCCCGGATGCGTACATCCGGTCTCATCGCGGCGGCGGTGTTTTTAGGGCTGATGTCCGTCATCTTTATTCTGCCGATCGTTCTGACGATCACCAATTCCTTTATGTCCCAAAGTGAGATCGCCTCGAACTACGGCAAGATCTTCACGAGCGTGACGTCCGCCGGCACGTACGTTGCCGACCGTGTGAATTTGAAACTCATCCCCGATCTCGTGTCCTTCTCGCAGTACGGGACGGTGCTTCTCCGCTCGCCCGATTACCTTTTTAAATTCTGGAACTCGGTCGTGCTCGTCGTGCCGATCACCGTCCTTCAGACGGTATTCGCGCTTCTTGCCTCGTACGGCTTTGCAAGGTTTCAGACGAGGGCGCGCAGCTTCCTCTTTTTCGTTTACATAGTTATCATGCTGATGCCGTATCAGGTAACTTTGGTGCCGAATTTCCTCGTTGCCGATTTTCTCGGCATCCTCGACACAAGATGGGCGATATGGCTCCCCGGCATCTTCTCGCCGTTCGCCGTCTTTATTTTGACGAAATTCATGCGCCGCGTGCCGAAAGCGGTCATCGAAGCCGCAAAATTGGACGGCGCGGGCGAGTGGCAGATCTTCTCAAGGGTGATGGTGCCGATGGCCAGAAACATCATCGTGTCCGTTTTGCTCCTCGTCTTTATTGATTACTGGAACATGGTCGAGCAGCCGCTCGTTCTTCTGACGGGGGACGCGGTCGATCTGCATCCTCTGTCCGTCTTCCTCTCGAAGATCAACACGGGCGACGCAGGGCTTGCCTTCGCCGTCGCAACCGTTTACCTCATTATTCCCCTCTCCGTCTTCCTCTATTTTGAGGACGAGTTGGTGGAGGGTGTCTCCTATGCCGGCGGTATCAAGGGATAAGCCGCGAAAAGTCTACAAATGCGAAAGGAAATCCGAGTATGAATGAATCTAACGTAAAACGCCGTATATGGATACGCAATATCCTCATTATCTTTTTGACGGTACTGCTTCTGCTTACGTTTTTCTCGCAGACGATCCTCAACTATTCTTTGCCGATCGTATCGGTCAGATACCCCTCGTGGGGCACGATCGCGTCGAGAGTGAACGTAACGGGATCCGTGCGCGCGAACCGCTCCTACGACGTAACGATCGATCAGACGAGACAGATCGAGGACGTCCTCGTTCGCGTCGGTCAGAGCGTACAGAAGGGGGATATCCTCTTCACGCTTGTGGACGGCGGCTCGGAGGAGCTCGCCCAGGCGGAGAAGCTTCTCAGTGAATTGAAAATTCAGCTGATCCAAAAACAGAAGGACGACCCGACGGGTCTGCCCTCCGACACGGCGGATCGGATCCTGCAGCTGACCGAGGAGCTGGACACGGCGAAGAACACGCTCTCCGACGAGAAGGATGCTCTTTCGTCTCTTGAAAAGCAGTATGCCGCTATTTCCGGCGAGCAGGGAAAGCTTCCGACACTTCTTGAGGTGCAGGCGGCAAAGGTTGCCGTCGAAATGGAGAAAAATAACGTAGAAATGTTCGAGGAAGAGCTGGAACGCCTCCGCGGTAAGCGCGGACAGACGGGCGGCGACAGCTACCTTACCGACGACGAGCTTACGGCACTGCTCGTGGAGAAGAAGCGTGCGCTCGACGCGGCGGAGCTTGCGGCGACCGAGGCACTGAACGCCAAGAACACGGCGGAGTGGATGCACGGGCGAAATCAAGCCCTTCTCAAGGCGGCAGAGGAGGAACTCAAGTCCGCCAACGCAAAGCTTGCCGAGCAACAGGCTTTGATGCCCCAGGGCTCGGTAACGGCGGAATCCCTTGCGGCAGAATACAACGCGATTGAGGCGCTCAAGGCAAAGCTTGCCGCCGCTGAGCCGATCCTCGATCGGCTCGAGGACGCGTACGGCGCGTATATGGTAGAGGATACCGCTTATACGAAATACGTAACGGCAGAGGCCGCATACAATACCGAGCTTGCAAAGCAAAAGAAGGTTGCCGACGATCTTGCCCAGGCGATCAGCGCATTCAGCGCGGCCGAGTATGATCGGACGAAGGCGGAGTATGAGGCGGCAAAGGCGGATTACGAAGCCGCTCCCACCGAGGAGAATATGCGAAAGCGGGACGATGCATTTGCGGCATACCGCCCGCACGAGGCACAGTACGAAAAGGTGGACGCTCTGCGCAAGGAATACGAGGATCTCCTTCGCAAGACCGAGCGGCTCTACGGTGAGCTGACGGCGGCAACGGCTGATTATAATAAGGATCGCCACAGCGCGGCGAAGGCCGCCTACGATGCGGCTGTGCTCGCCGCCGACGGCAAGACATTGGATGCGCTGCGCGGTGAGGTCGGACGCCTTGCGGGTGAGATCACCCAGGCGGAGCAGACGTACGCCGAGCACCAGGCGCTTTACGAGGCGAACGCAAACGCAAATCAGGTGCTCCAGGGGCTCAAGACCAAGGCGGACAACGCCAAAAAGCAGGTGGATATGCTGACGGTGTACGTGAAATCCTCCGAGGAGGCACTCGCTGAGGCGAATGCCGCGATCACGAAGGCGGAATCGGTGCTTGCCACCGCAAAATCGGAGCACGAGCGCGCCCAAAGCTACCACACCTACGAGGAGCTGACCGACGAGATCAAGAAAACGACGGCGCTCAAGGAAGAGGCAGAGGCACGTCTCGCCAAGGCCGAGGCGACGATCGCCGCAGGCAGTGCGGAGAACGGCGAGGCACTCGACGAGCAGCTGAAGACGAAACAGCGCGAGATCGATGCTGCAAAGAAGCGCATAACCGCCGCCGAGCGGTCGGTTGCCAATATTGAAAAGCAGATCGCCGATGCGAAAAAGAACGCCGACGTCGATGAGATGGCGGCAAAACTCCAAAAGGAGCAGTACGAGATCGAGCTTTCACAGCTCAAAGCACAGGTAGAAAAGCAACAAAAAGAGGTTGAACGGCTCCGTAAAATGTCGACGGACGGCACGGTCGTGGCGCCCGCCGCGGGTGTCGTTGAGGCGCTTCCGTACAGCATCGGTATGACCGCGCCCGCAAATACCCCGATCGCGACGATCACGCTTGCCGAGGCGGGATATACGATGGAATGCACTGTATCCGCCAGGGAAGCGGCGCAGATCCGCGTGGGCGACGTGGGCGAGATCCTCTACTATTACTGGGGCGAGGTGCCGACGGCAAAGGTTGTGAACATTCAGTCCGCGCAAGGGTCCATGGGGCAGAGCCGCACCGTAACGCTTGAGATCACGGGACAGGTGGAAGCCGGCGTGAATCTGACGGTGGCGCTCGGCTCGAAAAACCAGAGCTACGACGCTGTCGTTCCGTCCTCCGCGATCCGCGAGGATCAAAACGGCAAGTTCGTGCTTATCGTAACGTCGAAGAACACGCCCCTCGGCAACCGCTATACGGCAAAGCGCGTAGACGTGGAGGTGCTTGCCTCCGATACGGTAAACTCGGCTATCTCCGGTGACGTTTCGGGTCAGTACGTGATCACGCACGCCGAAGTGCCGATCTCCTCGGGAGACGCGGTTCGGCTGAGCGAGGAATAATTGACGAAAACAATGAAACTGAATCTTACAAAACGACAGCGGATCTTTTGGATCGTCCTTTTCGCTTCGATGGCGGTCGCTTTATGTGCCATTCTCCTTTTGGAGATTGGACGCGGCAGGGTGGCAAAATCGCTGCCCGATCAGCTCGCCGCCGAACGATGGGGCGAGGACTCGGTACAAATGAGCGTGTTTTTTGCGGCGGACCGCCCGTATTCCGTATCGGCGATACAGGGCGTGAGCCGGCAGATCGAATCGGCGCTTACGGACGCATCGCTTGAGGCAAAGGGGCAAGGCCGTCTCTGGTTTTATGCATACAGTACCGAGAGAGAAACGTATATTGAAACGAGCCGCGCTACGTTCACCGTAACGGCTACGCTCATCGGGGGGGATTACTTCTACGTACACACGCCCGATCTTGTGAGCGGTGCGCCTCTTACGGATGACGCCGCGGGGGACGGTGCGGTATTCCTCGACGAGACGGCGGCATTCGCCCTTTTCGGCGCGGTTGACGTGGCGGGCAGTACCGTTCAGGTCGACGGCGTGCCTTATACCGTGGCAGGCGTATTCCGCGTGCCCGAGAATCGGTTTTACGATGGGTACGGCAAAACGCCCCGCATTTATCTCACGTATTCCTCGGCATTCGGACGGAACGTTTCTGACGTTACCGTTTGGGAGTCGGTTCTCCCCGAGCCGGTCGAGGGCTTTGCCCGCGGCACGGTCAGAAAGATTTTCGATGGCTACAAGGACAGCGCCGTCACAGTGGAGAACTCCGCGCGATTCTCGATCCCCGCGCTTTGGGAGATTACCCTGCGGCGCGATACGCTCGGTGTGCGCACCTCGTCCATCACCTATCCGTGGTTTGAAAACGTGGCGAGGGTGGCAGAGTACAAGGCGTCATCGTACCTGCTTTGGGAGATCGTTTTCGCTTCGGCCGCGCTCGTCGGCGTTATCGTTCTGATCGGTGCCCTTTGGCATCCGACGGAGCGTGCTCTCTCCCGTCTTAAGACGGCGGCGGGCGAAAAGCGGGATGATCTCTGGGAATATATGACGATCCCCGCCGTCCGTGCGGCGAAAAAGAAAGGAAAGACGAAACCGCCCCGAAAGGCGGCTGACAAGCGATCTTTTTATAAAAAGGAGACTCTATGAAAATGAAACGGAGAATTACTGCAGCGGCGCTCGCCGTTTTGACCGTTCTTACACCCCTTGCCCTTTTCGGCTGCGGCGGCGGACAGAAAATGCCCGAAAAGCAGGTGCTCGAGAATGTCTATCGGATAACGGAGATCCCGATCCCTGAGAACATGAGCTGGATGTACGATCTCTCTGTCGAAGGGGAAAAGATCCGCATCACCGGTACGCATTACGACGAGAAGACCTACGAAAGCTGGGACGTCATCTACGAAATGGACGTGGACGGCACGAATCTCACCGACATTACCCCGCCGCGCGATAAGGAGCCGATCGACGATCCTGCGGATATTTTCAAAAACGATGATCCGAACGTACATACGTACGAGATGACGCGTGTGCCGCTCGCCGACGGTACCCTTTGGGTTGGTACGTGCACCTACACGTACGATCCGATCACCTACACCTCGACGGAGAAGTATACGTTCAAGCACACGGCGGCAGACGGCACGATCATTGAGGCGTTCACGGAGCAAAACGTGTTCGGTGCGCCGCAGGCAGAGGGCGAGTATCGCAGCCTTTACAATCTCACCGTGTGTGGGGACGGCTCTCTTCTCATCGGCGGATACGATGCCGGTGAAGAGGTGCTCTTCCTCCGCCCGACGGATGCCGAGTCGTTCACAAAGCTCGATACGAAGGATTACCTCACGAGCGGCTATATCCAGCATCGCCTCACCGACGGGGATGATCTGTATTTCCTCCACTGCGGTTATACCGGATCGAAAAACGTGTTCTCCCTCATTCCGCTTGATACGAAGACGGCGGTACTCGGCGAGCCGCTGAAGCTGGAGGGCGACTATTTCGATAACATGTACAACTTCTTTGAGGGAGAGGGCTACACCTTCTACTTCATGAACGAGACTGCTGTGTACGGATTTGATCTTGAGACAAAAACGGCGGTTGAGGTTCTGAACTTCATGAACTCCGACCTTAACTACAACGTCGCGTACAATATGAAGGTCATCTCCCCCGAGAAATTCGTAACGTACGGCTACGATTCGTTCACCCAGACCGAGGCGATCTTCATTCTCGACCGCGTGCCCGAGGATGAGCTCGTTCCGAAGTATATCATCGACGTTGCCGTGCTGGCTGACGACTGGACGATTCGCGAAGAGGCTGTCCGCTTCAATCGGCAGAGCGACGAGTACCGCGTGAACATCAGAACGTACAAACTGGACGATTACCTTGAAGATGGTCAGGATTACAATTATGACGAGCTGATTGAAAAAGCGGTAACCGCGATGAACAACGATATCATCGCCGGCCGCGGCCCTGATATTCTTCTGACCAACACGTATATGCCGATCGAATCGTACATCGCGAAGGGGCTTCTTCTCGATCTGTATCCGCTCATTGATAAGGACGAGCGCTTCTCGAGAGACGATTTCCTCCCGAACGTGCTCGAAGCGCTTGACGTCGACGGCAAGCTTTACGAGATCTTCCCGAGCTTCAGTATTCAGACGCTCGCCGGCAAAACGTCCGTCGTGGGCGACCGTACCTCGTGGACGATGAGCGATTTCGCCCGCTGGGCGAGAAATCTGCCCGAGACGACGAAGGTGTTCTTCGATCTCTACCGCGAGGACGTGTTCGATCTCTTCCTTTCCTTCTGTTACGAGGAGTTCATTGATGCCGATACGGGCACGTGCTCGTTTGACTCGATTGCATTCTCCGATCTGCTTTCATTCGTCGCATCGCTCCCCGAGCGGCCGAAGGATGACAGTGGCATCTACGGCGAGAATTACTGGCTGCAGTACGATAACCGCTTCCGCGAGGATCTGGCGGCACTCGAGCAGGTGTATATGTCCTCGTTCAACGTGTATACGAGCCTTGTGAACTACACGTTCTACACGAGAGATATCACCCTCGTCGGCGCACCGACCGACGGAGAAAACGGCGGCGCGATCATCCCCGGCGATATGAGCTTTGCGATCAGCTCGAAAACCGCACTCAAGGATGGCGCATGGCAGTTCGTGAGCTACTTCCTTACGAAAGAATATCAAGAAAAGAATAACTATTATTTCCCGATTCGGACGGATGCGCTCGACGCCATGATGGAAGAGGCGATCCGCCAGGCCGAGGAGGAAAAGAAGCGCTACGAGGAAATGATGGGCGGCAATGGGGATATCGTTATCGATGACGGCATCGCCGTACTCCCCGAGACGTTCCCCACGGTAGAAATGACGACCGCCCTCCCCGAAACGGAGATCGCCGTGGAGGAGGAGACGGACACAGCAGAGAAGGAGATCGCCGTCGTTACGACGGGTGTCGGCGGCATCATCGGTATGCCCAGCCCGTACCCGGGCTACCGAGACGAGGTATTGTTCCTCGATCGCGAGATAGCAGAGATGCTCCGTGATTACGTCAAGTCCGTCAGCCGTGTGATGCGGCAGAATCAAAGCGTGACGAGCATCATCAAAGAGGATGCAGGTGCGTACTTCGCCGGTCAGAAATCGCTCGAAGAAACGGTGAAGCTGATCCAGAATCGCGTATCGACGTACGTAGCAGAGAATTCGTAATATAATAAAAAAAACAGCGGGGGAACCCCTTTTGACAAAAGGGGTTCCCCCGTACCCCTTCCCAAAACCTTTAACCTATAAAAGAAACACCGTCCGTGCGCACAAATACGCAAGGGCGGTGTTTTTGGTTTTTGGCAGACGAGCCGTCTGCGCACTGCCGAAAACAGAAATTCAGCATAAAGGTTTTGGAGAGGGGGCTCGGGGGAGGGGCTTTTGTCAAAAGCCCCTCCCCCGTCCTGTCATCATTCTTAAACTCCGGAATAAGCCGCGAAACCGCCGTCAACGGGAACTACTACGCCCGTTACGAATGCGGATGCGTTCTTGTCTGCCAGCCACAGAAGCGTGCCGGTCAGATCGTCCGGCTCGCCGAAGCGATTCATCGGCGTGTTGTTCAGAATCTTCTGCGAGCGTGCGGAAAGCGTGCCGTCCGCGTTGAAGAGGAGCGCACGGTTCTGATCGGTGCAGAAGAAGCCGGGTGCGATCGCGTTTACGCGGATGCCGACGGGAGCGAAGTGTACAGCCAGCCACTGCGTGAAGTTCGACACGGCGGCCTTGGCGCCCGAGTAAGCGGGGATCTTCGTGAGCGGGCAGAATGCGTTCATGGAGGACACGTTGATCACCGTGCCGCCCGTCTTTGCCATCTCGCGGCCGAACACCTGCGTGGGGAGAAGCGTGCCGAGGAAGTTCAGATTAAACACGAACGAAATGCCGTCGGGATCGAGATCGAAGAAGGTTTTGACGCCCTCGATCGTGCCGTTCTTCTCCAGCTCAGCGATATCCTCGGGGGTGCAGTATTCGCGGTCGGTCGTGCCCTTGGGATTGTTTCCGCCCGCGCCGTTCAGAAGGATCGTTACCTCGCCGAACTGTTCGTGGATCTTCTGCTGTGCCTCCACGATGGATTCCTTTTTGAGAACATTCATCTCAAAAGCCGCGGCTTTGCCGCCGGCTGCATTTATCTCATCTGCCACTTTCTGTGCGGCTTCGAGGCGCAGATCGCATACGGCAACTTTAGCACCGCATTCGGAAAGCGCTTTTGCAAAGCCGGAGCACAGAACGCCGCCCGCGCCCGTTACGACTGCTACTTCTTTTGTAAGATCCACTTTGAAAGGTACCATGTTTTTTGTCTCCTAAGAAAGAAAAATGTATTAAAAATCCGGGGGATGCCCGGTATTTTGTTCGAAAATCAGAGAAGAAGCCCCTTCTCGCAAAGGCCGATAAGGGTTGCGAGATCGTTTGGCGCGTCGGCGATCGCCACAGCACCCGCGTGCCTGAGAAGCATCGGCGGACGGTATCCCCACGAGACGCCGAGGGGGATCATGCCCGCATTTTTTGCCGTCTCCATATCAATCTCAGAGTCGCCGACGAAGGCGCAGCGGCGGGGCTGCACGCCCATCATCCGTGCGGCTTCGATCGCGGGGGCGGGATCGGGTTTCGGCGGGAGCTCGCCCACGCCGACGACCGCAGAGAAGCGGCCGGGGAAAAGCATCTCCGCCATCTCGGTGACAAACTCGTGCGCTTTGTTCGAGACGATCCCGAGGCGAAGCTCACGGGCGCGGAGTGTATCCAGTGCCGCCGTGATTCCCGCGTACGGGGCGGTGAGATACGTGGCGTGCTCGGCATAAAAGGATTTATAAAAATCGTATGCTTCTTCGAAAAAGGCTTCGCCCCGCTCGGCGATCGTCTCCTCGGTGATGCCGCCGCGGACGAAATCGCGCTCGCCGAGGCCTACGCATCCGAGAACCGTATCGGGGGAGACGGGATCGAGACCGAAGTGCGCGCGCGTTTGGTTTACGCAGAATACCAGACTCGGCATAGTATCCGCAAGCGTTCCGTCGAGATCAAAAAGAACTGCGTCCAGCACCGTCTCACATCCCTTACTTCCTTTTTTATATTATACCGCCATTGAAAGGAAAACGCAAGAGGAAATTTCGCGGGGAGAGGGGCAAAGCCCCGGTCTCGCTGTAGGGCGGGAGTAGGGGCGGATTCCATATCCGCCCGCAAATACGACAACGACGACCGAAACGGGGGCATATGGAATGCCCCCCTACAGGTTTGTGGATGTCATACCGCATCGGGAACACCGTGACGCGGCTTCTCCCCTCCGCGCGAAAGCGCAAAACAATATTGGTATGAATGGGAGGCGCCTGCCTCCGGCGGCACGAAGGGCCCACGCGGAGCCCTTCGCGGCAACCCCGCGTCAGAGAGGAAGGGAGAGGCGGGGACATATTCTCCCTTCCTCCCCGACACCTCTCTATCCCTCTTAGGCACAGGCGAATTTACTTGTGATCCCCGCTACGCGAGCCGAATACGGAAAGACTGTTTGCCGATATTCAGTAGTGACGCGGCTTCGCCGCGGGGAATTTCGCGCGGCGTGGGCAGAAAATCCCCTTCGGGGATTATCTGCGTCGAGGCGAGACGGGATTTCGAGCGCCGTAGTTCAAAGCGCTGCTTCCGTCTCGGCAAGGTTGCCGTAAAACGGCAACCTTGTTAAGAAGCGCGGACTTTTGCCTTCGGCAAAAACGGCATCCTCGCGGCGTGGGCAGAAAATCCCCTTCCATGTAAGGCGGGGACGGTATTGGTAGAGATGCGGCGTATCCGTTTTTCTTTTTTAGAAAAATACAAAACCCTCTTGACAACCGTGCTGATATGTGGTATCATAATACAGCGCTTTAGCACGATAAAGTGCTAAAGCAACAAAACAACGATATATTTTTCTATAAGAAGAAAGAGGTATTTATCATGAAAAAGTTTGTAAAGATTATGGCGCTGGCGCTTTCTCTCGTTATGGCGCTCGCAGTGCTCGCATCCTGCGGCAAAAAGTCCGACTGGGCAGCGATTGAGGAAAAAGGCTACTTCGTATGCGGTATCACCGTATACGCTCCCATGAACTACTTTGACGAAGACGGCAATCTGACCGGCTTTGACACCGAGTTCGCTACCGCCGTTGCCGAACAGCTCGGCCTTGAGGCAAAATTCCAGGTGATTAGTTGGCCGAACAAGTACATGGAGCTGAACTCCGGTGCGATTGATCTCATCTGGAACGGCTTCACCTACGGTATGGAAAGCGACGGCAAATCCCGTACCGAGTACGTAGATTTCACCTACTCCTACCTTGAGAACCGTCAGGTTATCATCACGAAGGCTGACCGCATCGCTGAGTTGAACACGGCAGAGGCATTTGCCGGCAAGAAGGCTGTTGCCGAGGGCGGCTCCTCCGGTGAGGGCGTTGCTATTGAGCTTTGCGGCGCTGAGGATAAGGTAACGACCTTTACCTCGCAGGCAGCGGCTCTCATGGAGCTCGTAGCCGGCAACGCTGACTTTGCCGTAATCGACTACCAGATGGCGAAGGCCATGGTTGGCAGCGGCGACTACGCGGCGCTCGCTATCAACGACGCCGTACAGCCGGAGAGCGAGGTATACGCGATCGGTGCACGCAAGGGCAGCGATCTGACCGCGAAGATCAACGAGGCGATAAAGAGCCTCTCCGAGAACGGCAAGCTCGCTGAAATCGCGGCAAAATACAACCTCACGAACGATCTGATCCCCAACATCGGCGCTGAGTCTTAATGAATTTTCTGTCGATCACGCAGACCCTTTTCGAAGGGTTTGGCGTTACCTGTCTTTTATTCGCCTTGACGCTCGTCTTTTCGCTGCCCCTCGGGCTCGTCGTGGCGTTCGGCTCGATGTCCAAATTCAAGCCGCTTTCGTGGCTCACCCGCACGTTTGTGTGGATCATCCGCGGAACGCCGCTTATGCTTCAGCTGTTCGTGGTGTTCTACGTGCCGGGACTGCTGTTCGGTGTCCAGCCGTTCTCGGGAGATAACGGCCGCTTTACGGCGGCGCTCGTGGCGTTCGTAATCAATTACGCCTGCTATTTCTCCGAGATCTACCGCGGCGGCATCGAGGGGATCCCGAAGGGGCAGTACGAGGCGGCAGAGGTTCTCGGTATGACGGGGGCGGAGATGTTCTTCACCGTGATCCTTATGCAGGTAGTGAAGCGCATTCTGGCGCCGATCAGCAACGAGGTCATAACGCTCGTCAAGGACACGTCCCTCGCCCGCGTGATCGCGGTGGCGGAGATCTTCTTTGTGAACGAGATGGATTATCTCGCCTACGGCATCGTGTGGCCGCTCTTCTACATCGCCGTATTCTTCCTGATCTTCGTGGGTGTTCTCACGCTCTTCTTCGGATGGTGTGAGAAAAAGCTCGATTACTACAAGGTGTGAGGTGGCAGTATGGCATTTTTAGAAATACGCGGCCTTACAAAACGGTTCGGGAACACGTCCGTGCTCCACGGGATTGATTTTTCGATGGAAAAGGGCGAGGTCGTCGCCGTCATCGGCGCGTCCGGCGGCGGAAAGACGACGTTTCTCCGCTGTCTGAACTTCCTCGAGATGGCGAACGAGGGCACGATCGAGATGGAAAACGGCTTCTCGTTTGACGCATCGAAGGAGTACTCGAACGCCGAGATCCGACAGATGCGCCTGAAGATGGGCCTTGTGTTCCAGTCGTTCAATCTGTTTCCGCAGTACACGGCGCTCCAGAATGTGTACATCCCCCTCTATCTTCGCGAAAAGGAAAGAATCCGCGGCGAGGTAGAGAGAGGACGGGCACGGCGCGCGGCTTTCGCCGATGCGAAGGAGCAGTGCCGCGAGCGCGCGGCGGCGCTTCTTTCTCGCGTGGGACTCGCCGATAAGGTTTCGAATTACCCTTGCCAGTTGTCCGGCGGACAGCAGCAGCGCGTGGCGATCGCCCGTGCGCTTGCGATGAGTCCCGAGATCCTTTGCTTTGACGAGCCGACGAGTGCGCTCGATCCCGCGCTCACGGGCGAGGTGCTCCGTGTGATCCGCTCGCTCAAGACGGAGGATTCCGCGCACACGATGATCGTCGTCACGCACGAGATGGAGTTTGCCCAGGCGATAGCCGACAGGGTGATCTTCATGGCGGACGGTGTCATTGAAGAGGCGGGAACGCCCGAGGAGGTATTCGGGAATCCGAAGAGCGAGAAATGCAAGGCGTTTCTCCGTGGGGAGAAAGCAGAATAAAATAGGGAGGTGCTCCGAGGAGCGCCTCCTTTTATTTCGGGGCGAGGCGTTTGTTCTGAACTTCTTTTCTGTATTTTTTCCCTGAAACCTCCGCACACTAATCCCATAGCCTTGCACCGCCCTGTTGATTGTGCTATAATAAACTACGGCAAAGGAAATACCCAATGAGAAAAACAAAAATCGTCTGTACACTCGGCCCTGCCTCCTACGACGAGCGCGTGATGGCGGATATGCTGAAAGCCGGCATGAACGTCGCCAGACTCAATTTCTCCCACGGCTCGTACGACGTGCACGAGCGAGCGATCGAAACGTTCCGGCGCGTCAGAGATGCCCTTCGGTGCCCCGCTTCGATCCTGCTGGACACGAAAGGGCCCGAGATCCGCCTTTGCCGATTCAAGAATAAAAAAGCCGCTTTGACAAGCGGACAGCATTTTACCCTCACCACCCGCGAGATCGAGGGCGATCATACGGCGGTGAGCGTAACCTACAAGGATCTGCCGAAGAAACTCACGAAGGGAAATACCGTTCTTCTGGACGACGGACGGCTCTCCCTCACCGTAGAGGACACGACGGACACGGACGTCCTCTGCCGCGTCCATACGGGCGGGGAGATCTCCGACAGAAAAGGCGTCAACGTCCCGCACGTCCACCTCGATATGCCGTATCTCTCGTCGAAGGACGAGGCGGATCTCCGCTTCGCGGTAGAGCACGACGTCGATTTCATCGCGGCATCCTTCGTCCGCCGAAAGGAGGACGTCATTACCGTGCGCAACTATCTCGACTACTACGGCGGGCACCGCATCAAGGTCATCGCCAAGATCGAGAACGAGGAGGGCGTCGAAAACTTCGACGAGATCCTCAAAAGCGCCGACGGCATCATGATCGCCCGCGGCGATATGGGTGTGGAGATCGCTTTTGAAAAACTGCCCGGTCTCCAGAAAAAATTCATCCGCCGCTGTTACCGATCGGGCAAAATGGTCATTACCGCCACGCAGATGCTCGAGTCCATGATCACGGAGAGCACGCCTACCCGTGCGGAGATCACCGACGTCGCAAACGCCGTATTCGACGGCACGTCCGCGATCATGCTGTCCGGCGAGACGGCGATCGGCAAAAATCCGCCGCTCGTCGTAGAGGTTATGGCAAAGATCGCCGAGCAGGCGGAAGCGGACTCCTTTGCACTGAGAACGGGCAGCACCGCGCTCTATGAGAACGACGGAACGGATACGAAAAACGCCATCTGCGACGCTTCGTGCACCGTCGCCCGCGATATCGGCGCCGCGGCTATCATTACGATGACGAAAACGGGAGACACGGCGAAGAGCGTCTCCAAATTCCGTCCCGCCCAGCCGATCGTTGCCGCCACACCGGACGTGAAAACGTATCATCAGCTGGCGATGTCCTGGGGCGTCTACCCCGTCGTCGCCTTGTACCAAAACGACGAGGACAGCATGTATGAGCACGCCGCCGCGTGCGCAAAGCTGGCAGGCTTCGTCCACCCGGGCGACAGCGTAGTCATTACAGCAGGCGGCAGAGGTGCCACGGCACTCAGAATTCAGACGATTTGAGAGACTCCGCCCCCCACGCTCACACCCACAACACTTTGACATTTCAAGGAGGACGTATGCGAATCGGAAATACCTCGTTTACTCTCGGCACCGTCCTTGCCCCTATGGCAGGATTCACCGACGCGTCCATGCGGCTCCTCTGCCGCACGTTCGGCTGTGAGATGACCGTCACCGAGATGATCTCCGCCGCCGCACTCTGTTACCGAGACCGCAAAACGGCGCGG
Organism: Eubacteriales bacterium; assembly: GCA_045611685.1. Taxonomy (GTDB): domain Bacteria; phylum Bacillota; class Clostridia; order Oscillospirales; family CAG-272; genus SIG701. The sequence continues at coordinate 72,170 of JAZKXO010000026.1, read as the reverse complement.
CTTGCACGCCTGCCGAAAGGCGACATCCCCACGGCTGTCCAGCTGTTCGGGCACGATCCCGACGAGATGCGGCGTGCCGCCCACATGATCGCCTCGGGCGAATACGAGGGCGCGTGCACCGAGGAAAAACCGTTTGCGATCGACATCAACATGGGATGCCCTGTCAAAAAGATCGTATCCGCAGGGGATGGCTCCTCTCTCATGCGTACCCCCGCCCTCGCCGGGGAGATCGTCCGCGCCGCCGTTTCGGGTGCGGAGAGATTCGGCGTGCCCGTAACGGTGAAAATCCGCGCCGGATGGGACGAATCCTCGAAAAATGCCGTCGAGATCGCAAGGATCGCCGTCCTAAACGGCGCATCCGCCGTAACCGTCCACGGCCGTACGAGAGCGCAAATGTACGCACCTTTCGCGGACTGGTCGGTGATCAAAGCCGTGCGCGACGCCTTGCCGCCCGAGATACCGGTGATCGGCAACGGCGACGTTTCCTCGGCGGAGGATTATTTCCGTATGCGAAACGAGACCGGATGCGACGGCGTGGCGATCGGACGGGCAGCGCTCGGTGATCCGTGGATTTTCGCCGAGATCAAAGCCCGCGAGAGCGGACAAGCGTTCACCCCGCCCACCGAAGAGGATCGGCGAAGGACTGCACTCGCCCTCGCCGAGGCGGTCGTCGAGGCAGAGGGCGGCGACGCCGCCGCACGCGAATGCCGCGGCCGGATCGGGCATTTTCTGAAAGGAATGCGCGGTGCCGCCGAAATGCGCGACCGACTCCACCACGCCTCGTCGCTTGACGAAATAAGAGAAATATTAACGGGGGAATAATTGCCCCCGTTTTTTGTTTGTGAAGCGGCGAATTTTGGCTATGCGGGGGCGGGCGAGTGTGGGTTCGCTTTTATTGTTGTGCAATTCGCACAAAATCAGCGGAGACTATTTGTGCAATATTTCCGCTTTCTGCCATTGACAACTTGCGTGAACAGTGATATAATACGCATACAGTTTCGTGATACCGCCGTGTGGCGGTTATCATTTTACGCCAAAAAGAACAAATGTTCTTTTGGGTGCGTTGAAAAGGAGAGATGCGTTTATGACAAACGAGAAAAGGCGGCGGTTTCTCGAGAGATTTGCTCGCGATTACAATCTTCCGGGGGCGGCGGTATCGGCAGGGATTACGCGCGGCGAGGCGTACGCGCTTCTTAAAGATGCGAGGGACGAGGTTGATCGGCTTGTTTCTGCACGCCTCAGCGAGGCGGTGCTCGCCTCGATCCGTCGGGAGTACGAGCGGATGGCGTTCGACGAGACGGGCGAGATAAAGCCCGGAGAACGGATCCGTGCGCTTGAAAATCTCCGCCTTATGGCGTCCGCCGGCCGTGCGGACGGCGGTGCGCCGTCGCTCATCATTCGCTGTGAATACGTGTGAACGAATCGTTCCTTTCAACGAGTCCTTCCGTGAGGCAAACCGAACCCGTGCGCGTTACCGCATTCTCTACGGCGGTGCGGGATCGGGGAAAAGCTTCAATGTGGCACAGGATTTTATAATGAAACTGTCGGATATGCGGTATTTCGGGGCGAATCTGCTTGTGATCCGCAAGACGGAGAACGCCTGCCGCTTCTCGGTGTTTGAGGAACTCTCCGGCGCGGTCAGGCGTATCTTCGGCGATCGGGCGGACGAGTTCTGGGCGATAACGAAGGAGCCGCTTTCCCTGACCTCCCTCGTGACGGGCAGTCGGATCATGTTTCGCGGAATGAAGGAAGACAGCCAGCGCGAGAGAGTAAAGAGCGTGGCGTTCCAATCCGGGAAACTGACATGGATCTGGTGCGAGGAGGCAACGGAGCTTACCTCCTCGGACCTCGACATTCTCGACGACCGTCTCCGTGGGGATCTTGGGGCGGTGAACCCCTTTTTGTATTACCAGATCACGATGACGTTCAATCCGGTCTCGGCAAACCATTTTCTGAAAAAACGGTTTTTTGACGCACCGCCGAGTGAGGACGTATTTATTCATCACTCGACGTATAAAAGCAACGCGTTCTCGGACGCGGATTTCAAAAAGCGCATGGAGCGGAGAGAGCGAGAAGATCCGGTGGGGTACGCCGTGTACGCGCTCGGCGAGTGGGGATCGGCCCGCGAGGGCTTGATTTTGACAAGGTGGCGAGTGGCAAACGTAGAAAAGGACGTCGGATTTTACGACAGCGCCTGGCTGGCGCAGGATTTCGGCTACAATCACGCCAACTGTCTTCTCCTTGTCGGGATGCGGGACGGGGTTTTCTACATTCTCCGTGAGCTGTACGTGCGTGAAAGAGACACGGCGGAGATCATTGAGATGGCAAAGGAGGCGGGCTTCCCCCAAAATTTGCCGATGTACTGTGACAGCGCCGAGCCGGATCGGATACGGATGTGGCGAAAGGCGGGATTTCGCGCCGAGGGCGTGAAAAAGGAGCCGGGAAGTATTCTCGGACAGATCGAGTATCTGAAGCAGAGGGAGATCGTCATCGACGCGTCGGCAGAAAACGTGATCTCGGAGATACGGGAGTGGCGCTGGCAGGTGGACGGGGAGAGCGGCGAGGTGCTCGACGTCCCCGCGCCCGGCCGCGACGACGCGATGGCGGCACTCCGCTATGCAACGGAGCCGCTCCGTCATCCGCGCGGGCAAAAACGGACGATCTCCAAAAGGATGCTGGGGATTTGATCCAAAAGGTATTACAGAAAGGAATCTTATGCTGAACGAAAAAACCATTCTCGCCCGCCTCACGGAATTTATGGCGGGTGAGGCGCCGCGCCTTATGAAGCTCAAGGCGTATTATCTCGGGCGCCACGATATTTTGAAGGCGGCGAGAGATCCGGATTTGCCGGACAACCGCCTCGTCAACAATTTCTGCCGCAACATCACCGACTGCACGGTCGGCTATTTCATGGGACGCGGTGTTTCGTACACTGCTGATGAAAAGACGCTCGCGATGCTGAAAAACGTGGGAGCGGCGAATCACGAGCGCTTTGCGAACAACGCGCTCGCGCGGGATCTGTCCGTCTCGGGCAGGGCTTGTGAGCTCGTCTGGTACGACGACGTAACGAAGCCCCGATTCACGCCGATCGATGCCGATACCGTTATCCCCGTGTACGACGACGCGGTTGAGCCCCGTCTTCTCGGCGCGATACGCTACTATCGCCGCCGCGATGCCGAGGATATCACCGTCGAGGTGTACGATGAGGCGGCGATGACCGTCTACCGCTACGACGGGCAGACTCTCCGCTTGGAGAGCCGCACGGAGCATCTCTTCGGGGAGGTTCCCGTGATCTTTTACGAGAACAACCGCGACAGGCTCGGCGATTTTGAGCCGGTCATCTCGCTCATTGATGCGTACAACCGTCTGGAGAGCGCGTCTGTCAACGATTTCGAACTGTTTGCGGACAGTTATCTTGCCATTTCCGGTATGGGCGGTACGGATGAGGAGGACCTTGCCCGCATTCGCCGCGACCGCGTGATCCTGCTCGATGAGGGCGGGGACGCAAAATGGCTGACGAAAACGGTGAACGACGCCTACATCGAAAATTTGAAGGCGAGAATCGCCAAGGACATCTACCGCTTCTCCGGCACGGTCGATATGGCGGAGGAAACGCTCACGGGCAACACGCTCTCGGGCGTGGCGATCCGCTGGCGTATGCTCAATTTCGAAAACCGCGTGGCGGTAACGGAGCAGTACTTCCGCCGCGGCCTTATAAAGCGATGGCGTCTTGTCGCTCGGCTTCTCAATCTTTCCGGCGGCGGGTACGACGCGGATTCTATCCGCATGATCTTCACCCGAAACTTGCCCGGCATGCCGGAGGAAGCCGCCGATATGGCGACGAAGCTTCAGGGAATCCTCTCCCGCCGCACCGTCGTTGAGCATCTGCCGTTTGTGGAGAATGCAGACGAGGAAATGCAGCGCATAAGGGACGAGGAATCTCTATCGGAGGATAAAGAATGACGGACGAGATTTTTGAAAAAGAGAGCGAGACGGCAGATCCGATCGACGTGCCCGCAGTCGAAGATGCACCGGCGGAGGTGTTTACAGCCGCCGATCTTGCGGCGCGACTCAGTGAGGCGCGTCTTTCGTGGGAAGCCGAAAGGGAACGGGAGACGGCAGCCGCGGCGGTCGAGATGACGGCGGAGATCGAATCGCTCAGGGAAGCGCTCGCTCGGGCGGACGAGCGTGCGGCGCGCCGCGAGACGGAGATCCGCTGTGAGAAAATGCTCCGCGCGCACTCTCTCGGGGAGGAGATGGTGTCGCTCCTTCTTACCCCCTATGACACCGATCTGACCGACGAGATACTTTCTGCCCGTGTGGAGATGCTGGCGGGCGCCATCGATGCCGCGGCAGCCCGTGCAATCCGCGAAAAAACGGAGGGGATCCGCCCCGGTATGGGTGAGGCTTCGGCACTTACGGGGAAGATCATCCGTGAGACGCCGATCGCAAAGCTCGCAGAGATGATGTGAGTATGGGGAATGCCCCAAAACTCCGAAACAACAATATTTCTTTTATGAAAGGTAGTATTCTATGAACACAGTTTATGAAAACAGCGTACTTGAAGCAAAGCTGACCGAGATCCTCAACTCCAAGCTCGAGGTTCGTTCCCTTATGACGGTGGACGACTCTCTCTCGGAGGGTGCGGGTCTCACCAAAATCATCAACCGCTATACCTACAACGGTACCGTGGAGACGCTGGAGGGCGGTAAGGCAAACTCCGCCGCAGGCTCTATCTCCTTCACACCGGAGAGTTATACCGTAAAGCGTTATCAGCAGACCTTCCGCTACAACGACGTGGAAGCGATGCAGGATCCCGCCCTCATCGACGTGGCGCTTGCCGGTGCCGCTGACGTGATGGCAAATCAGCTTCGCGTCGAGTATTTCGATCAGCTGAAGCAGATCAAGAACCGCCACGCGATCGCAGGTGAGACGCTCACCTACACGGATATCGTCGAGGCACTCGGCAACATCGGCCGCGAGGTCGAGGACGGGCTCTTTATCCTTATGGGTGCGGACGGCCGCACCGCGATCCGCCGTGATCCCGATTTCATCTCCGCGCATCAGGGCGAGATCGTGTACAGTGGTCAGTTCGGTACGCTGTGCGGTATTCCGGTGCTCTTCTCCAAGCTCGTGCCGGCGGGCAAGGTCATCATCACCGAAAAGGCTGCTGTCAAATTCTTCGTCAAGCGCGAGGCAGGCCTTGAGCAGAGCCGCGACATCGAGAAGAAGGAGAACACAATCGTCTACGAGCGCCACGGCGTGATCGCTCTGGTGGACGACACCTCCTCCGTCATCCTCGGCGAGGCGGCACCGGCCTTGACCGTTACCGCTGAGACCGCAGACGGCGAGATCACTCTTACCGTTTCCGGCAAGAGCGCCGACGAGAACGCCCTCTACGTCCTCTACGACGCGGATGCGCCGCTTCTCGGCGATGACGTTTCCTCCTTTGAGGCATGGGACGGCACGTCCCCGATTAAGAAGGCGAACGCAAACCGCATCGCCGTTGCAGAAGCCGACGAGAACGGCCTCGTTCTGAAAAGCGCCGTCGTCTCTCTCTGATCCAAAAAGAACATTTGTTCTATCTTTGAAACGGGAAAGGACGGAAAACGATGATTACAGTAAAGGAAATGCGTATGCGGCTGGGGCTTGACGGGACGGATGAGACGGATGACGCCCTCATCCACACGCTTCTCGCGGATGCCGAGGCATACGTTCGCGCCTTCTGCCGATTGAGAGCCGAGGAGCGCGTGCCGGATTTTCTGCTTTCACAGATGGTGGCGGAGGACTATGGGAAACTGGACGGTGCGGGGGTAAAATCCCGCGCCGTCTCGGGCGCGACCGAGGCGTACCTGGACGGATACAGCGACTCGGTGATGCGTCAGCTGTACGCCATCCGCCATCCGGGCGGCAGACGGGGGGGATCTCGATGATGCGTCGTCTTTTGCGCACGTTCATCTTAAAGAACAAGGACGGCGAGAGTGTGGGCACGGTCATGGCGGTCATCTCACACCGCACGGCGGAGGAAATCATGGAGGACGATCTCGACCGCGCGTCGGCGACTGTGCTCGCTCTTATCCCCGCGAGATATACCCCCGTGGGCGGCTTTCGCCGCGGGATGACGATCACGCGCGGGGACGCCGTGTATCGGATGCTCGTGCCGGTCGATCTTGGCAGGATTTGGCGTGTGAAATGTGAGAGAATCTACGTAGAGGAGGGGTGCCCCGATGCATGATCGCGTAGTGAAAGCCGCATCGTCGGCACTTACCGTGCCGCTTTCGCCCGCGCCGGGGAAAAGTCTTTCCCCCTCGGCGGTGTATCGGTATTACCCCGGACGGGGCGACGGCGCGCTCAGAACGGCAAGATTTGAAGTGCGCGTGTTCCATCGCTCGCCCGATGCGGCGGCGTCGGAGATTTCGGCACTGCAGCGGGCGCTTCTCGCAGACGGCGACACGGGTGTCGTCGGGATCGGTGCTGATTCGCTTGTCATCTGCGGGACGAAGGAGGGCGGCCGCGGCGGCTACGTTCGCGGATGTGGGCTCTATTATCTGCAGGCAGGTTTTGAGATACAAGGAAGGTGCGGCGAGTAATCCGTGCTTTGGCACGGATTACTCGGCGAGGTTTCCGCGCTGTCAAGAGAGACAGCGTTCCGCCTAGGGCGGAATACCGGAAACGCTCGGGTTCGGTCTCCGCGCTTTGTTTGACAGTTGTATGTGTAGGAAGGAGATCTATGGAAGAGAAATATTACGCCCTCGGTGCGGGGCGATTGTATATAGCGCCCGCTGAGGTGAGTGAGGCTGCGGCGCGTTCGCTCCGCTTTTACGCCGGGGCGACGAAGGGCGGCGTGAAGCTTCAGTACAGTGCGAAGGTGCACGAGATCAAGGGCTGGGACGGCGAGGTCGTCCGCTCGGTGCGCTACGGCGCAAGAGTCAGAATCGAGGGCAGGCTCGTCCGCCTGTATCCGCGCGTTCTGGCGGCGGCTACCGGCTCGCCCACGGACGGATCCGTCGTATATCTCGGCGGCAAGACGGACGCGGGGCGGCATGCGCGGGTGCGCATCGTGCTCGTTGCGGAAATTCCCGAGTCGGCAGGCGGCGGCGAGGTCGTCTTTTCCCTGATCGCGTCGGCTTCGTCGGGGGCAGAGCTTTCGCTTTCTCCCGAAAGAGATTCCGCGTGGAAGTTTTCGCTTATCGCGGAATCGGACGACGCGGGCGTTATGGGGAAGGTGGTGTTCGGATGACGGTATGCGATACGATTTCGATTACAAACGGACGGGACACAGTCATTTTCGGTCGCGGCGGATACGTTCTGCACGATTTCGATGCGGGGGCGGCAAAGCTTGCGGGTGATCGCACGGCGGGGCGTTCGGTTACGTTTTCGGGCTATATTCTGCCCGTCGGGGGAACGCCGACTTCGCGCGCGGCCGAGAAGGAGCTTCTCTCTCGCCGCCTTCGCCGTATCGTAACGAACAGAGGCGGGTTCACTCTTCGGGTGGGCGAACGGAGCATTGATCTGACGGCGAAACAGGCGCCCGTTTTCGCGCACGAAGCACCGCTCAACGGAGACGAGGCGGCGTTCTTTAGCGTTTATGCCGAGGCAAAAAGTGCCACCGCCGCGTATTTTTCAGCGCCGGTGGAGACAGCGTCCGAGCGCGGCTGGACGGGGAAACTCGTCTTCCCCTTTCGTATGGACGAGGGCACGGTATTTGCCCTGAGCACGGGCGAGGGCGAGATTACGGTAGAAAACCCCGGCGACGTGCCGTGCGGGTTCGTTCTCACTGTCCTGGCAGAGTGGAGCGATCTCACCTCTTTCACCGTGACGGCAGAGTCGGGGGAGAAGATCTCCGTCGTTTATCCCTTGCCGATCGGTGCCTCTATGGTGATCGACACGCGCCCCTCGAAAAAAACGGTAACGGTCGGGGACGCGTCCGCGATCGGTGGGCTCACCGTGGACAGCGTGATGTTCGCCCTTGAGCCGGGGGAGAACAAGCTTACCTGGCAGAGCGAGGGCGACGGCACGGCGGCGGTATCGGTTGCCATCACGCCGCTTTATCACTGAGGAGGGGCTTATGGATATTCGGATTTTTAATTCTTCGCTTACTCTCAAAAGCATCTCTGATGCGGCACTTACGGTTACCGCCTCGGAGTCGTTTTCGGCGCCGGGGGCGTGTACGCTTGCCGTGCCCCTCTCCGATGCCCGCCGCTTTATGGCGGGGGACGTTCTTGTGATCCCCGGGATCGGAGCCTTTACCGTCGGTGAAATAAGGGAGGATGCCGCAGAGGGCATTGCCACGGTCAAGGGGCGCGGGATCCTTTCCTATTTTGAAGGGCGGCAGATGCCGGAGTACCGCCGCGTTTCGGGCGATGCGGAGACGGTTCTCCTCGGTCTTTCGAGCGAGTGGGGGGCATCCGTTCTCCCCGCGCCGCTCTCGACGGTCGAGTACGGCTTTCCCGAGGCGGTGGATATGGTGATCGGCGGCGGATCGCTTCTTTCCGCGATGAAATCCGTCTGTCGTGCATCGGGGCTCGGTATGCGCCTTGCCGTGACGGACGGCGGTTTTCTGTTCGCCGCGCAAAGCCGCACGGCGGCAAAGCTCCGTCTGTCGCGCGGCGGCGGTGATCTTACGGGCGGCGTGCGCGTAACGGAGGGCGAAAATTACAAAAACTCGGTAATCGTGAAGGGTTACGACGGGCGCACCGTTACCGTTTCGGCGGTGGGGCTGTTCGACGACGGCATCGACGACGCGGCAGCTCCGCTTTCGGAGATATATCATAATGCGTATAAGATCGCACCCTCGCTTTTCCCGTCGGACGAAGAGTATCTTTTGACCCTCAGAGCGGAGGGCAAACGCGTGCTCGCCGAGCACCGCGGCATCCGTTCGGTCAGCATCGACGTGTCAGCGGCCGCGGCGGCATCCTTGCACGTGGGGGAAGAATGTCTCATTGAGGACGATCTTTTCGGCATCGTCGGGACGGCTTTTTGCGAGGAAAAGACCGTTTGTGCGGACGAGACGGGCATCCGTCATACGGTATCCGTTCGACTCACCCGCTGACGGCGGGCACATTATCATTTTTAAGGAGATTTATATATGGAGAAATCATTTCCGTTCAATGCTGTGGCGATCGACGGCGTGCCGGATCGCGTGTACACAGCGGAGGATTTTGCCGCCGAGCGGGCGGCGTACGTTTCAAACGGTGTAACGAGCGCCGATTCTCTTACCGTTACGCCGTCGTCTCTCGGCGGTATGGCGGTCGACGTAGCCGCGGGCACGGCGGTGATCGACGGATACACGTACCGAAACACGGCGGCGCTTTCGCTTTCCCTTGCCGAGGCGGATGCCGCGCTCCCCAGAATCGACCGCGTCGTTTTGAGACTGGATCTTACGGCGCGTGAGATGCGCTGCGCCATTCTCACGGGTACGGCGGCCGAAATGCCGACGGCACCCATTTGCACCTATACCGATACGGTGAGAGAGATCCCGCTTGCCGCCGTGTTCATCCCGGCGGGCGAGACGTTTATCGAGGGGACGTATCTCACCGATCTGCGTCCGCGCGCGGACTACATCCTCAATCGGCTGGAGGTCGAGGAGATGCTCGCCCGCTACGAGACCGCGCTTTGTGATTATTTTGACGGCGCGGATGCGGCACAGCTCGTGAAAGCGGCAAACGTGTTCCGCACCGATGCAGGCGCGGATACGCTTCTCTGCGGCGACGGTCAGTACCGCTTTTTCCTTGACGCTTTCCCCGGCATGAAAGAGCTTTGCCGCATTACCGAAAGCGGTACGTTCGATCCCGCGGCATATCCCACGGCGGACGGGCTTTATACGGTCGTTCTCATCGGCGCGGGCGGATCGGGTGCCGCTTCTGCGGGAGGTACGGGCGGCTCGGCGGGCGGTATGGCAGTGCTTGCGCATCTCCCCTTGCCGATGAAGCCTGTAGCCGTTACGGTCGGTGTAGGCGGTGAAAAGCGGAAGAAAACGACCTACTCCTCTTTTGCGGGAATGAGGGGTGGCAGTACATCCTTTGACGGCTTCTCTGTCCCCGGCGGCGAGGGCGGCCTTGAAAGTGTAAGCCAAGAAGCAACGCCTGCCGTCGTCGGTATTTTTACGGCAGAGGTCGGCACGACGGAAAAAGGCGCCGATTCCTACTTCGGTGAAGGCGGTATCAGCGGCACGAAGAAAAGCGGTACTATCCCCGGCACGGACGGCGTGGCGGGCGGAATCGGTGCGGGCGGCGGCCGCGCTGTCGAGACGGATACGTACTCCGGTTCGGGTGGCTCGGGTGCCGTCATTATCTACGGCGTGCCTCGGGGCTCTCTTGAGGAGATTTCATGACCTGGGCGATCGTAGCGGGGCTTATTACGCTCGGCGGCTTTCTCATTACCGTCGGAACGCTCGGGTTCAAGTTGTCCTCCGTTCTCACAAGGCTTGACGTAACGGTCAAAAACATGGGTGACGCACTCTCGCGGGATCGTAAAGAGCGCGATCGCGAGCACGAGGAGATGTACGCGGAAATCGAGGCGCACGGGCGGCAGCTGCAGGCGCATGAGATCCGCCTGCACGATCTCGAAAGGGAGGATTTTCCGTGAACGGGATCGACGTTTGTGCCCGTGACGGCTGCTTTGATTGGGCGGGCGCCGAAGCCGCCGGCATCGCGTTTGCGCTCATCCGCGTATCGGCGGGCCTTGTCCCCGATCAGCGTTTTAGTGAGAATATCATAGCCGCCGAGCGGGCGGGGATCGCCGTCGGCGTGTATCACGAGCTTTTCGCGGACGGGCGAAGGGAGGCTCTGCTGTTTCTCTCGCTTATTAAACCGCTTCGCGAGCGCGTTCGCCTCTGGGCGGCCTGCCGCGCGGAGGAGAATAGACAGATGCCCGAAGCGGAGAAGTTTCTCCGTGCCGTTTCGGCAGCCGGGTTTGCCCCGATGCTCGCCGCCCCGCCCGCGGCGGTAAAGACGCCCTCGCCGTATCCCGTGTGGCTCCTTTCGTGGGGCGTGACCGAAGCGCGTGCGCTTACGTTTTCGCCGACGGTTTGGCAGTACGGGACGGCCGGGTGCGCGAATTTTTCACACGCGCGGCTGAACCGAGGATATTTCGAAATATGAACGATAAAAAATCACGCCTGTGCAAAAACCGCGCACAGACGTGATTTGTATTATATAGAGTTTTTGCGGGGCGTTCTTCTATTTATCCGTTCGCCCGACCAGATAATCGAGCGAGACGTGGTAATAATCTGCCAGTTTAATCGCCGCCCATAAAGGAAGTTCTCTTTCTCCGCGCTCATAGCGCTGATAGACGGTCAGATGCATATTCAAAAACGAAGAAATTTCTTTCTGCGTTTTGTCGTGATCTTCCCGTAGATCCCGTATACGTTTGTAGACGTACATATAATAACCTCACAGATCTATTATATAAAGTTATTATACGTAAAAACACCGTTCGGCATTGACAAATAACACCGCACGGTGTTATAATGCAATAAAAACTATTTGCGAGGCGAGGGGAAATGCTAATAAAAAAAGCTCACGCATCCCGGTGGAGAAAAGGGTGTATATGGGTTGTTGTCTTCTTTTTCCTTTTATTTAACTCCTGTGCCAAGGAAGAAATTATACTTATCCGAAGCGAACCCGAGCGCGAATACACGGAGAGCGTACAAGACGAATACATTCTCAACATCCGTTCGAAGAAAATCCACAAAATAACCTGCGGTACTGCCGCTCTGATTCACGACGAAAACCGCCGGTATTACGAAGGCGCGGCAGATGCGCTGATCAATGAGGGATATTCATTCTGCGGAAATTGCTTCCGATAAAAAATCACGCCTGTGCAAAAACCGCGCACAGACGTGATTCTGTTTTTCAGTATAAAGGTTTTTTGAAAGGGGTACGGGGGAAGCTTTTTTGTAAAAAGTTTCCCCCGCCATAATTATCTCTTAACTCTTGCGTTGCCGCCCCAGACGGACCAGACCATCTCTTCGTCTGCCGGCTGTGCGTAGTCGGTGAGGAACGTGGTAGCGAGCGCGCCGGATGCCCAGCCGAACTGGATCCACTTTTCGCTCTCCCAGCCGCGGAGGATGCTGTACAGCATGCCGCCGACGAAGCCGTCGCCGCCGCCGATGCGGTCGAGAACGGTGATCGGGCGGGGTTCTACGACGTGCCACTCGTCACCGGCGAGAAGGATCGCGCCCCACAGGTGGTTGTTTACGTTCACAACCTGGCGAAGCGTCGTTGCGTATACGGATGCGTTCGGGAACTGTGCCTTTACTCTGCCGATCATCTCCTTGAAGGAGTCAATCTTCGCGCCAATGTCCTTGCCGCCTGCCTCGGGGCCCTGTACGCCCAGGCACAGCTGGAAGTCTTCCTCGTTGCCGATGAGAATATCGGAAACGGAAGCGATCTCGGTGAAGATGTCGTGGAGTTCCTCTTCACGGCCCTTCCAGAAGGAAGCGCGGTGGTTGAGGTCAAAGGAGATCAGCGTGCCGTATTTCTTAGCGGCGCGTGCAAGCTCCAGACAGAAGATGGACGTCTCGTGAGAGAGTGCACCGATAAGACCGGAGAGGTGGAGGATCTGTACGCCTTCCTCCCCGAAGATGCGGTCGAGGTCAAAATCCTTGATGTTGAGCGTGCGTCCGACCTCGCCTGCACGGTCGTTGCAAACGCGGGGACCGCGGCTGCCGTAGCCGGAATCGGCGATGTTGAACTGGTGGCGGTAGCCCCAGGGGCCGCCCTGCTCAACTTCCTTGCCCTCAAAGTCCATGCCGCGGGCGCGCAGGTCGCGCTTGATAAAGTCGGCGATGGGGGAATCCTTTACGAAGGTGGTCAGCACCTTGGTGGGCAGACCGAGGAATGCGGAGATGGAAAGCACGTTCGTTTCCGCAGACGTAGCCTGCATTACGAAGGTGTTCGCGGATGCTACGGGCTGTCCGTTCGGCGGCGTGATGCGCACACCCATGGAGGTGGGGCACACCAAGGCGTATTTGCAGTTTTCACGAAGTTTCATGATGATAAATCCTTATGTAAAAATAGATTTTTGGAAAATCTCAGCTTTTGGACAGGGCCTTCGTCCAACGTTGTAGATGCCGTGCCGGGGAAAGAACCATCTCAAGCGCGGAAGTTTCTTTCCCCGGCGCCCCAAACTCTTTGGCTGTGGCGATTATGAAGAAAACCTTGCCCTTTTGTTCCGGAAATCTTTCCGTCAGCCGGTGCCCGCACCGCAAGTATTTGCGGTGCAGTATGGGGATGCAAGGGGGTCCACCCCCTCAGCAAAGAAAGGCGAAGTTGTTTGCCACTTTTCTTTGACACCACAGGCGCAAAGAAAAGTTCACAAAAGAAACGCCGATCCCCTGCCGGGGGGCGCAGGGCTTCGCGCCCTGCACTGCGCCAAGGGGCACGCCCCCCCGGGACCCAACTGCTTAGACTACGTATTGGCTTGCCGCGGTGTCGCCGCCGTGGCCGGTCCAGTTGGTATGGAAGAATTTTCCGCGCTCGGCATCGATTCTTTCGTATGTATGTGCTCCAAAGAAGTCGCGCTGTGCCTGGAGCAGGTTTGCCGGCAGGCGATCGCATCTGTAGCCGTCGTAGTAGGAGAGAGCAGAGGAGAATGCGGGGATCGGCATGCCGGTCATCGCAGCCTCGGCTACTACCTTACGCCAGCCGGGCAGAAGAGAGGTGATCTTCTCGGTGAAGTACGGGTCGAGAAGCAGGTTCGTGAGTTCGGGATTCTTGTCGAACGCATCCTTGATCTTGCCGAGGAATACGGAGCGGATGATACAGCCGCCGCGCCACATGAGCGCGATGCCGCCGTAGTTCAGATTCCAGCCGTAGGTCTTGGCAGCGGCACGCATGAGCGTGTAGCCCTGTGCGTAGGATACGATCTTCGATGCGAGCAGAGCGCAGCGGATCGCTTCGATCCATTCTGCCTTCTCCTCGGCGGTCAGCTTCGGCGCGTTCTCTGCCTTAGCGGGCAGGATCTTGGACGCTTCTACGCGCTCTTCCTTCATAGCGGACAGGCAGCGTGCGAATACGGCCTCACCGATGAGCGTCAGCGGCACGCCCTCGTCGAGAGCGGCGATACCCGTCCACTTACCGGTACCCTTCTGACCGGCGGTGTCGAGGATCTTTTCCACGATCGGCTCGCCGTCCGTATCCTTGTATGCGAGAATGTCGCGGGAGATTTCTACGAGGTAGGAGTCAAGGTCGCCCTTCATCCACTCGGCGAATACCTCGTGCATTTCGTCGGCGGTCATGCCGAGGAGATTCTTCATGAGGTGATATGCTTCGCAGATCAGCTGCATATCGCCGTACTCGATACCGTTATGTACCATCTTAACGAAGTGACCGGCGCCGTTTTCGCCAACCCAGTCACAGCAGGGAGAGCCGTCCTCTACCTTTGCGCAGATCGCCTGCAGGATCGGTGCTACGAGCGGCCATGCAGCCTTCGAGCCGCCGGGCATGAGAGACGGGCCGTTGAGGGCACCCTCTTCACCGCCGGAAACGCCCGTGCCGATGTACAGCTTGCCCTTCGATTCTACGTACGCGGTGCGGCGTGCGGTGTCCGGGAAGTGGGAGTTACCGCCGTCGATGATGACGTCGCCGTCGTCAAGGAGAGGAAGCAGAGAATCGATCGTTGCATCCACAGCGGAGCCTGCCTTGATCATCATCATGATCTTGCGGGGCTTCTCTACGTTCTGGACGAGCTCTTCAAGAGAATACGCACCGATGATGTTCTTGCCGGCGCCGCGACCCTCTACGAAGTTCTTTACCTTTTCGGTGGTGCGGTTGAACACAGCCACGGTGAATCCCTTGGACTCCATGTTCAAAACCAGATTTTCGCCCATAACGGCGAGGCCTATGAGGCCAATGTCAGCCTTTTTCATTGGAAATCTCCTTATGTAATATTTTCTTATTTATATTCAGCACTTTGCCAGTGCTCGGATATCATAGAGTAAATCGTACGGGATGGAAAGATCGCCAAGCCCCCGCCCGATCGAGATGTGCGGCTTGTTTTTGCCGTGGTAGTCCGTGCCGCCGGAGAGGATGAGCCCGAGATCCGCCGCCATTTTTTGGTAGCGCGCCTGCATGTCGGGCGTGTAGTCGGTGTAGTAGCCCTCCACGCCGCACAGCCCGTGGGGGATAAGGGATTTTAAGAATTCGTAAAGCGTATCATCCGGCATTTTGATGAGATGCAGATGCGCCGCCACGGGGACGCCGCCCGCCTCACGGATGAGGGAGACCGCCTCCTCGGGGGAGAGCGCCTGTCGGTTCGAGTAGGCGTAGCATCCGACGGAGAGATACCGCTTGAACGCGTCCTTTACCGATTCGGCGTAGCCTTTCCGTACCATGATCTGCGCGAAATGCGCGCGGCAGAGGATCGGGTTTCCGTTCGCCTCAGCGCGTGCTTCCTCCATCGTGATGTCAAAGCCTTGCTCACGAAGCTTGCGGCACGTTTCCTCCTGCCGCTCGTCGCGTACGCGGATCGCCTCTTTCAGTTTTTCTTGTAATTTTTCGTTATGTATGTCAATGTAGTAGCCGAGGATGTGCAATTCCGTATCGCACGTCGCGGACAGTTCCACCGCCGGAATCACCTCAACGCCGAGTTTTTTGCCTTCCGCCATGGCTTCCTCCACGCCCGAGACGCAGTCGTGGTCGGACAGGGCGATCGCGGAGAGACCCGCCTCGTGGGCGCGGCGCACAACCTCGGCGGGGGAATCCGCCCCGTCGCTGTGAAGGGAGTGCGTGTGCAGATCAATCGTTTTCATAGTATATCACTTCTTACGTAGTAGTATGAGGATTTCGTTCAAGTTTACTGTATCAATATCGCTTCGCGCCGCCGCGCGGAAAACTGCATTTGAACGGGGGCTTCGTCTCCCGCCCCCGGCAATTACATCCCGAGCGCATCGAGAAGCGGCTCGAGGAGAAACAGATTCGTAATATCAATGAGAAGCGTCAGAACGATCGGGAAAAACCACAGAAGGATTTTTCGAGCCGCCTCGCTCCGCTTTGCCGTGTCGGCAAGATACGCGGTTTTTTCTGCCGCAGACCAAGCCTTGGGGAGATCGTCGGGATCGGTGATCGGCTTCCCAAAGCCGCGGTTGACCGTATAAAACACGATCGCGAGGATTGCCGCCGCGGCGAGATACAAGATCATTCCGATGACGAGTTCAAAATACAGAAAGATCCGGTACACCACGAAAACGATCACGAAATTGAGCAGAAGAAAGAGAAGCGTCCGCTTCGCTGTCGGGGAGGCTTTCATAGTGTAGGATCTCCTTTCGCCTAAAGGGTGCGCGGGGGCGAAGCCCCCAAGATAACCATACCTTATTATAGCAAAACCGCGCACATTTTACAAGAGGGCGCGCACATTTTTCAAGAACAAATCCGCCGTTTCAGGCGTTTATCGCCTCGGCGCGGAGGCATTTTCCGTTTTCGATCTCAAAGAGCGCGCCGTGAAGCGCACACTCCCCCTCGGCAGGGGTAAAATACGACGGCATTTTTGTGAGGAATTTTTTGAGGATCGGCTCGGTCGCCACGCCGAGAATACCTGCGTGCGAGCCGCACATGCCGACGTCGGTGATATAGCCCGTGCCGCCCGGGAGGATCTGTATATCTGCGGTGGCAACGTGCGTGTGCGTGCCGAACACGGCGGAGACGCGCCCATCCAGATAACGCGCAAGCGCGATCTTCTCACTCGTCGCCTCCGCGTGGAAATCCACGACCGCTCCGTCAAAGCGTCCTTCGTTTTCCTTGAGGATACGGTCAGCCGTCTCAAACGGAGACGCGAGCGGCTCCATGTACACACATCCCGCGAGGTTTATGACGAGCAGGCGCCAACCGGCGCATTCGGTGATGCAAAAGCCGTGCCCGGGCGCTTCTGACGGGTAGTTCGCCGGGCGCAGAACGTATCTTTCGTCATCGAGCATCGTGTAGAACTCGCGGCGGCGAAAAGAGTGATTGCCGCCGGTCAGAACGTCCGCGCCCGCATCAAAGAGCGCGCGTGCGGCGTCGGGCGTGGTGCCGTTGCCCGGTGCGGCGTTCTCCGCATTGACGATCACGAGATCGGCACGGAGCGAATCACGGAGACGCCAGAGTCTGCGCCCTTCTGCGAGATACTGTGTGCCGGCGGCGCCGACGACGTCGCCGAGAACGAGAATTTTCATAAAATGAATCCTTTCTGAAAGGGCACGCGCCCCGCGCGGAAAAACCGCGCCGGGCACGGGAAATCATAATCACCCTTACCCGGCGCGGATGCCGTTTTCTTTTATTTTGCGTAGTCCGTGGCGCGGTTTTCGCGGATGATGCTTACCTTGATCTGTCCGGGGTATTCAAGCTCCCCTTCGATCTTCTGGGCGATCTCGCGGGCAACCAGTGCCATATCGTCGTCCTTTACCATCTCGGGCTTGACCATGATGCGCAGCTCACGGCCGGCCTGGATCGCGAAGCTCTTCTCAACGCCCTTGTAGGAGTTGGCGATCTCTTCGAGCTTCGTCAGACGCTTGATGTAGTTTTCAAGATTCTCACGGCGTGCGCCGGGGCGTGCCGCAGAGATTGCGTCTGCCGCCTGCACGATCATGGCAACGAGCGTCTTCGGCTCCACGTCGCCGTGGTGCGCCTCGATCGCGTGGATCACGTCCGCCGATTCGCGGAAGCGTTTTGCAAGCTCAACGCCGAGCTGTACGTGCGATCCCTCGACCTCCTGCGTCAGTGCCTTACCGATATCGTGGAGAAGGCCCGCGCGCTTTGCGAGCGTAGAATCACAGCCGAGCTCGTCGGCAATAATGCCGGAGAGGAGCGATACTTCGATGGAGTGCATAAGGACGTTCTGTCCGTAGCTCGTGCGGTATTTCAGACGGCCGAGGAGTTTTATCATCTCCGGCTGGAAGCCGTGCAGACCCGTGTCGTACGTTGCGCGCTCACCGGCGGATTTGATCTCGGCATCCACCTCGCGGCGTGCCTTCTCGACGGTCTCTTCAATGCGCGTCGGATGGATACGTCCGTCCGAGATGAGTTTTTCGAGCGCAAGACGTGCCACCTCGCGGCGTACGGGATCGAAGCCCGATACGGTGATCGCCTCGGGCGTGTCGTCGATGATGAGATCGACGCCGGTCATCTGCTCGATCGCGCGGATGTTGCGTCCCTCGCGGCCGATGATGCGGCCCTTCATATCGTCGTTCGGCAGGGCAACGACGGAAACCGTCGCCTCCGCTACCTGATCGGATGCACAGCGCTGGATTGCGAGTGCGATAATGTTTTTCGCCTTCGCGTCGGCTTCTTCCTTGAATTCCGCTTCCAGCTCGGTGAGGCGGATGGACTGCTCGCGGCGGATCTCCTCGGTCATTTCCTCAACGAGCTGTGCCTTCGCTTCTGCGGCGGTAAGACCCGCTACCTTCTGCAGCTGCTCGTACTGCTCTTTTTTGATCCCTTCGATCTCCTCTTGCAGTTCGGTCGTTTCCTTGATCTTGCGGGTCAGCGTTTCGTCCTTTTTCTCAAGGTTCTCGGCCTTGCGGTCGAGGTTTTCTTCCTTGGTGGCGATGCGCTTTTCCTGGCGGGAGATTTCGGCGCGGCGCTCCTTGAGCTCGCGGTCGAATTCGTTTTTCGTTTTGAGGATTTCCTCTTTTGCTTCAAGCAGGGTTTCTTTTTTCTTCGTTTCGGCTGCTTTGATTCCGTCTTCGAGTATTTTTCTTGCCTGGGCTTCGGCGGAGCCGATCTCGGCCTCCGCTACGCGGCGGCGGTACTGCACGCCACAGAAAAATCCGATCGGAAGCGCAGCCACCGCAGCAATTGCGGCGGAAATGATGATCTCAGTCATCATGGCACCTCCTGTTGTCCTGATAAATGTGATGGGTATATCGAAAGATCGATTCCGTATCGATGCGGGGAATTTCTATGTAAAAATACGAAAATCCGTAAAAAACGGAAGGGGATACGCGAATAGATACTTTTACACATTATTATATTATATCACTAATACACAAGGTGTCAAGTGCGAAATTGTTAAGAAAGCATAAAAATGCATAAAATTATAGAGGGCGGATGCGAACATCTGCCCTCTGTCAGAAAATTATCTGTCGGATTTGCGTTTCGGGATGAGCGCGATCACCAGCGCCACGATGGCTAAGATGATGATAATGGTGATGATTACGCCGAAGACGGACATGCCGTCGTCCGAGCCGTTGCCGGCGGAGGAAGAGCCGGTATCGGTGCCCGTGTCGCCCGTGGTCTGTCCGGAGCCGGAGGCACCGCCGTTCTCGCCGGATCGGTTGCCTGCGCCGCCGCCCATGATGTTGTCCATGCCGTTTTGCGCATCGCCCGTTTGGGAGCCGCCGTTCTGCATACCGCTGTTCTCACGGGCGCCGCCCATCATGTCATCCATCATGCCGCCGCCCATCACACCGTGATCGCCTGCCTCACCGGAGGTGCCGTCGATTACGCCGTCGGCGCGGCCGGTCCATTCTGCCGTCTCGCCTGCGGGTGCCGTATCGCCGAGATTGTTGTTGTCAGCCGCCGCAAAAGCCGCCGTCGTGAAGCACAGAACGAGCGAGATCGCGGCTAAAAAATAAAGAATACGCTTTTTCATAAAGATACGCCTTTCGGAATCATAAAAAGTGAGAGGTGGAAATCCCACGCTCTGCCGCGGTTAGTATGCGCGGAGCGGGGGAATGTTATACAAGGATGCGCAGCAGCCGCCGCCGTTTGTGCGTTTTTTGAAAATTTACAATCAATACTGGACTTATCTTCTATATAGTGTTATACTTAATATAGATTTTTATACCTTGGAGGAATTTTCATGCGCTCTTTCGGTTTCAAACAAATTGTTTCCATAATGATTCTTTTCGCCTGCCTCGTTTCCCTCACCGCCTGCGGCACCGATCCCGAGGTGCCCTACGGCATGACGAAGGCGTCCGACGATTTTTGCGATTACGCGCTCTTTATCCCCGAGGAATGGGTGGTAAACCAGACCGGCGCCGCCACCGCCGCTTATAAATCCGCGAATGATCCGACGAGCGTTTCCGTTATGAGCTGGGCGCTCCCGTACGCCGATTCCACCGTGTCCGATTGGTGGACGGGCTACGAGGAGGAGTTTACGGTAATTTTTGAAAATTTCAACGTAGAGGGTGAAGAGGACGTGCTCCTCGGCGGACAGGCCGCCAAAAAATTCACCTATACGGGCACGCTCGGGGCGAATACGTACCGCTATACGCAGTACGCGGCGGCGAGAGGCGGCGTTCTCTATCTTCTTACGTTCACCGAGCTTTCTGACGCGGGCATCGACCACAGCGAGGATTTTTCCCGCATTCTCGACGCGTTCGCGTGGACGAAATAAGGAAAACCGATGATCTATTTTGACAACGCGGCAACAACGAAGCCGATCCCCGAGGCGATAGATGCCGCAAGGGACGCGATGGAGATGCACTGGGCGAATCCCTCGTCCGTGCACGGCGCGGGCAACGACGCGAACAAGGTTCTCACCGAGAGCCGCCGCGCGATCGCGAAAGCGCTCGGCATCCGCAGGGAGACCGAAGGGAGAGTGTTCTTCACCGGCTCCGGCACGGAGGCGAACAACCTCGCCGTCTTCGGGAGCGTGTACGCGAAGAGCCGCCCGCAAAAAGGCGATTTCCGCGGGCGTATTCTTACAACGGACAGCGAGCATCCCGCCGTGGAAGAGGCGGTCCGCCGCCTCGAGACGGACGGGTTTGAGGTTTTGCGCGTCCCCACGAAGGGCGGCGCGCTTGATTTCGATTATATAGAAGCCCACGCGGAGGGCGTGATTCTGGCGACGTTCATGCTCGTCAACAACGAGACGGGTGCGCTCTACGACGTTCGCCGTGCGTTCGGGATCGTACGGGAGAAATCGCCGCAGGCGGTCACGCACACCGATGCCGTCCAAGGCTTTATGAAAGTCCGTTTTACCCCCGCCGCTTTGGGCGCGGATATGGTAACGGTAAGTGCGCATAAGATCGGCGGCGTAAAGGGTGTCGGCGCTCTTTACGTGTCCGAGGCGATCCTCAAGGCGAAAAAACTGATTCCCATAACCGTGGGCGGCGGACAGGAGAGTGGGATGCGCTCCGGTACGGAAAACCTGCCCGGGATCGCGGCTTTTGCTGCAGCTTGCCGCGCAGCGTCGGAGAATTTTTCCGAGCACGCATCGGCGGTGCGCCATGTGCGCGAACGGATCGTCGCGGGGCTTTCGGCATCCACCGAGATCCGTGTGAACGTACCCGAAAACGGTATCGACGGCATCGTGTCCGTAACGATGCCCGGCATCCGGAGCGAAACGGTGTTGAACGATCTCTCTTCTCGCGGGATCTGCGTGTCGGCAGGCTCGGCGTGCTCGTCGCATGCGGTGAAAAAGGGAAGCCGCGTTCTCGAAGCGTTCGGTCTTACCCCCGCCGAGGCGGATACGACCGTGCGCGTCAGCATCTCCCCCGATAATACGGCAGACGAGGCGGACGCGCTCGCCCGTGCCCTTTCGGAGATCGCCGCGACGCGCCAACGCGTAAAATAAAGGAGGAAAACCGCGCCCCGCGGTGCGGTATCGTATAAATATGTTTACGACAGTAGCGGCGGTGTCCACGCCCCCCGGCCGAGGCGGGATCGCGGTTATCCGCATAAGCGGCGCGGACGCCGTGAGGGTAGCCGAGCGGGTGTTCGTACCGCGGGGAGAAAAGCTTTCCGCGCGCCCCCCGAGAGAGGCGGTCTTCGGCAAGATCGTCCGTGGCGATACCCTCGTTGATACGGGGATCGCGACCGTTTTCCGTGCCCCCCGATCGTTCACCGGTGAGGACGTCGTTGAGATCTCGTGCCACGGCGGCACGGCGGTAACGCGCGCCGTTCTCGCAACCGTTCTGGAGGCGGGCGCCGAGCCCGCAGGCCCCGGTGATTTCACGCGCCGCGCGTTCGTGAACGGGAAACTTACGCTTTCGGAAGCCGAGGCGGTAGGACTTCTCATCGACGCCGATACAGAGAGCCGCCGCACGCTCGCGGCAGGGGCGCTCGCCGGCAATATCACGAAAGAAACAAAAGAGATCGCCGACAGTATCACGGGCGTTCTCTCCGCGCTGTACGCCGCCATTGATTACCCCGACGAGGACGTGGGCGACGAGGGCGAGAGAATGATCGGCTCCGTCGTCGGCGACGCGCTCGCACGTATTCGTAAGCTTCGCCGTACGTTCAGCGCGGGGCACGCGATCGCGCACGGGATCCCGACGGTGATCGCGGGCGTGCCGAACAGCGGCAAAAGCTCGCTTTATAACGCACTTCTCGGCCGTGACGACGCGATCGTCACCGACATCCCCGGCACGACGCGCGACGTCTTGACCGCCGCCGCAGACGTGGGCGGCGTAACGCTTCTTCTCTCCGATACCGCGGGTATCCGCACGGATGCCGCCGATGCGGTCGAAGAGATCGGCGTTCGGAGAGCACGGCAGAAGATGACCGACGCTTCGCTCGTTCTCTTCGTCGCGGACGGATCGGTGTCCCTCGGGGACGAGAGCCGCGATCTGATAGATGCACTCCCCCACGGCACGCCCGTGATCGCCGTGGTCAATAAAGCCGATAAGGGCTGTGCACTGACCGCGGAGGACAAAGCGCTTCTGTCTGCCGTTTCCCTGGAAACGGTGCACGTTTCTGCCAAAACGGGCGAAGGAATGGATACGCTCTGTCAAGCGATCGCACGTGCCGCTTTCGCGGACGGCGTGGATCTCACAAGCGATCCCGTCATCTGGGATGCAAGACAGGACGCCGCCCTTGCCCGTGCCGAATCGGCGCTCGCCGAGGCGGCAGATGCCCTTGCCGCGGGCGATCCCCCCGACGCGGTGTGTACGCTTTGCGAGAGTGCCGTCTCCGATATTATGGGCGTGGACGGCCGCGCCGTTGATGAAGCGATCATCGCCGGCATTTTTGCACGCTTCTGCGTAGGCAAGTAATCCCCCTCTTCTGCGTAGGGAGGTGATCCCCCGCTTCGGGGTCAAGGGGACTCGTCCCCTTGCGGGTTTCAAGGGCGGCGCCCTTGAGATGCGGCATTTCTTTTTGATAACTTTTTCTTTGTGCCTTTGGTGTCAAAGAAAAAGTGGAGAGCGGCTTTCGAGGAAAAACCGGTGCGAGGTCTTGCCCCTGTTTTCATCCCCCGCATAAAATCCCCCCTTCGCTCATATACTAAAATACGATGAGGAGTTTACCTATGAAGACCTTTATAAAAACCGTCCTTTTCGCCGTGCTCATTTTATCCGTATTCACGCTTTCGGCGTGCGGAAAAAGCGGCCTTAGTGCGGACGAGATCCGCGAAACGTACAAAGAACTCGTCGAGGCGTCCTACGTTTTGAACGAGGTCTACTACGGCGAGGGACTCCCCTTTATCGAGGATGAAGACGCCGTGGCGGCGCTCCTCGGCTTTGCCGAAGGTACGGACGTGAGCGTCCACTATATGCCCGTGTCAAAGGAGGCTCCCTTCCGGTCTGAGTCGGAGATCCGAGAGGCTACGGCGGCAGTTTTCTCGCCCGCAGTATGCGAGACGATGTACGAGATCGCCTTCACCGGCGTCTCGACAGAGGACGAGTCGAAGATCGCCTTCGCCCGCTATATCGAGCAGGATGCCTTTCTCACCGTTCGGATTGATCTTGCCGAGACGGCGTTCGAAGTCGGGCGCACGTACGATTTCTCTGCAATGACGGTCGTCGCCGACGAGCCCGACCGCATCACGGCCTCGTTTCCCTCCTTTCTGGACGGAAAAAAGTCGGTAAACGTCAAAATAACGATGATAAAAACCGCCGACGGCTGGCGCCTCGATTCACCGACCTATTGACAAACGGCGGGATTTCGTATACAATAGAACCAGCGGAAACGAATAAATAAGATTCAATAAAAACAACAATTTTGGAGGGCACCATGGCTGAAGAAAAAAAGATCCCGACTGAGGGCCTCGAGGAACTCGGTACGGAAGAAATCGAAATCTACACCCTGACGGACGAGGATGGCAACGAAAGCCAGTTCGAGCTGATCGGTGAATGCGAAAAGGACGGCAAGATCTACTACGCGCTGACCGAGCTTGACGCCGAAGGCAATCAGGTAAGCGAGGAGTACGTGATCCTTCGCCTGGACCGCGAGGAGAACGGCGAGGAGATCCTCATCTCCATCGAGGACGACGAGGAGTTTGACGCCGTTGCCGATTTCTTTGACGATCAGTTCAACGCAATCGATTACGATAACTGACGTAGGCAAAGACGCGCGCGTATGCCTGCTATGTTTGTGATGGGCGGGTAATTGAACCCACAATAGACCAGTGGAGCCCGGACTTCCCCGAGGGGATGCAGACCTCCCGCGTATCGCTCATCTGACCGATACCGCGGACGTTGGGAGCACAAACGATGGGAGAGGGCACCAACCTTGCAAATGCAGGGTTTCTAACTTCCCGTTCACACGGCACGGTGGGTATTTATATGAAAAACAGAGCTGCTGCACGGAGTGCGGCGGCTCTCTTTTTGTCAAAATGAATCATTTGCACCCCGCGGCTTCGATGAAAACGGGCATTTCGCCGTTTTTTGGAAAATTTCTTGCAATCGCGCCGTTGCCGCTGTATAATATACCTGTATTTTCCTATCTGTATTTTAAGAATCGGAGGCGGCGCCCTTTTACTTGGCGCCTGTTTTTATGAAGACGTTTCAGCCAAAACTTTTCGAGTGCCTGAGGAGTTATACGAAGGCGAATCTTGTAAGCGATCTCGTCGCGGGCGTGATCGTCGCGATCATCGCGTTGCCGCTTTCGATCGCCCTCGCCATCGCCTCGGGCGTGTCGCCCGAGCAGGGACTTTACACCGCTATCATCGCCGGCTTTGTGATCGCGCTTTTCGGCGGCAGCCGTGTCAACATCTCCGGCCCTACCGCCGCGTTTGCCACGATCGTCGCGGGCGTCGTCGCCACGCACGGCGTCTCGGGGCTTGTGATCGCCACGCTCCTCGCGGGCGTGATGCTCATTCTCATGGGTGTCCTTCGCCTCGGCTCGCTCATCAAGTACATCCCCATGACGATCACGACCGGCTTTACCGCCGGCATCGCCGTAACGATTCTCGTAGGGCAGATCAAGGACTTTTTGGGCCTTACGTTCGCCCCCGGCACGCACGCCATCGAAACGACGGAGAAGATCGAAGCGATTGCAAAGTCGATCGGTACGCTGAATTTCGACGCGCTTCTCGTCGGTGCGTTCGGCCTCGCGATTCTCATTCTTTGGCCGATGCTCGGAAGGATGAAGCTCGGCGCGTTCTCGAAAATTTGCCAGAAGATCCCCGCGTCCATCATCGCGGTGATCGCGGGTACGCTGCTCGTGCGCCTGACCCCCCTTGAGGTAAACACGATCGGATCGCTCTATCCCGATCTGTCCCGCGCGTTCCCCACGCCCAAGATCCCCTCGTTCTCCGTGGATACGGTCGTCGCCGTCCTTCCGAACGCCGTTACGATCGCCGTTTTAGCCGCGATCGAGTCGCTTCTCTCGTGCGTCGTTTCCGACGGCATGATTAAGGACAGACACAACTCCAACACGGAGCTGATCGCGCAGGGACTCGGCAATATCGCCTCGGGCCTCTTCGGCGGCATCCCCGCCACCGGCGCGATCGCGCGCACCGCCGCGAACGTGAAAAACGGCGGCCGCTCGCCCGTCTCGGGCACGGTACACGCCGTCGTCCTCGCGCTCTTCCTCGTGGTGTTGATGCCGCTTGCCAAAATGATCCCCATGCCGATCATCGCCGCGATCCTCTTTATGGTCGCTTACAATATGAGTGAGTGGCGTCATTTCGTCCGCATCTGCCGCCACGCGTCCGCGAGCGATATTCTCGTGCTTGTTCTGACGTTCGGCCTCACCGTTATTTTTGATCTCGTCGTGGCGATCGCCGTCGGAATCGTTCTCACCGCCGTTCTGTTTATGAAAAAGATGTCCGACGTAACCGAGATCCACCGCGTGTCTTCGACCGAGGGAACGCTCGTTTTTGATCTAAAAGGGCCGCTCTTCTTTGCGGATACGGATAAATTCATCGCCTTTGTCAAAGATAAAGATACGAAAACGATCATTCTTCAAATGAGCGGCGTGCCGTACGTGGACGCGACCGCGATGGAGAATCTCGACGAGTTCCTTTCTGCATCTCTGGAGGAGGAGATCCGCGTGATCTTCACGGGTGTTATGGCACAGCCGCTCGCCGCTATGAAGAAAGCGGGCTTTTACGACCGCGTGGGCGAGGAGAATTTCGTGCCGGATATGGATGTGGCAAGCGCGCTTACCGCCGAGTAATTTTACCGAAAGAGGTTTTTTACATGTCAACGAAAGCTGTTCTTTTTGATCTGGACGGAACGCTTCTGTCGCTGGTGCAGGACGAATTCGTAAAGGAATACTTCCGCCGCCTGACCGCCGCCATGAAGCCGTACGGCTATGAGCCGAAAATGCTCATGGACGCGATCTGGGAGGGCATTCACGTCATGATCGAAAACGACGGTACGCGGATGAACGAGCCGATCTTCTGGGAGGCGTTCGAGCGGAAGTTCGGCAGAGACGTGAAGCCCGATATGCCGCATTTCGATCGGTTTTATAGGGAAGAGTTCGATAAGGTGCGGTGCATCGTCAAGGGGCAGAACCCCGACGCTGTCGCCCTTGTGAGGAATTTACGCCGGGCGGGCGTGCCCGTCGTGCTCGCCACGAATCCTGTCTTCCCGCCCGCGGCGACCGAATGCCGCATCCGCTGGGCAGGGCTTGAGCCGGAGGATTTCACGCTCTATACCACCTTTCATAACACGGGCTTCTGCAAGCCGAACCCCGCGTATTATACGGATATCGCAGGGAAGATCGGTGTCTCGCCCGACGAGTGCATCATGATCGGCAACGATATAAGGGACGATATGTCCGCCGCCCTCGCGGGCATGGACGTGTTCTTCCTCGACGATTATCCCGTCAATCGGGAGGGCGCCGACGAGAGCGTGTATAAAAGAGGCGATTTTATAGCCCTCACCCGCTATCTTGCCGAGAAGATTCCCGCGCTCGGGGACGTGCTTTGAAGCTTGGAGTTGCTGCAATTATAATGCAGCAACTCCTTTTTCGTTAAAAATCACAGCGGACAACTTTGTTGCCTTTGGATATTTCATTTGCTTTGCCAATGGATTTCAAAGAGAATTTGTGATATACTTTGTTCGACTGTGATTTTTGTATTTGTATCGAAAGGAGATACCGCCGTGGCCGTTTCTCATTCTTTGAAGCCCGTGCATCATTTGCCGGTGCTGCCCGCATCCGTCGTGCGTTTTGTGAAAACGAACGCCGTTATGCTGATCGCGCTTGCCGCGGCGCTCGTAACAACGCTCATCGTGCCGGTGGACGAAGCGTATCTCGGCTATTTCGATTTCAAAACGCTCACGTGCCTCTTTTCCGTGCTCGCGGTCGTGTGCGCCCTCAAAAATATCCGCTTTTTCTATATTTTAGCCGAAAGCGTCGTCCGATGCTGTAAGAACGCGCGCGTAAGCGTCCTCGCGCTCGTGTACATCACGTTTGTAGGTTCGATGCTGATCGCCAACGATATGGCGCTTCTCACGTTTCTGCCGCTCGGGTATTTCGTCCTCACCACCACCGGCCAGGAGAAGTACATGGCGTTCGTTTTCGTCATGCAGAACATCGCCGCGAATCTCGGCGGGATGCTCACGCCGTTCGGCAATCCGCAAAACTTGTATCTCTATTCCCATTTCAATATCCAAACGGTGGAGTTTATGGGGATCATGCTTTTGCCGTTCGCTTTGGCGGTCGCTCTGATCACCGCCACGTGCCTTTTGTTCGTGAAAGCCGAGCCCCTCACGCTCACGGGTGAGCGCGCGAAGCTGCCCGTCGGCAAAACGGTGTTTTATCTTTTCCTTTTCGCCCTTTCGATCGCGATCGTCTTTAAGGGAATCCCCTACTGGATCGGACTTCTTGTCATCCCGCCCGCGCTTTTCCTCACCGATAAGAAAGCGCTCGCCGCGGTCGATTATCCGCTTCTTCTCACGTTCGTGTTTTTCTTCATCTTCGCCGGCAATATGGCACGGATCGACGCGGTGCGCGAGGCGTTTTCCTTCCTTCTCGAAAAGGATACGCTTCTGTTCAGCGTCCTCTCCTGCCAGTGCATCAGCAACGTCCCCTCGGCGATTCTCCTCTCGCAGTTCACGGATAATTACCGAGAACTCTTATGGGGTGTGAACATCGGCGGCGCGGGCACGCTGATCGCATCTCTCGCGAGCCTCATTACGTTCCGCGAGTACACGAAGCACAATCCCGAAAAGAGCGTGTCGTACATCCGCACGTTCTCCCTTTTCAATTTCGCGTTCCTTATCATCCTCACAGCGGTTATGATACTCATCCGATAAAAATAACGTCTGTGCGTTCGTCGCACAGACGTTTTCTGTTTCATTATTCGCTGAGCGTGATAAGCAGGATCGGCTTGTTTTGTTTTTTCGCGTAATCGAGCGTGTATTTCGTTCCGCGGGAGACGCCGTCCCATACGATGAGCACCGCGTCCGCCATATCCACCATCGTCTCGTTGCGGAGAAGCGGCGCGCGACTGCCGTACAGGTGATACTCCGGGCGAATGATGATCTTTTTAAGTCCATGCGCATCCGCGAACCGTTCCGCCGCCGAGTCGATGCCGAAAGCGCCGCCCGAGATGATCGTGTCGGTGCCGTCGGGGATGTAGGGGGCGAAATTATAATCACCGATACCGCGGGAGCCTGCAATCAAAAGTTTCATGGAGAATCTCTTTTCTAAAAGGTACTATAAGTATACTCCCTTTTCCCCCTTCCGTCAAGAGGGACAAAAACGGCTGTACGCAAAACGCGCACAGCCGCCGTTTTTATTTTTCGAAGGTCAAAATCTCCCCGATATCGCAAGAGAGCGCGGTGCAGATTTTGTCCAGAATGTAGCTGTCATAGCGGACGACTTTATTTTTGTAATAGTTGTCGAGCACCTGAAAACGGATGCCTGTCCGTTTCGCCAGTTCGTATCGGGTAATACCGCGACTGTCTAAATATTTGTCCAGCGTCAAGCGAATCATGCCACCACTTCCTTCGTGTAAATATTTTAATAAATATATACACGGTTGACAATTTCCTCGTTTGCATATATACTTATATAGATATATATCCAAATGCGGAGGAAGTATGAAACTTTTAATAGTTGGATCGCGAAGTATAAAAAAAGTGGATTTGTCAGCGTATGTGCCGGTTGAAACGGAAATGATTATAAGCGGCGGTGCTTGTGGCGTGGACACGGCGGCGGAACGGTTCGCCGACGAGCGGCGTATTTCCAAACTGATTTTACGTCCAAGATACGATTTGTTTGGGAAAGGTGCTCCATTGAAGCGAAATGAGACTATGGTAGATGTCGCAGATTCTGTTCTTGTTATATGGGACGGCGTTTCTCGCGGAACGAAATACACGGCTGACTATGCAAAAAAGAAAAACAAGCCGGTAACGATCGTCGTGCCCGCGCCAACCGAGGAATAAAGAAAAACGGCTGTACGCAAAACGCGCACAGCCGCTTTTTGAATCTTTTATATTCCCATAATATCTTCCTCGGTGATGAGGGAGATGCCTGCCTTTTTGAGAACGGCCTCGGCAGCCTCGTTATCGTTCACGCGGAGAACGACGCAGGCGTGCTTTTTCGCTTCAGCCACGAAGGCGTAGACGTATTCCACGTCAATGCCCGCATCGGAGAGGATCGTCAGAAGTGCGGCAAGTCCGCCGGGTTTATCGTCCGCCGCCGCCGCTACGACCTCCGTCGCGGAGCAGATATAGTCTGCCTCGGAGAGTGCCATCGCCGCCTTGCGGTTATCGTCCGTGATGATGCGCAGAATACCGAAATCGCGGGTGTCGGCGATCGAGAGCGCACGGAGCCCGATACCTGCATCGGAGAGGGTGCGCAGTGCATCGGCGAGAGCACCTTTGCGGTTTTCCACAAATACGGATACTTGTCTTATAGCCATGGTAAATCCTCCTTAATCGTGCAGTTTTCTCTTGTCTATGATGCGAACCGCTTTGCCTTCGCTTCGGGTGATCGACTTCGGCGCTACGAGATGCACGGTCGGACGGATGCCGAGCATCGTAACCATCGCGTTCATGAGCTTCTTTTCCGCCTTTTCGATCTCCTTTACCGTGTCGGAGAAGGCTTCTGCGTTCATTTCTACATTTACGTCCATGGTGTCGGTGTTATTTACGCGATCGACCACGATCTGATAGTTCGGCGAGTAGCCTTCGCTGAGAAGCACCGCCTCGATCTGCGACGGGAACACGTTTACGCCGCGGATGATCATCATATCGTCGGAGCGGCCCATCGTTTTTGCCATCTTCACGAGCGTCCGTCCACAGGAGCATTTTTCACGGGAGAGCACGCAGATGTCGCGCGTGCGGTAGCGGAGCATCGGGAAGCCCTCCTTCGTAACGGAGGTGAATACGAGCTCGCCCTTCGTACCGTCGGGCAGAACCTCACCCGTGTCGGGATCGATGATCTCGGGGATGAAGTGGTCCTCGTTCACATGCATGCCGCTCTGCGCTTCACATTCGAACGCCACGCCCGGACCCGTGATCTCGGTCAGACCGTAGATATCGTACGCCTTTATACCGAGGGATTTTTCGATATCCCGCCGCATCTCGTTCGTCCACGGCTCGGCGCCGAAGATGCCCGCCTTCAGCTTGTTGTCCTCGGGCTTGTAGCCCATCTCGCGGAGCGCCTCGCCGATATAAGCGGCGTAGGACGGCGTGCAGCAGAGGATCGTAGCACCGAGATCCATCATGAACTGGATCTGGCGCTCGGTGTTGCCGGAGGACATCGGAAGCGTGAGGCAGCCGATCTTGTGCGAGCCGCCGTTCAGTCCGAATCCGCCGGTGAAAAGGCCGTAGCCGTAAGCGACCTGGCAAACGTCCTCGGCGGTGCCGCCCACGGCGGTAATTGCGCGGGCACAGCAGTCCTCCCACAGATCGACGTCGTTTTGCGTATAGAACGCCACGACGCGCCGGCCGGTCGTGCCGGAGGTGGAGTGGATGCGCACACAATTTTTGAGATCCGTGCCGAGAAGCCCGTACGGGTACTGCTCTCTCAGATCATCTTTGGTGATAAAAGGCAGCTTTTTAAGATCGTCAATGCCCTTTATATCGTCGGGTGTCAGTCCCTTTTCTTCCATTCTCTGACGGTAGAAGGGGACGTTCTCCCAGACGCGCTTTACCTGCGCGACGAGACGCTCGCTCTGGAGGGCGCGCATCTGTTCCGGGGGCATCGTTTCAATTTCTTTTTGATAGTAGCGCTGTTCTGCCATGGTTTTTAAAACCTCTCTGTCAGGTAGATTTATGCGTGATAACCGAGATCGAACGCGACCTTGTTCAGCTCAACAAATTTCGGTGCAACCGTCTTTTCAATGGCGGCGAGCCATTTCTCCTCGGGGATGCCGAAATATTTGGCAAGCCGTCCCATAAGAACGATGTTTACTGCCTTGGCAGATCCCGCTTTTTCGGCGAGGGTCAAAGCGTCGAGGGCGTCCACATGGAGACCTTTCGCGGAAAGATCGTCAAGAGCGCCCACGGGGTATTCGGCGCGGCCGGTGATGACCGGCATCGGATCGATCTGTTGGGTGTTGACGACGATCGTGCCGCCCTGTCTGAGGCAAGCGGCGTACCGCGCGGCTTCGATCTTCTCAAAGGAAACGATGAAGTCTGCCTCACCCTTGTCAATGATGGGGGAATATACTTTATCGCCGAATCTTACGTACGTTACGACGGATCCGCCGCGCTGGCTCATGCCGTGCACCTCGGATACCTTTACGTCATAGCCCTCTCCCATGAGGAGATTGCCGAGAAGGCGGCTGGCAAGAAGAGAGCCCTGCCCGCCGACGCCTACGATCATTACACTTTTCGTATTCATATGTTTTACCTCACTCAGTGATAGCGCCGAACGCGCACTTCTGCTGGCATACGCCGCATCCCACGCAAAGGGTTTCGTCGATGACGGCTTTCTTATCCTTGAAGCTGATGGCAGGGCAGCCGATCTGCATGCAGGCGCGGCAGCCGCGGCACGCCTCGGTGTCAATCTTAAGCGGCGGATTCTTCTTCACCGATTTCAGAAGAACACACGGACGGCGGGAGATGATGACGGACGGCTCTTTTGCCGAAAGCTCTTCCTTGAGAACCTTATCGCACGCGGCGAGATCGTACGGATCGACGACGGCGACGCGGTTAATGCCGATCGCGCGGCAGAGAGCCTCAAGATCGATCTTGCCCGAGGGATCGCCGTGGATATCCATACCGGTGGTCGGGTTCTGCTGGTGTCCCGTCATACCGGTGATCGAGTTGTCGAGAATGATAACGGTCGAGTTGGACTGATTGTACGCGATATCCACAAGACCGGTGATGCCGGAGTGCATAAAGGTGGAGTCACCGATGACGGCAACGCTCTTGCCCTCGGCGCTCTCACCGCGGGCTTTGTTGAAGCCGTGGAGACCCGACACGGACGCACCCATGCAGAGAACGGAGTCAACCGCGCTCAAGGGAGCGACCGCGCCGAGCGTGTAGCATCCGATATCGCCGATGACGGTGATCTTGTTTTTCGAGAGGGTATAGAACATACCGCGGTGCGGGCAGCCGGCGCACATCATCGGCGGACGGCCGGGCACCTCGGCGGGCGTCTCAAAATTCGCCTCGGGGAGACCGAACGCCTTCGCGATCACGCTCTGCGAATACTCACCGATGGGGGAGAAGAGGGACTTGCCCTCGACCTCGATGCCGAGCGTCCTCACGAACGTTTCGATCACGCCGTCCAGCTCCTCGATCACGACGAGGCGACCGACGGATTTTGCAAAATCCGCGATCATCTTCGGCGGCAGGGGATTGAGAAGACCGAGCTTCAGAACGGGCACCTTATCGCCGAATACTTCCTTTACGTACTGGTAGCACGTGCCGGCGGTGATGATGCCGAGGGATCTGTCTTCGCCCTCGTCAATTTTGTTAAACGGGCAGTTTTCGGCGTATTCCGCCATAGCGGCAAGGCGATCCTCCACGATCGGATGGCGCGCCTTCGCGTAGGCGGGCATCATGATGTATTTTTCGGGCGTTTTTACGTATTCCTTGTCGGGAGTCTCCGTGCGCTCGCCGATCTCTACGATGCTCTGAGAGTGGGCGATTCTGGTGCAGATGCGCATGAGAACGGGGGTGTCAAACTGTTCGGAGAGATCGAACGACGCCTTCGCGAACGCATGCGCCTCGGCGGAGTCGGACGGCTCCAGCATCGGAAGCTTAGCGGCGATCGCGTAGTGGCGGGAATCCTGCTCGTTCTGGGAGGAGTGCATTGCGGGGTCGTCCGCCACGCAGATGACCATGCCCGCGTTCACGCCCGTGTAGGACATCGTGAATACGGGGTCAGCCGCGACGTTCAGACCAACGTGCTTCATACAGCAGACGGATCGCTTGCCGCCGAGAGATGCGCCGAAGGCGACCTCTGCCGCGACCTTCTCGTTCGGTGCCCATTCGCTGTAAATATCTCTGTACTGGGAGAGGAATTCCGTGATTTCGGTGGACGGCGTGCCGGGGTAAGAGGATACGACGCCGATGCCGCCCTCGTAGAATCCGCGCGCCAGCGCTTCGTTGCCGATCAGTAGTTTTTTCATGGTAATTTTATCTCCAAAATATGTTTTCTTGATTGAGAACAGCCTTTGTTGCTTGCCACTTTTTCTTTGACACTATAGGCGCAAAGAAAAAGTTATCAAAAAGAAACGCCGGTACAAGGGCGCTGCCCTTGATCCCGCCACCTCCCCAAAAGGTGGACGAAAACTTTTATAAATATTTTTCAAATGCTTTTGGCGCGGTGCTTTTTGCAAAAAGCCCCTGCGTTTTCGTTCCTGTGTGCCTTATTCCGTCGTGGCGGCTTCCACAAGCCGTGCGGCGGAGTACATCTCTCTGAGTTTCGGTTTCTCGATCTTGCCGGTGGGATTGCGGGGCACGTCGGCGAAGATCAGCTTCTTCGGGCGCTTGTAGCGCGGCATGCCGAGACAGAATTCTTCGACCTCCGCTTCGGTGAGCGTCTCACCGTCCTTGACGGCGATGATCGCCGCGGCGATCTCACCGAGGCGCGCATCGGGAAGCCCGATCACCGCCACGTCCTTGATCTTATCATGTGCGCGTAAAAAATCCTCGATCTGTACGGGATAGAGATTCTCGCCGCCCGTGATGATGACGTCCTTTTTACGGTCAACGAGATAGATGAATCCGTTCTCGTCTTCTTTTGCCATATCGCCCGTGAGGAGCCATTCGCCGCGCATTACTTCCTCGGTTGCCTTCGGATTCTTGTAGTAGCAGCGCATAACGCCCGGACCTTTTACGGCAAGCTCGCCGACCTCGCCCTGCTTTACGTCCTCAAAACGCTCGTTTACGATCTTCGTCTCCCAAAGGTAGCCGGCTTTGCCGATCGCGCCTACGTGATCGATGTTCTCGATACCCAGATGCACGCATCCGGGGCCGATCGACTCGGACAGACCGTAGTTTGTATCGTAATCGTGCTTCGGGAAGACGGATTTCCAGCGGCGGATGAGGCTCGGCGGCACGGGCTGTGCGCCCACGTGCATGAGCCGCCAAGCATCGAGATTGTAATCGGAGAGGGAGACCTCGCCCCGCTCGAGCGCGTCTAAAATATCCTGCGCCCACGGCACGAGAAGCCATACGATCGTCGCCTTTTCCTCGGCGGCGGACTGGAGGATCCACTCGGGCTTCACGCCGCGCAGAAGTACCGCGCGCGAGCCCGCAAGAAGCGAGCCGAACCAGTGCATCTTAGCACCCGTGTGATAGAGCGGCGGGATGCAGAGGAATACGTCGTCTCTCGTCTGTCTGTGGTGTGCCTGCTCGGTCATGCAGGAGGAGACGAGCGCCTTGTGCGAATGAAGGATCGCCTTCGGGAATCCGGTCGTGCCCGAGGAGAAATAGATCGCGCCGTCGTCCTCGTCGGAGAGCTCCACGGGCGGAGCGACGGAGGAGCAGTAGTAGACCATTCTTTCCCAGTTATCGGCGAAATCGGGAGTTTCGTCCTCGCGACCGACGAAGAAATATTCCGTCACGCCGGTCATCTGCTCTTTCACCGCCGTTATGCGCTCGGTGAATTCGGGGCCGAAGATCATCATGGAGCAGTCGGCAAGATCGGCGCAGTAGAGGATCTCCTCGGAGGCGTAGCGGTAGTTCATCGGCACCGCCAGAGCGCCCGTCTTGAGAATGCCGAAATAGACCGGCAGCCATTCAATGCAGTTCATAAGAAGAATGGCGACCTTATCGCCCTTTTTCACGCCGCGCGTCATGAGAAGATTCGCAAAACGGTTTGCGTACGTGTCAAACTGCCGCCAGGTGATCTCGCGGCGGTATTCCTTGCCTTCCGCCGTCTCAATCAGATTATATTCCCGCCACGTTACCTGCCGCTCGGGCTGGTTTTGCGGGGTGATCTCGGTCAAGGCCGCCTCGGTTGGATAGAGGCGTGCGTTTCTTTCCAGAAAATCGGTAATCGGCATAATGGATCTCTCCGTTTCTCGGTAATTGAAATTTTGCTTATAATTTTCTCTTGCATTGGATGCGAAGCCGTTGTACAATAATATCGGTAACGCAGTTTTTGCAGAGGAGTTTTTCTTTTATGATAATAGATTTTCACACGCATCAGTTTCCCGATGCGATCGCAAAAAAAACGATTGAAATGCTTGCCGCCAAAAGCGGACTTGTGCCCGAAACGGACGGCACCGCACGCGGCCTTGCAGAAAAGTTAGCGGCAGCGGGCGTGGATCTCGGCGTTGTTTTGCCGGTCGTCACGAAGCCTTCGCAGTTTCAGACGGTGAACGAGTGCGCCGCCCGGCTTCACGGGGAATATCCCCGCCTTCTTTCCTTCGGCGGGATTCATCCCGAGGACGACGATATCGAGGCGCACGTCGCGAAAATCGCAGATCTCGGACTGCGCGGCATCAAAATCCATCCGGATTATCAAGGCGTGATGATCGACGACGAGCGGTACGTCCGTATCGCGAAGGCGGCGATTTCGCACGGGCTCATTCTCATCACGCACGCGGGTGTCGATGACGGCGTCGGCGGTGTGACGCACTGTCCGCCCGACCGCGCGGCAACCTTCCTCGATGCGGTGTACGACGGTCGAGAGCCGACGGGGGCCAAAATCGTCTTCGCCCACGGCGGCGGAAACCGTATGTTCGACGGGGTGATAAAGCATCTGGCAGGCAGAAACGTGTATTTTGATCTGTCCTACGTTTGCTCGTATATCACGCCGGAGACGGCGATGTCCCTCATCCGTGCGCACGGCGCTGATCGGATCCTGTTCGGCTCCGACTGCCCGTGGGGATCGCCCCTGAAAACGCTTTCGTTCATCCGTGCTCTGCCGCTTTCGGCGGCGGAGAAGAACGCGATCCTCGGCGAGAACGCAAAACGGCTTCTCGGGATATAATGATACAACTTATATAATACCACAAATACCGCCTTATTGCAAGAATTTTTTCAAAAAACAGGCGTGTTTTATCGGACAAAAACGGAGGTATGACACCGATGACGAGAGAGATCACCGCCGATATCCTTACAGCCGAGCGCGTGAGACAGTATCTGCCCCTTGGCTTGCCCATCGCCGCCCTCAGCGTTCTTGACACCGTCCCCTCGACGAATACGGCGCTCAAAGAAGCCGCGGCCGCGGGCGCACCCGCGGGTACGGTGCTCATAGCCGCCGCCCAGACGAACGGACGCGGAAGACGGGGGCGCTCCTTTTATTCCCCCGGCGGCACGGGGCTCTACATAAGCGTGCTGCTCCGTCCCGATTTCGCCCCCGAGATGGCGATCCGTATTACGACCGCCGCCGCGGTCGCCGCCGCCCGTGCGATCGGAGAGATTGCGGGCAAGGACGCTCTTATCAAATGGGTGAACGATCTGTACCTTGGCGGCAAAAAGATCGCGGGAATCCTTACGGAATCCGCCCTTTCGGCGGACGGAGAACGGCTCGAATACGCCGTCCTCGGCATCGGCGTGAACGTAACGGAGCCCGACGGCGGATTCCCCGAAGAGATCCGACAGATCGCGGGCGCGCTTCTCGACGAGCCGATCCCCGACGGCAGAGCGAAAATCGCCGCCGCGTTTCTGTCGCAGTTCTTCCGCATTTACGAAACGATCGGTACGGACACCGCCTATATGGACGAATACCGCCGCCGCTGTTTCGTGATCGGTTCTCCGATCACCGTCCACCGCGGTGGGACGCAGTACCCCGCCGAGGCGCTCGGCGTGAACGACGACGGAACGCTCGCCGTCCGTCTCCCCGACGGCACGAGCGATACCCTTTCGTCGGGCGAAATCAGTGTTCGCGTGCGCGGAGATTGAAAAGGTTTGCTTTTTCAAGCGAAAAAAGAAAAATTTTCCGTTTTTATCACCAAAATCATATTTACAAAAGCGCAAAACAGAGTTATAATATAGGATGAATGAAGATGCGCATTTTTGCGCGCATGTCATATACATATTTTTTAGGAGGATTTCCAAACATGGCAAGAAAGAAACTTTCCATGGACGGCAACACCGCGGCGGCGCATGCTTCCTATGCGTTTACCGAAGTGGCTGCCATCTACCCCATTACTCCTTCTTCCGTAATGGCAGACGTAACCGATACCTGGTCTGCAGGCGGACTGAAGAACATTATGGGAGACACCGTTAAGGTTGTCGAAATGCAGTCTGAGGCAGGTGCGGCAGGTGCCGTGCACGGTTCTCTTGCAGCCGGCGCACTCACCACGACCTATACCGCTTCTCAGGGTCTGCTTCTCATGATCCCCAACATGTATAAGATCGCGGGCGAGCTTCTCCCCTGCGTTATCCACGTATCTGCACGCTGCGTGGCTTCTCACGCTTTGAACATCTTCGGCGATCACTCTGACGTATACGCTTGCCGTCAGACCGGTTTTGCCATGATGGCTGAATCCAACCCGCAGGAGGTTATGGACCTCGGCGCCGTTGCACACCTCGCAACGATCAAGGGCCGCGTTCCGGTTCTGAACTTCTTCGACGGCTTCCGTACCTCTCACGAGATCCAGAAGATCGAGACGTGGGACTACGACGTACTTAAAGAGATGGTGGACAAGGATGCGATCGCCGCATTCCGCGCACGTTCTCTGAACCCCGAGCACCCCGTGCTCCGCGGCTCTGCCGAGAACGGCGACATCTTCTTCCAGCACCGTGAGGCGTGCAACCCCTACTACGATGCATTCCCGGCAATCGTTGAGGATTACATGCATCAGGTTAACGAGAAGATCGGCACGAACTACGAGCTGTTCAACTACTACGGCGCACCGGATGCTGACCGGGTAATCATCGCGATGGGCTCCATCTGCGACGTAGCAGAGGAAGTAATCGACTACATGCTCGCAAAGGGCGAGAAGGTCGGCCTTGTAAAGGTTCGTCTGTACCGTCCGTTCGTAGCTGAGAAGCTCGCTGCCGCTATTCCTGAGACCGTTAAGAA
Organism: Eubacteriales bacterium; assembly: GCA_045611685.1. Classification (GTDB taxonomy): domain Bacteria; phylum Bacillota; class Clostridia; order Oscillospirales; family CAG-272; genus SIG701. The sequence goes on along the minus strand of JAZKXO010000026.1, from coordinate 33,687 downwards.
GATCGCAGTTCTCGACCGTACGAAGGAGCCCGGTTCTCTCGGTGAGCCTCTGTACCACGACGTTATCGCGGCTCCCAACGTAACCGGCAGAAGCGACATCAAGGTTGTCGGCGGCCGTTACGGTCTCGGCTCCAAGGATACCCCGCCGTCCTCCGTCTTTGCCGTATACGAGAATCTGGCAAAGGATGCACCGAAGGCAAACTTCACGAGCGGTATCGTCGACGACGTAACCGGTCTGTCCCTTGAGGAGAAGCCCGCTCCCGATACCGCAGCTGCCGGCACGATCGCCTGCAAGTTCTGGGGTCTCGGCGGTGACGGTACCGTTGGTGCAAACAAGAACTCCATCAAGATCATCGGTGACCACACCGATAAGTACATCCAGGCGTACTTCCAGTACGACTCCAAGAAGACTTCCGGTATCACCATCTCCCACCTCCGCTTCGGTGATCAGCCCATTAAGTCTCCTTACTACATCAACAAGGCTGACTTCGTTGCATGCCACAACTCTTCTTACCTCAAGAAGTACGACATGATCTCCGACGTAAAGCCGGGCGGTACGTTCCTTCTTGACTGTGCTTGGGATATGGCAGGCCTCGAGGAGAACCTCCCCGCATCCGTGAAATCCTACATCGCTAAGAATAACGTGAAGTTCATCACCATCGACGCTACCACGATCGCAACGAAGAAGATCGGTAACGCGAAGGTTAAGAACACCGTTCTGCAGTCCGCATTCTTCTCCCTCGCTAATATCCTGCCGAAGGATGAGGCGATCGACTACATGAAGAAGGCTGCATACAAGTCCTACATCAAGAAGGGTCAGGCAATCGTTGATCTCAACTACGCCGCTATCGATGCAGGCTCCGACGCATACGTTGAGGTAAAGGTTCCCGCAGAATGGGCAAATGCAGGTGCAGATGCGCCGAAGGCCGCATTCGAGTCCAAGAGAGCCGATCTTGACAAGTTCGTCAACACCGTTGTAAATCCCGTAAACGCTATGGCAGGTGATTCTCTGCCCGTTTCCGCATTCGCTGATTACGTAGACGGTACGTTCCCGCAGGGCTCCTCCGCTTCCGAGAAGCGCGGCGTTGCCGTATACGTTCCCGAGTGGATCCCCGAGAACTGCATCCAGTGTAACAACTGTGCGTTCGTCTGCCCGCACGCTACCATCCGCCCGTTCGCTATGACCGAGGAGGAGGCAGCCGCCGCTCCCGCAAACACCAAGTTCACCGAGAAGCCGGTTCTCAAGACCAACTACAAGTTCACCATGGCAATCTCTCCGATGGATTGTATGGGTTGTACCCTCTGCGTCAAGGCTTGCCCTGTAACTGCTAAGGCAGAGAAGGACGGCACCGACAAGAAGGCTATCCGTATGGTTCTCCGCGAGACGCAGGAAGACCAGCAGGCTCCGTGGGATTACGCTGTTGCAAACGTATCCGAGAAGCCCGAGCTTATCAACACCACCGTCAAGGGAAGCCAGTTCAAGCAGCCGCTGCTTGAGTTCTCCGGCTCCTGCGCAGGCTGTGCCGAGACTTCTTACGCACGTCTCATCACCCAGCTGTTCGGTGAGAGAATGTACATCTCCAACGCAACCGGTTGCTCGTCCATCTGGGGCGGCTCCGCACCGGCTACTCCGTACACCGTAAACAACAAGACCGGCCACGGTCCGGCATGGGCTAACTCCCTCTTTGAGGACAACGCTGAGCACGGTCTCGGTATGTACCTCGGCCAGAAGGTAATCCGCAACCGCCTGATCGGCATGGTTGAGGAAATGATGGCTTCCGACAAGGCTTCCGACGAGTTCAAGGCTGCTGCTAAGGCTTACCTTGATACGAAGGACAACGGCAAGGAGAACACCGCTGCCGCTGAGGCTCTCATCGTCGAGCTCGAGAAGGCTGCCGCACAGGGCTGCCCGATCGCTCCGCAGATCCTCGCTGAGAAGACCTACCTCGCTAAGAAGTCCGTATGGATCTTCGGTGGCGACGGTTGGGCTTACGACATCGGATTTGGCGGTCTTGACCACGTAATCGCTTCCGGCGAGGACGTAAACATCATGGTATTCGATACCGAGGTTTACTCCAATACCGGCGGTCAGGCATCGAAGGCTTCCAACATCGGTCAGGTTGCACAGTTCGCAGCAGCAGGTAAGGCAATCGGCAAGAAGAACCTCGCCGAGATCGCTATGTCCTACGGCTACGTATACGTTGCACAGGTTGCTATGGGCGCGGATATGAATCTGCTGCTCAAGGCACTCACCGAGGCTGAGGCATACAACGGTCCGTCCATCATCATCGGCTACGCTCCGTGTGAGATGCATGGCATCAAGGGCACGATGCAGAACTGCCAGCTCGAGATGAAGCGTGCCGTTGAGGCAGGCTACTGGCAGATGTTCCGCTTCAATCCGGCACTGAAGGCCGAGGGCAAGAATCCCTTCTCCCTCGACTCCAAGGAGCCTACCGGCGACTATATCGAGTTCATCAAGAGCGAGAACCGTTACAGCCGCCTCATGCAGGCATTCCCGGAGAGAGCAGAAGAACTGTTCGCACAGGCTGATGCCAACGCAAAGGCTAAGTACGAGCGTCTCACCAAGTTCGTCGAGCTCTACAAGTAAGAGAGATACGACCTGGGGGCTTTTTGAAAAAAGCCCCCAGCCCCCAAAAACTTTTATACAAAAATAAAAATCACGTTTGTGCACCAAATTACGCACAGACGTGATTTTTTGTTTTCTTTATATGTCGTCGATCGGTTGCTTTGCCAACTCCACGATCTGCTCCAAAATTTCCGTCAACGGATCGGTGATCGCTTCAAAGAGCTCCTCCCCGATTGAATCCTTATTTTTGCTGCATGTGTATATGGCAGCCCATGATAAACGCAGTATGTTTGAAATGTGTGCAAGCTCCTGGCGGGTCATTTTTATCACCTTCTGTTAAAGTTATACGGTTAAAATAAAAAAGTGCGCCCCAATAAGGAACGCACCGAAAAAGTGAATTCCCTCATTGTTGCGACACAATCTCGATTCCATTTAGGGATGAGTAAAGAGAGAAAGCACCTTTTGCCAAGGTAGTTTCCCTAAATAGAATCAAAAATATGAAATTGTGCCGCAAGGATAGTATATCACAAAACGAAGGGAGTTTCAATAGAAAACCGGAAAATCCCCGTGCTCGTCATTTTATCACCTTCTGCTAAAGATATACGGTTAAAATAAAAAAGTGCGCCCCAATAAGGAGCGCACCGAAAAAGCGTTCCCCTCATTGTTGCTACACAATCTCAACCTTTTGTGGGTATGAGGAAAAGAGAAACACCTTTTACCAAGGTAGTTTCCCACAAATAAGGTTGAATATTAGATTGTGTAGCAAGGATAGTATATCATAAAACGAAGGAATTTTCAATAGAAAACCGGAAAATCCCCGTGCTCGTCATTTTATCACCTTCTGCTAAAGATATACGGTTAAAATAAAAAAGTGCGCCCCAATAAGGAACGCACCGAAAAAGCGTTCCCCTCATTGTTGCGACACAAGCTCTGCCTATCTATAGGTATGAGCAAAGAGAGAAAACACCTTTTACCAAGGTAGTTTCCCACAAATAAGGTTGAATATTAGATTGTGTAGCAAGGATAGTATATCACAAAACAGAGTGAGATTCAATAGAAACCCGGAAAATCCTCAGCCCAAAAACTTCAAAAAACAAAATCACGTCTATGCGGAATTTTTGCACAGACGTGATTTTTTTATAGGTTTAAAAGTTTTGAGGATTCAAAGGGACTTTTTCAAAAGTCCCTTTGCGGGGATTGCGGCAGCGCCCCCATTTATCACATTCCCAGCTTTCCACGGAGGAACTGCCCCGTGTACGAGTGCTCGCACGCGGCGATCTGTTCGGGCGTGCCCGTGGCAATCACCGTACCGCCGCCGTCGCCGCCCTCGGGTCCCATATCAATAATGTGATCCGCGACCTTGATGACGTCCAGATTGTGCTCGATCACGAGAACCGTGTTTCCCGCATCCACGAGACGGCCGAGAATAGAGATCAGCTTCTCCACGTCCGCGGAGTGCAGTCCCGTCGTCGGCTCGTCGAGGACGTAGAACGTCCGTCCGGTCGAGCGTTTGGAGAGCTCCGTCGCGAGTTTTACACGCTGTGCCTCGCCGCCCGAGAGGGTGGTCGCCGGCTGTCCGAGTTTCACGTAGCCGAGTCCCACGTCGCAGATCGTCTTGATGCGGTTGCCGATTCTCGGAATATCCGCGAAAAACTCGCACGCCTCCTCCGCCGACATATCGAGAACGTCCGCGATGCTCTTGCCCTTGTATTTTACCTCCAGCGTGTCGCGGTTGTAGCGCGCGCCGTGGCACACGTCGCATGTAACGTACACGTCGGGGAGAAAATGCATCTCAATGCACTTTACGCCGTCGCCCTCGCACGCCTCGCACCGACCGCCCTTCGTATTGAAGCTGAATCGGCCGGGCGCGTAGCCGCGCATTTTTGCCGCGGGCGTTTTCGCAAACAGATCGCGGATATCGCCAAACAGTCCCGTGTACGTCGCCGGATTCGATCGGGGCGTCCGCCCGATCGGGCTTTGGTCGATAGCGATCACCTTGTCGAGCGCTTCGATGCCCTCGATTGTACGGTGTTTACCCGCCGTCGTTACGGCACGGTTCAGTTTTTTGGCGAGAACGGGGTACAGGATCCCGTTCACGAGCGAGGATTTGCCCGAGCCCGACACGCCCGTTACGGCAACGAAACAGCCGAGCGGGATCGTAACGTCGATGTTTTTGAGATTGTGCAGCTGTGCGCCGTACACCGTCAGCGATTTCCCGTTGCCCGCCCGACGCTCCGTCGGCACGGCGATTTTTCGACGGCCGGAGAGATACGCACCCGTGACGGACTGTTTGCACGCCATGATCTCACGGGGCGTGCCGATCGCGACGAGTTCGCCGCCGTGGATGCCCGCACCGGGACCGATGTCCACGATGCAGTCGGCGGATTCCATCGTCTCCTCGTCGTGCTCCACGACGAGAACGGTGTTGCCGAGATCTCTGAGGTGCTTGAGCGTACCGATCAGGCGGCTGTTGTCCCGTTGGTGCAGTCCGATCGACGGCTCGTCAAGAACGTACATCACGCCGGTGAGCGCCGAGCCGATCTGCGTGGCGAGACGGATGCGCTGTGCCTCGCCGCCGGAGAGCGTGCCCGCGCGGCGGGAGAGCGTCAGGTATTCAAGCCCGACGTTCAATAGGAACGAAAGGCGGGCCCTGAGCTCTTTCATGATCTCGCGCGCGATCACCTGTTCCGTTTCGGTGAAGGTGAGATTTTCGAGAAAATCGAGCGCGTCCTTGATCGAGAGCGCGGAGAGGGAGGAAATATCCATGCCGCCCACGGTAACGGATAAAGCGGAGGGATTGAGCCGCCGCCCGCCGCATTCGGGGCAGTCCGTCTCGTCCATAAACGCTTCGTAGTAATCCGCCTCGGAGGAGTTCATATTCACGCGGGTGTTGATGATCGGGATCACGCCCTCCCACTTGGCAAACTGCCGCTTGGAGGCGTTGCCGAAACTGCGTACGACGTCGTACAGTTCGTCTCCCGTTCCCCACAAAAGAGCGTGCATCGCTTCCTCGGAGAACGAATCGAGCGGCTGATCGATCGTAAAACCGTGCTCACGCCCCACCGCCATGATGAGCGGTCCGTTCCACGAATCGGGCGTTACCGTCTTGAAGCCGTTGACCGCGATGCCGCCCTCGGAGAGGGAAAGCGACGGATCGGGCATGATTTTCTCAGGCGATACGGTGCGGAGCACGCCGATGCCGAGGCAGTGCGGGCACGCGCCGAACGGATTGTTGAAGGAGAACAGCCGCGGCTCAAGTACGCCGAACGATCCGCCGTGCTCGGGGCAGGCGTAGTTCGTGGAGTACGCGATCTCGGTCGCATCCCCCTCGCGGGGGACGGTCACGATCACGAGATCGCCGCCGCTTTGCCTGAGTGCCGTCTCGACGGAGTCGGACAGTCGCGAGCGGATATCCTCCCTGAGAACGAGGCGGTCGACGACCAGCTCGATCGTGTGTTTTTTGTTTTTGTCAAGACCCATGTCCTCGACGATATCGGAAACGACGCCGTCCACGCGTGCGCGGACGAATCCGTTTTTGATCGCGTCGGCGAAGACCTTTTCGTGCCGTCCCTTTTTGCCGCGGACGAGGGGGGAAACAACGAGAAACCGCGTGCCCTCCTCCATCGACATGATGGAATCGAGGATTTCATCCACGGAGGACTGACGGATCGCCCGTCCGCAGATCGGGCAGTGCGGCACGCCGAGCCGCGCGTAGAGAAGGCGCAGGTAATCGTGGATCTCCGTTACCGTGCCGACGGTGGAACGGGGGTTTTTGCTCGTCGTTTTCTGGTCGATGGAGATCGCGGGGGAGAGCCCCTCGATGGAATCGACGTCCGGCTTGTCGAGCTGCCCTAAGAACATGCGGGCATACGAGGACAACGATTCCACGAATCGGCGGTGTCCCTCTGCGTACAGCGTGTCGAACGCGAGGGAGGATTTTCCCGAGCCGGAAAGTCCCGTGAACACCACGAGCTTGTCCCGTGGGATCGTTACGTCTATATTTTTGAGGTTATGCATCCGCGCACCGCGGAGGATGATTTCGTTCATAGTTCACTCCTATAGGGGGAGTGGGGGTGCTTGCACCCCCACGTAAATCTTCTTTTACGCGCGGAGGGATCGCTTCGTCGGGCGGATGTCTCAAAGCCGCGCGAACGCGCAAGTCGGAATGGGTACGCCTCTATGCTCAAAGGGGGACACCCCATGGCGCCGATTATTTCGTCAAAGACAGTTCCTTGATCTTGTCTCGGAGATATGCCGCTTCCTCGAAGCGAAGCTCCTTCGCCGCTTTCTTCATCTGCTCGGTCAGATCGGCGATGCGCGCTTCCTTGCTCATCGCGGATTGTTTTATGGGATCGCCGCCGCGCTTTCTCTTTTCCAGCCGTTTTTTGTTTTCCTCCGACGTGCCGATCGCGATCAGCTCGCGGATGCCTTTTTCGACCGTTTTCGGCGTGATGCCATGCTTTTCGTTGTACGCCTTCTGTATCCGGCGGCGGCGCTCCGTTTCGTAGATCGCCGCTTTCATCGATCGCGTCTCGGTGTCCGCGTAGAGGATGACCTTGCCGCCTACGTTACGGGCTGCGCGGCCGATTGTCTGGATGAGCGACGTTTCACTGCGGAGGAAGCCTTCCTTGTCCGCGTCGAGGATCGCCACGAGCGTTACCTCCGGCAGATCCAGTCCCTCACGGAGCAGATTGATGCCCACGAGCACGTCGTACGCGCCCGTACGGAGATCGCGGAGCAGCTCCATACGTTCCATTGTTTCCACGTCGTGGTGGATATATTTTACGCGGATCTCCTGTTCGTCCAGATATTCCGTCAGGTCCTCCGCCATCTTTTTCGTAAGCGTCGTTACGAGCACGCGCTCGCCGCGTGCGATGCGCTCTCTGATCTCGCCCGTCAGATCGTCGATCTGCGTTTCCACGGGGCGCACCTCGATCTCGGGATCGAGAAGACCCGTCGGGCGGATCAGCTGCTCGGCAATTTGGGAGGAGTGCTCTCTTTCGTAATCCCCCGGCGTCGCCGAGAGGAAGATCGCCTGCCCGATCTTTTCTTCGAATTCCTCAAAGCGGAGAGGGCGGTTGTCAAACGCCGACGGCAGACGGAATCCGTACTGTACGAGGTTTTCCTTGCGCGCGCGGTCGCCGCCGCTCATGCCCCGTACCTGCGGGAGCGTGGCGTGGCTCTCGTCCACGATCATAAGAAAATCACGGGGGAAATAGTCAAGCAGCGTGTACGGCGTCTCGCCCGGCGCGCGGCCGGCGAACACACCGGAATAGTTTTCAATACCGGAGCAGTAGCCGATCTCACGGAGCATCTCCAGATCGTACTTCGTGCGTTCCTCGATCCTTTGTGCCTCGATCAGCTTGTTTTCACTCTTGAAATATTCGACGCGCTCGGCGAGCTCCTCTTCGATCCGCGCGTAGGCGGGCTCGCGGCTCTCGGGCGAGATGACGTAGTGATTCGCGGGATAGACCGCCGCATACGTCAGATCGAGCAGCACGCCGCCCGTCAGCGGATTGATCTCGGACACGCGGTCGATCTCGTCACCGAAAAATTCCACGCGCAAGGCGCGGTCGCTCGACCCCGACGGGAAGATCTCCACGGTATCGCCGCGAATACGGAATTTGCCGCGCGAAAATCCGACGTCGTTGCGATCGTACTGGATGTCCACGAGATGGCGGACGAGCTCGTCGCGGGAGATTGCCATACCCGGGCGGAGCGCCGTAACCTGCGCCTTGTATTCCTCGGGCGAGCCGAGGGAGTAGATGCACGAAACGCTCGCCACGACGATCACGTCGCGCCTCTCAAACAGTGCGCTCGTCGCGCTGTGGCGGAGTTTATCGATCTCCTCGTTAATGAGTGCGTCCTTTTCAATATACATATCCCGGCCGGGCATGTACGCCTCGGGCTGGTAGTAGTCGTAGTAGGAAACGAAATATTCGACGGCATTGTTCGGGAAGAACTCGCGGAATTCCGTGCAGAGCTGTGCCGCGAGCGTCTTATTGTGGGCGAGCACGAGCGTCGGCCGGTTCAGCCGTGCGATCACGTTTGCCATCGTGAACGTTTTGCCCGAGCCCGTAACGCCGAGCAGCGTCTGCATCCGCATACCCGATTCTACACCGGAGACGAGCGCGTCGATCGCCTCGGGCTGGTCGCCCGTGGGGGTGTATTCGGATACCAATTCGAAGTGATCCATCGTTCGTCTCCTTTTCGGTAATTTTGTGCGGGGGCCTTCGACCCCCGCACCCCCATTATTATATATCTGCGTCTGCCCAGTACTGTGCGCCGTATTTCGTGATGAATTCCTTTCTGGCAGGCAGATCGTCGCCGAGAAGCGTCTCGAAAATACGCGCAGTCTCTTCCGCATCCGCGGGATTTACGCGGATGAGTCGGCGCGTCGCCGGATTCATCGTCGTTTTCGCCATCATGCCCGGCTCGTTCTCGCCGAGACCTTTCGAGCGCTGGAGCGTGTATTTCTTCTTCTCCGCTTCGAGCCGTGCGACGATCTGTGCCTTTTCCGGCTCGTTGTACGCGAAGAGCGTTTCGTCCTTCGTCGTGATCTCAAAGAGCGGCGATTCCGCGATGTAGATCTTGCCCTCCTCGATGAGCGTCGGCAACAGGCGGTAGAAGATCGTCAGAAGAAGCGTGCGGATCTGGAAGCCATCCTCGTCCGCATCCGTACAGAAGATGATCTTCGACCATTTGAGTGACGCGAGATCAAACGGCACGGTGTCGCCTTTGATTTTGCCCTTCAGCTCCACGCCGCAACCGATGACTTTCAAGAGATCCACGATGATCTCGCTTTTGAAAATGCGCTCGTACGTGCTTTTCAGACAGTTGAGCGTTTTTCCGCGCACGGGGATGATCGCCTGGAATTCCGCATCGCGCGCGAGTTTGACCGACGTGAGCGCCGAGTCTCCCTCCACGATGTAGAGTTCGCGCTTCGCGGGATCCTTCGAGCGGCAGGAAACGAATTTCTCCACCGATTTCGTCGGATCGCCGCCGCCCGAGACGGACAACTGCTTTTTGAGATTCAAGCGGGTGCTCTCCGCGCTCTCACGGGAGCGCTTGTTGATGAGCACCTGGGAGAGGAATTTCTCGCCCTCGACGGGGTGCTCGAGGAAGTAGATCTCGAGCTGTTCTTTGATAAACGCGGTCATCGCTTCCTTAATAAAGGTGTTGGTGATCGCTTTTTTCGTCTGGTTTGCGTAGGATGTCTGCGTCGAAAAACTGTTCGTTACGAGAATGAGACAGTCTTCGATGTCCTGGAACTGGATCTTCGCTTCGTTTTTCTTGTATTTGTCGGCGGATTTCAGCTTTTTGTCCACCGCGTTTGTAAATCCGAGACGTACCGCGTCGGCAGGCGATCCGCCGTGCTCCAGAAAACTGGAGTTGTGGTAGTATTCGAGCATGTTCACCTTGCTCGAAATGCAGAACGTGATCTCCGCCTTCAGACGGTATTCGTCCTTGTCGTCGCGGTCACGGCCCTTCGTTTCGAGTTTCCAGAGCACCGGCTCCGTCATCGCGGTGTCGCCCGCGATCTCCTCCACGTAATCGGTGATGCCGCGTGCATAGAGGAATTTCTCCTCGGAGAACGTGCCGTCTGCCTCCTCAAAACGGAGAACGAACGTAAGCCCCGCGTTCACAACTGCCTGCTTTTTGAGTGTTTCGGCGAAGAACGCACGCGGGATCGCCGTGTCGGTGAAGACCTCGAGATCGGGACGCCATTTGACCGTCGTGCCCGATTTGCGCTCGGATTTCTTCGGGATCGGCTCTTTTACGAGTTCCGATACGGGTGCGCCCTTCTCGAAATGGATCGAGGAGACGACGCCGCCCGCGTAGGAGTATACGTCCATGTATTCGCTTGCGTACTGCGTGGCGCAGGCACCAAGTCCATTGAGACCGAGGGAGAATTCGTACGCCGCCCCCGCAGCGTTGTTCGCGTATTTGCCGCCCGCGTACAACTCACAGTACACGAGTTCCCAGTTGTAGCGACCCTCCGTCTCGTTGTAGTCGAGCGGAACGCCGCGCCCGAGATCGTCCACCTGGATGGAGCGATCGGCGAAAACGGTCGTGGTGATCACGTCGCCGTAGCCCTCGCGTGCTTCATCTACGGCGTTCGAAAGGATCTCGAAATACGAGTGCTCGCATCCTTCCAGTCCGTCCGAGCCGAAAATGACCGCGGGGCGTTTGCGCACGCGATCCGCGCCCTTCAGCATAGTGATGGATTGATCGTTGTATTCCGGTGTTTTCTTTGGCATAGTAACCCTCGCAAAGAAGTGAATTTAAAGTGTGGGATCAAGGGGACTTGTCCCCTTGCGCAGTGCAGGACGCGCAGACCTGCGCCCCCCGGCAGGGAGACGGCATTTCTTTTGTTAACTTTTCTTTGTGCCTGTGGTATCAAAGAAAAGCGGCAAGCAAGTCTGAAATACTATATGTTGAGTGACAGCTAAATACACCAACGCTCCCTCGCGTGGGAACGGTTGATATAAACGGGGGACTTCGTCACCCGCATCCCCCCCCGTGCTTACTTCTCAAGTCCCGCGGTCAGAAGCCGCTGGGATGCCGACGCGGTCAGCGTGTCGGCGTTATAGAGAAACAGAACCGTGTCGATGCCGTATTCGTCCGGCAAATCGACGGGGAGCTTTTTATAATAGCGGAGATCGACGATCACAAGATCGAACTGTTCGGCTAAAAACGGAACGGCGGCGTGGGCAAAGCTGTCCTTCAGAAGAAGCATTGTCGGGCGATCCGTCCCGCCGTTCTTCGTTACCGTCATAAGTCCGTGATTGCCGCCGATGAACGCCGAGTACTTGTCCTTCTTCGTAAGATAGGAGCGGTCGTAGAATCCCTCAAAGGACGTGCCGTTATCCGCGATCGCCGTCGTGAAATCCCCGTCGCCCTCGTAGCGGAAGAATTCCATCGTGTCGGGCGCCGTCCAGAACGCGCCCGAGGTCGACCACGCCGTGCCCGTGAACGATTCACTCACGACCTCGCGCGTGTACGCGGTGAGGGGGAGGCTGTCTTTCCCCAAAGCCGAGAGGATCTCCGTCGCGCCGTAGAACGCACCGAGCGTCGTCCAGTGGTGATCCGTGCGGTAGTAGACGTACTCACCCGCCTCGGCGCGCCGTTTGAGCGGCTCGGAGAGAAGGAGCAGATTCGCATTCTCATACACCGATGCGGCCTCGTCAAGCGCCGCCCACAGGCGATCGCTGTATTCGCCGTAATAATCGGGGAGCGTGTGAGAAAGCACGTCCGCCGTCCGTCCCGTGATCGCCGTGAGCGTCGGGATGCCGCGCGCCTTGCAGTACGCGGCGAACGCGTCGATCGCTTCGAGATTCGTTTTTATATTGCCCGTGTTCGGTATGCCGTCCTGCGGGATCAGGGTGCCGTCCTCGCCGAAGAGGATCCCGTTGTGCGCACCTCTCAGGAGAACACGGTCCCAAAGTGCGCTCACCGTCACGAAAAAATCGCGCGCGGGAAATTGATCCGCCATGTAATCGGCGATTTCGGAGGTGTATTTTCCTTCGAGAAGGCGCTCTGCCGTGAATTTCGGGAGAAGGGTGAGATCGCGGTTCTCCGTTTCGGAAACGGCGCGGTCGGGGAGCGCCCAAAAGAGAACGGCAAAGGTGAAAATCGCCGAGAGAAAGAGCGCGATAAGCGTGAGATCTCCCGCCCGTCGGTGCTTTGTCTCATTCGTCTGTATGGCGAGAAGCCGCGCGGCTTCTCGGTCGGCGACGGGCAGTTTTTTCTCGTTTTTGTCAGCCACGGGGCTTCACCTCCTTAGAATCGGAAATAGAGGAACGGATTGAAGGAAGAATTCACAAGCGACGCGACACACAAAACGAATCCTACGGCACAGAGTACCGTCGATACGGTGCGCGTGATCCCATCGCTTTTCTCCCAGAGCTTGTAGAAGATCGTGCGCGGGTACGGCGTCGAGGCGATCGCGAGAATCACGAGAAGGACCGCCGTCGAGGAAAGATCAAGTAGGCCCGCGCCGTCGACAAAGCCCGTCGCGTGGCTGCCGCCGAACATAGCGGCAAGGTAGGTGAGCCCACGCGAGAAATCGTCAAAGACGAAGAGCCACCAGCCGAATACCACAGCGGTGAGCGTGTAGATCCGCCCGATGAATCGGGGGAGCTTTTCGAGAAGTTTCAAAAGGAACATCTTTTCGGCGGCCTGCAGGATAAAGTAGTAAAGCCCCCACAGAACGAAGTTCCACGATGCGCCGTGCCAAAATCCTGTGCACAGCCATACGATGAGGAGGTTTACGATCTGCCGTCCACGACCCGCACGGTTGCCGCCGAGAGGAATATATACGTACTCACGGAACCAGGTGGAGAGGGAGATGTGCCAACGCCGCCAGAAATCCGTGACGGAGACTGCCATGTAAGGGTAGAAGAAATTCTCCCGGAAGGAGAATCCCATCATTTTGCCAAGACCGATTGCCATATCGGAATAGCCGGAGAAGTCGAAATAGATCTGGAACGTAAAGAGGATAAGCCCGAGCCACGCGCCCAAAACGGAGATCTCCGAGGCGCCGGAGAGTCTTGTCCATACCTCGCCCGCCGCGTTCGCAAGGAGAACTTTTTTTGCCATGCCGGAAATAAACGTGCGGATGCCCGAGGCAAAGAGCGCCGTCGAGTGCGTGCGTTCTTTCAGCTGATCGTCCACGTCCTTGTAGCGGACGATAGGCCCCGCGATCAGCTGCGGGAAGAGCGTTACGTACGTGCCGAACGCCACGAAATCCCGCTGTGCGGGCGCGTCGGCGCGGTATACGTCGATGACGTAGGAGAGCGCCTGAAACGTATAAAAAGAGATGCCGACGGGGAGTGCCACCTTGATAACGGTGATCGGAATACCCGAGACGGCGGTAAACGATTCCATAAAGAAATTGAAATATTTGAAGTATCCGAGGATCAGAAGATTGAGAACGACCGCGGCGGCGAGGAAAATCCTCGCCCGTGTTTTGTCCGTGTCGCGGTATTTGCCCACGAGAAGGCCGAAGCCGTAATCGGCGGCGATGGTGAACAGCATGAGAAAAACGTATTTCGGTTCACCCCAGCCGTAGAAAACGAGGCTCGTTAAAAAGAGCGTCCAATTCCGATACCGTGTGGGGGTGAGAAAATACAGAAGCAGCACTGCCGCAAAATACAGAAACAGAAATTCAAGACTTGAAAAAACCATGATTTTCTCCTTTCCGTGTTTTGTCCGGCAGTGCTGCCCGATTCATTTTTTAAAGGATCAGCGAGCGACTTCTTCCATAACGAAGGCTTCGAGAATATCGCCGATGTGGATGTCGCCGTATTTATCGAGGCCGATACCGCACTCGTAGCCTTCGGCTACTTCCTTTACGTCGTCCTTGAAGCGGCGGAGCGAGGAGATCTTGTCTTCGAAGATCACGACGCCGTCGCGCACGATGCGGATCTGGCTCTGACGGGTAACCTTACCGTCGGTGATATAGGAGCCCGCGATCGTGCCGATATTGGGTACGCGGATCGTCTGGCGAACCTCGGCGCGGCCGAGGACGACTTCTTTGAACGTGGGCGCAAGCATACCCTTCATAGCCGCCTCGATCTCCTCGATGCACTCGTAAATGATGCGGTAGGTGCGGACGTCTACGTTCTCGCGCTCTGCCTTGTCGGCGGCGCTCTTGTCGGGGCGGACGTTGAAGCCTACGATGATCGCGTTGGAGGAGGACGCCAGCATGACGTCGCTCTCCGTGATGCCGCCGACGGCACCGTGGATGACCTTCACCTTGACTTCTTCGTTCGTCAGCTTTTCAAGCGATGCGCGAACGGCTTCTACCGAGCCGCCGACGTCTGCCTTTACGATGATGTTGAGTTCCTTCGCGCCGTCCTTGATCTGGCTGAACAGATCGTCCAGATTTACCTTGGCGGCGGCGTTGAGAGCATCGTTGCGCGCCTTCTCGCGGCGCTGATCGGCAAGCGTTCTTGCCATTCTTTCGTCCTCAACGGCGTTGAATTCGTCGCCCGACTGCGGTACCTCCGCAAGACCTACGATCTCAACGGGAACGGACGGGCCGGCTTCCTTCAGGTGCTCGCCGCGCTCGTTCAGCATGGCGCGTACGCGACCGACGGCGGTGCCGGCGATCACGATATCACCCTCGCGGAGCGTACCGGTCTGTACGATCACGGTGGCAACCGGACCGCGGCCCTTGTCAAGCTTCGCTTCGATAACGATACCCTTCGCACGGCGCTTCGGATTTGCCTTCAGTTCCTTCATCTCGGCAACGAGAAGAACGTTTTCAAGAAGGTCCTCGATACCCATGCCGGTCAGTGCGGATACGGGCACGCAGATCGTGTCGCCGCCCCATTCCTCGGGCACAAGACCGTAGTTCGTGAGCTGATTTTTGACCGTGTCGGGATTCGCCTGCGGCTTATCCATCTTGTTCACGGCAACGATTACATCGATGCCGGCAGCCTTTGCGTGGTTAATCGCCTCGACCGTCTGCGGCATGATGCCGTCATCGGCGGCGACGACGAGGATTGCGATATCGGTAGCCTGCGCACCGCGGGCACGCATGGCAGTGAATGCCTCGTGACCGGGCGTATCAAGGAACGTCAGATCCTTGCCGTCAATATTTACGCGGTAAGCACCGATAGCCTGTGTGATGCCGCCAGCCTCGCCGGAGGTTACGTTCGTGTGGCGGATCGCGTCGAGAAGGGAGGTTTTACCGTGGTCAACGTGTCCCATTACGCATACGATCGGTGCGCGCGGTACGAGATCGTCGGATGCGTCCTCTTCTTCGTTGAAGAGGCGTTCCTCGATCGTAACGACGACTTCCTTTGTGATTTTCGCGCCGAATTCGTCGGCGACGAGATACGCGGTGTCGTAATCGAGCACCTGATTGACCGTAGCCATCATACCCATCATCATCATTTTCTTGATGACCTCGGCGGCGGTCTTCTTAAGGCGGGAGGCAAGCTCGCCGACGGTGATCTCGTCGGGGATCGTTACCTTCACGGGCATCTTTTTGAGTTTTTCGAGATTCTCCTTGCGGAGTTTCTCCATAGCGAGGCGCTCCTTGTCGCGGTTCTTCGCGGAGCGGAAATCGCGGGTGTTCTGCTTTTTCAGCTTTTGCTTGCTGACGGCGTTTTCCGTCTGGCGATCGGTTACGAACTTATCGAGACGCTCGTCGTACTTCGAGAGATCGACGTTCGTCGTGCGCGTGTCGATAACGCGGGTGTTGCCCGTGCGCTTTCTTTCGACGGTCGGCTGCTGCGGTGCCTTCGGCTTCGGCGGCTGCGTGGGCACGAAGGGAGTCCGCGCGGTATTGTTGTTATTGTTGTTCGGACGGAAGCCATTCTGCTGCTGACCGTTCGTGTTCGGACGGAAGCCATTCTGTTGCTGACCGTTCGTGTTCGGACGCAGGCCGCCCTGCGGCGGTGTCTGCGGACGGGTGTCCGCCGGCTTCTGCTCGGGCTTCACTTCGGTTTTCGGCTCGACCTTCGGCTGGGTCTTTGCGGCGGGCTTTTCTTCCGGCTTCGGCTGAGGTTCCGCCTCGGGCTTCGGATCGGCTTTTACTGCCGGTTTTTCCTCTGCCTTCGGTGCGGGCTTCTCCTCCGTCTTCGGTGCCGGCTTCTCCTCAGCCTTTACCTCGACGGGCTTTTCTTCTGCGGGCTTTGCGTGGCGTTTGATTCCCGTCTTACCCGCGAGATAGTCGTCAAGCTTTTTGATCTGATGGTCCCGCGTCAACTCGTCGAAGAACAGGTTGAAGTCCTCGGGCTCAAGAGTAGCCATATACGATTTTACAGTAATGCCGGAAGCCTCGATCTTCGTCAGAAGCTCCTTGTTTTTCATTCCGAGGTCTTTTGCGAGCTGATTGACCTTGAACATAGAAGTTTGTGCCATCTCTTTGTACCCTGCCCGATGAGGGGCCCTTTCCTTTGGAGTTGTGCGGGTGGCGTTCGGTTGAAAGATCAGCGGCGTTCGGCGAGGGCCGTGATCGCGGAGGCAAAATTCGGATCCGTAACGGCGCAGGCGGAAAGCTCCGCCATACCGCACGCCGCGCCGAGCTGTTCCTTTTTGAGAGGGATCTCAATGAGAGGAACACAGCGGAAGGTGCACTTATCCGTTACGACCTTCCTTGTGCGCTCGGAGGGATCACTTGCGAGGAGAACGAGATATACGCCGCCTGTTTTCAAAGCACCCGTTACGTTATCGGTGCCGCATCCGAGCCGTCCTGCGCGCCGGCACAGTCCGATCATGGACGCCAGACGGGCGATGTCAACGCCCTCCGTGTTTGTATCGTTTGCCGCGTTGTTCGCGGCTTTGTTCTTATCGTTGTTCATCGGTCGTCTGCCGCTTCGGATTCGGCGAGGCGGATCTCGCTTTCCATCACGTCCAGAAGTTCTTCCGGAATGGCGACCTCAAGGGAGGAGGCAAACCGTCCTGCCTTGCGTGCTTTTTTGAAGCAGGCGAGCTTTTTGCAGACGTACGCGCCGCGGCCGGATTTTTTACCGGTGAAGTCGAGGGAGACGTTCCCCTCAGGATCGCGGACGACCCGCAAGAGATCCCGCTTCGGGAACGAGCCTCCGCAGCCGGAGCAGCGGCGCTCGGGGATTTTTCTTTGCTGTGCGCTCATTATTTGCGCCCCTTGATGTCGATCTTGTAGCCGGTCAGCTTGGCGGCAAGGCGGGCGTTCTGGCCCTCTTTACCGATCGCGAGAGAAAGCTGATCGCTGTCTACCCAGATCTTCGCACTGCGTTCGCCGTCAAATTCCACGTCGCGGATCTTGGCGGGGGAGAGTGCGGCGGCGATGTATTCCTCGGGCTTCTCGGAGAAGAGAACGACGTCGATCTTCTCACCGTTCAGTTCCTCTACGATCTCGGCGATACGCATACCCTTCGCGCCGATGCAGGCGCCGACGGCGTCTACGTCCGCGTCGCGGGAGAGAACGGCAACCTTCGTGCGGGAGCCGGCCTCACGGGAGATGCCCTTGATGAGCACCACGCCGTCCTGAATCTCGGGAACGACGAGTTCGAGCAGTCTCTTCACGAGACCCGGATGCGTACGGGAGAGCGTGACGACAGGTCCGCGCTTTTCCGTATCGTGATTGACCTCGGTAACGAATACCTTCAGGTGATCGCCTACGGCGAAGGCGTCGGAGGGGAGCTGCTCGGAGCGGAGAAGAACTGCTTCGCTCGTGCCCGTATCGACGACGATGTCGCCGGAGTTGTCGTTTACCTTCGTAACGGTGGCGGAGATGACCTCCTCGCGCTTTTTATCGTACTCACGGACGATGTTGGAGTGCTCCGCTTCGCGGATGCCCTGAATGATCACCTGCTTTGCGGTCTGCGCGCTGAGACGGCCGAACGTTTTCGGCTTTACCTCAAACTCCACGATGTCGCCCAGCTCATAGCGGCGGCTGATCGCGTGTGCATCGGCGAGCGTGATCTGCTCCTTTTCGTTTTCCACTTCTTCGACGACGGTTTTCTGTGCGAACATGCGGACCGTTTTCTTTTCGGGATCAAGAGCGATGCGGACGTTTTGCGCGCCTTCTTCCTTCTTGTAGGCGCTCACGAGAGCCGCCTCGATCTTCTCGAGCATATACTCTCTCGGAATACCCTTGGTCGATTCCAGAAGATCCACCGCGGTAAAGAGCTCCGCGCCCATCGTTTCCGTGTCTTTTTTCGTCTTTGCAGATGTCTTTTTCATGGCTATATATCCTTATTCTGAATAATGTCTGTTTTTTGTTACCACTCGAACACGGTTTTGACCTTCGCCGCCGCGTTTTTCTGAATGGTGATCTCGCTTTCGTCGGCGAGGGTGATCGTGAATGCTTTGTCCTCGGCGCCCGTGAGCGTGCCGCGGAGAGTTTTCGTGCCGTTCAGGGGCGCGAACAGTTTGACCTCTACCGTGTCACCGATGCAGGCTTCAAAATGATCGGGACGGGTGAGAGGGCGCTCCACGCCGGGGGAGGTTACCTCGAGCCGATAGGAGCATTCGATCGGGTCGGCCTCATCGAGGATCGGATCAATCGCGCGGGTAACGCGCTCGCAGTCGGTGAGGGTGATTCCGTCATTGGAGTCGATGATAACGCGCAGGATCATCTCCGCGCCTTCCTTGACGTATTCCACGTCCCAAAGATAGCACTCAGCCTCGAGCACTACGGGGAAAAGCAGCTCTCTGACCCGCTCGGCGATATTCTTCGGACGGGGGCGGAGAGTGCCGTTTTGTTCACTCATAGCGTACCTCGCTTTTTGTATTCGTGCGATTCACAAAAACGGAGAGTGGGGATTTCCCACTCTCCTTTTCATAAACCGTATTCTTACTGTAACATAGTATATCACGGATTTTTCCGTTTTGCAAGAGTTTTTCAAAAATATTTTTTCATATCGCGCGCGGGGTGCTTTCCCCTTGATTTTTTTCATTAGTTATGATACCATTATTACGTATATCGAACCGTCGGAGGTAATTATGAAATTTGATAAAGAACTGACGAACGAAGAAATGCGCGAGGTGCTCGTTGCCCGCGAGGAACTGTATAACGGCAGGATCGTCCATTTGACGAAGGATACCGTCCGTATCCCCACGGGGGATGAGCGTACACGCGAGGTCGTGTGGAAATGCGGCGCGGTGTGCGTCGTGCCGGTTACCGAAAAAGGCGAGGTCGTTCTCGTTGAGCAGTTCCGTTATCCGTACGATACGGTGCTTCTTGAGATCCCCGCCGGCAAGCTCGAGCCGGGGGAGACGGACACCGAAGCCGCCGCCCGCCGCGAGCTTCTCGAGGAGACGGGCTACACCGCCTCCGAGATGATCGATTTCGGTATGTACTACGGCTCAACCGCTATGCTCAAAGAAGAGATCACCGTGTATCTTGCCCTCGGACTCACGCCCGGCGAGACGCATTTTGACGAGGACGAATATCTCCGCACGCGGCATATCCCGCTGGGGGAGATCACCGAGATGATCCTTTGCGGCGAGGTGCCCGACGGCAAGACGCAGGCCGCCGTTCTCCGTGCAAAGCTGTGGCTGGAAAAACGAAATCTGCTGCAAAAATAACGAAAGGACGCGAAAACCGTATGCCGAACGAAAGAAAAATGGACGCGATCCTTTTCGATCTTGACGGAACGCTCACCGATTCGGGCGAGGGGATCATGAACTCCACCCGCTACGCACTTCGAAAAATGGGCGTCCCCGTCCCGTCCGACGAGATCCTCCGCACGTTCGTAGGGCCGCCGCTTACCGAGTCGTTCGGGAAGCACTGCGGGATGAACGATGCCGAGGCGGAACAAACGGTTCGCGCCTATCGGGAATATTACGCCGATCGCGGCATTTTTGAAAACCGCGTGTACGATGGGGTCCCCGAGATGCTGAAAGCACTCACCGATCGCGGGGAAAGGCTGATCCTTGCCACCTCAAAGCCCGAGCATTTCGCAAGGCAGATCATGGAGCATTTTCACCTCGACGGGTATTTTTTCTATATCGGTGGGGCGCTCACCGACGGTCGCCGCAAGGAAAAAGCCGAGGTGATCGCGTACGTCATAGAGACGACGGGCATCGACCCTGCCCGCTGTCTTATGATCGGCGACCGCCTGTACGACGTAGAGGGAGCCGCCGAGTTTGGTATCCCGACCGTCGGCGTCCTCTGGGGCTACGGTTCAAAAGAAGAACTTGAGAGAGCGGGGGCTCTGTATATCGCCGAGCACCCCGAACAGATTAAGGAGATCATCGACCATGTCTGAATATATCGTAGGAGCCGCATTCCCCGCCGCCTTTGACGAAACGGCAGAGACGGGCGCTTCGGATTTAAAAGCCGCAGGCTTTTCCGCTGTTTCTCTCGTCTGGCAGGAGAACGATCGCGCCGCCCTTGCCCGCACCGCCGCGTTTATGCGTGCGGAGGGACTCACCGTAACGAGCGTTCACGGACCGCTCATGCCCCAGCCGGGGATCCCGACGGGGGCTGATGCCCTTTGGG
The DNA here is from genome assembly GCA_045611685.1 of Eubacteriales bacterium. Lineage (GTDB taxonomy): Bacteria > Bacillota > Clostridia > Oscillospirales > CAG-272 > SIG701. The sequence continues at coordinate 13,153 of JAZKXO010000026.1, read as the reverse complement.
AGACGGGTGAGAGCGGCGACGCGTTCGCCGATCTTATCATGGACTGTATCGAGGACGCCGCGGCGGCGCGAATCCCGATCGTCGTCCAGCACGTAACGTATACGACGCACACGCCCACGCCGAGTGAAGTGGGTCTTGCCCGTTTCCGCCGTATCGGCGAGCACGCCGAAGCCCTCGGCGTGAAGATCGCCGTCGAAAACCTCGAACTCGCCCCGCACGTTACGGCGATCCTCGATACGCTCGATCCCAATGTGTTCGGCCTCTGCTGGGACAGCGGGCACAATTTCGCCTATACGCCCGAGTTTGATCCGCTTGCTCTTTACGGGGGGCGCGTTCTGACCGTGCATCTGCACGATAACGACGGAAAGCTGAGAGAGGGCCTCCCCTACACGGGGGACGACGCGCATTTTCTCCCCTTTGACGGAAAGCTCGACTGGTCGGACGCCATGGCGCGCCTGGCGGGGGCGCGGTACGACGGCCCCGTGATGCTGGAAGTAAAAAGGGGGCGCGACGTCTGCCGCAATATCCCGGCGTACCGCGAGATGGGGCAGAAACGGTTTTTCGCCGAGGCGTACAAGCGCGCGGTAAAGCTCTCCGAGATGCTCGCCGCCGCAAAAAATGAAAACTGACCGCATCGGTCAAGGAGATAAAAAATGACGACGATTCCAACATCGGCCGAGCTGAAAGAACTGTCTTACGCGGCGCTTTGTGCTCTCACGGACGATATCCGTGTGCGGATTCTCGATGCCGTTTCCAAAAACGGCGGGCATCTCGCCTCGAACCTCGGCCTTGTGGAGACGACAGTGGCGCTTCACCGCGTTCTCGATATCCCGAAGGACGCGATCGTTTTTGACGTAGGCCACCAGTGCTATACGCACAAGATCCTCACCGGCCGCGCCGATCGGATGGACACGCTTCGACAGCCCGGCGGCATATCGGGCTTTCCGAATCGGGAGGAGAGCGACGCCGATCCGTTTACCACGGGGCACAGCGGCACGTCTCTCTCCGCCGCCCTCGGCATGGCGGAGGCGAACCGCCTTTCGGGCAGTGATGCATGGACGGTGGCGGTTATCGGCGACGCATCGTTCGGAAACGGCATGATCTACGAAGCGCTCAACGGATGTGCGCGCCGCGGACTGCGCCTTATGATCGTTCTGAACGACAACGAGATGTCCATATCGAAAAACGTCGGTGCTTTGCCGGACTATTTTGCAAGGATCCGCACGAGCCGCGGGTACTTTGCCTTCAAGCACGGCGTGCACCGCTTCTGCCGCCATATCCCGATTCTAGGGGTGCCGATCATCAAAACGGCGGTCGTTGTAAAAGAGTTTATAAAGCGCGTTCTCAATAAAAAGAACGTCTTTGAGAATTTCGGGCTTGAGTATCTCGGCCCGATCGACGGTGCGGACCTCCCGTCTCTTGAAAGCGTGCTTTCTGAAGCGAAGGCGAGCGACGTCCCCTGCGTCGTGCACGTGATCACGAAAAAAGGGCAAGGATATCTGCCAGCCGAAGAAAAGCCGGATCTGTATCATTCTGTGGCACCGTTTTCTCCCGCCGCCGGCGCTCCTTTGTCCGAGGGCGGATTCTCGGGCGCGTTCGGCGATGCGATGTGCGATCTTGCCGCCGCGGACAGCCGTATCTGTGCGGTGACCGCCGCCATGCGGGACGGAACGGGGCTCGGCGCGTTTGCCGAGCAGTTCCCCGATCGGTTTTTCGACGTGGGGATCGCCGAGGAGCACGCCGTCACGTTTGCCGCCGGCCTTTCGCGCGCGGGGATGCGCCCCGTCGTCGCCATCTATTCTACGTTTGCCCAAAGGGTGTTCGATCAAGTGCTCCACGACGCGGCACTGCAAAAACTCCCCTTGATCTTGGCACTGGATCGGTGCGGCGTTATCCCCGGAGACGGCGTAACGCATCAGGGGCTCTTTGACGTGGGCCTGTTTTCGCCTATCCCCGGCGTCTGCGTCTGGTCGCCCGAATCGTATGAGGAACTCACCGACGCCCTTCGGCGCGCCGCCCGGGTGGACAGCCTTACCGTTATCCGTTATCCGAGAGGAAAAGAGAGGGAGTACGACCGTTCCGTTTGGAAGTATAACGAGGACGGAACGATCGCCGTTGCCGATTTCGGGAGCGCACCGAAGCACGTTTCGCTTATCACCTACGGGGGTGAGACCGCGGAGGTTCTCCTTGCCGCCGAGGCGCTTTCCCTGTACTGCGCCGTCCGTGTAGTGCGGCTGTGCCGTATCATGCCGCTGTCGGCGGACGCGATCCTTTCCGCCGTCGGCGATGCCGATGCGGTGATCGTTGCCGAGGAGGGTATGCGCCGCGGCGGCGTGGGTGAAGCGATCGCCGCCATCTTCTCGGCACACCGAAGGAATATTCCCGTCAGGATCTGTGCGATTGACGGTTTCGTGCCCCACGGCGTAACAGCAAAAGATCTTCCCGTTTCCGCCGAGGCGATCCTTCGTGCGGTGAAAGAGGAAATGACTGAAAGAAAAGAGACGGAGATGTAAATATGGAACAAAAACTGATCGACCGCATAAACGAGCTCGCGCGCAAGGAGAAGGCGGAGGGACTTACCGCCGAGGAGAAAGCCGAGCAGCTGAAGCTCAGGGAAGAATATATTGTAGCCTACCGTGCGTCGCTCCGCGGGATTTTGGAGAACACCTATATCCAGCGCCCCGACGGCACGAGAGAAAAACTGAAAGCCAATCCGAAACCGAAGCACTGATATGTGGCGCGGGGATGAAAATCCTCGCGCTTTTTGTAAAATCTCACAGAATATTTTCGATTCCTCTTGCAAATATCCCCAAACCGTGATATAATCTTGGGCGTATACAAAGGGAGTAGCCGACGGGTACCCGTGGCAGCATCGTCATCCCGGCGTTTTTGCCCGGTGCTGCCCTTATGGCGAGACTTTTATTGCACGGCGCAATAGAAGCCTTTTTTTGTGCCCGGCGTTCTTCCGTACGAAATATATTTTATAATTAGGAAAGGAATTTACCATGAGTATTCTTTGGGAAAACTTTCTCCACATGAACTGGCAGATGCTTGTCATGTGGCTGATCGGCGGCATTCTCATCTATCTTGCCATCAAGAAGGACATGGAGCCGACGCTGCTTCTCCCTATGGGATTCGGCGCGATCCTTGTAAACCTTCCGCTCTCCGGCGCGATCACGCGCTATTATCACGAGGGCGTGGAGATTACGAAAAAAGCGTACGAAACACTCCTCAGCGAGGGCGCATCCGGCCTTGAAGAAGCCGAGGGCGCACTTACTACGCTTTTTGAAGCAGGCATCTCGAACGAGCTGTTCCCGCTCATTCTCTTCATCGGTATCGGTGCGATGATCGACTTCGGTCCGATCCTCACGAACCCCAAGCTGATGATCTTCGGTGCGGCGGCACAGTTCGGTATCTTCTTTACGCTTTGCCTCGCTTCCGTGTTCTTCCCCATCAACGACGCGGCGTCTATCGCCATTATCGGTGCGGCGGACGGCCCCACCTCCATCGTCGTTGCCAACAAGCTGAATTCTTACTACCTCGGCGCGATTATGGTTGCCGCGTATTCGTACATGGCGCTCGTGCCGATCATCCAGCCGCCGGTTATAAGACTGCTGACCACGAAAGAGGAAAGAAAAATCCGTATGCCCTATAAGCCGGCAGCCGTCTCCAAGACGACCCGTATCCTCTTCCCGATCGTCATCACGGTCATCGCAGGACTTGTGGCGCCCGCGTCCGTATCTCTCGTCGGATTCCTCATGTTCGGTAACCTCATCCGTGAGTGCGGCGTGCTCGATTCTCTTTCCGAGACTGCGCAGAAGGTGCTCGCAAACCTCATCACGATCTTCCTCGGTATCACCATCGCAACGCGTATGGTATGGAACGAGTTCCTCGTTTGGGACACGCTTCTCATTCTCGGCCTCGGCCTTATCGCGTTCATCTTTGATACCGCGGGCGGCGTTCTGTTCGCAAAGCTTCTGAACCTCTTTATGAAAGAGAAGATCAACCCGATGATCGGTGCGGCAGGTATCTCCGCGTTCCCGATGTCCGGCCGTGTCGTCCATAAGATGGGTCTCCAGGAGGATCCGCAGAACTTCCTTCTCATGCACTCGATCGGCGTAAACGTTTCCGGTCAGATCGCGTCCGTTATCGCCGGCGGTCTGATTTTGAATTTCTTCATGTAAAGGGAGGGTAAACGATGTTTGAACCGATGAATTTTATTACCAATCTCCAGTATATGGGCGTCGGCATGCTGTGCATCATCATCGTGATGGGTGCCCTCATCGGCGTGACCGTTCTTCTCAACAAGGTTACGAAACCGAAGGATAAATAAAGAAAAACGCGGGGGCCTTCCTTGAAGGCTCCCGCGAATTTTATTCAAAATCAAACGACAGAAGATGCACGCCCGCATCTCCCCATGTCTCCATGACAGTCAGGCGAATGCCCGTTACCGATCGGCAGACGGCGGCGGTAACCACGCGCCGCGTGTTCTCGTTCTCAAAGAGGATGCCCTCCCAGCCGTTCTCCGTCTCGATCTCGAGAGCGTATACCTTCGCGAGCGTCTTCGGCATCCCGGTCTCACTTGCGCGATCCGGATCGGAATCAAAGACGATGCGCGTGCGCGTAACCTCGTACGGCTCGTCCATGTGATACTCGATCGTCGCTCCCACCGCCATCGTGAAGCCCTGATCTCCCTCGCCGTAGATCATATGGCACCGATCAATGCCTGTTCTGAGATTCAGAATATCCCCCGATACCGCGTCGTCGCAGCCAAGCTCGGCATCGAGTGCCGCCTCGCTTACGTCGCGGCGGCAGTAGGGGAGAAAGCAGTCGTCGTATTGCAGCGTTTCCCTGAGTTCCTCTATATGCGTCTGCCCGATCTCGGCGGGCGTTTTTTTGTGCTTCACCGAGATGGCCGCGGCAGTACCGATCGCTTGTCCCAAAGCGGCGCCTTTGTCCTCAGCGAGGAAAAGGTTGTCCGCCTTCTCCGAGAGAAGATAGCGGTACGAGATGCCGACGGGCATATCCGTTTCGGGATCGGCGAAGAATGCCGCGGTGTCCGCCGGTGCCTCCGATTCGGGGATGAGGTAGTCTTCTCTTTGCCGCTTCGCTTCACCTACGGCACGGCCGAGGATGCCCGCTTTCGTGCAGTCCGCGAACAGATCGGCGACGATTTTTGCGCCGTCCGCCGTGACCGAGGTTATGCAGCGATCATTTGTCTCGACGGCGATCTCCTCGCACCGATGAACGGTGAGATTCTCCTCGGCTTGTGCCATGGCGAGAAGAACGTCCTCGGCTTTAACATCCGGGCGGCAGAGAAGGCGTAGGGAGAATTCCTCGAGCAGTCCCGTTTCTCGGCTCTGCGAGGGGGCGACTGTAAAATCCGCACGTTCGTCTGTCAGAACGAGCACGGTTTTTACGCCGTGGCGAGCGGCGGCGATCGCGGCGAAGAACGCGGCGAATCCCGCGCCCACTACCGCGAAGGACGTATGTATATGTTGGCTTTTTGAAAGCATAACGACCTCTGATTTTTTGAAAAATAGAAGAAGACAGAATTAGTATAACAGATACGCAGGTGAAAAGCAAGACGAACGTTCACAGGATACGGAGAAAAATAATGAGAAATTTTAAAAAAGGGGTTGCAATCGGATCGCGGATGTGATATAATACTGGGGCACAGTGGAAAGGTGGCTGAGCTGGTCTAAGGCGCACGACTGGAAATCGTGTGTCGGCTAATACCCGACCGAGGGTTCGAATCCCTCCCTTTCCGCCAAAAATAGCGGGCATCCCGAAAGGGGTGCCCGTTATTTTTTGATGAGAGAGGATTCGAACGGGTCGGGAGTGAATGACTGCCGGTGGCAGTCAGAGCCGACCCTGACCGAGTCCGCAGACGAGAATTCGAATCCCTCCCTTTCCGCCAAGCAAAAAAGCATCCCAAAAGGGACTCCTTCCATAAAGCAGGTTTTACCTGCCGCAAAACAAAAGAAGTACGGATAAATTTGTCCGTACTCCTTTTCGCACGTCCTTGCCTGCAAGGTATAGTGTGTTACATCTGTTAGATGTACTGTCGGGCGGTAATAAGCCTCCCTTGTGTAAAGGGAGGTGGCTAGCGCAAGCGAGACGGAGGGATTGTATAAAGCAAAATTCTATCAAAACAATCCCTCAGCCGCCTTCGGCGTCAGCTCCCTTTACACAAGGGAGCCTTTGGTTCGCGCGTTCCGAAAGTCCGCCAATTTTCTTGACAAGCACTGCTTTTGCGGACACAAAAGCAACTCCACACGTTACAGTGTTATTCTAAATTATTTTTAATTTTATTATTAAAAAAACTTACGTAAACATCAAATGCGCTGTTTTCAACGAGATCAATAAATTTTAATGCTTTCTCGCGTTCTTTGATAGCTTCCGCTTTCATTCCTTGAGATTCATAATATTCTGCAAGCTTTTCCATCATTTGAATAAGATTTTCAAAGGATATCCATTTTTGCTTTTCTGCTGCTTCGTATTTAGGTTTGCCTTCCAAGAGGTATGCCATTTCTGTAAGCTTAGTAAAATAAATCTCCGGTATTTGCTCAATAGCCGCTTCTGCACTTTTTAAATCGCCTTTAACCTTATATGCATACGCAAGAAATCTTAATGCATCGTACTTAACATCAGCTTGATTTGTTTTCTCAATCAAGGAACTTGCTATTGAAATTGTCTCATCCGGATCTTTTGTGTAATTCAATACATACAAAAGATTGTTGAGCAAAACCTCGTTATCGGGATATTTTTTCAGACCTTCTTCAAGAATATATCTGCTTTTCGGTGGATCTGACTCTCTGAATTTGTATGCCTCATTTACAATGGAGTCGATGGCAGACTCAATTTTTTTCAGATTGAATTCAAACAATTCATCCATTGAAACACCCAAATAGCTCGCCAATATGGGAGCGAGTGTAATATCGGGCAAAGCAACACCATTTTCCCATTTGCTTACGGCTTGAAAAGAAATTCCTATGCTGTTAGCGAGTTGTTCCTGTGTAATCCCTCTTTGCTTTCGTAATTCTTTAATTTTATTTCCAATATTCATGTTGTACACCTCCAAATAATCAAGACGGCGCCTATCTTGTGATGTAATTATACCACAGGATGTCTATTTGTTCAATAACCGCCTAAACGACCTTACTCAACTCACGGTTGAAAAAAGCACCATCTACATAGATGATGCTTTTTCTGCTTTATCGCAGGTACGCCAAGGGGTGCTTTTTTGTTTCGAGAACGTCCGAGGAGGGATTCGAACGCAGTGAAGCAAAGCGTCCGGTGGACGGTTTGCAAGCGGTGACCGAAGGATGCACCGGAACAAAAGCGGAAAAAGCATGAAGTATGTTCCGGTGCATCCAAGAACGAATCCCTCCCTTTCCGCCAAGCAAAAAAGCATCCTGTCGGATGCTTTTTCACAAGTTTCCCTTTACCCGATCGTGTACGTCGTGCCGTCAGGCGTGTCCTTCAGCGTTACACCCATCGCGGTCAGTTCCGCGCGGATCTCGTCGGCACGGGCGTAGTTTTTCGCCTTCTTCGCCTCAAGACGCTCGGCGATCATCGCTTCGATCTTCGCCGTCAGCTCGCCGTCTGCCCGGGGGGCGGCGGACTCCGTGCGTACCTTCTCCGCCGCACCGATCAGATTCAGCGAGAGAACGCGATCAAAATCAGAGAAGAGCGCGAGCTTTTCCGCATCGGAAATATCTGCTTTGAGAACGTCGTACAGTGCCGTTACCGCCAGAGATGTGTTCAGATCGTTGTCGAGCGCTTCTTTGAAGGAGGCGCGCAGTTTGGCGACGCCCTCTTCGTTCTCGCCGCCCTTTTCTGGATCGAGCGCCGCGATTTTTGCGATGAGCTTGTTATACGCCGCCGCCGCGTTGTCAAGTGCGTCCCACGAGAAGACGAGCACCTTGCGGTAATGGGACTGCAGGCAGAAGAAGCGGTACACCATCGGGTCGTATCCTTTTTCTTCAAGGAGAGATACGGTCAGAAATTCGCCGGTGGATTTGCTCATCTTGCCGGAATTCGTGTTCAAATGCAGGATATGGAACCAGTATTTACACCACGGGTGGCCGAGGTACGCCTCGGACTGGGCGATCTCGTTCGTGTGATGCGGAAACGCGTTGTCGATACCGCCGCAGTGGATGTCGAGGTGCTCGCCCAAGTGCTTCAGCGAGATCGCCGAGCACTCAATGTGCCAGCCGGGGTAGCCGACGCCCCACGGGCTGTCCCATTTCAGTTCTTGATCGTCAAACTTCGATTTCGTGAACCAAAGAACGAAGTCGGTTTTGTTCCGCTTGGCGGTATCTTCCTCTACGCCGTCGCGTACGCCCACCTCCAGATCGTCCGCCTCGAAATTGTGGAAAACGTAGTATTTTTCGAGTTTGGACGTGTCGAAATACACGTTGCCGTCCGCGATGTAAGCGTAGCCACCCTCGAGGAGGCCCTCTACCATTTTAATAAACTCGGCGATGCAGTTCGTCGCGGGCTCGACTACGTCGGGACGCTTGATGTTCAGCTTTCCGGCATCGGCGAAGAACGCGTCCGTGTAGAACTTGGCGATCTCCATAACCGTCTTTTTCTCGCGGCGGGCGCCTTTCAGCATCTTATCTTCGCCCGTGTCCGCGTCGCTCGTCAGGTGTCCGACGTCGGTGATGTTCATAACGCGCTTCACGTCGTAGCCGTCGTAGCGGAAATATTTTTCCAGTACGTCCTCCATAATGTAGGAGCGCAGATTGCCGATGTGGGCAAAATGATACACGGTCGGACCGCAGGTGTACATCGACACCTTGCCCACCTCGTGGGGGATGAACTCTTCCTTTTCGTGGGAGAGTGAGTTATACAGCTTCATACTTTCGTGATTCCTTTCATTATTCTTCGTCTCTTTCGGCAGGTGCTTTTGCCAAAAGGAAATAGCCGAGGAAGATCGCTGCCGCCGCTGAGAAGAAGAAAAGCGCTACGACGGGCAGGGTGATCTCTTCGATCATTGAGATGAGGTAGGACGCGCCGTTGAATCCCATGTGGCAGAGGATCGGTGCGAGGATGGAATCGCCTTGTTTTCGCATGAGAGAGACGAGGACGATCCCCAAAAATCCCGCGTAAATGAACGAGATGATATGTCCGTGCGCCATGCCGAAGATCACGGCGGAGAGGATCACCGCCGCCCACGGCTTAAAACCGCGTGCGAGGCGCGTGTACACGAGCCCGCGGAAGATGATCTCCTCAATGATCGGCGTTACGAGCGCCACGTTCAGAATCTCCGTGCCGATCGGTCCGCCCGAGATGAGCTCGGAGTTTTCGGCAAACGATTCAATCAGTTCGGGAGGGATCGGCAGAAACGCCATCGCGATGGCGGTAAAGCCTTGGAGCGCCGCGCCAAACAACAAGGCGAGAATGCCCGCTTTCGGAGAGATCTTTCGGATATGCATCTCCTCAAGCGGTTTTTTGTGCCGCAGATGGAACGAGAGGAACAAAACGAGAACGGTGAGGAGCGCCGAGAGGATCATAATGGCGTTTACGTTTTCGGTAAGTTTGGAAAGCACCGTTTCCATAAGACTCTCGTACATGGCTTCAAAATCGTAGCCGCCGTGTATTACCGTATTGAACGCGCCGCTGAATGCAATCGCGAACTCATACGTGAATATAACGACAAACTGTACCGCCGTGAAGAGGAAATAGTACAGAAGTGCGTGCGCAAGCGCCGAAAAACGGCGTCTCGGCGGCTTTGTGAGAGGCGCGCCGCAGCTCGTGCAGAAGCGTGCGCCGTCAGGATTGTCTGACTGACAACGGGTACATTTCATAATTTATCCTTCACTTTCCGAGTCTTCGTTTTCGAGCTTTGCGAGTCTCGCCTCGATGCGCGAGAGCTGCTGTGCTACGGGATCGGGGATGTGCGTCTGATCCATTTCGTCGTCGGGCAACCTTTCACCGCCGCGCCGTACGACGCGGGCGGGGATGCCGACCGCCGTGCAGTTTTCCGGTACGTCGCGGAGTACGACCGCACCCGCGGCGATCTTTGCGCCGTCGCCGATCGTGAAGTTGCCGAGCAGCTTTGCACCCGCGCCGACAAGCACGTTGTTGCCGAGCGTCGGGTGGCGCTTTCCCGTATCCTTACCCGTACCACCGAGCGTTACGCCCTGATAGAGCGTGCAGTTATCGCCTACGATCGCGGTCTCGCCGATCACAACGCCCGAGCCGTGGTCGATAAACAGCCCCTTGCCGATCGTGGCGCCGGGGTGGATCTCGATGCCGGTCAGAAATTTCGCGCCCTGGCTGATCAAGCGTGCAGGGAAGTAGTGCCCCTTTTCGTGCAGTGCGTGCGAGGCACGGTACATCATGAGCGCGTGCAGTCCCGAGTACAGGCAGAGTACCTCCGCGCGGCTACGTGCCGCGGGGTCGCGGTCGCAGATCGCGTCGATGTCGTCTTTTACTTCCTCGGCGAAATTTGCCGCTCCGTTCCAGGCGCGGATGACACCGTCCTCTGCTTTCTCGAGAATCTCATCAAGCGTTACGCGATGCGTTTTCGCCTCGGGGAGATCTTCGCCCTCGGTTTTTTTCTTCGTATGAAGCTTTGCGCCGTCCGACAGACGGTGTACGCCGCGCGCCTTATCAATAAGAGTAAATACGGTCTCAGCCGCATCCGCGCCCAGTTTTTTGGCGGAGGGGATGTTGATGCGAATATGGATCGAACCCATTCCGTTCACCTCACAGTAAATTTGTATGGCTTTGAAAAAACGCCGACAGGGTCGGAGCGTTTTTCTCGGGGGCACAGCCCCCAATCCCCCCCGATTCGGGGGAAAACAAAAAGATGCCGTCCTCAAAAAGAGGCGGCATCCGCGGTTCCACTCTGTTTTATCACTCTGATCCCGTTAACGCCGGGGATACGCGTGCCGCTGACGATTCCATAGAATCTCTCACGGTACGGGCTCACGGATGCACAGTCCGGGTTGCGTCTCTGCCGCTTTCAGCCGGTGACGGCAGTTCTCTTTCGGCGCACGGATCCGGGTTCTTTCCGGTCAAAGCCTTTCGGTATTACACTACATTATACTACACGCTTCTCCGTTTGTAAACCCATATTTAAAAATTTTCTCACTTCGAGAGCCGGCTCCACAGAAAAATAATGATCTCCGCGGGGATGCCGAGGAGAAAGAGCATCCATTTGAGAGGGAGATCCACGGTGAGGAATATCGCTAAAAGAAGCGTCCATACGAGCACCGTAATGATGAGATAATTGCGGCGGGGCTTTCCCCACATGGAGTTGAAAACGATCAGAACGATCGAGGTCACCGGCAAAGCGTACACGAACGCAAGCCACATTGATCCCACGTCTGAAAGGGCGATGCCCGCCGAGACGAACAGAATCGTCGCGAGAAGCCACACGAGCGATACGGACAAAAGCGTGATCGAAAGACGGCGCCTCTTTTTGAGCGGCGTGACCTCAAAGGCCTCAGCGTCGGTGTGATCCTCGGTGAGAAGATAGTCCACCTTGACCGAAAAGAGATCCGCGATCTCCTTTAAAACGGTGATGTCTGGCACGGATTCGCCTCTCTCCCATTTGGAGACTGCCTTGTCCGAGTAGTTGAGACGGGCGGCAAGCTCCGCCTGCGTTAGATTCTGCTCGCGGCGCAAGTCGGCGATGTTTTTGGCGATGATCTCTCTCAAATCTTCCACGGAATTTCACTCCTTTTGTCCGAAAAGCCTTGCTGTTCCTATATTTTACCACACGCGCGATGTAAAAGCAAGACGGTGAGAAAATCTTTTTTTGGTGGCGTGCCGCCGTCGGATTTTCTCGAAAAAACGCTCTCTCCCGAGAGTAGAATCGCCGTTTTTCGACTCTACTCTGCCGATCACGGGAAGTAGCCGGCAAAAAATGCACGGTAGGTTGCAGTTTTTGCCTTGGCGGGGGTATACTGTATGCAGAAGAATACCTCGGGAGGAAAACAATGCAGAACGGAAAAATCAAACGGCTTGAAATATACGGCGACTCCATCCTAAGGGGCGTAACGTACGAGGCGGACACGGGCAGGTACGGCCTTTGCAGAAAGGACCGCTTCGCGGAGCTCTCGGCGAACGGGATCGAGACGAAGAACAATTCGAGAATGGGCGCGACGATCGAGCGCGGCCTTCAGATGCTCCGCCGCAATCTCGGCGAGGATGCCGAGGGGACGGTCGTCCTCTTTGAGTACGGCGGCAACGATTGCGACTATCGCTGGGCGGAGGTCTCGGCGGATCCGTCGGGGGATTTTGAGCCGAACATTCCCGAGGAGTGCTACGCCGAGATGTACAAGGAAGCGATCGAATACGCGAAATCGAAGGGCGCGCGGCCGGTGATCGCGTCGCTCGTACCGATCGACGCGGATAAATACATGAAGTGGATCACGAAAAATCTGAACTACGAAAACATTCTCGCGTGGCTCGGAGATATAAGCATGCTTTCCCGCTGGCAGGAGCATTACAGCCGCACGGCGGAGCGTCTCGCGTACGAAACGGGGACGCCGCTTCTCGATCTCAGAAGCGCGTTTCTCCTCTCGCACGATTATAAATCGCTCCTCTGCGACGACGGTATCCACCCGACCGAGCGAGGGCATGCGATGATCGATCGGGCGATCGGCGAGTTTTGCGAAAGAATGGTATAAGAACAGCGCACCCGCTTGTGGGGTGCGCTGTTTCGTAGGGACAGGCGTCCTCGACTGTCCGTATCAACGCCCCGGATTCCGGAACCGGCGTCGGCGTCTTGGCAAATCCCTGCCGCCCGTGCAGCACCGCCGACGTTAACGCTTTTGCAAAAATGCAAAAGCGTACCGGTTCGAATCGCTAACAAAGCCAAAAAGGTGATACCCGAATGGGTATCACCTCTTTTGGAGCTGCCTCCGATCCCGTCGCATAGTCGCCGTGCCTCGCTCGCAAGCTCGCTCCTTCGGCTCCTTGCTTTGGGGAGACAGACTTCGCCCAAAACACCGTCCTACGGTGTTTTTTGCTCGTCCGCCCAGATTCTGAACTGGCGTCGGCGTCTTGGCAAATCCCTGCCGCCCGTGCAGCACCGCCGACGTTAAAGCTTTTGCAAAATGCAAAAGCATACCGGTTCGGATCGCCAACAAAGCCAAAAAGGCCCCACCCCAACCGGAGAGGACTTTTA
>JAZKXO010000025.1:0-14632 GCA_045611685.1 Eubacteriales bacterium | reverse complement strand
GGCTTCGCCACATGTGGACGCGGTGGTGCGCTTCGCTTCATGTTTGCGAAGCAAACGCATCATACGAGCTTTGCGAGTGCTTCATATCGGCGTAGCCGATGCTTCGTTAAATGCTCAAAGCCCTTAATTCCGGGGGCTTTTCGTGTTTTTAGGGGTAACCCCCCTTTTTCACCATTGCACCTTTGCCCCGACCTTTTGGACTTGAAACAAACCGGAAATTTAAAAATGGTGGAGGGAAAGTATTGTATACTGTATAAAAATGTTGTATAATAAAATGCAGAACAACAGTGTATTTCGTTTTCGAAAGGGATGGCGAGTCGTCATCTTTTCACTCATGTTTATCTTATTCACTGCATAAGCCTACAAAAGCATTCCTTCGTGCGAGCGCACTTCTGAATCTTTTGCTTAACGGCCTATTCCGTTCAGACATAATGCTCGTCGTAGCAGAAGCAAGGTTTCGTAAACTTCACCTTGCTGCTCTATGCCTGCGCGTTTGCCATGCAAATTAGTGTTGGTCTGTTTATTCGTTGGTGAAAGAGCGCAATATGATCGTTTATCAACAACTCGCATCGATCGAGCAAGATCTGGGATTTTCGGCAAAAACGCTATACGGAATAAGTCGTAATTTAGAGAAGCACTATCGTACGGTGTTTATTCCGAAGCGCGACGGAAGTGAACGAAAGCTCTCTGTTCCCGGTCCAATTTTGAAGAAAGTACAAAAAGCAATTGCCGATAATATTTTAATCTAATATCCAATTTCCAGATATGCTAAAACATATAAAACGGGAAGCAGTATTCAACAGAATGCACAATCGCACATTGGAAAGAAGAAGATCTTAAGCTGGATATAGAGGGCTTCTTTGACAATATTATGTATTCACAGGTGAAGAATATCGTTTTTTACGAGAGAAAAGAAATAAAAATTTTTCAAACGGGGCTCAGCCGTTTGGAATCGGCGCAGCCGACCGACTTTTTCGAAAGAGCGGCGGAGGCTATCGAGTGGGAGGTATGCATCAAATCAAGAGGTCTATTAAATGATGAATGGAGGGATACTGCGCAAAGGTTTTTGTACAGCATAGTGCGCTGCGGCAAAAGACGCAGAAAGGCATATAAGGAAGAAGTATTAAAGAATATCGGTGAAATGGACTAAAAGGAGGAAAGTATCATGATTTCATGTACTGAATTTATTCCGCTATACAGTGAGTTTTTTAAATTTTTGGAGAAAAAAGGCGGCTATGATGCCGTTATGGAGTATTGGCTATATGTGTCCGAGAAGCGGGTCGGAAATAAAACCAATCCCCATAGTCTTGCCGCTCACTGTGAGAAAAACGGTGGTTATGGCGGAGCGAGAACGTATTGGGGCCACACTTTAACAGAAGAAGCCTGCGACTTTATCAAGCTTTTTGATGATAAAGAGCAATATATTATCAGCCATATGCGGCACTGTCCTTCCAGAGGCAAGCTCAATGAGCTGGAGCACATAGAACCCTATTATGATTATTGCGAGCATTGCAATGTTATCTACACAGGCGTTTTAAACCAGAACGGGATGGAATTTTTACGGGACCATTCCAAAATAGACAATGCCGAGTGCCGTGCTTTAATTTGCAGAAAGGGGCACGTGCCGGATATCGATTGGAAAAACATCACCGATGATGAATTAAGAGCGATGTCTAAGGAAGAAGGCAGAGACCTGATTGATTTAAAAACAGAGGATAATAAATACTTGCATCGCGACTTTCACTTAAGCGGCGACGCAGTGCTAAAGTATTGCGCGGGCAAATACGGAGACGAGGCAGTTGTTAAGTTTTTGAGTGACTATGTTAAGTGTTATTATGCACCGCGAATTAACGAAGTGAAAGAAAACGGCTTACCTGCTTTACAGGCGTTTATAGAAAAGGTGTATGATATCGAAGAAGCAAGCGAGGTTTTACATACGGAGCTTTCGGAAAACAAGCTGACGGTTATCATTGACAAGTCTCCGGTGATTGAATACATGCATTCCATAAATCAGGAGCCTTCCGTTTACTACATTGAAGAAACAAGAACCCTGTATAAAACCATTGCGGACGCCTGCGGATTGAAGTTTACTCTTTATTACTATAACGAAGATGGCGGAACAAAATTCGAGTTTGTTGCGGCATAATAAAAAGGACAGCTACGGCTGTCCTTTTTTATTATGGGAATACATACCTTGTTAGGACAGAAAGGCATACAAAAGTTACCGAGGCGTAGTTCAAACGCTTTATTCAAAATTGCGGTTTTGACAGACGTCGGAGGCAATGCTGATAAACTCCTTTATCACCTTGTTGATATATCCCTTTTTTTTGTGCAGAAGGAACACCGTTCTCTTACTGTGGGGGCTGTTGATTTTGTAAAACAAAAGATTATCGTTTGGCGCCACCTCTTTCACCAGCGTGTCCGTAACAAAGCAGATGCCAAGCCCCGCGGCCGCCATAATGTAGGAGGTCATGAGCAGATCAATCTCCTTGTTGTCTAGTTTTTCAAAAAGAACATCCGCCGTGCCCGAGTTTCCGATATCAAGTGTTACGTTTATTCGAGGGTATTTTTTGTAAAATTCACTGCAGATCTCGGATAGGATCAGATATGAGGCCGTAGCTTGAGCCGCCGACGGTGATCTTGCCGTGGTCGATATCCGAGAGCTCACCAATTCTTTTGCGCATATTGCTTTCGCTTTCGAAAATCTCCTCGAGACTTTCCATATAGACCTTGCCTTCCGCCGTCAGGGAGCAGGGAATCGTGGAGCGATCGAAGATACAAAAACCAAGCTCCTTTTCAAGGCGCAGGATGGCGGCGCTGAGCGACGGCTGTGAAATATAAAGCTCTTTTGCTGCCTTTGTAAAGCTCCCTTTTTTGTATACTTTATACGCGTATTTTGCAATCGTTTCCATACGCCCTCCTGTTATATAGAGTTTTTTCTATAACTTTATCATAATATATATATTTGATTATACACCGAATTTGTGATATAATCAAGCGGTAACTAAAAAAGGAGGCGAGGGGAATGCACGCCAAAGCGAACCGATATTTGAAAATATACCCGCTCTTTATGGGGCTTACGAGCGATCTGCTCTTCTATATTGCGATAAACACGCTGTTTTTTTCGATTAACAAAGGATTTTCTGCCGCGCAGATCGTATCTATGTCCTCCTTTTCGCAGGTTGTGTGCATCGTGCTGCAGTTCCCGATTCTTTTCGTTATAAAGAAGATCGGAAACACGGCATCGGTTCGAACGAGTGCGATCATGCTTCTTTTGGGGGCAGTTTTTATCACGTTTGGGGAGACGTACACGCTTGTGCTTATCGGGCGGATTTTTCACAATGTGTCGTTTGTTTTCCATTCCGCCTCAACGGTGGCGCTTGAAAACAACCTCGAGCTTCTCGATAAACGGGGCGATTTCGTTCGCATCCGTACGGCGGGAACGACCGCTTACGCGGTCATTACCATGCTGGTCTCATTTGTGGCAAGCTTTATGTATAATCTGGACAACTACCTGCCGATGTACGCCTGTATAGCGACGTGTGCGCTGGGCGTTGTGCTTTCGTTTTTTATGAAGGACTGCTCGTCTTATGACAAAATTGTCGCTGCCCCAAAAAAGAAAGAAAAGACGAAAATCCCGATTGAGAAATTTATCGTTCTTGCCGTCCTTACGTACGCGCTCTTCTATCCGATCGTTGATCACGTACAAGGGGAGGGGAAATTGTTCATTCAAGACGAAGTGATGCTTTCCTTTGACGTGGAACAAACGGCGCTTATTATCGGTGCGATCCTCTGCGCGTCGCGTGTCATCCGCGTGTTCTCGAACGTAGTTTTTGCAAGACTGTACGAGAAGTATCGGGGAAAGGTGGGCGTGGCATTACCGGTTCTGCTCTCGCTTTCCATTGCGTTTTTGTTGTTCGGATCGCTGATTGGGGGCGTGCTTTTTAAGATTTTGGTAATGGGATTAGGGTATACCGTGATCCTTTTCGTGCGAGATCCGTTCAAGTTGTACATACAGGACGTTTTGTTTGAAAACACGCCGAAGGAGCAGCATCAGACTTTGCTCACCGTGCTCGCGTTCGGTGTAAAAGTGGGCGGTGCGGGACTGGGGCTCGTCTTTTCCGCGCTTCTCTTGGAGTATCCGATGATTTTGATTGTTGCGATCATGCTGGTGATCGCCGTTTGTGAGATTTTTCTCGCTCTTTGGCTGTACAGACTGGTTGGGAGCAGAGGCAAAAAGAGCAATGTTCCCGCGGCATGATCCTGTATTCCCCTTGCAAGCATGTACCGGTTGTGGTATAATGAGGATGCTTTAAAATAAACAGAAGGGGAGATATCCTCTCCCGAGAAGGAGAAAAATGCTTTTTGAGAAATATATTCCGGGGGAAGAGAAAAACGACGCATACCGTGCCCTCTCACAAATGATGAAGGACTACGCCCTCGGTGCTTCGTACGCTGATATGATCCGATACCGCCTTGAGGGGCACGCGGCTCATGAATGCAACGACACGTATTACGTCGCGCACGAGGACGGACGTGCTGCCGCGAGACATTGGTGCGGCTGGGGAAAGCACCCCGATGCGATCGGAAACTGGGGGAATTTCTTTACTGACGAGGCGTTTCGCGGTCAGGGGATCGGGGGCAGGCTGCTTCGCCTTTGGTGGGAGGATTTTAACACGGGAACGGATCTGCCGCTTTGCTTTCTCTGCTCTGCCGGCACGAAGGAGTTGACGGATCTGTATCGCCGCTTCGGCTTTCGCCCCGCGATGGAGGGAATGGACCACGGCCCGCTTTATATGCCCATCGGGGACAGTCCCGATACGTTTCGCGCGTTTTGCGAGGGGTATTATCAGCCATCAAAAACGATTGTTCATAAGCGCGCATCGGTGGGATACCGCCACGAGATAGATTGCCTTTTCCGCTTTTTTATGGCCTCGTATGATCTTTCGTTTGCCATTGGAGAGATGCCGAAGTTGGAGGATGCGCTTCTTTATGCACCCGACAGGGCGGGAATTCTTTTTTCCGAGGACGGACACGCGGTTGGCTGGAGCTTTGACGGGGAGATGAGAGTGCATCCGCTGTACAGGGACGCCGTCTGTCTCGATGAACGAGAATCATAAACAAAAAGATGCCCAACGGGCATCTTTTTTCATATCACGCTATTTACAAACGTGTGCTTCTGTGCTATACTTTTCTAACGAAAAGAGATGGTTCCCTTGAAAAAAGATGTTGATATGCTCAACGGCTCTATCATCAAGGGTCTTTTTGCGATTGCCCTTCCCATTATGGTAATGAACGTCGTCCAGTCGCTGTTTAATATCGTGGATATGACGGTTTTGAAGAATTTCAGCGGCGACGAGTCGAGCGCTGCGCGCACCGTTGGAACGGCTGTGCTGTTTGCGCTGACAGGGGGAGCCAAAAGAGAGAAATCCGAAATTATTGCCAATCGGCGATGGTTTCGGATTTCTTTTGTTATTCGGTGATTTGTCATGACGCGCCACTACTTGTGGCATCGTCCTAGATCACCACCGAATAACCGCCTTCCTCGTAAGCGGCTTTGGACGGATAGTAACCCTCACAGCCGTTTGCCATATTGTAGGGCAGGACCAAATCCCAGCCTTCGTTTTTCTTGATCTCAACGCCAATACCGAGCATAGGGGTGATATTTACCCGCGCGTATCCCATTTACAGGCTATTCAAAAGAAGCAGGATTCCTTTGTTGCTTTATGTAACCAATTAATCCTGCAGCTGGTTTAATAACTCAGCCGCGCCGGTGATGATTTTTTCAGTAACCTCTGCTGTATAATCGGAGGAGCGTGCCTCATAGCCGCCCTCGTCAAACGCCTCTTTCGTGGGGAAATAACCGTCCCAGCCGTTTGTCAGAGCGCAGGGGAGAATCAGATCCCAGCCCTCGTTCTTTTTGATCTCCACACCGATCTCTGTGAAAGGCTCGCCGGGCATACCGACCATGGCAACGTTACCGATTCTGATACCTGCCAATTCCAGATTGAAATAGTCAGGGCCGTTTTCCAGTCTGCACATCCGGAGGGCTTCCGCCACAACGGTCGTCAGCTCCATGGCCTCATACGGAATCAGATCATCCCGATCGGCTTCGTGCAGTTCTTTGTACTTGTGGGCAAGGGGAAGATCCGCAGGATCCGGAACATTTGCCTTAACAGCAACAACATGCTTCAAAGCCTTAACGCAGTCTACGTCAATGTATTCTACTTTATCATACACCTGCAGAATGGTGCCTGCCAATGCGCGACCGACAAAGCGAGCCATACCGGGGCTCTTCATTTCGTTGTCAAAGCTGATCTCCGTGTCGTTCATATCGCCGCCGGAGGGGAAAACGTGGGTGCTTCCAACATCACCCTCTGCGCCCATCACGCACATGCATTTGACGCCATCCAAGGCTTTTTCGACAGTTTTTCTTGTCCAGCCGGGCCAGTCCGCGCTGATCATTTCACCGTTTACCGTATCCGCGTGCAGACCGTAGTTCAGAATGACGACACTGTCGTCGCCCTCGCGGTCAAAGCGCAGGACGTTGACACGCTGATCCAGCTCACCTAGAGGATAGTCGATGTTCGGATCGTTGATGGGGGGACAGGTCATAGTAGAGCCGTCTTTCATGCGGTAACGGCGAATATAGGCGATTCTGTCAGGCGCGTGCCCGACGGCAAAGCCCATCCGTGCCGGCTTCATGTTTTCCAAAGCAAGAACGGCAAGATCGCACAAGCGCTGTTCCAAAAAGCGCGCATAACTGAAAATCAATTTTTCATCTGCCTCAAAGAATGTGGTCGGTTCGGTGAGAGGGGATGTGTGTGTATGTGTGCAGGTTAAGAGGATGTTTTGCAAAGGGAGGTGAGTGGCTTCGGAAACAGCGGTCCGGAAATGGGTACTGTTTTCAACAGATAAAAGGCACAGATCTGCGCTGATTAAGATAACCGGATCTTCACCGCAGTTAAGGGCAAGAGCGCTGGCTTCCAAATCATCCAGAAAACCCTTCGCGAATCGAGGGACAAAGTATCCGTGAACGCCTATCCCGAGCATGGGGTTGATGTTTACACGCGCGTATCCGACTTGTAATGTGTTCATAATAAATCTACCTTTCTATGTATAGAGCTTTTACAGCTCGCCTGCCTGCTCCATCCCTTGACACAAAAAAGTCAGACGTATGCCGCTGAAACCCTAATATTTCTCCCGAAAGAGGGATGTTCAGAGATATAAATTTCATAATTTTCTCCGACTGTTGGGATAGTCAACAGAGCTTATACTTATTATACCTTAACAAAATGCTATATGCAACTGTTATTTTGCGCGCGCCTTCAAAAAAATACGTGAAAAACGAAGTGCGCGCCGTCAAGCCTCACTTGCAAAAGCAGTTCACATAGTTTTGAAGTGCGCCGGAGATAACATCGATCGCGGCGTCGCGGTTGTTGACCTCTTTTGCGACGGCCTCTTTATCCTCGAGTGCCTTGTACACGTTGAAGAAATGGAGCATTTCTTCAAAAATATGCGGCGGGAGCTCGGAGATGTCTTTATATTTGTTATACGTCGGATCGCCGAACGGAATCGCGATGATCTTCTCGTCGTTGCGCCCGTCGTCCAGCATGGAGATGTAGCCGATCGGGTAACAGCGGACGAGCGTGAGCGGCTCGAGCGCCTCCGTGCAGAGCACGAGCACGTCCAGGGGATCGCCGTCATCACCGAAGGAGCGGGGAATAAATCCGTAGTTGGCGGGGTAGTGCGTGGACGTATACAAAATGCGATCGAGCATAATAAGGCCCGTTTCCTTGTCAAGCTCGTACTTCTTCTTGCTTCCCTTCGGGATCTCGATGACCGCAACGAAATCGTCGGGCGTTACTCTCTTTGAATCAATATCGTGCCAGATGTTCATGACTGCCTCCGTTTTGCCGTTTTTTCTATTATACACTATAAGGGATTGTTTTTCAAGTGGCCGTACCTTGCAGGTGCATCCGCTGTACGCGTGTGCCGCCATTACAAGAGAATAAAAAATAAGCCGTCATAATGGCGGCTTATTTTTGCATGTCGGGATTGTCTGTACGCTCCAAAAGATAATCTATCGAAACATGAAAATAATCAGCGATTTTGATGAGTTCGGCGAGACCGGGCTCTCTTTCGTTCGTTTCATAGCGGCTGATCGTATTTTGATTCGTGTTTAATTCCATTGCAAGCTTTACTTGAGAAATCCCTCTCGCTTTTCTGATTTCCCTTAACCTCAAAAAATCACCTCTTGACAATATTATCACATAATGATATTATAAAATTATCCCAATATGGTATATTTAGGGGGTGGAAGAATGCGTTTTTGCCCAAAATGTGGGAAAGAAACGGCGAAAGAGGCCATAGCTTGCCCTATATGCGGCTTTGATACAGTGTGTCAGATGAGTCTCGAGGAGCAAAAACAAGCGGCGCTCGGCGTTCTCGAGGCGATCGATGCGATCTGTCGTGAGAACGGATTTGCCTATTCGCTGGCGTACGGAACGCTGCTCGGCGCCGTCCGACACGGCGGTTTTATCCCGTGGGACGACGATATCGACATCATGATGCCGCGCGCGGATTACCTCCGCTTCGTGGAATATTGCAAGAATCACGGGACGTCCTTCGCTCTGGCGTCCGCTTTTACCGATCCGGGCTACGGATACGTCTTCGCGAAGGCGTGCGATACGGATACCGTCGTGATCACGGATAATATGCGCTGGAGGAAAAACGGCGTGCAGGTCGATATCTTCCCCATAGAAAATCTCGGCGGCGATAAAGAAACGGCAAAAAAACGGTTCAGAAAAAGACAGTTCCAAAGAGAAATGCTCGTTGCGTGGAACTGGAAATGGTTCGGGAGAAACAAACGGAAATCCATCGTCCATAACGCGGCGAAGCTTATGTTCTTTCTTGCGAGCCGATTTGCCTCGAATAAAGCGCTTCTTTGCTCTGTGAATGACTACTACGGACAGTTCACAAGCGAAGAGTGCGCGTACGCGGGTATCGTCTGCGGTGCATACCGCATGCGCGAGATTATGCCCGCCGATGTATACAGAGAATATACGGACATCCTGTTTGAGGGCAAAACGTTCCGCTCGATTACAAAGTACGACGAATATCTCACGATCACATACGGTGATTATATGCAGCTTCCTCCCGTGGAGAAACGGGTTACTCATCATAATTTCAAGGCTTACAGGCCGTGATTTCGGAGGAAAAATGAAAGTTGTAATACTGAATTCAGGGATGGGAACGCGCATGGGCGTTCTGACGAAGGAGCATCCCAAATGTATGACGGAGATCGCAGAAAATGAAACGATTTTGAGCGCGCAGCTGAAAGCGGTTGCCGCCGCGGGCATTAAGGACGTTGTTATTACCACCGGTTATTTTAATGATGTTCTGGTAGAATACTGCGAATCGCTGCAATTGCCGCTCTGTATCGAATACGTCTTCAATCCGCTGTATGACAAGACGAATTACATCTACTCGATCCATTGTGCGCGTGAAACCTTGCGGGATGAGGACATCCTCCTGCTCCACGGAGATATGGTGTTTGCGCAGGACGTGTTCCAAAGGGCGATCGACTCGCCCGAGAGCTGTATGGCGGTCAGTTCCACGCTCCCCTTGCCCGAAAAGGATTTCAAGGCGGTCATAAAGGACGGTAAGATCATAGCCGTCGGCATCGAGTTTTTCGAGAATGCGCTCGCTGCCCAGCCGCTATATAAGCTCCTCAAAAAGGATTGGAATGTATGGCTCGATCGGATTGCCGCCTTCTCGGAGAACGGCACGACCTCGTGCTATGCGGAAAAGGCATTCAATGAGATCTCAGAGACGGTGTGCATTCGCCCGCTCGACGTGAAGGACGCCCTCTGCAACGAGATCGACAACGCAGAGGACCTCGCGGCGGTATCAAAAAGATACCAAGCACTCCTTGGCTGAGCCGTATAATAGACAAAAAAGATGCCGTATCGGCATCTTTTTTTGGAGTTTTCGGTATTTACAAACGTGCGCTTCTGTGCTATACTTTACGGGTATGACCGAATTAATCGAAAGATGGTGGCACCAATGGAAGTATTTAACCTGACACTCTCGCAAATGCTTATGCTGTTTTTGCTTATCTTTGTGGGCTTTCTTCTCAGAAAAAAGAATATCGTTCCCGAAAACTCGTACAAAACGATCTCGAAAATGCAGACGTACGTTTTCGCGCCGGCGCTCTCTTATTATACGCTCATCCGCTACTGTACCGTCGAGTCGTTTGCGAAAAACTCGTCGCTGATCTTGTACGGATTCATTCTCACGATGGCGGCGATCGCCGTGGCGATTCCCGTCTGCCGCCTGTTCGTGAAGGCGAAGGATGCCGACTCCGCCTACCAGCAGAACGTTTATAAATACGCCCTCACGTTCAGCAACTGGGGCTATCTCGGCGGCTACGTTCTTCTGCAGGTGTTCGGCAGTGAGACGTACTTCCTCTATACGATGTACACGATGCTTTTAAGAATCTTCACCACCGGCTGGGGGCTCTATATTCTCATTCCGAAGGAGCAGGGCAGCAGCATCCGTCAGAATCTCATAAAAGGACTGACCGCACCGCCGATGATCGCGGAGTTCCTCGGTATCATCTGCGGATTTCTGGGGGTTTATAAATTCATGCCCACGTTCCTTCTCTCCGCACTCGAGAAGGCGGGCGACTGCATGGGCCCGATGGCGATGCTCCTCGCGGGTGTCGTGATCGGCGGCAACAGCGTGAGAAGCCTTATCACGGACAAAAAGGTGTACGCCGTCAGCCTTCTCCGTCTCATCGTGATCCCGTCCGCGATGCTTCTCGTGCTTCATCTCATCGGCGCGCCCGAGATGGTCTCCATCTTCACATTGTTCGCGTTCGCATCGCCGCTTGGACTCAATACGATCGTGTATCCTGCCGCGTACGGCGGCGATACGAAGACCGGCGCCTCTATGACGATGGTCTCGAGTGTCTTCGCCATCGCGACGATTCCGCTCATGTACCTCTTCTTTATCGAAATACTGCCCAAGATCTGGGGATGAAAAAAGTCGGGACTCAGTCCCGACTTTTTATTTTATCCGAACAAAAGATTATACGCGTTGTTCCAGAGGATGTCTTCGCGCTCGGCGTCCGTTTTCGTGTTCTTTACGACCGCCTCGATAAAACGGGTGTTCCGATACCCCGGATAATCACTGCCGTAGATGATTCGCTTTTGTCCGACGGTGTCGATCGCGGCACGGATCAGCCCCTCCGTATCGTCTCCGTGGGCGGAGACGTCGAGCCATACGTTCTCGTGCTTCTTCAGCAGCTCCATCTGTGCATCGAAGTGAATGCCTCTGAGATGCGCCACGACGATTTTGAGATCGCGGTGCCGCTTGGCGAATTCGTCCAGATCGGGGTACGTCGTCGGATGCACGCTCACGACCATATTATGTTTTATTGCTGCTTCCCAGATCGCGTCTGCCTCGGGGGCGGCAAGTGCATTATACTGCATCATGTAGGGAACGAGCTCGCCGATGAGACGGACGCCCTTCGCCGCGTACTTTTCGATCTGGGCGAGGGAGAGCTCGACGAACGCGGGGTGGACGTGTATGCCCGGCACGAAGAAATCGGGATACGACTCGTGCATCCCGTACGCCTCGGCGTTGAGGCGCGGGAGGATCTCTTCGTAGGCGGACAGTTCGCAGTAGGAGTCGTTTTTGTGGATCGTCGAGCCCGCCGAGAGCGACACCCCGGCTTCGCGGAGTCTCTTTACAAAGAGATCGGGCGTTACGTGGTAGCCGCGCTTCTCGTCGTGGTAATCGTAGCCGGGATGCGTATGAAAGTCGAAAATTTTCACGTGTGTTTTTCCTCCTGTCAGCCAAAGAGGAGATTATACGCGTTGTTCCAGAGGATCGCCTCCAGTTCCGCGTCCGTTTTGCAGTCCTTCAGAACGGCTTTTATGAACCGATCCCCGAGGTAGCCGGGGAAATCACTGCCGTAGAGAATGCGGTCCTTGCCGATCGCGTCGATCGCATCGCGTACGAAATTCTCGCGCTCGTCCGCGTGGCCGGAAACGTCAAACCAGATGTTATCGTTTTTGCGGAACAGATCAAGCTGATCGTCGTACGCCGCAACGCCGAGGTGCGCCACGACGATTTTGAGATCGCGGTGCCGCTTGGCGAATTCGTCCAGATCGGGGTACGTCGTCGGATGCACGCTCACGACCATGTTATGCTTTACCGCCGCCTCCCAGATCGCGTCCGCTTCGGGGACGGCAAGCGCGTTGTACTGCATCATGTAGGGCACGAGCTCGCCGATGAGACGGACGCCCTTTGCCGCGTACTTTTCGATCTCCGCGAGCGAAAGCTCAACGAATGCGGGATGGACGTGAATGCCCGGCACGAAGAAATCGGGATACGCCTCGTGCATCTCGTACGCGTCGCGGTTGAGGCGCGGGATGATCTCCTCGTAATCCTCAAGCGGACGGCGCGAGTCCGCGCGGCGGATCGTCGAGCCTGCGGCAAGAGAGACGCCCATCTCGGAAAGCTCACGGACGTACCGATCGGGTGTCGTGTGGTAGCCGCGCTTCGCGTCGTGATAATCGTACCCGAGGTGGGTGTGAAAGTCGAAAATTTTCATCTGTCTGCCTCCGTATCAAAACCGTATGTTAAAAATTTCTTCTAAAATCTGTCGCTCGTACGTATCATTTTCGATAGGCGTAACGGATACCGTATCGCCGTCGAATACGCGGAACTCGCCGTCGCGGATCGTTTTTCTGCCCGTCGCCGTCTGGATCGAGACGATCGGATTTTTTCGAAACGGGGAGTCGGGTGCGCTTTGGCACCAGTAGTCGGTGGTGAGAAAATCAATCTCAGCCGCCGCCTCGTCGGTGAACGCGTAGTAGGGACGCCACTCGCCGTTTTTCCTCTCCTGTACGACCGTGCCGTAAAACGGATCGGACACCATTCGCCACGTGCCGTTTTGTTCGGTGAAGGGGGTGTCAAAAACGATGGGCAGCGGCACGAGCGGACAAACGCCGCCCACGCCTACGTCGGCGAGATAATCGCAGCCATCCGCGGCGGTAACGCGGAGCACCCTGTGCCGCCGCATCGGGATACCCGGCGCGGCATCGCGGAGAAAGCGGGCGAAATGCTCCGTTACCGTAAAGCCGATCTCCGAAAGCATCCACGAGAAAAGTCCGTTCAGCTCAAAGCAGTAGCCGCCGCGCCCCCGCTCGACGATCTTTTCATACACCGACGGAAGATCGAGCGTAAACGGCACGCCTCTCGTGATATCGAGCGTCTCGTAGGGGATATTCGTGAGATGTGCGGCTTGGAGCCGCGCGAGAGATGCGGGGGACGTGTCGGGCATCTCTAAAATGCCGATCCGTCCGAGATACCTGTCGAGATTCATAAAGCCTCCAAGGGAGCGGGGATTCTTCTATACGAGTATTCTACTATAAAACGCCCCTGAATGCAAGAGGATACGGGAAAAATGGCTATCTTCCCCCTTTATCCCTTGACTTTTTTTCGGTTTCATTATATAATAAGATGTCAGGAGGTGGCAAAATGCTCGCCATTGTAAACGCTATTATCGTAATGCCCGATCACTACATACCAAACGGCACGATTCTCGTCGAGAACGGCAGGATCGCGGACTTCGGCAGAGGGATCGAGATCCCAAAGGACGCCGAGATCTACGACGCCAAGGGCAACTACGTCGGGCCGGGCCTTGTGGATATCCATACCCACGCGGACGGCACGTACTGGTTCTACGAGAACCCGAAGGCGAGCGCCGATACACTTCTTTCGCACGGCGTTACCTCCTTTATGCCCGCTCTCTACTACAACATGACCAAAGAGAAGTACTACGAGGCGATCGAGACGATCGGCGCGGCTGTAGAGAACGGCGATTGCCCGAACTTTATCGGCTACTATATGGAGGGCCCGTACCTCAATCCCGATTACGGCTGCGACAGGGAGAACAACCCTTGGAAGGGGCCGATCAGAAAAGAGGATTACGAGGGCATTCTCGAGCGTGTAAAGGATACCGCCCGCGTCTGGTGCGTTTCTCCCGAGAGAGAGGGCACGATGGATTTCGTCCGCGACGTGAAGGCGAAGATCCCGCATATCGTATTCTCCGTCGCGCACAGCGAGGCTACGCCCGCCGAGATCGAGGAGCTCATGGACTACGGCCTCAAGCTCGGCACGCATCACACGAACGCGACCGGCACGATCGAGCCGTTCCCCGAGTGCCGCGGCGCCTGCGTTGACGAAACGGTCAACTACCACCACGATATCTACGCCGAGATCATCTCGGATTTTATGGGCATCCACGTGAACCCGTATAATCAGCGCCTCATCCGTAAGATCAAGGGCGACGACCGCATCATCCTCATTTCCGATGCGTGCGTGTTCGATGGCCCGCCGATCCCCGGCTGTGAGGAGGCATTCGACATCAACTTCGACTGGAACGGCGAGATCGCCGGCTCGAAGCTGACGCTCGATATCGCCTGCGCGAATATGATGAAGCATACAGGATGCTCCGTGTGCGATGCGTTCCGCTTTGCTTCATATAATCCGGCAAAACTGCTCGGTATGCCCGAGATCGGACAGATCCGAAAGGGAAACCTTGCAAACCTCACGG
>JAZKXO010000024.1:0-130955 GCA_045611685.1 Eubacteriales bacterium | reverse complement strand
GCAATGATCATCGGCTATACCCGTATGCTTCGTCGTGCTCTTCGCCGCCCCGACGAAGCAGAAAGCCCTGCTAAAATCGCAAGATGCAAGGAAATGCTTGCGGTGTTACTTAACAAAGTTGATACATTAGTTTTTTAAATCAAGATAGCAAAGGAATAACGTAATGGGAAACAAAAAACTTTTTTTACCTGCCATTATTCTTGTTGTGGCAATCTTAGCAATTGTCGTATATTCGTTTGTCAGCAGTTTGGCGTTTAAGCCTACCGTTACTGAAGGAGAATTTCCTTTTTCCATTACATACGAGCTGGATGGTGAAACAGTAACCATTAATGAGGTTTACAAGGCCCGTTACGTCAGAAACGATGGATATGCAGATACCAAGTCCCGTGTATATGTTGGTGAAATTGGCAATTTGGGAGAAGGTAATACGGTTTACACGCTCAAAAAAGATGAAAACACCCGTGTTGAATTATGGACAAAATTATATCCCGACTATTTGATGGGCGATACAAAGTACGATTACTTTGATGATGAGGCTGTTGAACCGCAAATTTATTATTATGATGCAGAGGAACAAGAGTATTCCGACGAAGAAATGTTATCGGCACAAGGCGTTAAACTTATAAGTTTTGAATATCCTACACCGATTAAAAACTCCTTTGTTTTCTCACATATGTCCTATTTCAGCGGTGCGGTTGTATTACCGACGCTGCTTATTGCATTGCTCGCGCTTATTGCAACAATTATTTTCGTGAGAAAAGAAAAAGAATTAAAGTACAAAGCAATTGATATTGTTTCTATAGTTCTTAATTTTATTATCGGCTTTACACTTATTCCGTTTCTTTCAATTTTAGCGTTCTTTATAGATATTGAGGGCGGCGGTCCTGAACTTTATTTTCAGGTTCTCTACTTTATTCCCGCACTTTCGGTATTGTGTGTTGCGGCGTCAGTTGCCTTGCGTCGTAAAGGCTATGGCGTAAAATCGCTTATCGCCGAGTTGATAGGTCCCGCTGTTTTTGCTGTGTATTTAATCGTTTTCTATGTTGGCGGATTGCTGTAAAAACAACTGAGACGCACAAATTCCGATATGAGTCCCATAAAGCAAAGGTAATATAATGAACACAAACAAATCATCAAAGGAAAAGAAAAGAAAATCTAATAAAACATATTCCATGCAGTTTCGTATTCTGGCGACAATCATTTTTGCAATGCTGGCAATAACGGTTTTTATTGGCGGCATCAGTATTTATGAGGTGGACAAATACGTACAAGGCGAATCTGAAAATTTTGTTGTGGTCACTTGCGATAACGAAGGTGCACAGATTAACAATATTTTCGAAGATATGGAAAAATCGGTGAAGGTTATGGAAAGTTACATAATGGACTTTTTTACCGAAGAATCCCGCGTGGATGACCGAGATTTTCAGGAAAAGGTTATTAACAGTGCCGATCAAATGTTTGCCGACGTTGCAAAACATGCAAGCGGTGCGGTTGCCTATTATTTTCGGTTTGACCCTGCAATTTCCAATAGTAAAATGGGGTTGTTTTATAGTAAAACAAAAGAAAACGATGAATACGTTTCTTTTGAACTGACCGATATCTCACTTTATGAAAAGGAAGATACCGAACACGTCGGTTGGTTTTGGCAGCCTTACGAAGCCGGAGAGCCGGTTTGGATGCTGCCATACTATAACCAAAACAATAATATTTATATGATTTCATACGTAATGCCGATGTACCATGAGGACAGATTTATCGGCATCGTGGGAATGGATTTTGATTACAATACTTTAGCCGACAGAGTACACGCAATCAAAATTTACGAAAACGGCTATGCCTACCTGGAGATCGACGGAGATATAATTCATAGTGGCGACGACGGCTTTGCGATGGAAAATCCATATGATCCGGAAAAATATCTTCGTGTGTCGACGGATCTCATAAACGGAATGACGCTTGTTCTCTCCGCCAGCTATGATGATATCCGGCAGATACGGTATGAAATCGGTTTTGAAATTCTGTTCGTTGTACTGATACTTTCCGCGCTGTTCACGGCGATAGTTATTTTTGCGGTCAGAAAAATCGTTGCACCGCTAGAAAAATTAACCGCTCAGGCGATAAAGCTGTCAAACGGGGATTACCGTGTGGAATTTTTGCACAGCAATATAACAGAAATTGAACTCCTTAATGCGGCTTTCGAAAATATGGCAACACATTTGCACGAACGCGAAAAAGAACTGCGCTTTTCCGCTAATCGTGATTCCCTTACTGGCCTTAGAAATACCACCTCATATAAAAGGTGGGTGGAGGAGTTTGACAAAGAGATCGAAAACAAATCTGCCGATTTCGGCATTGTTGTGTTTGACTTAAATATGCTGAAGAAAACGAATGATAAGTACGGACATGACGTAGGCGATAAACTTATCATATCTGCTGCAAAAGTAATTTCGGATGTTTTTAAAAGAAGCCCTGTGTTCAGAATAGGTGGAGATGAGTTTTTGACAGTTCTTCGACATAGAGATTTGGAGGATTGCGAAAAATTATTTGTGCAGTTTGATTTGGAATGTGCAAAGACTTTCATCGGAGTCGGAGAAAAGGGAGGAATTCCAATCAGCATTGCAAGAGGCTTTGCAATGTTTGATTCGGGTATGGATTTGTGCTTCAATGACGTATTTAAGCGCGCAGATAATGCTATGTATGAAAACAAAAGAAAAAGCAAAAACGTTACAGTTTGAACACTGAAAAACGTCTCTAAAAGGATTTTTAGCGTTTGGATTTTTGAAAATATAAATAATTTCGAAGGGAATTATACATGAAAAAAATTATTAGTGTTTTGATTTTGTCAGCTATGATATGCCAGGTCCTGGTGGCTTGCCAAACGCGAAGTGAGAATCCAAATGATAATGACAAAAAAACTTCTGCGGTAAGCACTGTTGAAAGTACAGCTACAGGAAGTAATCCGGAAGATGTGACAGAGTATGCCGGTCCTGAACAAGATACTGCACCGATGCCGTTAGATATTGAAACAATCGGCGGTGTTGTGATCGTAGGTAAGATCGGCTTTGATGAAAAAGGCTGGCACATTGTTCCCGAGCAGCCGCTGAATATAACGTATACATACTTTTTGGATAATCCGTCCGTATTCCCTGAGCAAACGCGCATCAGCATGATGGATCCCAAGGATGACGGAGTGGATAAATCGGTATATATTGGGCAAACGGTTACAGTGCAAGGAGAGTTCCGTTTTGTGCGAAATGATTTCGATACGCTGTATCTGCTTCCTTATACAGTTACTATCGGTAAAACCGTAGAAGAAAGCTACGGTGACTCCGAACTCAAAGCACCCACGGGTCCTGTCGATTTATATGATCGTTCGATTCCTCTGCCGAAGTATCTGGAACCGCGCATTATGGTCGGAAAGTACATTTATAACGCATTTATGCTTTCCGAAGAATCCTTGCAGCTCATGGGCAATGATTTTACGTTGTTTTACTGTGACTTTGTTGACGCATTTCTAGGTTACAGAAGTGAGGTTCCTTGTCCCGAAAAGAGGTATGCAGAACTGCTGGGCTCTGTTATCTATTATGATTTTCCCATATTCAATGCGTGCGCTGAGCCTTTTGAATTTATCAAGCATTATGATGAAGAAACAAATACGATCCGCATTGTGTATAAATACAGCGAAGATGAGCATCGGGAGCTTCTGGACCGATTCCTGAAAGCTGCGGATGAAATGCTGTCAACAGTTACTCCCGAAATGAGTGATGCTGAAAAGGCAAAGAATATCTATCACGAGCTTTGCACGCGCATGGTTTATGACGACAGTGCGCTCGAAATCCTCGAAAGAAAGGACAGCTACTTTGCATATCTTCACAATAGCGGTGTGTGTATCACTTTTGCCAATGTCTACAATCAGCTTCTGACCCAGGTGGGAATCAAAACAACGATTGCAACGTGCGATTATGATGCCACTATGGGTCATGCGTGGTCAGTTGTTACGTTAGATGGCAATGACTATTTTTGCGACCCTACCTTTGAGCTTTCACGTGATAACGGTAACGGATACGTGTATTTTGGTATGAACTATGCGGACAGAACGAGAGACGGAATTGGAAAAGACGGTATCAGAGCGGGAAAATATTATTTCACATATACGGTCCTGCCGGAAATGATTGCCCAGCAGTCCTTGGGAAAATAAGATAGTCAGCTTTGTCGTGGGCGGCAATTTCCCGACAGCACTTTTCGTGCGCGAGCTGATTCCAGGGGGGGGGCTTGACGGCAAGAAGTAGATGTATATCCCCTCAACCGCCGCCGATTGCTGTGAGAACACCGCTGCGGCGGAGGGATTTGATGCGACATTTCCGCCCAAGGAAAAAGCATGGGCGCCGAGCCAGGAGGAGTTCTATATCTACAGACATTCTTCGGTGGTAAGATAAGTGTAAAAACGCCGATGAGGGAAGCGAAACCTCATCGGCGTATTCTTTGACTATGCGTCCCAATTTTTTATCCGTGAAACCTCTTGACAACCGCTACAATACAAACACCTCCCGAACCGCATTTGCTGCGAAATTCGAGAGGCAAGCCTGACCACATACTGAACATATCAAATATTTCTGACCACATATTAAGACCATAGACATGCACGGACTATACGGACACCAGAGCACCCGAAGGCTCCAATCGCGGAAATTCCGGACAGTAAAGCACTAAAATAACTAAAAAGAACTAAAAAGAACAGAAACCACAAGATTTAATAAAATTTCTGCTATTTATTTACAACTCGTCTATGGATAAGCCTCTTTCCAAAACTTGAACTTCACCTTTTTCCAGAACAAATATTGCAAAAATGCACTGGAACTTATCGCCTCTATTTTTTACACACTATTTCTTTATTGTCTCATCACCTTGAGAACATCAACGGGAATGCTTGTGTGGATAATCACTTTTAGGTCTACAACTTAATACTCCTATGTGGTTTATGCTTTGAACTGAAGAATTTATCTATAAAAACAACTGTCTATATTTGCGAGTTGAAGATATACCTTTCCACAAGTTCAAGGACATTTATAGCTATTTAGTTATGCGTGTCACACGACAAATGACGACGTCACCCATTCGGATGACGTCGTCATTTATTTTTGTATATATCTTTTATACAACAATTACTATCTCACACAAGTGCAGCCTTCATGTCTTCCTTATTCATGTACATCGCGTGGTCAGCCTTCGCAAATACATCTGCATAAACTTGATCAATTGACGAATCGAATACCGAAACTCCTCTCGCTATTGAAACAGGTACTGTTTCATCGTTTACCGTTATGTAATCGGCAGAGAATGCGACGTCCATTTTTTCAATGAGGGTATGGTGACGCTCAAGGTCTTTTCCCTTTAACACAACAACAAATTCATCGCCGCCGATTCGGTATACGGCGCTTGTCTTGAATATGTCGGCAAGTATTCTCGCTGAATGAATGATAAGTTCATTTCCGATATCGTGTCCGTAGGTGTCGTTGGTTTTCTTCAAATTGTTTATGTCTGCAACTATTACACCAAAAGAGGGATTGCCTGTGTTTATTTCTTTGTTAAGCGCATCGATTGCTTCGGCATAGGCTGTACTGTTCTTTATGCCCGTAAGAGAATCTCTGTAAGCAAGCGCGTTTATATATGCAGAATACTCTCGAATCTTTGCATAAGTGTCAGTAAGCACGCGTGCGAGTATACCGATTTCATCCTTTGAATTAATAGCAAAACTTACGTTCTGCACGCCGGTAGAGATGTTGGCCGCCTCGGCAGTGAGCTTTTTAAGCGGCGTAACAATTCTGTGCGTTACCCAGAAGGTATACAGAATTGCGAGTGCAAGCACCACCAAAAATGCTCCGATTATGTAGCTGAGCATTGGACGTATGCCGCTTTGGATGTCTGCATATGCAGCACGCAGCTCGAGATTCATGCCGTTTTTTAGAGCTGTTGTAGCTTCGGCGTAATCCTCCGAAATATGGATATCCTCCGCGGGATTGTAGCAGGCCTGCTTGTCACCGCTTAGCAGTAATGCATGCCCGTTATCGTAAACGGTTATTTCACCCACCAGACCGAGCAGGTACTCAAAATCCATGTTGAAGCCCAGGAATCCGACAAATATATCATCCTTGTAAATCGGTGCAAGGTAAGAAACAACCGTATCGTCGGGTGCAAAGGTACTTCTTCGCGGCTGCAGCCATATGTTATCGGATCCAATCACATCAAATCCGCTTTCCTTAATAAACTTCGCGTTAAAAAGGTCAAGTTCCGCAAACTCCTCTTTTGAAAGCTCGTATACGCCATCTTCTTTGAATTTTGAGTAAAATCCGGAAGTAACGCCACCTGTCACCTCGGGTGAGAAGCAGAGATAATATGCGGTTGTTCCGGCGGTATTAAGTGCAACCTCGTCAAAAAGGTGGCATATTTCCTCTATATATTCGTCACGATAGGATTCATTATTCAGCGCACTCACACTGCTAAGCTCAAGTAGTGCGTAGTGCTCCATAATTGCCGACGACTGCATAAA
The DNA here is from genome assembly GCA_045611685.1 of Eubacteriales bacterium. Classification (GTDB taxonomy): domain Bacteria; phylum Bacillota; class Clostridia; order Oscillospirales; family CAG-272; genus SIG701. Next base: position 124,408 of record JAZKXO010000024.1, on the reverse strand, counting down.
ATCGTTCAGCATGTCATTGATATATGCGGCTTCCTTTGCGGAAACGTTGTTTAAAATTCTGTCCGCATCCTTATGCATGATATTATGCGTTACACCGACTGCGATGGAGGTTACAATCGCAGTAATCACAATAAGCGCGGTAATTACAACAAACAGTATTTTGCTTTGAATTGTCTTCATAGTATTTGCTCCTTGGTCTTGCTTTATTATTTGCGTATTTACGCTCCCTCAACTCCGGTGAGTATACGATGATAGCCCTCAAGCACTATCTTACCGCCTTCATCCGACGTGCGTATTCCGCTGCTGCGTACGGTTACCTGACCGACCTCCGGATGATTCCAGCGATAACCGAATTGTACTGCCTTTCCGTCATTTATCATCACATTGACAGCGTTATCTACATATTCCTTATCTTCGTGAGAAATGCGGCTGTGCCAATAATCGTAACACTCACCCGGTGATAACTTCTCCGTGAGGCCGAGCACTCGCTCCATCACATCATCTACGTGCAGCTCATTACGGTTGTTTTTTTCGTCAATTCGAATGATCCACAGCCCGATATCATTTGCACGCAGGATATTCTTTGGCTCGAAGTGTATCGTTCCGAATTGCTCTTTGAAACGGTTTATCTCCTCAATAGCCGCGATTCTTGCCTCATATGCATCGGAAGATTTGTGGATGTACTTTTGTGCGATCTCATCAACTGTGCAGGGCTTGTCAAAGAGATATCCCTGGAAAAAATCCACCTGAAGCGGCTCAAGTATAGAAAGTTCTTTTGCGGTTTCAATACCCTCACAGCACGCATGTATGGAGTTGGTTTTCGCAAATTCAATTACGTTGCTGATAAGTCGGTAATTGTAGGTGTTATTTTCGATCTCGGACACGAAGCTTCGATCAATTTTGATTTCGCTTACGTCAATCTGTTTCAAATATCCGAGATTTGAATATCCCGTTCCGAAATCATCTATGGAAAAACGCACTCCGTACGATTTAATATACTTGATCAAATCATAAAAATGCTTGTCCTGATGCAGTTGAACGGACTCCGTTAATTCAACGGTAAGCGACTCTCCGGGCATTCTCGCATTTTTCAGAGCATCAACAATTTTTTCTCCGATTTTATGGTCCTCAAACTGAACGCTTGAAAAGTTCACGCTCACCTGCAGTGACGGAATAAATTCGCGCCACGCTTTACACTGAGCGAGTGCCTGATTCAGCACCCACATTCCCACAGCCTCAATCAGACGTGATTGTTCGAGAAGCGGGATGAATGAATCAGGGAAAACCTTTCCACGTTTTTTTGAATTATATCTGAGCAGTGCCTCCACCCCGTAGAGCTCATAGCTCCCGCTTCTCACCTGAGGCTGATACCAAAGCTCGAAGCCTTCGAAGTTGTTTTGTACACTCTCCTTGAGCTCCTCAAGAAGTGTAAGTGCACGTATTCTTTGCTCAATATCCTCGGCAGAAAAGAATTCAAAACAGTCGGTTGTTTTTTGCTTTGCTTTTTGCAGAGTGACATTTGCGGAATCTATCAGTTGAGAAACATCGATAAAGAGACTCTTGTCGATCGGAACAGCTCCGGCGCAGAACGAACATTTTTCACTCATAACACTGTTTATCTGCCGGTATATCTCCTGCGTTTTCTCGTAGGAGGATTCGCTGATCACAGCCGCAAAATTATTATGGTCGATGTGGTATGCTTCTTCCACCGAATCTATTCCGTTAAGAATATCCGCCACCTCACAAAGCAGCTGATTTCCGAAGCCTCGTCCATGACTTAAATTAATGTCCGCAAGCTCGGGAATTTCAAGTAACATAAGCGATCCCACAGACCCCATCAAATGCACCGTCAGGTCTTCACGAAGCTTGGTTTTATTGGGAAGGCCGGTGATCGGATTATAGAGATGACGCACCGCTTCCTCCGACACTCTTCCTATCATGAGATGGGGGCTACCGCTTTCATCACGTACGACCCGTCCCCGACAGCTGACCCATACGATTTCGCCGTCACGATTGATCCAACGGTAGTTCATATCGTGAGCGTCCTGTGTACCGTTTTTGATTCTTTCTATATCCTCACAAAGTGTCTTTCGGTCAGCCGGATGTACGACTGTAAGCATTTCCTCAAAGGTATTGACCTCACTCCCCGGCTTTCTCACGGCAAATCGCTCGTCAATGGAGCCGAAAAAACGGTTCTCATCGTGCGGTATATCAAACACAAACAAAAAGTCATCCGTTGTTTTGTTGATAGCCTCAAAGAGCTTTTTTACGGTTGAGAAATCGTTTAATGACTGAAAAATCTTATCCATGATATTCACCGTTATATTGAATTAGGGTAGTATCATCAACCCCATCAATCGAGTTTATTTTTTCCATAAAGAAGGTATCGTTGTTTTTGCAGAATACCTCGATTGCCATTTCGGTTTTATCTTTTCTCGCGGTCTTGGATTTGATGAAATACTTCATCTTACCGAATGCGCGGATGATGTCATCCCCGACCGCATCACCGGTGTAGTGGACAACAAGTATATAGATGCGTCCCTTTTGCTGTTTATGATAGAATAGAATTATCATAAGTGTCATAACAAGTGCCGCTACTGCAACGAGCGCATACATTCCTGCACCCGCGGTGATTCCCGTTGTAATAGCCCAGAAGAGATATAGCAGGTCAAGCGGATCCTTGATGGCGGTACGGAACCGGACGATAGACAGCGCACCGACCATACCCAGGGAGATTACGATGTTTGTACTGATGGCAAGCGTCACCATAGCTGTCAGCACAGTCATGCCTACAAGTGTTATGGCAAATGCACGGGAATAGATAACACCTGTATAAAATTTTCTATACACAAAATATATCACGGCACCCATGATAAGAGCGGTTAGGAGTCCGATAGCGGCATTCGACACGGTTACGCCGTCAAACGCGCCCGACTCGAGAATTGATTTTTTTATAAAGTCCTGCACACTCATAGTCATCCTCCAAATTAATTTTCATACCAATATTTAAAGCTTCGCATATACTCTGTCTTCTCATAGCAAAGCACATATTTCGACACTGCGGTAAATTCGGATGCCCTGTCCGGTAAAATGTCGCGCACAAACCTCGGCAGAAATTCGGTGTATTTCACCTCCATTACACACTTGCCCGGCTCAAGCACGGGGAGTGCGGGAAGCGTGTCGTCGAAAATATCGTAACTTCCGACAGCAGCACGCACGTCCATATCAAAGGTGATGCGCACCGTTCCGGCATCCAGAATCCACGGCTCGCGGTCATAGTCAACGATAGTGCGCGGACGCATTACGTTGCTGACACATTCCACGTAGAATTCACGGCAAAGCGGATATTTGCTGTGCAGCAGAAATTCATAGTCGCCATCGAGGATTTTATAGACCTCATCCCTTGTGAGCGTTGCCGATTCCTTGAAGATGTAACTGCCGAATTTCTTTTTTCGCTCAAGCTTTATGCTGCTGTCTGAACAGTTATAGATGCGGATTCTGTATTTCTTACGTTCAAGCACGCCTGCATCCTTTTCTTCATAGGCTGTGTTGAAATAATCATCGAAATACAGGCTCCTGATCATATATCCGCCTGATTTTGCGTGCTTGTCTAGCTCTAAAAACGGAGAGAGTCGCCGGCAGATAAGCTCCTTCTGTGCGGTATCAATAAGATACTTCCACTCGTGACGGTAGCGTTCAGTCTTCGACATAAACATCCTCCACGATCTGTCCGTTCGCATCAACATAGAAGCATTTTGTTCCGTAAACTTTACCATTTTCGGCCATGTATGAGTCAAACGCAGTCTGTGTCTGACCGCTCGCATCGTGGGCTTTCACCCGGATAAAGTACTGTCCCTCTGGCAGACGGTCAAATTCTGCTGCCGGAATTTTGAGATTTTCAAGCTTCACTATAGGATTTGTGAAAGTGTAGTCCTTTGCAAGCTCAAACGTGTAAGAGATATTTTCTGCATCGAATGTGTACGATGCTTCCCAAACGAGGCTTATCTTTGCCCCGTCATTCTGAGGAACGCCGATGAAGAATGGCATAGGCTTATCAAAGGAATCCTTAAATCTTTGGTAGTTAGCTTTTATTTCATCAACCAGAGTGGTGGCAATAATATCGTATTGCTCCGAAGTGACCGGCATATAGAGAGCATCACGTCCGGTGTAAACCAGCGGCTTTAGGAGCTCGGCATAAGTGGTGGCATATTTCTCCGTGCGTCCGTCGCACAACTGTGTATAAATATCCTCCACCGCTTCGGTAAGTGCCTCACGGTAAGCATCGGACTTCAGACATCTCCTGAAAAATACATTGCCCCAATAGTTACTAACGCCTGACTCCCATTCACTGTAGTCGTTTCTCTCGAGGAGTTCCCATTCCTTACGTTTAAATGCACCGTCAAGGTCCCATGAGAGTATGTACCAGCGGCTATCGTTCTGTGCGCTGTACATATAAAAGTTTCGGCTCTGTGTATCAACGTTTCCGACGAGCAGCTGAAATGCCATCCAATAGGCGACATTCTCAATATCGAAATCCTCATCGAGTATGGTTTCTATCGGGATTGAATAGTCGTTTATTCTCTCAAGCAAACGTATGAGCTTTGTATGATCGTCATCGCCCTTGATCTCAAGTATCTCTTCAAACTTTGCAATATCGTATCTCGGATCGTCCTTTGCAACTATCGTGTCTTCATAACGGTAAAACTCGCAGAAGTTGATCTTATAAAGATGCCCTCTCTTGTCGAGCCCGTGACGCTCGAGAGCAGTCTTGTTAAGCTGTTCAACCTGCGTATAGATTCCGTAATCCTCGAATTTCGCGTCGGCTCCCGAGGTCAGATCCTTCACATAAAGGCGTACAAAGGTTGTGCGAAGACTCATCAGCTCGTCGATATCCGAGAGAAGGTCAAATCCGAGCTTGTTGCGAAAACGAAGACCGTCGCCTTGATGCTTGTTGAGTGCTATTGTCTGCTGCCCACGCCAGTCACCCTTGTTGTCTTTGATGCTGATTTTATAGTTTTTCTGCACGTTTCGGCTGGAAGACTGACCACGTATCTGCACCGTGCAGTTGGGTGCGACCTGACCGTAGCCAAGCTCACCGGGGATTAGTCCGTTGTCATCGCCCACTTGAATCAGCCCGGCTATTTTATACCGCTCAACACCCATTTCTTCGTAATCGTAAGCGGAATAGGTATTTATTTCCTCCCATGTGTGATCGGTATTCTCGGCGGAATTGCCCATGGAAACAGTGAGATACATCGTTACAATTTCGGTATTATTCTGCTGCTCATACAAGAGATTTTTATCGCGTATGTGAATGTTTTCTCCTGCCTGTATTTCCGATTTATCAATCGTCGTGCCGAGATTTGAATTCACGGCTGAATCAAATGTATCATCGCATCCGGGCAGACACATAGCAACCGTAAAAAGCAAACACACGGCGGAAAAAATCTTTTTCTTCATTTTTTTGTTTCCTCCAGTTTATCCTCCAAAAATACTCCGAGTTTTGTAAAAATCCCGGATCGGTCCTCTGATACAAGCGGCTGAACCGACAGAATATAGTACGGAAGCCGTTTTGTAAAATAATCAAGCCTCACGGCGCATACGGCGGCAAATATCATAGCAGCAATCAAAAAGCCGAAGCCGTAGTAGATACTCGAAAAGAACAGCGATAACACCGAAAAGCCAACTGTTGCCGCGGCAAAGACTGCCGTGGTGATGAATGCACCCTTGTAATCCGTAAAATAGAGCAAGATCAGCATAAGCATATTCCCGATGGCATAAACGCCGTATCCCACACAAAGAGTACGGAAATATCCACGCATGACCTCGTTAAATCCGAGCGGAAGCAGATCGAGAAGATATCCGCCGAGTGCAATAACGGCCGCGGTAAACAAAAGCTGTTTGAGCGCGGTGTAGAACAGCTCGGTTTTCAGCGTGCCGATCATTTCCTTTTCGGCTTGCTTTATGTTGTCGATCGTGCCCTTGTCGTTATAAAGGCTGTAATGATTGCGGTATTTGGGGTAAAAGTTTACTTCAACCGCCACTACGAAATTGACGGTAGTCATAAGTGCGGTCATGAACGCAAGCAGTGCGGGAACGTCGTACCACGGCGCACCGTAAAATAAGCCGTGTACCCTGACTCCAATGTCGGAAAACCACATTATCACAAGATGTGAAAACATACCGATATTCATAAAAAATCCCGAAAGAGCCAGAGGCAAAAACGCATCTATCCACCGCAAAAACGTGAAAGCTCCCAGTTTTGTATGGGGAAAATAGCGGTGAAGCAGAATAACGTCCCATATAAGCATAACTCCGTATCCGACACTCACCGAGAACAGAAGCGATTCGATAACGGGAAGCTTCAGCCACAGGAGAAATGCACCGAGGAGTATGCTCACAGCAACAGACGCAAGAAATGACAGGAATATTCCCTTGTAGTCCTTGATCGCCGACAGAAAGCTCATAGCGTTCCATACGATAATAAGCTCACCAAAAAGTGTAAAGCAGAGTATTCCCTGAAGAAGCGCTGCTCCCGAAAAAGCGAGAAAAACACCGTACAGAATACTGCCAATCCCCAACATAATAACGGTAGAACCCCAAAACGCAGGCAGAACCGCTTCGTTTTTTTCTTCAAAAAGCATATCCGCCACGTATCTTGTTACCACCATTGAGAAGAAGGAAGATACCGTTACAGACGCGAGCAGGGTGTAAGTGATCATACATATAAGCAGCTCTCGTGTGTGTAGTCCAACTTCGAAAAAGGTACAGAGTGCCATTATACCAAGCAGCAATAAAACGCCGAGAAGCATGGGGCCCGTGCAGATCACCGCCGCGTAGCCGTATGCTTTGGCGGAATTCAGCACGCCTTTTTTAGCAAAAAGCTTTTTTAATTCGAAGCCAATTCCGGCCATTCCTTTTCCACCTCTTTGTAAAGATCACGGTATTTCGTGAGCATAATAATGTATCGGAAATTTTCGTATACACGCTTCTGACCAATCTCGCCCATCTTAAGACGAAGCTCTCTTGATTCACAAAGCGGCTCCATGGCGTCAGCAAGCTTTGAACGCTGCATAGGAGGAGCGAAATATCCCGCCTTGCCGAGCGTGTCCCCGGGTCCCCCGTTAAGAAGCTCGCTGCAGCAGCCAACATCCGTTGTTACCGCAGGACGTTTTGCGGCAAACGATTCAAGCACGGACAGCGGCTGCCCCTCGGATATGCTTGTGAGCAAAGTAAAGTCAAGCTTTTCAAAATATTCGATGATGTTAACACGTCCCGTGAAAATAATCTTATCCTCAAGTCCGAGCTGTTTTGTGAGCGCATAGCATTCGTCTGCATACTCTTCGTCGTCAACGCCGCCCATGATGTGAAGGCGCACGTTGTCACGTCTGGCGCAAAGCTCGAAGAATGCGTATATCATGGTTTTGATATCCTTGATAGGCGCAAGACGTACGACCGCACCGATATCGACCATTCCATCATCCTCTTTAAGGGGAATATCGCAAAGCCGCTCGTAGCTGATTCCGTTTTCGATAACCCTGCATTTTGAGGGATCGCATCCCATATCGATCTGGGTATGCATGGCACGGGTGAAAAGAGAGGTTACGCGAAATGCGCGCTGGTATGTAAGATCGGAGAGCATATAGAAGAAATCTATCCAGTGAGGCTTAAAAGCTCTCGCCACCCATTTTGCGCGGATGATCTCCTCTTCGCGTTCTCTTGTGTAGATACCGTGCTCGGTAAGGAGCATCGGCTTTTTGGTTATATAAGCCGCCATTGAGGCGAGAAGTCCTCCGTATCCCGTGCAGATGGCATGATAACAGTCCGCCTGTGGGATTTTCGAGCCCATAAGATAAAGCACGGGCAGAAGACGTGAGCGCACGGAATGGAATGTATCCGAAAAAGCTGTGAAAGGGAACTCCTTGCGGCAGGTTTCGGTGAGCGTTTCAAGAAAGCTTTCGCTTTTTAGGTATGACATAGGATTGATTCGTCGTACCTGATACATCTCAAAAAGCAAATCCCAGTTTGGTTTATCGGAAGATACAAGACGTGTGAGTGCTTCCTTTTCATCGTCTGTGAAGCGATGATTGAAAATGCCCGTATCTTTAACACGCAGAGCATCATCGAGAAACACTTGCTCTACCTCTACTACATTATCGGGCAAGGTGTAGACAAACTTGTCCCTATCCTCGGCTTTCGCACCGATAACCCACAGCACAAACTCATGCTCGGGCATTTCGTTTATGTATTGATGCATCCAAGTGGAAACGCCGCCGTTGATAAACGGATAGCAGCCTTCCAAAACCAAACAGATCCTCACAGCTTACTCCTATTTAAGTGTAATGTCAACGGTATCCGCTGTTGCACGAAGCAGATAAAGTCCACCCGTCAGATGGGTGAGTTCACCACCGGTAACACTTTCTGGTGATTTTTCGTTAAATCGCACGAGAAACTGTGCCTCGTCGCAGAAATTGCCGATAGTTATTTTCACGCCGTTGTCGGTGTACTCTGTTTTTGGCGAAACGGAAACAAAACGCTGCACAGCGGCAGATGCCTCGGTGCCGGTGAGATTACGTAGCCCCGGAGCAGAGTCGTAGATCCAGGACAGATAGCCGTCAAAACGTCGTTTCATCTCACTCCAACCAAGCTCCGCACCACGCTCGGGGTCAAGTGCATCATCGGGGTGTGTAAAGTGGCTGTTAATAAAATGCAGATTAAGCTCCGATACGGCAGCCATAGTCAAAAAGTCATCCATTATGAAGCCGTAAACAACACGAGGCTGATCGACGATGCCGTTTTCATCCACCGAAAACTCCTGCATACATCCAAAATCAAGCTCCGCATCAGCAATATCCTCAAAATAAATTCCGGAAATTGTTTTTATGTGAGGATATTCCTTTATCAAGAACTTTCTTCCCTCGTCAGACAAAAGGTTCGACGGCGGAACATACAAAGAAAACTCGGCATCCGGAAAAAGTGTGTCGCAAAGCTCGATAAGCTCGTCAAATGCAGACTTCATGGCAGTCTCGGACTGCCAGGTTTTGTAATCGTAATGATCCTTGTAATCTTTGTTCGACAAAACGAGCGGCTGATGGTTGTAGCCGTGATATCCAAGCTCGCCGCCTTTTCGCAGGAGCATATTGCCAAAATTAAGAAATGTTCCGGTGTCGGGTGCAGCATCTGCTGTTCCGTCAACATGATTGTCATAGGATTCGATGGCAAGTCCGGTGTATTTCAGTCCGTATTCGTCGGCGAAATTCATCATATCAGGCCACCAGATGTTTATGTAGAAATCGCGGATGGTTGTGCGATAGTCCCGCTGTATGTATTCACTGTTACCGCTCGGTATCTGCGAGGGAAAGTCGTCAAGGTAAAACGTGGATGCATTGATAACCGGATACACGCACACATCCGAAAGCAAGCTGTAAGACGCCGCATAAAAACCACGCATCGCCTTGTCGTACATACCGATATTATCTATTACAAAAACACCGTTTCCGTACTCTTTTTTCCAAACAAGCGGCACACCGTCGGGACCGTCTGCGCTCGCATACACCTTTGCATCATCCGAGAGTACAACAGTAAGCGAGGATTCAAAGGGATCTGAAACGGCAAACGCACGTCCTCCGCCTATCATAAACTCCTCTCTGGGATAAATGCTCTCTACCGTATAGTAGTCGGGCGAAAGATCGTCAATGCCGATTGCCTGCGAGATTGCAGAAGAATACACGTTAGTTTCAAGCACCAGCGGAAACCATGCGGCACCACCGTCATGTACAAAGTCGCAAAGATCGGCAACCGACTGTCCAAGAGGAGTAAGATCGGACAAAAGCACGATTATCTGCGTGAATCCGTCAAAGGGTGGCAGTATATCCTGTGCAAGGTCTACCGCAACATACCCGACCTTCATGTCGGCAAGGATGACAGCAAACTGCTCATACGCTGTGCACGAGGATGCATCGCCGCTATGGCGCAATAAAAGCGTATTTTTATCTAAAGAGTCACAGGCATCATCCTTTGTGACTATTTTATCCTGCGGCATTAGTTCAAGTTTTCTGTCATAACGGTTTGCACGTATTCCGCTCAGCTCCACGAGGAGAACCGCCGAAATCAGCGAAAACACCAGCAGGATAACAAGTATTCCCTTGAAGCTGAACTTGCGAATACCGTTTATCAGCTCACCCAAAACGCAAGCGCCTCCTTAGTTTTTGATGATTTGTAAATCTGACTGTTTTCCGTTTCTTTTACAAAGTCCTGTATCTCGCTTCCCCTACCAAGAGCGGCGAGATACTGTATTTTTAACAGGATATACTCCTCAGCTTCCGGCCATTTTTTGCCCATTCTGCTGATAACTTCTCCGGCGACATCATAGTTTTTTCGCTTCAGCTCGTTTTCAGCAAGGCGTGAATAATCGGTAATATCACCGTCCACCGCTATTTTTTTGCTTAACAGCAGGCAGAAAAGCTCACGGTTCATAACCTCAACCTGTCCCTGCATAATGTTCTGTGTAAGGCAGGTCCACAAAAAGTCTATGTAATTTGACAGAACACCCATGTCGTCGGGATTTGCGGTGTATTCTGCATCCAGCTTCTGTAGCATATAGTCGTTTTCCTTGGATATCTCCACCATCGCCGTTACAGCGTAGTGTACGACTTCGGTGTCATCGTTGTTTCCTGCTTTTTGCAGAAATTCCACATAATCACCGGGGTTGTCGTTCAGGACGTCCATAATAATCGATCGGCGTTCTCTCGCCGAGTTGATAAGCAGCGCTTCTTCGATCGGAATCGCAGTATCAGCCTTTTTTTCATCCACGGTGACGCTTTTGTAAAGCTCAGATTCAAGCTTTAATTTTTCAACGCCGATCTCGGCAGAATCGGTAGCATCAAATGCTATCTGAAAATGCAGGATGAGCACGATCAGCACTCCCCAAAGCGGAAGCAGAAGTGCCACGAGGAACATATATTTATGTACCGACAGAACTCGGGTTTTGATTCCGATAAACACAAGCAGGCATACAAGAAGATGCACAGCCGCAGCTATAATATAAAGCATATATCGCCTTTCTTATTTAATGACGGTGACGGTGATGTCAAGCCCCTCAAATCGCGGCAGGATGAATTCGATGTCCTTTTCGGTTGCCTGAGAGAGAATGAGGCGCAGTTTACCGTCATTTGTGATTCCGAGTATATCGTTAAGCCTTATCTTGCCGGTGAGCATATCATCCGCTTCTTTCAAAGTATGACCGTTCAATGAAAACTCCAGCATAACGTAGGTCGATACCTTCTTTTCCGCGAGTGCGGCAAAATTCTGTACGCATTCCTCAAAGTATTCGGCGTTCATTATGTGTGTACCTGAGATATACTGCTTTTCAATGAGGGCGTTGCTATAGTCGTATGCGCGCAGAAGTGACATCTGCACAAGGTCACGCAAAATTTTGAAAAGGTTCACATAGTAAAGCGAACGCTGATCCATATCCGCATGCCACAGGAATATCATAAGCACAAGCTCATCGCCGCGGTAAACACCTGCCGCATACATGGGATACTCGCTTTTAAGCTCGGTGTTTTTCCATATGCCCCCACCTCGAAGTTTTTCGATAACAGGTGCGTAGGCTCCCAGAGAAACAGAGCGTGCGGCAACGTCCAAAAGATCTCTTGATGCAACCTCAAGACGTCCAAACGCGTTCTTTGCGTTTACGGAATATACCGCGATGCTCTTGTTTTCAAGGATATCTTCAAAGGTTTCGATAGTGCGAAGATATAGCTGCTGTGGAGCAACGGTGTTCAGCTTTCGGGTGATGTCGAAAATCTTGCCAAAGCTGTCCTTTGAGCTGATGATCTGCTTTTTGAGATCCTTTTTCTCACGAAGGGTATCCTCGTATATCTCTCCGGTGAAGATAAGCTTATTTTCTAACAGTTTGTTCTGCTCTTCGAGGTATTTGCCGTGCTCCTCTTTTTTCAGATTGATGTAGCCGCAAAGCCCACCCACCAGGAAAAAGAACACAAATGCAAGCCAATTTGTCGGCTCGTAAAATATGGTCAGCGGATCTGTCCCCGCCATGACCTTTGCGATGAAATACGAAACGCTGGCAAGTGCCGATGAGGCAATACCGAAGGACAAGCCGTACAGCGTTGCCATAATCACGATAAAAATCGTTCTGAAATCAACGATGGAAAAAATAACGGCAGAATCGGTTATATGTATAAACAGCTCGGATAGGAAAAACAGCAGAAACAGCTCGATGATCTTTATGGCAAAAGAATGCTTTGAGAGCCATTTTTTGACTCTGGCAAAAAATGTTTCTGCTTTGTCCTTTTTGGTGGTAAGATAGAGCGCGTACTGCTCCTCGATATCCTCGAGAACGGATATCTTCGCAAACCAGCCGTATTCGTTTCTGAGCGCCGTATTTGTGGTTTTGATAATACCCGAGGTATGGCTCTCGGTAAATTCCGTTTTCACATTCGCAGCGATGTTTTTAAGGCGCTCGGCAAAATCGGAGAAGGTAAGGTGAAATTCATCGCCAACGCTTAAAATACCGCTGCCGGATTTCCAGTTATCAACGATACGGGTGAGCAGATCCGACAGATCCGTGAGGGAGAGAAAATGCATCCTCGACGTGGGAGATTCCGGAATTCGCACGGTTTTACCCGAGTGTATTTGCTCAAATACACCGTAAAGGAAATCGTTTTTATACACCGCGCTGTAAAGGTACGGTATCTGCACGGTTTTGATGTCAAGAGAGTATCGCTTTGCGTAAAATTCGCAAAGCTTTTCGTTAGCCGATGCCATTATCGCCTTGTCGGTGCGCTCGCTGAATGAGGAATCGAGAGGCGACAGATAGAGAATCTTGATTTCTTTTTGCATCTCTGCAGAGAACTGCAGAACCTCACGAAGCTCCTCTGCATCGCTTTGATCGGTAGAATGGAATTTCAGTCCCGCCGAGAAAAAGACGATGAGGTCAAATTCGTAGGTTTCAAGAATGGCCTTAACCGACGGTTTGCGCACACGGAACAGCTTTATTCGATCAGCGCCGCCGAGTTCAGTGTTTCCGAGCACCATAACCTTACTTTGCGGGAATGTAGATTGCACAAATTCCTCGGTAAGGTATTCGGTATTTCCGATAAGCAGAACTCTCGCAAGGCTGATATCGGCATATTCCCCCACAACACTGCGCTTTTTCTGCAGTTTTTCTCTGAGGGTGACCAGTGTTCGGTGATTGACAACGCGTATAAGACATTCCACGAGTTCCTTGTCAAAAACGCCGCACATTCCGCTTGAAATCATCTGAAGTGCTACGTCCTGGGAAAATGCTTCTTTATAGCTGCGGGAGCTTGTCAGCGCATCATAGGAATCCGCAAGTGCAACAACCTTGGCACACAGCGGAATAGCGTCACCGCGAAGCCCTTCGGGATATCCGGTGCCGTCAATTCGCTCGTGATGGTATTTGGCAATCTGTGCGGCATATTCAACGGTTTTTGGAGAAACATTCCCATGATATGCCTCACGGATAGTCTGCTCGCCGAATACGGAGTGCTTTTTAATGATATCGTATTCGACCGGAGAAAGTGTTCCGGGATAATCGAGAATGCTTTTAGGGATTTGCAGCTTTCCGATATCGTGCAGTGCAGATGCCATCGCTATTGCAGTTATATCTTCTTCGGTAAGAAACAGCTCCGGCTTATATGCAGACAGTTCACAAAGAAGAAATTCCGTGATCATTCTTACATGGTAAATGTGATATATGCTCTCACCGTTGAGTTCTCTCTCAGCTATATCATCGGCAAGGTATTCAATTTTCAGTTCATTCGAGTCGTTTTCCGTATAAAAAGCCAGTATTGGCGTTCCTTGCATTGCAGACATCTCCTTGAGGTAAGAATAAGAGAAAAGGCATCATTGATTGTATAATATATCAATTATATCATTATATTATATCACGCGAATATGACGGAAAGGTGAACAAACATAGTCACATATATTAACGAACTCTAATGGAGCAACCTTTCTCGCCCTGGTTTCCATCCTTTAGCTATCCCGATCCCAACAGAGACCACTATCTTTTGGATGATACTACTGAGTCTGCCTTGAGGATAACTGCCCGCAAGGAGAACGGAATTCTTGTCTTTGCCGAAAGCGGTGAAAAAGGAAGAATCGAATTTGGACATGAGTGTCTGTGGATCATCATTAAGGAAAGCACAGATGAGCGCTTCACTGTGGGTAACCACTGCTACGAGGGATACTCTTCCGGGGAATATATTTCAGAGTCTGAATCTTAAGCCTGTATTTAAACTTCCGTGCGGTTTGAGCGCGTTCACGTAACAAAAGAGCATTGAAAACCTTTGTTTTCAATGCTCTTTTTTATCTTATGTAAGTTTATTTGTGTTCTCGATACGAGGGTCAGTCATCCTTCTTCGCTTTTTTAAATTTATTCAGCAGAAGATTGGTTACAATACCGAGAATAAGCGCACAAGCAATCGGGGTGACGAACACCTTGCCGCCGATAGCCATCGACATGCCGCCGATACCCGGAATAAGGATGGCCGAAACGGTGAAAAGATTCGCATCGTCTTCCAAGTCAACCTTTTGGATCATCTTAAGGCCGGAAACGGCAATGAATCCGTAAAGCGTTACGCAAACGCCACCCATTACGCAGCCGGGAATGGAATCAAGGAAGGCAACGAAGGGGGAGATGAAGGAAACGAGAATGGAGATGATCGCAGTAGTTGTAATAGTAATGATCGATGCGTTCTTCGTGATAGCCACGCAGCCAACGGACTCGCCGTAGGTAGTATTCGGGCAACCGCCGAACAAAGCGCCAGCAAAAGAGCCGATACCGTCGCCGAGGAGGGTTCTATGAAGCCCCGGATCCTCGATGAGGTCCTTGCCGATGATGGTGGAGAGGTTTTTGTGATCTGCAAGGTGCTCAGCAAATACAACGAATGCGACAGGGGTGTAAGCGATCGCAACGGTTGCGAGGTAACTCCACTCAAAATCAGCCGCGCCTTTAATTGCTTCAAGGAAAGAAAATTCGGGAACAACAAGAAAGGTGGAGAGTCCGATACCATCTGCAAAGAGAGCCTTGAAGGGAGCAAAATCAATCATGATAAGCGATTGATTTTCAGTAGCGATACCGATCAGAGTGAAAATGAGAGCGGTTACGTATCCTGCGAGGATACCGATAATGAACGGAATGAGCCTAACCATTTTCTTTCCGTAAACAGCGGAGAGGATAACAACCGCAAAGGTAACGAGAGCGCAAATGAGCGATACCCAAGTACCGGCCGTCATATCAAAATAGCTGGACAAGCCGAAATCGATCTTACCGCCGTAGGAGAATACGTCGTTAATTGCCGCGCCTGCAAGAGAAAGACCGATGAGAGCAACGGTTGGGCCAATAACTGCAGCCGGCATGATCTTGTTGATCCATTTCGTGCCTGCGCACTTAACGATCAGTGCAAGAACTACATAAACGAGTGCAGCAAATGCGGCACCGATAATGAGTCCGAGATAACCGAGGGAAACGCTTCCTACCGCACCGGCGAATGCTGCAAGCATCGGACCGATGAAAGCGAAAGAGGATCCGAGGAATACCGGGCTTCTGAACTTAGTGAAGAGCTGATAAACAAGCGTTCCGATGCCTGCGCCAAAAAGCGCTGCAGAAGTAGACATACCATTTCCGACGATCATCGGAACGGTGATTGTAGCCGCCATGATAGCAAGAAGCTGCTGGATGGCGAAAACTAAAAGCTTAGGGAATTTTGGTTTGTCGTGGATGTCATAAACAAGATTCTTTTCCATGAGAGATCCTCCAAAAGATTTTTTCGGGCAGTTTATCCGTCCCTGCCTTTTATTATACTAAAGTGATCGACAAAAGTCAACCGATTTCGTGTGTTTTGCACAAAAAGCACTGGCCTTCTTTTCAATCGGTGCAGCATAAAAAGAAAACCGATGCGAAATCAAATAATTTCGCATCGGTAATGCATTGATGGCAAAGAACAAAAGTGTCTTTCGATATGCTTTATAAAATTATTTATGCGTATATCTCTTTTCCGTGAGTGTATCGTAAATCAGCTTCGTCTCTACCTCGGTTTTGGCGTTTATGACAATTTTCTTGCCGTTCACCGTAAGGATAACGGCGTCGTCGCATGCGGTATAGGAATATCGTGTGTAATTGCCGAATTCATCATTCTGGAATGCGCCCATAAGGAGACGTGGGGAGGCGTAGCCGAACGTGCGCATACCGGGCATGTCGTTTTCGCGGTATTCAATGCTTTCGATATCGTCGTAAGCGATTGTCGCATCGTCAAAATAGGTGGCGCGTACGGTGAACGCGTCCTCGCCGTATTCCAGTGAAACGTCGCCGGTAAAGGCTATAAAGCCGAATAGAAGCACGACGGAAACGGTGATAATCACACTGACGAAAATGTGCATTTTCTTTTCTTTCACGAAAGCGGCGGTATCCGTTTCGATAAGTGTCCCGTTCTTTTTCTGCTTTCTGTAGTACAGATACGAGTAGAGGGCAGGGGATGCGCCGAAAAGGATGGGAACAAGGAGCGCAAACGGGAAGAATCTAAGGGGCAACAAGCCTGCTGTCATGAACAAAACGCCGCCGATCACCCATACTTTTCCAGCAAAGCGGTGCGTCATATTCCAGTTTTCCTCGCTGTGGAGTGCCCAGACTGTTTTTATACCCATCGTACGGTTCTGCGTAGCTTTCGGCATATAGTTGCCGATAACCACGAACATAAGTCCCATCAAAACGGAGAGATAGAACGGGAGGTTGAGCGTCTTGCCGAACGCGGTCGCATACATTATTCCGTTGGCGAAGAGGGAAATGAAAGGGACGATCCAGAAAACAATTCCGTATACCTTCGGATTTTGTGTCTTGCTTTTATGATCCATAGCGGTAATCAAAAGGCAAACCCAGTGGAACACAAGGAGAAAAATCGGCAGAAGGAATACAGCAAAACCGCGGCTGCTCCAGCCGTTTGCGTTGCCGGAAGTGCCCCAGTGTATTGCCATCTGCTCGGGCAGAGAATCCCACAAAATGCTGCCCGCAAGAATGGGCAGCAGAATGAGAAGGGAAGAGATAATCAGTTTCCATTTGTTATTTCGAAGCATTGCCGTTTTCTCCTTTCAGATCGGAAACCCATAAGAGGATTTCTTCCAGTACAGATGTGTTCAGTTCGTAAAAAATAAATTTTCCGTCGCGTTTATCGCGGATCAGATCGGCATCCTTTAAAACGGATAAATGCCGCGAGATGGATGCCGCTGTCACATCAAAGTGATTGGCGATATCACCGGCAGACATCGTTCCGTCCTTTAAGAGATTCAGTATCTCCCGACGAATCGGATCGGCGAGGGCGCGCATTGTGTTTTGCAGTCCCATTGTTCCTCCTTGAAATAACATTTAACAATTAACCTAACTGTTAAATGTATTGTACCATATAAGAACGGTATTGTCAATAGGGAAGAGCAAGATTTCTGCGAAAAAACAAAACCCTCCACAAAGGAGGGTTTATACACCGCACAATGATTTATGCCGTCGGCTTTATACCGAGTGCCAAGGCGATGTAGAAAATCAGAACGGTAATTGCAACGTATATGAGAACGGGAATGATGTTGATTTTGATGAGTTTTCCCTCACGGCCGCTTGTGCCGATCGTGGCGCTGGCGGCAACGGCGTTGTTGATACAGATCATATTACCGATGGCTGCACCGACGCACTGCATGGAGAGAATAAACACCGTCGGCAGGCCGAGAACGGTCGCGGTGTTGAACTGTAGAGTGGAGAACAGATTCATAGAGACCGTGGCAGATCCGGAGACGAAAGCGCCCAGTACGCCAATGAAAGGAGCGATAATGAGGAATAGATCCTTACCCACCTTTGCGAGCGCATTGGCCATTTCGTCAAGCATACTGGTGTCGGCGGCATTTTTGTACTTCATAACCTCAACCAGCGCAAGACCGAAGATGAGTGCCAGAGCGGCGCCGGAAACCTGCTTTAAGGTGTCTGCCCAGGAGCGCTTTATCATTTGTTTGTTCATCTTGTGAATGACGTTTGTGATCAGAGAAACAAGAATGAAGAACGTGCCGGGGAGATACGCCCATTTGAGGCTCCAGTCAAGCTTTTCAAATCCGAGCAGATTGTCAATTTTGAGAACGAACGGTGCGCCGGATGTGAGAAGGGACTTGATGCCAAGCTGCGGAATACGGGTAATAACGAGAATAGCGGCGATGAGAAGATACGGCGTCCACGCCAAAATCAAGGACATTTTCGATTCATTGATTGGTGCCACCTCGCTTGTGGCGAGCCATTCCTCATTCCATTTGGATGCATCACCGAAATCCCACGTATTTTTGGGAACGAGGAAGCCTTTCTTGGCGGCCAGAACAGTCGCCGCGATAGACGCGAGAGCACCGATGAGAGAAGCGAACTCATATCCGATAAACATAGTCGTTGCTAAATACGGAACGGCAAAGCTCAGACCCGTAAACAAGGCAAAAGGAGCGGCCTCAAGGGCAGGCTTGAACGACTTTTCGGGGCTGAACAGTTTTGTCGTCATAAGCAGTACAAGAAGCGGCAGAATAATGCTGACAACCGCATGAGGGAGTGCGGTCCAGAAAGCGAAATCCGAAGTAAAAGCGGCGTTGTCACTCATGCCCAAAGCGTTGAGTGCCGCCGTAACGGGCGTACCCACGGCGCCGAAGGAAACGGCAACGGAGTCAAAAATGAGCGTAATCATGGCGGCGGCCAGCGGCGGGAAGCCGAGACAAACAAGGAGCGGACCTGCCAGAGCGGCCGGTGTGCCAAAGCCTGCGGCGGCCTCAATAAACGAGCAGAACGAGAAACCGATAATGCACGCCTGCACGCGTTTGTCGGGACAGATGTTCATAAATCCGCGGTTAATAGCGGAAGTGGCCCCCGATGTTTTGAGTGTGTTCATAACGAGAATAGCGCCCAGAATAATGACCAGAACGTCCATCGAACCGAGGACACCGTAGAGGGAGCTGGCAACCAGCGCCTTCACTTCAATATCCCAGAAAAAGAAGGCAAATACCACTGAAAGGATCCAGGAGATGAAAAGGCATCTCTTGGCGGGCCAGTTGAACGCCATCATAAGGACGAGCGTGGCCAGTATGGGCAGAAATGCTAATAATGCTAACATAGATAAAATTCCTCTTTCACACTTTTAAAAAATACAAGTAATTATATCAAAGATACAGTGAAATGTCAAGCATGGCGGCATCTTTTAAGTTTTTTACGTGTGAACTATGTTGTTGTCATACTACAGAAGAAATTAACCTGTAAACGTGGTTAAAATTGTGCATCACTATTGCAACATTTTGGAAAACGTGATATAATGAATGTGCAAAAAATAAACACAGTTCATCGGAAAGAGAAATCTTTCGTTGTCGCGTGTGTCGTACGGCATACGCGGGGATAAGGAAATTGCGGTGCAAATCCGCGGCAACAGCCATTACCGTAACTGAGATCTCGATCTCTCAAGTCGGAATGCTTATCGTTCTGTGACTCGTAAAAGTCTCTTGGGCAAAGTGGGGGAGATTGAGGATTCGGATACGGCGGGGTATCCCTTGTTTTTGTCCTCATTCGCACCCACGGAAGGGTGCTTTTATTTTATCTTTTGTATGATATTTCAATACGAAAGGAAACAAAAAATGAAAAAAACAATTATGAGAATCATTTGTGTGATCCTCCCCTTGTGCATGGCACTGTGCATTGTGGCTTGCGGCAACACCGAAAAGTCGGAAGGGCTTTGGGAGAATGCCGTTTATTTGGAGGATACATCTTTTGGCAACGGCCAAAAAGCGGTTGCAGTTGAGGTGAAGGCGGGCGAAAAATCCATAACGTTTACAATTTATACAGATGCCAAATTCCTTGGAGAGGCGCTTTTTGCGCATGAGCTCATTGACGGCGAGATGGGTCAGTTCGGTATGTATATCAAGAGTGTAAACGGAATCACCGCCGATTATGATGTTGATCAGAGTTATTGGGGCTTTTTCAAAAACGGTGAATATATGATGACGGGTGTGGATGCAACACCGATTGCGGACGGAGAGCACTACGAACTTGTCTACACAAAGTAATCTTCGCTCAAAATTCCGTTCCCGCCGTATTTTTGAGATGACGGTGTTTTCCATGCTGGGAACGCTGATGTTCTGCTCCAAAATTATCATGGAAGTTTTGCCGAACATCCACCTCGTCGGGATGTTTACCATGGTATACACTCTTGCGTTCAGAACAAAAGCATTGATTCCCATTTATATTTTTGTTTTGCTTAATGGACTCTATGCGGGATTTTCCGTGTGGTGGATACCGTATCTGTACATATGGACGGTTCTTTGGGGTGTAACTATGCTTCTGCCGAAAACCATGCCGCCGATGGCTTCGCGCGTCGTATATCCAATCCTATGTGCGCTCCACGGATTTTTGTTCGGAATCCTTTACGCACCGGTACAGGCGCTGATGTATGGGTTTGGTTTTCCCGAAATGCTTGCCTGGATTGCGGCGGGTCTCCCATTTGATGTTCTCCACGGGATCGGCAATTTTATTGCGGGTCTCTTGATTCTCCCGCTTTCGAACATTCTCAAAAAACTTATGAAATAACGAAAAAGAGAGCCAACTGGCTCTCTTTTTGCCGCACCGCAATCACTGGCATTCTATTGACTTTGGTGAGTTTCTATGTTACCATATACTAAACGTGGCACCCCGAACTGGAGTCGAACCAGCGGCCTAACGCTTAGGAGGCGTTCGCTCTATCCTACTGAGCTATCGGGGCGTATCTGTCACCTGTGGTGCGTACTATTGTATCACAGTTTTAGAAAGAAATCAAGACCGGCTTTGAAATTACCCTCTCTAAAAGCAAAAGCCACGTCGAAACGTGGCTTTTGGTACCCATTTGCAGGAAATCAAAAAATTTCAGTTGCAGATTAGCGCTGGTTGTTGTTCTGATTCTGGTTGTTCTGGTTCTGCTGATTCTTGTTCTGGTTGTTCTGGTTCTGCTGATTCTTATTCTGGTTATTCTGATTCTGATTATTCTGGTTGTTATTCTGATTGTTCTGATTCTGGTTATTCATATTGTGTGATGCTTTCTTCCCATGGTTTTACAGCCGATTCCGGGAAAGGAACCGCCGTTTTTGGCGGATATGCCGCCCATGCGATATTGCCTCACAAAGGGTACAATAGTAGTATGCCGCAAAGCGCACGTTTTATGCAGTATGGTATTTCCTCATTTGACAAAATATATTTTATAGGGAGTGCGTTGGAATGATACATAAATCACTTGAATCCCTGATCGGACACACGCCGATCGTTATGCTCAGCGGTTTCTCCGCATCGAGGGGTATCCGTGTGCCGCTTGTGGCAAAGCTTGAATATTTCAATCCTGCCGGAAGTGCGAAGGACCGCATCGCGCGGGCTATGATTGACGATGCAGAGGCACAAGGCCTTTTGGCGCCCGGCGGTGTGATCATTGAGCCCACGAGCGGCAACACCGGCATCGGTCTTGCTGCGGTAGCGGCGGCACGCGGCTATCGCGTGATCCTTACGATGCCTGATACGATGAGCGCCGAACGCCGCACGCTTCTCGCGGCGTATGGAGCTGAACTCGTCCTCACGCCTGGCGCTGAGGGTATGAGCGGTGCGGTGGCTCGCGCCAAAAAACTGGCGGATTCTATACCGGGCAGTTTTATCCCCGACCAGTTTGGAAATCCGATCAATTCTGAGGCGCATTATGAAACGACAGGCCCCGAGATTTGGGAGGATACGGATGGCGAGATCGATATTTTCGTCGCGGGTATTGGCACGGGCGGAACGATCAGCGGTACGGGAAGATACCTGAAAGAAAAGAATCCGTCGATCCGTGTGATTGGCGTCGAGCCGGATGCGTCTGCGATTCTGAGCGGCGGTCAGGCCGGTCCTCATAAAATTCAGGGGATCGGTGCGGGATTCGTACCGGATGTTCTCAACACGTCGCTTTATGATGAGGTAATTCCCGTTTCGGCGGAGGAATCGTACAAGGCCGCTCGTGAAACCGCCCGTAAGGATGGAATTCTCCTCGGAATCTCCTCGGGCGCGGCGCTCCATGCGGCTGCCCTGGTCGCGAGCCGCCCCGAGAACGAGGGAAAACGTGTCGTGGTTCTTTGCCCCGATGCCGGCGATCGGTATCTTTCTACAGAACTTTATAAATGAAAATTGCGGGCGCACTTCGGTGCGCCCGCTTTTTTATTTGACGTACTCTGTGAGATTAAAGAGAATTTGCGCGGTTTGTGCGCGGTTGATCGTGGAATAAGGCGAGATCGCGCCAGCGCCTGTCCCGCGGAGAATGCCGAGATCGGAGAGGGCATACATAGCGCTCTGTGCCCAAGCGGGAATTGCGTCATTATCAGCAAACAGGGAAACGCTTAAAGGTACTTCGGCGCCGAGAATGTTGTTGATCATCACGGCGGCTTCGGCACGGGTGATCGAATCTTCGGGGCAGAACATGAGAACGCCGTTTACGTCTCTGCCATTTATAATGCCGGCGTTGTACGCGGCGCTGACATACACTTTATTTTTGTCCGAGATCTTGTCATCGTCCGCGAAAACTGTGTGAACGTTCGTTTTTTCGGTATCAAGATCCGCGCCGAGCGCGCGCATCACCATGACGAGGAATTCCTCACGGTTGACCGTTTTTTCTGGCAAAAACACGGCTTTTTCACCGTCGGATGCGTAGTCCATAATACCGTTATCCGTCATTTCAATCGCCGCTGCGTGTGCCCAGTGATTGGTCATATCGGAGAAAACGACAGTATGATTTTTACGTGAGATCGTTACGTTTGCCGCGACAGTCTCCGAATAGTTTCCGTAACTGTCACGGACTCGGTAGGTGAAGCTGTCGCTTCCCGAGCAGCCCACGTATGGCGTGTACTGAAAATCGCCGTGCACGCTGTCAGTGAGGATCAAGAGCCCCTTCTGAGGATAATCGACGATCTCAAACAGAAGGGGATCGCCCTCCGGGTCATAGGCATCGAGGGAGCCATAGCAGCTGATATCCTTTTGGGTCCATGCGGCAACGGTATCTTCGTAGGATGCCGCTACGGGCGCAAAATTGATTTCATCCGTAATCTTCATCTGACAGGTAACGGAATAATCGCGTCCGGTTGAAAAGGTGAAACTGCTGTCGGTTGTACCGGTTCTCGGAATGAATTTCAGATTGTCGAGATTCTTTCCCGAGATCGTCTGATTGACAGATACGGGAACAGAGCCGAGGTACAGCGTCCCTGCGCCCGCCGCCGGCAGAGAAGTAACGGTAATTGCGTCAATTTCTGTAAGTGAGGTTGCATTTTTGAAATCAGCGCTTGAAAAAACAACACCGGAGTACGTGTTGCCGCTTTTTACCATTTCGGAGTTTTTGGCAATCATGTTAAGGGCGGGTGATAGGATCGCCGCACTTACCGTGGGAATGAGCACAGATACAGTAAGAATAGATACTAAAAGAAGTTTCGGGAGATTTTTCATGTCCGTTCCGTTTCGGATATGCCGCCTTTTCGGCATATCGTCAAAATCCTTTCTTGATTTCTTCTCCGTTAGTATCGATGCTGATTTTGCGGTTTATGCAGTCCGTGCTAAATCGTTAAAGATTGTTCACAATTTCACTCTGATGAGAGGTGTTCGAGGCGGGCGGCTTATTGACATTCACGCGGGCAAATGGTATAATATCAAAAATTCTACGTTTGATTTATGAGAGGCAAATTCTATGAATAAAAGCTCCACTCTCACGCGCGCCATGACCGAGGACGGAAGCGTGCGGATCGTGTGTGCGGATACAACCGCGATCGTACGGCGCGCGCACGAAATACACAAAACCTCAAAAACGATGACGGCAGCCCTTGGACGCTGTCTTACCGTAACGTCTCTGATGGGCTCTCTTCTCAAGGATGATACCGATACCATCACGCTCCAGTTGAAAGGAGACGGCCCCGCCGGTACGATCATTTGTGTGAGCGATTACAAGGGCAATGTGCGCGGATATGCGGAAGACTGCTCCGTGGAACTTCCTCCGAACGATCTTGGCAAACTGGATGTGGGCGGCGCTGTCGGCCGCGGATCTCTCGGAATTATCCGTGATTTCGGAACGGGCGAGCCGTACGTTGGCATCTCTCCGATCGTAACGGGTGAGATCGGAGACGATATTTCCGAATATTATGCCACGAGCGAACAAACGCCGACTGTCTGTGCACTTGGCGTACGCGCGAATACGGACAATTCCCCAAAAGCCGCGGGCGGATTTCTTCTCCAGCTCCTTCCGGGGGCGGATGAGGCGCTGATTCCGCAGATCGAGAAGAACGTTACCGCTCTTGGCTCCGTGTCGAAGCTCATCGAGGTAGGGCATACCCCTGCCGAGATTATTGAAATGGTGTTCGAAGGAATACCGTTTGATTATTTTGATGAAATAGATATCGCTTACACTTGCACGTGCGAGCGGGATAAATACAAACGCGCGCTCGTGAGCATGAGTGAGGCGGATATCGCCGAGATTGTGTCAGACGGAAAGCCGATTGAGACAGAATGCCGCTTTTGCCATGAGAAATATGTGTTTACAGGCGAGGAGATTCTCGCGGCGCGAAAGGATATGAAGAAATGAAAGACACGAAAAACGCCTCACCCGTTCGTGCCGTGATTCTGGACGGCGCCACGCTCGGGAACGACATTTCTTTCGCCTCGATCGAAAAATGTACGGATCTGACGGTTTATCAGTGTACGTCCCCCGATGAGGTCGCGGATCGCATTAGTGATGCAGAGGTCGTTATCGTAAACAAAATCAAACTGAATGAAAAGAATCTTGCAGGAGCTCGGAATCTCCGCCATATCTGCGTTGCCGCTACGGGGTACGACAATATCGACCTTTCGTACTGTCGAAGCCGTGGAATCGGCGTTTGTAACGTTCTTGGGTATTCGACGGACAGCGTTGCCCAACTTACCGTGGCGCTCGTTTTGCAGCTTGTGTTTCAGCTGGGCTCGTTTACCGAATTTGTAAAAAACGGCTCGTATTCAGCGTCCGGCGTCGCGAATCGCTTGTATCCGGCGTTTCACGAACTCGCTGGCAAAACATGGGGGATCGTCGGTGCGGGGAATATCGGCAAGAAAGTTGCAAGGATCGCCGAGGCGTTCGGGTGCCGCGTCATTGTTTGCCGTCGGCGGGAAGATCCGGACTATCCCACGGTCGATATTGATACCCTGTGCCGCGAATCCGATGTGATCACCGTCCACACGCCGCTCAATGACGAAACGCGCGGACTCATTTCCCAAGAGCGCATCGCTATGATGAAGCCGTCCGCCGTTTTCGTAAACGTGGCACGCGGTGCCGTTACGGATGAAGCGGCGCTCGCAGAGGCTGTACGCGACGGTAGACTCGGCGGTATTGGTATTGACGTGTATACGGAAGAGCCATTACCAACTACCAATCCGCTTTATGCGATTCGAGATCTTCCGAACGTGTGTCTGACGCCGCATATGGCGTGGGGTGCCGTTGAATCCCGTCAGCGGTGCATCGACGAGATTGCGGAGAACATACGTGCTTTTTTTGCCGGAGAGATCCGTTGCCGAGTGGAACTGTAATAAAAAAGTGCAACTCAAACGAGTTGCACTTTTCTTTTTCTGATTAATTTAATTAAATCAACCGAGGCGTGCTTCGAGAGCAGCAAGCTCTTCTTTGAGTTCTGCGGGTACGCGGTCGCCGACGAGCTCGTAGAATTCCTTGATATTAGAAATATCCTCTTTCCAGGACTTGGTATCAACGGAAAGGAGATCGCGGATCGTATCGATCGTGATATCGAGTCCTTCGATGTTGATGTCCTCGGCCTTCGGGACGTAGCCGATGGCGGTTTCCACAGCGTCCACCTTGCCTTCACAGCGAGCGAGGATCCACATAAGAACGCGCATGTTGTCGCCGAAGCCGGGCCAGATGAAGTTGCCTTCGTCGTCGGTACGGAACCAGTTGACGTGGAAGATCTTCGGAGCGTTCGGGATGTTTTTGCCCATGTTCAGCCAGTGTGCGAAGTAATCACCCATGTTGTAGCCGACGAACGGGCGCATTGCCATAGGATCGCGGCGAACTACGCCGACAGCACCTGCGGCTGCAGCAGTAGTCTCGGAAGCCATAATGGAGCCGACAAACGTACCGTGCTGCCAGTTAAAGGACTGATATACCAGCGGAGCAGTCTTGGCGCGGCGGCCGCCGAATACGATAGCGGAGATCGGAACACCGGCGGGATCGTTGAACTTATCGGAGATGCAGGGGCAGTTTTCAGCCATTGCGGTAAAGCGGGAGTTCGGATGCGCGCCTGCGGTTGCTGCCTTATTGTTCTTGTCGTACTTAGTGAAGTCCCAGGGATTGCCTCTCCAGTCAATCGCGTTCTTCGGCGGGTTGTCGTTGAGGCCTTCCCACCAAACGGTGTTGGTATCGAGATCGTGTACGACATTCGTGAAGATGGTGTCGCGCTGTGCGGTGTGCAGAGCGTTCGGGTTGGACTTTTCGTTGGTGCCGGGGGCAACGCCGAAGAAGCCGTTCTCGGGGTTGACAGCCCACAGTCTGCCGTCCTCGCCGACGCGCAGCCATGCAATATCGTCACCGACACACCATACCTTGTAGCCCTTGTTCTTGTAGATCTCCGGCGGAATCAGCATGGCGAGGTTGGTTTTGCCGCATGCGGACGGGAAAGCGGCCGAGATATATTTCGTCTCGCCTTCGGGAGTCTCGACGCCGAGGATCAGCATATGTTCAGCCATCCAGCCTTCCTTGCGGCCGAGATAAGAAGCAATGCGGAGAGCAAAGCACTTCTTGCCGAGCAGAACGTTTCCGCCGTAGCCGGAGTTTACACTCCAGATGGTGTTATCCTCGGGGAAGTGGCAGATGTAGCGGTTTTCCTCATCAAGATCAGCTCTTGCGTGGAGACCCTTGATGAAGCCTTCATCATCACCCATAGCCTCAAGCACATGCTTGCCGGCGCGGGTCATGATAAGCATGTTCAAAACGACGTAGATAGAGTCGGTAAGCTCAATGCCGTACTTGGCAAAGGAAGAACCGACCTGACCCATGGCGTAGGGGATAACGTACATGGTCTGTCCCTTCATGGAGCCGCGATAGAGCTTAGAGAGCTTCTCATAGCATTCAGCCGGTGCCATCCAGTTGTTGATGCTGCCTGCATCTTCTTTTTTGGAGGTGCAGATGAACGTTCTGCCTTCTACGCGCGCTACGTCGTTTACAGCCGTACGGTGAAGGTAGCAGTTCGGAAGGAGCTCATCGTTCAGTTTGATGATTTCACCGGTGGAGCAGGCCTCGGCACGCAGGGCGTTGGTCTGTTCTTCGGAACCGTCAATCCAAACGATCTTGTCCGGCTGGGTGAGGGCCGCCATTTCATCGATCCACGTGAGAATGTGCTTGTTGTTGGTCATTGCAAAAACTCCTGTATATATTAATTCACAAATTTTGCTATAATACATTATACACGAAAAAAATCTCATTTCAATAGTTTTTGGATTTTGTTCGCAATTTTACATTTTCGTCATAAAAGGATATAAATACAAAAAGTTACATAATATTTCATTTTCAGGGAAAGAACAAATATTCGCGTCAAAGGGAACTTTTGTTTGACAGTGGGCAATCCGTGTGCTATAATGTCAACAAAGAAACATTCGGAGGTTATTATGAGAAAAACCACAGACCGCGAACAGGAAATTCTTCAGTACATCGCAGAAACGATTGATAAAAAAGGATATTCACCGTCTGTGCGCGATATAAAGACCGCGCTCAATATTAAAAGCACCTCCACTGTCCATATGTATCTGCAGAGACTTACTGAAAAGGATCTTCTCAGTAAAGAGGACGGAAAAAGCCGTACTTTGCGTATCGGTTCGGCATATGCGCCGCCCGTGTTCGGTATGCGTATTCCGATCCTCGGCCGCGTTACCGCCGGTCAGCCGATCCTTGCCTTTGAAAATTACGATGGATACGTACTGTTTCCCCAGGAAAGAGGTAAAGCCGATCCGGATTCACTTTTTGCGCTTCGTGTCAGCGGTACGAGCATGATTGACGCCGGAATTCTCGACGGCGATCTTGTCATTGTGGAAAAGCAGTCCTCGGCAGAAAACGGAGATATCGTCGTGGCCTTGATCGAAGACGAGGCTACTGTCAAAACGTTCTATAAAGAAAACGGACATTTTCGTCTCCAGCCCGAAAACACGACGATGGAGCCGATTATTGTTGACGAAGTGGAAATTCTCGGTCGTGTCATCACCTCCGTGAGATACTATTCCTGATTACGCTTTATTGAATTTTTTCAGCGGAGAATAACGAATTTCGTCTGAAAAAATTTCTATACAGTCGTTTGACATAGTTCTGCCGGTGGCAGGAAAGGATACAGATCTTATGAAAATTATAGTAGCCGGCATCGGAAAAGTTGGCGCAACCCTCACGCGGAAACTTTCTTTTGAAGGACACGATCTTACGCTGGTAGACTGCGATTCTTCCGTTCTGGAAACGGGCATGCAGCAGTACGACGTTATGAGTGTGTGCGGAAACTGTGCTGTAAAAGAGGTTCTCTTAGAGGCGGACGCGGAAAACGCGGACTTGCTTATTGCGGTTACCGGCACGGACGAAGTAAACCTTTTATGCTGTATGACGGCACACAGCCTGAATCCGCATCTCCATACGATTGCCCGTATCCGCAATCCCGAGTACACGAATCAGATCTACGAAATGCGTGACGTGTTTGCGCTCTCCATGACCGTAAACCCGGAACGGCAGGCCGCTTTGGAAATCGAACGGCTTTTGAAATATCCGGGATTCTTAAAATTGGACACATTCGCAAAGGGACGTGTCGAGATCGTAGAACTGCGTGTCGATGAAAACAGCAAACTGTGCGATGTACCGCTTAGTAAAATCAATACAATCGTGCAATGCAGGATTCTCGTCTGTGCGGTCCTTCGCGGGGGCGAGGTCATCACACCCGCCGGTGATTTCGTGCTTCAGGAAGGAGATCGAATTTTCGTTACCGCACCTGCCAACAACCTGACGTCTCTTTTAAAGCATCTTGGTATGATTACCCGTAAGGCGCGTCGCGTTCTTGTCTGCGGCGGCGGACGTACCAGCTTCTATCTGGCAGAACAACTGCAAAAGAACGGTGTTGCCGTAAAACTCATCGAAATCGACCGCGACCGATGCGTACAGCTTTCGTCACTTCTTCCCGGCATCAATGTCGTTATGGGAGATGCCAGCAGTCAGTATCTTCTGGAGAGCGAAGGCTTGGACGGCTTTGATTCACTTGTATCCCTCACCGGAATGGATGAGGTGAATATGATTATTTCGTTGTACGGAAGCAGCCACGAAGTACCGCAGGTCATAACAAAGATTGCACGCGTGGAGGACAGCCGGATTCTGGACAGCCTTCCGCTTGGCAGCATTATAAGCCCGAAGGAGCTTTGCTGTAACAGTATTGTCCGATACGTTCGTGCCATGCAAAACCAAACCGGCGCCGCTATTGCCGTTCACTTTATCGCAGACGGAAAGGCGGAGGCAATCGAGTTCCGCGTGGATGCGGAAACGCTCCACACAAACGAGCCGCTTAAGGACCTTACACTGCGGAAAAACGTTCTCATTGCTTCGATCATGCATGGTGGAAAAACCGTTATTCCGGACGGCAACTCGTCGTTTGCTCCCGGAGATACTGTGATCGTTGTAAGTAACGGCTCCAATCGGATTTACCAATTAAACGATATTTTTGCATAATCGGGGCGTATCATGAATTATAAAATGATGGGGCGGCTGATCTCGCAGATTTTGATGCTGGAAGCCTTGTTTATGGTTCCGTCACTGCTGATCGCCGTACTGGACGGTACGATGCGTGCCGCCCTGGCTTTTGGTGTTTCTATTGTCGGCGTGTTTCTTTTTGCCGGTACGCTGTATCTGTTTTGCCGCCGTGCGAATCGTACTTTGTACACAGGGGAAGGTATGGTTACCGTCAGTATCTCATGGGTTCTGATGAGTCTTTTCGGTTGCCTTCCGTTCTGGATTTCCGGCGAAATTCCTCTGTTCGTTGATGCTTTTTTTGAGATTGTATCCGGTTTTACGACAACGGGTGCCTCGGTTGTTGCGAATGTGGAGAAATTGACCCGTGCCGTTTTGTACTGGCGCAGCTTCAGCCATTGGCTCGGCGGTATGGGTGTTCTGGTGTTTCTTTTGGCGATTGCACCTTCCGCCGGCAAAAGCGGGGGCTCAACGCTTCACCTTCTCCGTGCGGAAAGCCCGGGGCCCACTGTGAGCAAATTAGTGCCCCGTATGAAACAGACGGCGCTCATTCTCTATCTTTTGTATATTGCATTGACTCTTGTCAATTTTCTGTTCTTGCTCATGGGTGGGATGCCGCTGTTTGAGGCCGTTTGTACGGCGTTTGCGACGGCAGGTACAGGCGGCTTTGGCATAAAAGCGGACAGCATAGCCGGCTACAGCCCGTACATTCAGAATGTGTGTACGGTATTTATGCTTTTGTTCGGTGTTAATTTCTCCTGCTATCATCTCATCGTTCTCCGCCAATTCAAAGGAGTTCTAAAGGATGAAGAACTTCGTTTGTATATCGGCATTGTGCTCGGCAGTATCGGTCTTATCGCGTGGAACCTGCGCGATTATTACGCCACTTTCGGCGAGACCTTGCGCCATGCCGCTTTTCAGGTTTCCTCTATTATCACTACCACAGGATTTGCTACCGCTGACTTTGATCTGTGGCCTGCTTTTTCGAAGGCAATCCTTTTGTGCCTTATGGTAATCGGTGCGTGTGCCGGCAGTACGGGCGGCGGTATAAAATGTGTGCGCGTACTACTGTTGCTCAAAAGCCTTCGCCGAAACATTCGCCTTACGCTCCACCCGCAAAAGGTGGAGATTATCCGAAAGGACGGGCAAATGGTTGATGAACGCGTGGTTGCCAATACGGGAATGTATCTGGCGGCATACGTAATCATTGTTCTTGCGAGTTTTCTGATCCTTTCGCTCGATGATTATTCAATCACTACACATTTTTCTGCCGTGATTGCGTGCTTTAATAACATCGGTCCCGGGTTCGATTCTGTCGGACCTGCCGGACATTACGGCGGATACAGCGCGCTTTCCAAATTGGTGCTTTCTGCAGATATGCTCGCCGGCCGTCTTGAAATTTTCCCTGTGTTGGCACTTTTTGCGCGCAGCACGTGGAAAAACGCCTGATTTGTAATTTTATGTAATAATACGTTTGAAAGGAGATGCCTTGCTTGTCTGTGTTTGCCTCCCGTACGCGCCGCGGATTCTCCGCAACGCAGATTATCGTTATTGGGTTTCTATTTCTGATTTTGGCGGGCGCGCTTCTTCTTCATTTGCCGATTGCTACCTCATCCGGTGAATCAGCACCGTTTCTCACCTGTCTCTTTACCGCTGTCAGCGCAACGTGCGTAACCGGACTCGTTGTGGTAGATACCGCAACGTTCTGGAGCCTTTTCGGACATATCGTAATCCTTGTTATGATACAGATCGGCGGCCTTGGCTTTATGACGATGGCAGTTCTGCTCTCCATGATGATACGCCGCCGCATATCACCGCGTGAACGGTTGGTGTTGGCCAACTCGTATAATCTTACGTCGTTTGACGGCGTTCTGCCCCTCGTAGGGCGGATCGTGCGCGGTACGCTCCTTGTCGAACTGTTCGGCGCGTTGCTTCTTTCCATTCGCTTTATCCCACTTTTCGGAGTGGGTTCAGGTATCTGGCGAAGCGTATTTCACGCTGTATCCGCGTTTTGTAACGCGGGTTTCGATCTTATGGGGTCGTTCACCGGTCCTTTTTCCAGCATGACTTATTTTGTCGATGATCCCTTGGTCAGCCTGACGCTTGTACTTCTGATCGCCGTCGGCGGCATAGGTTTTGTCGTGTGGGATGATCTCTTGTACTTTATCAAAAAACGCAGGCGTGTATCATCGTATACTGCACTTGTATTAACGGTTTCTGTTTGTCTTTGGTTGCTCGGTGCACTCGTTGTTGTCGTGGCGGAATGGAATAACCCTGAAACGCTCGGCGAGTTATCCGTCGGGGATAAATGTCTTGCCGCACTCTTTCAGTCTGTAACGATGCGTACTGCGGGATTTAATACGATAAACCTTGCCGCCGCGGGCGGTGTCCCTAAGATCCTGTTTTTGCTCCTTATGTTTGTAGGCGGCGCATCCGGATCCACGGCGGGCGGCATAAAAGTTGCTACTTTTGGTGTGTTCATTGCAGCCGTGTGGCAGTCTGCGATTGGTAAAAAACGTGTGTCGCTTTTCCGCAGAACCGTTTCGAGCGAAGATATCACACGAGTGTTTGCCTTGACGGCCGTGCAGTTTGGCATCACCATGTTTGCGGCCACTTTTCTTGTTGGGCAGGGTGTCGATATGATAGTGGCACTTTTTGAGACGTTTTCTGCCAGTGGAACGGTCGGTCTCTCTCTTTCGCTCACTCCCACGCTTGGCGCTGTGGCACGGGTTGTCATTATGCTTCTTATGTTCTTCGGCCGTGTCGGAATTCTTACGGTTGCAGCGGCACTTTACGATAGGAGCCGCGACGAAGACAATCAGATGCACTATGCGGACGCACAGTTTATGATCGGATAAAACCGGGGTTAGGAAAGGAATCGGAATTATGAGAAGTTTTTGCATTATCGGACTTGGATGTTTTGGTGTGGCGCTTGCAGAATCCCTTGCGGAAAAGCGGCATCAGGTGCTCGTAATCAGCGAAGATGAAGAAGCGGTAAACGCAATCGCCAATACGGTAACAAATGCCGTTGTGGGTGACCCCACAAGCGAAGCGGTGCTCCGCCGTGCCGGTGTTACAGATTACGATTGTGCCGTCGTTTGCATTGACGATAATATGAATGACAGCATTTTAGCGACGATGACACTCAAAGAAATCGGCGTCGGTGAGGTAGTCGCGCGGGCTATGAATGCGCGGCATCGCAAAGTTCTCCAAAAACTGGGCGCCGATATGGTCGTTTTTCCGGAGGAAGATATGGGTGATCGACTCGCCCAAATCCTCGTAAAAAAAGATGTAATTGATTATTTCAGTTTTGCAGAAGAGTATTCCATAGCGGAGATCCGTGTGCCGGAAACGTGGGTTGGACAGTCCATTATCGGCCTTAATATCAGACGGCACTACGGAATCACCGTTATTGCTGTCCGCCGAAACGGAAAACTGGATGTTTCCCCGGCGCCGGACGTTCCTTTCGCCGCTGATGATACGATTACGGTCATGGGAACGGACGAAAAACTGGAAAAACTTACGAAACGTCTTCAGTAATAAAGAGTATGCCTAAAAGGATGTGTGTACGCAGAGTGCACGCATCCTTTTTTGTGCATTTTTTAAGGGGTAGCGGAATACAAATATTCTTTGAGGGAAAGAATATTTTTGGAAAAGTTTTTACTGAAATGAGGCGGCAGTGGAAATGATATATAAATCCGAACAAACGAATAAAGACGAGCTTGCGGGATACCTTTTCCATCAGGGAACGAATTTTGCATCGTACGAATATCTCGGCGTGCACGGCGGGAAAATGCCCGAGAGTGAAGAATACATCTATACGTTTCGTGTGTGGGCGCCGAATGCCGACAGAGTATATACGGTAGGTGATTTCTCCGATTGGAACTGGGAATATCCGATGCACAGGGGAGAGAATTCCGGTGTGTGGGAACTTACGCTTGTAAGCGACCGTTCCCTTGAGGGGAGCTTTTATAAGTATGCGATCGTAAAAGGGGAAAGAGCATTTCTGAAGGCAGATCCGTATGCCCTCTCACACGAGACGCTACAAAATACTGCGTCTGTGATTAGAACGGAAATCCCCTATGAATGGGGAGACGCTGCGTGGATCAGAGAGAGAAGGAAAAAACTTTTCCCGAAAACGGGAAAGAAGAAACAGCATTATTTCTCCGTGCCGATGAATATTTATGAGGTGCATCTCGGTTCGTGGTACAAAGAATCGGATGGTGCACATTATCTTGGCTACAGAGAATACGCCGATCGTCTCGCTTTGTACCTTCTTGAGATGGGATACACGCACGTGGAACTGATGCCGATCATGGAACATCCGTATGACGGGTCCTGGGGGTATCAGATTACCGGATATTATGCGCCTACCGCACGGTACGGATCGCCGGAGGATTTCAAATATTTTGTTGACACGATGCACAAAGCCGGGCTCGGCGTGATCCTCGATTGGGTACCTGCGCATTTCCCGAAGGATGTACACGGTTTGTATGAGTTTGACGGTGCTCCCTTGTACGAGTATCAGGGAATGGACCGTATGGAGCATAAAGGCTGGGGGACGCGCTGCTTTGACGTTGGACGCACGGAAGTTCAATCCTTTTTGGTATCGAACGCACTCTTCTGGTTTCGGGAGTATCACGTGGACGGCCTTCGTGTGGATGCCGTCGCGTCAATGCTTTATCTCGATTATGACCGCGAGCCGGGGGAGTGGATCCCTAATGCGGAGGGGAATAATCATAATTTGGAGGCGATCGCCTTTTTCCAAAAACTCAATACCGCTGTGTTCGGGGAGTTCCCCGAGGCACTTATGATTGCGGAGGAATCAACGGCTTGGCCGATGATCACAAAGCCCGTATATGATGGAGGTCTCGGTTTTAATTTCAAGTGGAATATGGGCTTTTCAAACGATATGTTCGAATATCTGTCGGCGGATCCCATATACAGGCGCTGGATGCACACGAAACTGACGTTTCCGCTTATGTACGCGTTTTCGGAGAATTATATCCTGCCGATCTCGCACGACGAGGTCGTCCACGGTAAAAAATCTTTGGTCGATAAAGTGTTCGGATCGTACGAGGATAAGTTCCGTACGATGCGAACGTTTATGCTTTATTTTATGACGATGCCCGGCAAAAAACTGACCTTTATGGGGACGGAATTTGCACAGTTTTGCGAATGGGATTGTGAAAAAAGTCTCGAATGGTTTTTACTCCGCTATCCGCGTCATGCACAGATGAAAGAGTTTATAAAAACGCTGAATCATCTGTATCTTGAGAACAGTCCGCTTTGGGAGATTGATGACGGGTGGGACGGGTTTTCCTGGATTGATCCCGATAATGCCGAAGAAGGTGTGCTTTCGTACCGAAGAAAGAACAGCGCCGGTAAGGAAGTGATTGCTGTTTTAAATTTCGTGCCGGTGCGGCGCGAGGGGGTCGTTCTGTGTGTACCAAAAGGCGGGGATTATGAAGAAATCCTCTCAACCGACGCGGTTTCTTTTGGAGGTGAGGGCTGCGAAAACGGTGTGATTAAAACGAAAAAAGTTATAGGGGAGGACGGTACAATAAAGCATTTTCTCTCCCTGTCACTCCCCCCGCTCAGCGGTATTCTTTTGAGAAAAGTACCCGTGAAAAGAGTAAAAAAAGAGATGCAAGTTAAAGAGGGGTAAGCATTTTTCGAGACAATATCATTGGAGGTGAGAATATGTATAAGAAAATAGAATGTGTCGCCATGCTTTTAGCGGGCGGGCAGGGCTCGAGACTCTATGTTCTGACGGAAAAAACTGCGAAGCCGGCGGTTCCGTTTGGTGGCAAGTACAGGATTATTGATTTTCCGCTGTCAAACTGTATTCATTCGGGGATCTGCACGGTAGGAGTCTTGACGCAGTACCAGCCGCTCCAGCTCAACGAGTATATCGGAAACGGTCAGCCGTGGGATCTTGACCGTGCGGCAAGCGGGGTTACGATCCTGCCGCCGTATCAGGGAAAAAACGGTGCGGCTTGGTACAAGGGAACGGCGAACGCAATCTATCAAAACCTTGATTTTATAAACCGCTACGATCCCGATCACGTGCTCATTCTTTCCGGCGACCATATTTACAAAATGGATTACAGCAAAATGCTCCGCGTTCATAAAGAGAAGGGGGCAGACTGCACGATTGCACTGCTCGAGGTGCCCATTGAAGAAGCAGGGCGTTTTGGCATCATGACAACGGACGAGGACGGGCGCATTACGGAATTTGAGGAGAAACCGCCGAAGCCGAAAAGTACGAAGGCATCTATGGGGATATATATATTCCGCCGATCTGTTTTGGAAGAATATCTGAAACGGGACGAGGCAGATCCCACGTCTGCAAACGATTTTGGTAAAAACGTAATTCCTGCAATGCTTCGCGACG
Organism: Eubacteriales bacterium; assembly: GCA_045611685.1. GTDB lineage: Bacteria > Bacillota > Clostridia > Oscillospirales > CAG-272 > SIG701. The sequence continues at coordinate 88,207 of JAZKXO010000024.1, read as the reverse complement.
GATGCCGTCTCTACGCGTATCCTTTTTCGGGATATTGGAAGGATGTAGGAACGCTCCATTCGCTTTGGGAGGCGAATATGGATCTGTTGGGGGTCGTTCCGAACTTTGATATATCCGATCCTAAATGGCGTATTTATTCAAGGAATAACGCTGAACCGCCGCATCTCATGGGGCTGTCGGGACGTGTTACCGATTCCTTGGTTGCCGGGGGATGCGAGATATACGGGGTCGTTGAGAATTGTGTTCTTTCCGGCGGCGTTCGTGTCGCAAAGGGCGCGCTCGTAAAAGATTCCGTTGTTATGCAGAATGTTGAGATCGGCGAGGGAGCAACGGTCAATTACAGTATTATCGACGCGGATGCGACGATCGGGGCAGGGGCGGTCGTTGGGCGAGCCAAAGCTGATGAGGAAAACGTTACAGTCATTGGCAGCTCGGCTCTTATAAAAGCCGGAGAGGAAATCCCCGGTGGGGTGATCGTCGCTGAGGGATACGCAAGAGAGCACGGATAAAGAAAGGAGGCTATACGATGGCTGTTACAGGAATCATTTTTTCGAATATGCATGATGCAAATATCCCACAGCTCACGCGTGTGAGAACGCTTGCATCCGTTCCGTTTGGGTGCAGATACCGTTTCGTAGATTTCACTCTTTCCAATATGGTGAATTCCAACATAAACAACGTATATATCATCGCACATAACAATTACCAATCGCTCATGTCTCATATAGGAAGCGGCAAGGACTGGGATTTGGCGCGCCGCTTTGGCGGGATAAAAATTTTGCCGCCGTTTATCTCGGCGTTTGACGCACGGGAGCGGACGTTACACACTTCGCGGCTGGAAGCACTTAAAAGCGTTTATAACACCCTTAGACACATTCAGGATGAATACGTTATCATGAGTGATTGCGATGTCATATGTAATGTGGATCTCAATGATATTCTCCGCGATCATATAGCGAACGGAGCGGATATTACCATAGCGGTAAAAAGAATGCGTCTCACACCGGAACGGGCACGGAGCAACGTCTTGTTTAAAACGGACGAGAGCGGCCGTATAACGGATGTTAAGGCAAATCCTGTCCAGTTTTCCGGTGATGCGAACGTCAGCCTGAATATTGTGGCTGTCAGAACCGAGTATCTCCTTGAGATCATACGGGATGCCGTTACCTACAATTATACGAGTTTCACAAGAGATATTATAAGGAGCCGTATGAGTAAAATGAATTACCGTGTGTATAATTACGACGGATATTTCGCCTGCGTTTCGTCCTTGGCTGACTATTACCGCTGTAATATGGAGCTTATCGAAAACGAGTATGCGCGCGAATCGTTGTTTCGGATGAAGGACAGACCGGTTTACACGAAGGTCCGCAATTCATCACCGACGTATTACAGTCCCGATTCAAGCGTAAAGAATTCACTTATAGCAGACGGTTGTGTCGTTGAGGGAACGGTGGAAAACAGTATTCTTTTCCGTGGGGTGAAGATCGGCAGAAAATGCACGGTGTCAAACTGCATACTGATGCAGGACACGTTTTTAGGAGAGGGCGTATGCCTGAAATACGTTATAAGCGATAAGAATGCCGTCGTTCGGGATGGACGTATGCTCGCCGGATGTGAAGAACAGCCGTATTACATCGATAAAGGAAAAATGCTATGAAAATACTGTACGTTGCATCCGAAGCGATGCCGTTTGCTGCAACGGGCGGACTTGGGGACGTTATGGGATCTCTTCCCGCAGCCGTGAAAAAAGTGCTCGGAGAGGGCGCTGACGTTCGTGTTGTTATTCCGATGTTTTCGTCTGTAAAAGAAAAATACGGCGTGATTTTGAAAAAAGAGCTCGAGGCAAATGTTCGGCTTTCCTGGCGCAATCAGTATATGGCCGTTTACAGTACTGTCAAGGATGGCGTAACCTTTTATTTCGTCGATAACGAATATTATTTCAAGCGTGAATTTCTGTACGGCAATTATGATGATGGAGAGCGGTTCGCGTATTTCGGGAAAGCGGTGCTTGAGCTTATGGCGGCACTTCCTTATTTTCCTGATGTAATTCATTCGAATGATTGGCAGTCAGCGCCGCTTGTCATCTATCTCAAAAGAAAATTGGGACTTGATCCGCGGTTTGACTCTACAAAAGTGCTTTTTACCATTCATAATATCGAGTATCAGGGCGTTTACAATTTCGAGACCCTTGCGGATGTTTTCGAACTTGCGGAGTGGGATCGCCCGACGGTTGAGTATAACGGCGCGATCAATCTCATGAAAGGCGCTATCGTTACGGCAGATTGGGTGAACACGGTCAGCCCGAGGTACGCTTCGGAGATTATGACAGATTATTATTCTTGCGGGCTTGCCCCAGTTCTCAGAATGAATGCGGGAAAGATCTCGGGAATCCTAAACGGAATCGACGTTGACTATTATAACAGCGAAACGGACACGGATATCAAAGCCAATTTCTTTGCCACTGACACACGCGGCAAGGCCATCAATAAGGCAGAGCTGCAGAGAATTTGCGGATTTTCAGAAGATCCTTCGGTGCCCCTCATCGCTATGGTCTCCCGCCTTGCCTCTCATAAGGGATTTGATCTCGTAAAACACATCCTGGAGGAGTTTCTCGGTAGAAACGATGTGCAGGTGGCGCTTCTCGGGACGGGTGAGCCTGAACTGGAAGCGTATTTTGCGCATATAGCCGAAAGATTTCCCGGGAAATTCGCGGCGAAACTCGAATATAATAAACCCCTCTCGAAAAAGTTTTATGCGGGTGCGGATTTGTTTTTGATGCCGTCGAGGAGCGAGCCGTGTGGGCTTGCGCAGATGATTGCATCTCGATACGGGACAGTGCCCGTTGTCAGAGAGACGGGCGGCCTTGCCGATACGATAAAGCCGTACAACAAATTTACGGCTGAAGGAAACGGGTTCTCGTTTACGAATTACAATGCGCACGAAATGATGAACGTGCTGGAGGACGCACTTGATCTCTACCGAGACAGAGTGAAGTGGGGAGCGCTCGTCGAGCGCGTGATGACGATGGACTTTTCCTGGAATATGTCCGCCCGGAAGTATATAGAACTGTATAAATCAATGTGTGAAAAAGAAAAAGGCGCAAAGCGCCGATAGGAAGAGGAAAATATGAAAACAGTTGAAAACGTTACGGAAAAGAAATACGTACTGAAGGGTACTGAGGCAAAATTTTCTCCGCTGGGTGCCTTTTCTTTTGACGAAACCGTGCGGTTTTGTTTGTATGTTCCGCTGTCAGCGGATGTCGTGAAAACCGTACTGCGTATCCACTCGGATGCGGATAGGAAGATGTATCTTTATGATATGGAAAAATCGGATGAAGCGTTTCGTGCGGACGTTGCGCTTTTTGAATTATGCGGGGACGCTGAAGACGGTTTATTTTACTACTGCTACGACGTTTATTATCGGGAAAAGTGCATCACGTACGGCGGTGAATCGCCCGAAATCCTCGATCCGTGCGATGAGGACGGAAAGCGCCAATTGCTTGTGTACAAAAAAGACACGAACACGCCCCAGTGGCTCAAAGGCGGTATTATATACCATATTTTTGTCGATCGCTTTTGTTCTTCCGGCAGAGCGGTTCCGAAAAGAGGAACGGTTATCAACCCCGATTGGGATCACGGTATTCCGCAGTATGCAATAAATCCCGGCGACGATCTGCCGAACAATGTTTTTTTCGGTGGGGATTTGTTCGGTGTTGCGAAAAAAATGGAATATATTGCATCCCTCGGTGTAAATTGTCTCTATCTTAGCCCGATTTTTGATGCGGCCTCGAATCATAAATACGATACCGGTGATTATGGGAAAATTGACGAAATGTTTGGCGGTGAAGAGGGTTTTAACGCTTTGATTTCCGCAGCAAAATCGCACGGTATCCATGTGATTTTGGACGGTGTTTTTAATCACACCGGTTCTGACAGTGTCTACTTTAACCGTTTTTTGAATTATGATTCTATCGGTGCGTGTCAATCCAAGGAATCGCCTTATTATCCATGGTATATTTTCTACGAGCATCCAGATGTATATGAATCCTGGTGGGGGATGCCGACTTTACCGAAGGTGCGCGGCGAGGAGCCGTCATATCGGGAATATATACTTGGTGAGGACGGCATTGTCGCGAAATGGACGAAACTCGGTGTGGACGGCTGGCGGCTGGATGTAGCGGATGAACTTACGGAAGGATTTCTTGATGCGCTTCATGATCGATTGAAAAAAACTAAGCCGGAGGCTGTCATCTACGGGGAAGTGTGGGAGGACGCAACGAATAAGTGCTCGTACGGAGTAAGGAGACGCTATCTTCGCGGCGGGCAGCTTCATTCTGTGATGAATTATCCGCTCCGTGAAGCAGTCGTCTCGTATATACGGTACGGTGATGCGGAGAAGTTCACAAATATAGTGGAGCCGCTGTACAGGCGCTATCCGAAAGATGCCGCAGATCTACTCATGAATCTATTGGGAACGCACGATACGATGCGAATTTTAACGGCACTTGCGGGCGATTATCCTGACGGCTTTTCCAATACAAATCTTGCAGAAAAGCGCTTAACGCCGGAGCAGTATGCCCACGGTGTAAGGCTTTTGATGCTGGCGTATGCACTCGTCTCGGTGATGCCCGGCGTGCCGTGCATTTTCTACGGAGATGAGGTGGGTATCGAAGGGTATGGCGATCCTTTTTGCCGTATGCCGTTTCCGTGGGGAAGAGAGGATGAAAACATCTTAACGTATTACAGAAAAATCGGTGTTTTGCATCGAAGCGAGCCTGTTTTCTCTGACGGATTCGTTCGTGTTTTGAAGGCGACACCCGAATATCTTATAATCGTCCGTGAGAACGGATGTGATCCGGCGGTGATGCTGATTTTGAACCGATCGGATGCGGAGATAGGCGTATGTCTTACGCACGAGGTCAGCGGTATCGACGTCGAATACGCGGGGAATTCCCCGGTTGTGCCGCCGCTTGCCGCGTATCATTATCACACTCCGGATGGGATTATGCTAAAGAGCAATAAAAAAGATGCCTCATAGGCATCTTTTCTTTTTGTTTTGTTTTCGTTTCATCACCGCGCCGGTAATTGCGCAAACGATCAAAGTTCCAAGAGCGGCGCCGGCGCTGTCGATAATCACGTCGCGCAGTTCACAACTGCGACCGGGAACGTATTTCTGGTGAATCTCATCACTGATTGCATAGAGGAAAGAGAGCATCCACGCGGCAAAGGGTGCGGATTTTTTCTGCCGGAAAAGGATGTGCATCGGTGGGATGCAGAGAATTCCGAGCAGTGCATAAATTGAAAAGTGCGCGCCCTTGCGGACGACAAATTGGCAGGATTCTATGAGCTGTGCTTGTCTTTCCGGAGTCATTTCCTCGAACCCGATAGGGAGAAGAGACAAAACGCTTTTAATTACGCCACCGCTCGTTTCCGAAGAGACATCCGCCGTTTGTGAAGAAAGGCAAAATATTAAACTCATACAAAGAACGGCAGGGATTAGGGATAGGAAAAAAGACAGAAAACGTTTCATTAAAATCTCCCGTTAATTTGTTTTGTCCCAAAATTATATGCGCGCGACAGAGGGGGATATGTCAAAGAACGGGCAGGGAAATGCCCGTTCTTTGCTTTATTCAGCCCACGTTCCGTTCACAAAAATAGGGGTTGCTTTGCCGTTTTTGTAGCCGGTAATCGACATATCGGGAGCACCGATCATGAAGTCCACGTGGATCATACTGTCGTTGATGCCAAGAGCGTGGCATTCTTCGTGCGATTTGTTCTGGAAATCTACGATCGTATCCATAAATCCGCGTCCCATCGCTACGTGGCAGCTTGCGTTCTCGTCAAAGAGAGTGTTATAGAAGAGAATCCCACTTTCCGAGATGGGACTGTTTTTCGGAACGAGTGCGAGCTCGCCGAGGTAAGCGGCGCCTTCGTCCATGGTGAGCATCTGTGTTAAAAGTTCTTTGCCTTTTTCCGCATCCCACTCAACGGCTTTACCCTCCTTGAACGTGATATAGAAATTTTCAATCAGCTGGCCTTGATAGGAAAGAGGTTTGGTGGAAACAAGTTTTCCGTCTGCCATGCCGCGTTTCGGACTCGTAAAGATCTCTTCCGTGGGCAGATTAGGATTGAAGAAACGCCCAAGCAGGGACGTGTCTCCGCCGCCGCACCACTTTCCTTCAGGGATCAGGGATGCGCGAAAATCGGTTCCGTTTGCACTCTTGTACTCGAGATAATCAAAATGCTGTTCATTCAGCCATGCGCATTTCTCCTTGAACTTTTCGTTGTGGCGACGCCATTCTTCTACGGGGTCGTTGTCCTTCGTGACGCGTACTGCGTTTAGGATGGCTTCCCAAAGCATTTCGTACGCTTTGTTCTTTTTTTCACCGGGGAACACTTTTTTCGCCCAAGCGTAAGAAGGAACGGCGGCGATCGTCCACTGATCCTTGTTTTCGAGCGCGTCGTTATATTTTTTCATGATCGGATAGGTAGCAATGCGGGATTTTTGTACCTTATCGCGGTTGATGCCGCGCAGGCCGTCCGGATCGGCACTTTCAATACGGATGCGGCAGGGAACTTCCTCTACCATTTGCTGCATTTTCGCTTCCTGCCATGCGGGAACTGTGGAGAGCGATTTCAAAGTGCGGTATTTGTAGTTCATCTTTGTGATCGGCTGGTAGCTCCATTCATGCGATACGCGGGATGCACCGGCTTTGTAGCATTCTTCTGTTACGTAGGAAACGAACTCACCCTGATCTACCTCGGCGTAAATAACGACGGGCTGTCCTTTCTGTACGTTGGCACCGACGCGGGCAATGAGCGCGGCGTATTTTTTCATCAGTGTTTTATTCATACTGTCCTCCGAAAATGATTGTATAATAGTGGTTTTCTATACTGAAAATTATACCGCAATGAAAAGATTTTGTCAATATCTTAAGGGTGTTCAGTCAGTCCCAGGCGTTTTTGGGAATGCGTACGGTTTTTGCATAATATTCTCCGTCTGTGCCTTTTGCCGTTTTGCTTTTGTTCATGCTGAGAAACTTCGTCAAAGCGAAGAGATCGATCCATATCTGATTTGTGCCGTCTTTCTGTTTCGGGTCAAAAATCAACTGAAGACCGAAATGCAGATGCGGTGTGTCAATATTATTAACGTCCTCTTTAGGGCTGTATCCGGTCATGCCGAGGTATCCGATGACCTCGCCCGCGTTAACGATTTTACCTTCGTATATGTCGTTATAAGGGTGTCCGCGACGCAGGTGTGCATAGTAATAGTATCTTTTTCCGTCAAAAGAACGGATGCCGATGCGCCAGCCGCCGTATTGATTCCAGCCGCAAGCCTCGACGTATCCTGCTTCCACCGCAATAACCGGTGTGCCGACCGCCCCCATAAGATCGTGCCCCAAATGATGCCGTTTGTACCCGTAAGAGCGAGCGGCACCGAAATCGTCGTAGTGGCTGAATCCGTAGCCGTAAGCAAGCGGGGCGTATGCGGTAAGACCGTATCCCTCGGATTTATTGCCGTTCTCGTCGATTTCCGTGTATTCACCCAGCATCCCGCCGAGTACAGCTCCGTATGCTTTTTCATAGTAATTATAGAGCTTTTCGTTTTTGGCAATTTCCTCAAATGATTTTCCGCTTGTGTACGCCTCTGAAATTTTTTGCATATCGGTATTTTTATACAGAGCAAAATTGCCGCCGTATTTTACTGCCAAGGTTGCTAAAAGGCCGATCCACGGAATCGGTTTTTCTGAATCGTAAGACTGTATATCCATTTCCATAGCATCTTTGAGTGCTTTTGCCGTAACGCCAAAATCCACCCACTTGATGTAGTTGTTCTTGCCGTCTGCGGCGTCACACGTCCATGCGAGAAGGGGCGTGATGATTGCGATGAGAATCGCGGCAGTGATGGCATGGAGAAGGATTTTCGACTTTTTCATAAGCATTCCTCACCACCTTTAAATTCCTGCAAGTCGAGCAATTTTCTGCCTATAATATCTCACCGATCGGCGTTTAATATTCCTGTTTCATTCTTCCATGGTGTTTCCTTTGAAATGTGCGTATAAATTCGCAAATATTCATGAATATTTCTTCCGGAATTATTGACATCCACGTATTAAAAATGTATAATATTCGGTAGTATATATTAATCAATGTAAAATGATTAACTTTGAATGTATAATGCGCGAAAGGATCGGCCGCATGGCGGCTATGTGTGAAGTATGACAAGACGTGAAGAGCGGGAGATCGTTTTCCGAATTCTTTTTGAGGTGGAGTTCCACGCCGATTCTGCACCGGCTGAGGTGTATGAAAGTAGCCTTGTTGCTCAAGATGTAAAAGAAACCTCGTATATCCGAGATACGTATTTTGGAACGATTGAGAATCGTGAAGAGACGGATACTTTGATTTCCGCCTCCGCGCATAAATGGAAAATATCCCGTATGGCTGTCGTAACGCGGACACTTCTTCGTCTTGCGGTATTTGAAATGTGCTTTGGCGGCGTGCCCGCAAAAGCCGTGATCAACGAGGCCGTGGAGTTGGCGAAGATTTACGACGACGATGCCGCTCCTGCATTCATTAACGGTATTTTGAACCAGATCGCTCGCGCTAAAGGTCTTATCGGCTTGGATGTGAGTGGGGAGACAAAGTGAAACAGCCACTGTTTTGCGGCATTGACACGAGTAATTATACGACCTCCGTGGCACTTACCGATGAAAGCGGTTCGGTTCTTCTGAATTTTAAGAAGCTTCTTCCCGTAAAGGAAGGTGAACGCGGACTCAGACAGAGCGACGCGGTTTTTCATCACGTGAAGCAACTCGCGGAGGGTGCCGCGGCACTCGGTGATATTGTGAAGCAGCTTTCCGCGGATTATGCTGTTGCCGCTATCGGTGTATCAGCCACGCCGCGCGATGCGGAGGGATCTTATATGCCGTGCTTTTTGAGCGGTCTTTCGGCGGCCGAAACGTCGGGCGCTATGCTCTCTGTGCCGGTGTATCGCCTCTCCCATCAAAACGGACACATTATGGCGGCCCTTCATTCTGCTGGACGTACGGAGTGGATCGGACGTGAAATTATAGCTTTCCACGTATCCGGTGGTACGACGGAGGTGCTTCACGTACAGCCGTGTGAAGAAAAAGTCTTTACCGTTTCGAAAATCGGCGGCACGCGTGACATCAATGCCGGACAGGCTATCGATCGTGCCGGTGTGTATATGGGGCTTCAGTTTCCTGCCGGTGCGGAGATGGAGAGATTGGCCTGTGCATACGAAGGGAAAATCCCCGAGGCAAAAATATCGGTAAGCGGTATGGAGTGCAATCTTTCGGGCGTTGAAAACAAAGCGATTCAGTTATACGATTCCCATACCGACCGCGCGCTTGTGAGCGCATTTGTTCTCCGCTTCGTTGGCAGAACGCTCGCTGGTATGCGCGACGGTGTGCGCGCTGTTTACGGGGACGTGCCGATCCTCTATGCAGGCGGTGTTATGAGTTGTGGAATTATAAAAGAGATGCTCGCGGAAGAGAACGCTGCTTTTGCGAAGCCGCAATTTTCGTCCGATAATGCATTCGGAACTGCGCTTTTGGCGCGGCATCTTTATATGCGTGATAAAACAGAAAACACGGAGGGAATCTGATGGGTGAAATGCCTTCTTTGAATGATGCAGGCCGCTTCTCCTCCGCGGTGACCGTTACACAGTTGAACGAGTATATCAAAGGCGTTATTGATGCGTCATCTCCGCTTTCGAGCGTGTACGTGAAAGGTGAAATATCCAATCTGAAAAAACATTACGGTACGGGGCACTATTACTTCACTTTGAAAGATAACGGCGGAGTTATCCGTTCGGTTATGTTCCGTTCCAGTGTTGGGAAACTCAAGTTTGTGCCGGAGGATGGCATGAAGGTCGTAGCACACGGCAGAGTTTCCGCATTCGTAAGGGATGGGCAGTATCAGCTGTATGCAGATGCGCTCGAGCCGGATGGAATCGGTGCTTTGTATATCGCGTATGAGCAGCTAAAACGTAAATTGCAGGCAGAAGGATTATTTGATCCTTCGAAGAAAAAGAAACTGCCCAAGATCCCGACGCGTGTCGGCATTATCACCTCCGCTACAGGGGCTGCCGTGCGGGATATGATCCACGTAGCAGGCAGACGATTTCCTTTTGCGAAACTCGTCCTATACCCCTCTCTCGTGCAGGGCCCCGATGCACCGGCGCAGTTGATCTCCGGTGTTCGGTATTTCAACGACACGGATAGCGTTGACGTGATTATCATCGGCCGCGGCGGCGGTTCACTCGAAGATCTCTGGGCGTTCAACGACGAGGGACTGGCGCGTACCGTTGCCGCATCACACATTCCAGTAATCTCTGCAGTAGGGCATGAAACGGATTTCACGATCTGTGATTTTGCCGCAGATCTTCGTGCACCGACGCCGTCTGCAGCGGCTGAGTTAGCGCTGCCTGAAACGGAAGAACTGAAAAGAAAGATCAATAATATCATTTCCAGAGAAAGCGCAGTTCTCTCACAGATCATAGAACGTAGACGGGAGCGGCTCACGCACCTTTCGAAATCGCGGGCGCTTACGAATCCGATGTGTTTTTTGGACGATAAGCGCATGGCGGTTTTGGCGTTTGCTGATCGCTTTACGTTGGCGGAGGGTAATATTCTCACTCTCAAAAACGCACAGCTTTCTACCGCCGTCGGTAAACTGAACGCTCTAAATCCGTTGGCCGTTCTTTCGCGCGGCTTTTCCGCTGTGTACGATAAAGACGGAACAATCGTAAAGAGTGCGTCTCAACTTACAATCGGAAACGAAATTACGTTCCGTGTTGCGGACGGAGAGGCAGATGCCGAAATCCGGTCTGTACGACCTATAACTGCTGAAAACGAAAATATGACTGAGGAACTATGAAATGAACATTGATGAACAGATGACTTTCGAGGCCGCTATGGCAAGGCTCGAGGAAATCGTGCACCTTCTTGAAAGCGGAAATGCACCTCTTGACGTATCTCTGTCTTTATACGAGGAGGGTGTGGCCCTCGTTCGGCTTTGCAACACACGTCTTGATAACGCACAAAAGAGAGTAAAGATTTTGACTGTCGGTGCGGATGGAAGCTTCGCGGAAGAGGATATGCCGCCGATGCAAGGAGGCGAGAAGATCGAATGAAAGAGTTGAAAGAAGCACTTTTGAGAAACGCCGCACTTACGGAATCGGCGCTTGAAGAAAGCCTTTCCGTGAAATATTCGGGCGACACCATCCTTTCGGAGGCTATGAAGTACGCTGTTCTTGGCGGAGGAAAGCGCGTCCGTGCCTTTTTGACGATTGAATTCTGCCGTCTTTTCGGCGGTGATGAAAAGGCCGCTCTCCCGTTTGCTTCGGCGATCGAGATGGTGCACGCGTACTCGCTCGTGCATGATGACATGCCCTGTATGGATGACGACGATATGCGTCGTGGAAAACCTTCCTGTCACAAGGCATTCGGGGAGGCAAACGCACTGCTCGCGGGTGATACACTTCTGACGCAGGCGTTTGAAATCGCACTTCGCAATCCGTGGGTGTCTGATCGCTCACGCGTGCTTGCGGCTACGGCACTCGCAAGCGGAGCGGGCGCACTCGGCATGACCGGTGGGCAGTATTACGACCTTGCCGACCAGTGTGATTCGTACGAAGAGCTCGTGCGGCTCCAGCGCATGAAAACCGGTGCGCTTATCATGACGGCCGCCTTGCTTGGTCTGTATGCCGCCAAAGATGACCCTGAGGATGCGGATGAAGAAAATATAGCACGGTATGCGCACGGTATCGGTTTTGCCTTCCAGATCGTGGACGATCTTCTGGATGTGCGCAGTGATTCCGCAACGCTTGGAAAGCCGGTAGGGAGCGATGCTAAAAACGGCAAAAAAACGATTCTCACTTTCCTTACTGAGGATGAGGCGGAGAAGTTGGCGGCAGCCTGCACGGCTGACGCGAAAAATGCTTTGGCCGGATATGACGGAGCGGCTCTTTTGGCGGAACTCGCAGATTATCTGTTGCATCGCACAAATTAACACCGTATCGAAAGAGTTAACCGTATGACTTTTCTTTCCGAATTTGTTTCGAATTATATGCTTCTGTGTGGGGTGATCGCATATTTCACCGCACAGATTTTGAAAATTATCATTGTGATCGTCCGAGAAAAACGAATCGATCTCTCGCTCATGTTTGCGTCGGGCGGCATGCCGTCTTCGCACTCTTCAACTGTCGCTGCTTTGTGTATTGCGGCAGGTCGCTTATATGGAATCGGTTCGCCGTGGTTCGCCGTTACGTTCATTCTGGCGTCTATCGTTATGTATGATGCCGCCGGTGTCCGTCGGGAAACGGGCGAGCACGCGAAAATCCTGAATAAACTTTTAGAGGATATTACCTCGGGTGATCATGAGCGAACGGAAGAGGTCCTTAAAGAACTGATCGGGCACACCCCGCTTCAGGTAGTGATGGGCGCTATTCTTGGAATTATCATCCCGTTCATCGTTCCCGCTCTGTAAAGGTGTTGAATATGAGACTCGATGCCTATTTATTCACGTCAGGCCTTGCAAGAAGCCGAACGCACGCGCAGAAGCTCATTGAAGGTGGTTACGTTCTTGTGAAAGGGAAAACAGTAACGAAGGTGTCGTTCCCCGTCGATAATCTATCTGAGGGATGCGTCGAAGTAACCGGTGAGCTGTACCCGTACGTCGGACGCGGCGGTGTGAAGCTGAAGGCAGCACTTGATGCTTTTTCAATAGACGTAACCGGGTTGACAGCCGTTGACGTCGGCGCTTCCACGGGAGGATTTACCGACTGCCTTCTTCGAAGCGGTGCTTCAAAGGTTTATGCGGTGGATTCCGGTTCGGGGCAACTCGATTCCTCGCTTTTGAAGGATGCACGCGTTGTGAATCTTGAGAAGTTCAATGCGCGGTCTCTGTCTCCCGTTACGCTTGGTGTTCTATGCGATATTGCGGTCGCAGATCTGTCGTTTATTTCTCAAACGTACGTGATCTCCAATATTGCCTCCGTACTTTTGCCGGACGGTATTTACGTAGCCCTCATAAAACCGCAGTTTGAATGCGGACGCGCGGCGCTTGATCACAGAGGAATCGTACGTGATAAAAAAATGCACAAGGAGGCGATACATCGTGTCGCTCAGTGCTGTGCTGAAAACGGCTTGCATCCGCTCTCCCTGATCGTTTCACCGATTACGGGCGGTGACGGAAACCGTGAGTATCTTTTGTATTGCCGCCGACGTGAAACGGCGTACGTATCCGATGAATTTGAAAAACAGCTATGTGAGTTGGTGAAGTAGTGAGTACTGTATTCAAACAAGTTTTGCTTTTGCCGAATACGACAAAGCAAATTGATCCGGTATTGCTTAAAAACCTTGTTCTTCGTATGTGTGATGCAGGGTGCTCGGTTCTTTCTGTTGAGGAATGCCGACCGCTTCTTGCGGAGACGGAGGAGCACGTGTCCTTTATGGATGAATCCACCGCATTTAAAAGCGCAGACGTTATCTTTGTTTTGGGCGGCGACGGTTCCATTATCCGCGCGGCGCACCGCAGCGTGGGAACTGGCACACCGATCGTTGGAATCAACTGTGGAAGACTTGGGTATTTGGCTGAAATCGAGATCGGTGAGTTGGAACTGGTGGATCTCGTCTTGTCGGGCTCCGGCATCATTGAGGAGCGTGTTACACTTAACGTAGAAGTGCAACGAGGAGATACTCTTTTGTCTTTTGCCGCGCCGGCGCTCAACGATGCCGTTCTCACAAACGGCCCCATACCGCGGATTATCCGCTTCGATCTGTACTGCGACGGAGAACCGGTACAACACTGTTTTGCGGACGGCATGATTTTTGCAACGCCGACCGGTTCTACCGCGTATTCGAGAGCAGCGGGCGGTTCTATTTTAGATCCGCGTCTGGACTGTATCTGTGCGACACCTATTTGCCCTCAGCCGATAAACAATCTTCCCGTGGTGTTCAGTGGTGGGTCTGTTTTGGAGATTCGCAATCTAACGGGCGACGGAAACTGTATGTATCTTTCCGAGGACGGATGTGAGTGCCTTGAGATACAGGCTGGCGATATTATCCGTATTACGCGCGCACAGTACCGCATACCGCTCATCCGTGTAAAAAAGGGCGGCTCCCTCAACGCACTCAGCCGCAAATTATCGTGATGTCAGACTTCCCATTATCCAATATAAATCCAATTCATAACCTTTGGAGGATAGTATGAAAATAAAACGGCACAACAAGATTATGGAGATCATTGCCAACGAGGACGTCGAAACGCAGGAGGAATTGATCGATCACCTTAGAGAAGACGGCTTTGACGTTACGCAGGCGACGATATCCCGCGATATTCGTGAGTTAAAACTGGCGAAGGTTTTGTGTGAATCGGGAAAGTACAAATACGTTCTTCCGAAGATGAGCTCAAACGACAGCCAGCATATATATTCCAAGGCTCTTGCGGGATCGATCAAAAGCGTTTCGTCTGCGATGAATGATATCGTTATTAAGACCTACCCGGGCATGGCGAATGCCGTGGCAGCCGGTATCGACGGTCTGCACGAAGACGATATCCTCGGCTGCGTCGCGGGGGATGATACGATTATCATTATTGCCCACAGCTCGGATGCCGCTTCAGGTATAAGCAGAAGATTGCGGAAAATTGCCGCCGAACAGTAAAATGATCCGTTCACTATACATTGAAAATATCGCTGTTGCGCGCCGCGTCAACGTCGAGTTTTCGGAAGGGTTTACGGTGATTACCGGTGAGACCGGATCGGGAAAATCGGTAATTATTGACTCTCTTTCACTTGTTGCGGGCGGTAAATCACAGCGCGAAATGATACGCTCCGGCGAACAACGGGCGCTTGTCTCCGCGGTGTTTTCCGATCTGCCCGACATTCCCGTTCTCGGCGAGATGGGGATTGAGGCGGACGAAAACGGTGAGTTTGAGATTCAGCGTACATTAACGGCAGACGGTCGCTCCACGGTGAAGATCAATCGGCGTACCGTTCCTTTGTCCGTTCTTCGTGAGATTGGTCCGGGACTTGTTAGCATCCAATCACAGAGCGAGGCGAGAAATCTGCTCGACAAATCCTTCCACCTCGATATGCTGGACGAGTGCGCAGATACGGAGGAACTGCTTGGTAAGTACATACAGATGTACACTGAGTGGACGCGTCTGCACGCATCGCTTGACGAACTGAGAAACTCTCTCAGACAAAAGAACATGCTTTCCGATATTCTTTCGTATCAAGTGAAAGAGATAGACGGAGCGAAACTTACCGATTCAGGCGAAGAAGAAAAACTACGGGTATTACGCACAAAAATCAAAAACATTGAGCGTATTCAAAAATATTCCGACTTTGTGTATCACGCACTTGCGCAGAATGAAAAAGGTGCCTCTGCCGCCGTGCTTCTACAAAAATCCGCCGCGGCACTCCGCCAGTTAGCGGACGTAATGCCCGAAGCGGAAGAGTTAGCATCTCGACTCGAGAGTTATCGGTACGAGATCGCAGACATCGGTGAAACCGCGTATGCTCTTACCGCTAACAGTGATATTACAAACCCCGAGGTACAACTCAACACGATCGAAGCAAGGCTCAGCCTTATCGAACGCTTGAAACGGAAGTATGGCGAAACGGTCGAGGAAATTCTCGTTTTTCGTAAGGATGCTGCCGAAAAGCTTTCGGAGCTGTTAAGCGGGGAAGACCGCATCGTGGAGATTGAAGATGAAATTGCTAAACTCCGTTTGGCGCTTGCCGACGTGGCCGGTCGCTTATCCGAAAAACGTCGTACTGCCGCAGAGAAGATCAGCCGTGAGGTGTGCGAAACGCTCACCTATCTTGATATGCCAAAGGTTCGTTTTGTGGTAGATGTCCGCCGTATGTTTGATGTGGGCGGCGCCGAACAGTTCGGCCCGCACGGTTCGGATGACGTTGCGTTTTTGATTGCTACGAACCCCGGTGAACCGCCGATGCCGCTTGCAAAGATTGCATCCGGCGGCGAGATGTCCCGCGTGATGCTGGCACTTCGCAGTGTGATTAACACAAAGCGCGGCGCATCAACGGTCATCTTTGATGAGATTGATGCCGGTGTCTCAGGCGGAACGTCCGAGAAAATCGGTGTGAAACTGAAAGAACTGTCCGAGACGACACAGGTGCTCTCAGTTACACACTCCCCGCAGATCTCTTCTCTTGCCGATACGCATCTTCGCATCACAAAATCTGTTTCTGACGGCAGAGCGGAGAGCTCCGTTGAGGTGCTCGATACGGATGGACGCGTAGCGGAAATCGCGAGAATCATCGGCGGTGTTTCCGTAACGGATACACAGCGCGATGCTGCCCGTGAAATGATTGAAAATAAATTATAAAAATTATAATATATAAAGGAGTCGGCTGCATGCCGAAAGAAACTATGACCATTTTTGATGAATTGAAAGCCCGTGGCCTCATTGCCCAGATGACCAACGAAGAGGAGATCAAAAATCTCATCAACAACGGAAAAGCTACGTTTTACATTGGCTTTGACTGCACCGCAGACAGCCTCACTGCCGGACATTTCATGGCGCTTACGCTGATGAAGCGTCTCCAGATGGCAGGCAACAAACCGATTGCTCTTATTGGCGGCGGCACTACCATGATCGGCGACCCGTCCGGCCGTACCGATATGCGTAAGATGCTCACCAAGGACGACATTGACCATAATGCAGAGTGCTTCAAACGCCAGATGGAGAAGTTCATTGATTTCGGTGAAGGCAAAGCGAAGATGATCAATAACGCCGACTGGCTTCTGAAACTGAACTACGTGGAAATGCTCCGTGACGTCGGCGCATGCTTCTCGGTGAATAATATGCTCCGCGCCGAGTGCTACAAGCAGCGTATGGAAAAGGGACTCTCTTTCCTTGAGTTCAACTACATGATCATGCAGTCTTACGACTTTTACTACCTGTTCCAGAATTACGATTGCAATCTTCAGTTCGGCGGAGACGATCAGTGGTCCAATATGCTCGGCGGTACGGAGCTTATCCGCCGCAAGCTCGGTAAAGACGCAAATGCTATGACGATCACGCTTCTGACGGACTCTCAGGGCAAGAAGATGGGCAAGACCGCTGGCAACGCAGTGTGGCTCGATCCGAAAAAAACTTCGCCGTACGATTTCTATCAGTACTGGCGCAACGTGGCAGATGCGGACGTTCTCAAATGCATCCGTATGCTTACGTTCCTGCCGCTTGAGCAGATTGACGCGATGGACGGATGGGAAGGAAGCCAGCTTAATACCGCCAAGGAGATCCTGGCATATGAGTTGACTAAACTCGTCCACGGCGAGGAGGAAGCGGAAAAAGCACAGAGTGCTGCAAAAGCTCTCTTTGTTGGCGGCGGTGCATCTGCCGATATGCCGACGACGGAGCTGTCCGAGGCGGACTTGAAAGACGGTGGAGTTCAGGTGGCAGACCTTCTCGTTATCGGCAAGATGGCTCCCTCAAAGGGTGAGGCAAAACGCCTCATTCAGCAGGGCGGTATCCTTGTCGGGGATGAAAAGGTAGAACGCTTTGATGCAGCCTTGACGGCAGAACAGCTCAAGGGCGAGGGCATTGTTCTCAAAAAGGGCAAAAAGACGTATCGCCGCTTTGTTCTGAAATAATGGCACCGTACAAATATTTGCTTTTGGATGCGGACAATACACTCTTTGATTTTAACCTCGCGGAGAAAACGGCATTTTTTGCCGTCTTCTCCGCGTTGGGGCTTTCTGTGAATGAAGATGTGTATGCCCGTTATCATGAAATCAATGACGAACTGTGGCGGATGCTCGAGCGTAAAGAGGTTACACGAGCACGCCTCAAGGATATGCGATTTGAAATGCTCCTTGATGAAATGGGTGTAGACGACACTGTGCTCTGCAAAAAGATCAGCCATATGTACTTTGAACAACTGAGTCAACAGCGCTGTCTTTTAGAAGGCGCTATTGATGTTTGCAAAATCCTTAGCCAACAGTTCCCGCTTTATATCATAACAAACGGCAGTTACGAGGCGCAGCTGTCGCGTTTTCAGGGGTCGGGCCTTGAACCGTATTTTCGCGATGTTTTTATTTCCGAAAAAATCGGCTGTGAAAAACCGGCTCGGGCTTTCTTTAATCACGTAATGAACGCAGTCGGGGACACTGATCCCGCGCATTATCTCGTGGTCGGCGATTCGCTCACGTCCGATATCGACGGTTCGATAAATGCCGGTATCGACTGCGTGTTTCTCGATCATAAAGGAAATCACGATACACACGGACGGGACGTAACGTATATCATAGAGGATATACGGGATCTTCCATCGCTTATGGCGAGAATCATGGAGAAATAAGGGAGGCTATTATGGCAACTGATGCGAAACTGTTTCAAAACGATTTGGAGCAGCTCCAAAATATCAGTATCCGATACGATGAGCCAATGGCTCTTCATACGACGTTCCATATAGGCGGACCTGCCGATTTTTATGTTGAACCGCAGAGTGCCGATGCTTTGAGGCGTGTCCTTAGTCTTACAAAAAAGCATAATGTAAAAACACAAGTGATTGGGCGCGGTAGTAACATTCTCATCGCTGATGCCGGATTTCGCGGTGTGATCGTTTCCACCTCCTCTATGAAGCAAATCACTGTTTTAGAAAACACTATCACTGCCGAGGCGGGCGCAACTCTGACCGCTCTCGCCAAAATCGCAGGCGATCATGCGCTCACAGGTCTTCAGTTTTCTAACGGAATACCCGGCAGTGTGGGTGGCGCTGTGTTCATGAATGCCGGCGCATATGACAGTGAAATTTCAGAGGTTCTTATAGAAAGCACCTATTATGACAGAGAAAGCGGGGAAGTGGCTTCGCTTTCGGGCGATGAGCACTGTTTTGGTTATCGAAACAGCATATATAGAGCACATCCTGAATGGATTATCCTTTCGGCAACGTTTGCACTTTTGCCCGGAGATGAAAATGCGATACGGCGTGAAATGGAAGAACTGATGCGCCGCCGCATCGAAAAACAGCCGCTTGAATATCCAAGCGCCGGCAGTACGTTCAAACGCTATCCCGGCCGCTATACGGCAAAGATGATTGACGAAGCGGGACTCAAAGGATGTACGGTTGGCGGTGCACAGGTCTCAGAGAAGCATGCCGGATTTATCATCAATCGCGGCGGTGCAACAGCCGGAGACGTCCTCTCTTTGATTGATAAGATACAAAAAGAGATTTACCGTCTTCATAAAATTGAAATTGAACCGGAAGTTATTTATATTCCGGAATAAATACGGGAATGTAATCAGTTATGGATAATACAACCCCAAAATCCTATGCAGAAGCCTTGCGAGAATTTCTGACGTCGCTCCCTGTTAAGAAAAAATGCTGTGCATACTCCGTAAAAGATGCGGATTTGCTCGGTGCTATGCCTGCAGATGAACGCCCTGCCGCAATGCTTTCCGCGGCTGAGCGGTGCAAATGCCCCGCATGCCTACCGCATTTTATTGCAAGAGTTTTTCTTCTCTACGGCTCGGTAACAGATCCCAATAAGCGCAATCATTTGGAGTTTGCGTTTGAAACGGATGCGGAGTGTGCGGCACTAGAGACTCTTCTTTTGGAGCAGGGAATCTCAGGTGGCCGCACGAAGCGAAAAAAACAGTATATTTTCTATTTGAAGGATGGCGAGGCAATTGCAGATTTCCTCGCTTATATCGGTGCCAACACGGCGGCGTTTGATTTTATGAATACCCGTATTGAGCGGGAATTCCGCAACAATATCAACCGGCAGGTGAACTGCGATACTGCGAATATCGGCAAATCGCTCCGCGCGGCGGAAGAGCAGATCGCGGTAATAGAGTCGCTTATCGCCTCCGGTGCGATTCACAAGCTTCCGCAGTCGCTTCGTGTAACTGCTGAACTTAGAGTGCAGCATAAGCAAATGTCTATGAAAGAACTGGGCGATGCACACGAGCCGCCTATCACGAAATCCGGTGTCTGCCACCGTCTTTCCAAAATCATGGATTACGCCAGATCGACCGGTGCAGATCGGTAAAATTCATTCTATCTTTAAAATTGAAAGGAGACCGCTATGGGAGAGTTCGTACATTTGCATCTGCACAGTGAATACAGTTTGCTGGACGGTGCATGCCGCATAGCGGACATTCCGAAAATCGCAAAGGAAATGGGACACACTGCCGTTGCCCTCACCGATCACGGTGCTATGTATGGCGTGGTTGCTTTTTATAAAGCGTGCATGAAAGAAGGCATAAAGCCGATCATCGGCTGCGAAGTATACGTAGCACGCCGCAGCAGATTTGATAAGACGCACGATCAGGATTCCTCCAGTTATCATCTCGTTCTTCTCGTTGAGAATGAGATCGGATATCGTAACCTCATTTCTATGGTATCGAAGGCGTATACGGAGGGATTTTACTCAAAGCCTCGCATAGATATGGAACTATTGGAACAACACCACGAGGGTCTTATTGCACTTTCTGCGTGTCTTGCCGGTTATATCCCGCGTATGATTTCAGCAGGCGAGTACGAAGAAGCTGAAATTTACGCGCGCCGCATGCAGAAACTGTTTGGAAAAGACCGCTTTTATCTCGAGGTGCAGGATCACGGAATAGATGAGCAGAAAACGGTAAACCGCGCGATTCTTGAAATTGCGGAAAAGACGGGCATCGGTCTCGTTGCCACGAATGACGTACATTATCTGCGCCGTTCAGATGCGGAAACGCAGGCGATCCTTATGTGCATCCAAACGAACAACGTTATTACCGACGGCCGTCCGATCGGCTTTGAGACGGACGAGTTCTACTATAAAAACACCTGGGAGATGGAAAAACTCTTCGGTGAATACCCGGGTGCGATTCAAAACACCGCAAAAATTGCCGCTATGTGTGATTTCCATTTTATTTTCGGTCACACGGAGCTTCCGCGATTTTATACGGAAAACGGTATGGCACCGGGCGAGTATCTGAAAGATCTTTCTGAGAAGTCCTTTGAGGAAAAAATTACTGCGGGTCATATTGTATTCACCGATAAGAACACGGAGGAATCATACCGCGAGAGAATGGAATATGAGTTGTCCGTTATCGATAAAATGGGATACAGTGAGTACTATCTCATTGTGTGGGATTTCGTCAGCCACTCCAAAGCGAAGGGGATACAGGTAGGCCCTGGGCGCGGCTCCGGTGCCGGCAGTCTTATTGCGTATCTTGTTGGTATTACGGACGTTGATCCTTTGCGCTTTGATCTTCTCTTTGAGCGTTTTTTGAATCCTGAACGCGTCAGCATGCCGGACTTTGATATCGACTTTTGTTATGACCGCCGCGACGAGACGATCGATTACGTGCGTGAAAAGTACGGCGAAGACCACACGGCGCAAATCATTACTTTCGGAACGATGGCTGCACGCGCCGTTATCCGTGATGTTGGACGAGCTCTCGGTATGTCCTATTCCGAGGTTGATGAGGTAGCGAGACAGATCCCACACGCATTGGGTATCACACTCAAAGATGCTTTGGAGTTGCCGACGCTAAAAACTATGTACGATGAGAGCACGGAGATTCGGCGCCTTGTCGATACAGCCATGGCGCTCGAAGGGATGCCGCGGCACGCATCTACCCACGCAGCCGGTGTGGTTATTACTGAACGTCCGGTGGCGGACTACGTCCCGCTTGCCGTCAATAACGGCATCGTCGTTACGCAGTTCGATATGAACACGGTAGCCGAGTTGGGACTCTTGAAGTTTGACTTTCTTGCACTTCGGTATCTTACGATTATTGCAGAGGCGGAGTCGCAGATCCGTGAACGGGATAATAATTTTGACATATCCAAAATTTCGGTAGATGATAAGAGGACGTTTGATCTCATTGCTTCCGGTAAAACGGATGGCGTTTTTCAGCTTGAGTCGGGCGGTATGAGGCAGACCCTTGTTCAGATGAAACCTTCGCGTATTGACGATATTATCGCCGCTATTGCACTTTACCGCCCGGGACCAATGGATTCTATCCCTAAATACATTGAGAACAGCCGCGACCGCACGAGGATTCGTTACGCAACGCCTCTTCTTGCGCCGATTCTCGACGTAACGAACGGCTGTATTGTCTACCAGGAGCAGGTAATGCAGATCTTTCGCGTCGTTGCGGGCTACTCACTTGGCCGCGCGGACGTCGTGCGGCGCGCGATCTCAAAAAAGAAATTGGACGTTCTCGAAAATGAACGGACTGCCTTCCTCGCGGGCGCATCGGAGCACGGCGTTTCCGAAAATGCTGCGAGAGAACTGTTTGAAGAAATCGTTGGCTTTGCTAACTATGCCTTCAACAAAAGCCACGCGGCCGCCTACGGCATTCTGTCATACAGAACCGCGTATCTGAAAGCGCATTATCCGCGTGAATACGAGAGCGCGCTTCTCACATCCGTTTTGGGATCGTCGGATAAAATGGCGGAGTATATTGCTGAGTGTTCTCGTATCGGTATTCGCATTCTGCCGCCGCACGTAAACGAAAGTGCACGGGATTTCCACGTGGACGGAAAGAATATCCGTTTTGGACTGCTCGCTCTCAAAAATCTTGGCAAGCAGTTTGTTGATACACTTATCACCGAACGAAATCGAGGTGGCAAATTTATCTCGTTTGACGATTTCATCACCCGCATGAGCGGCTTGTCCATGAATAAACGACAGCTTGAAATGCTCATAAAATCAGGTGCACTTGACGGTCTCTGTGCGAAGCGCAGCCAGATGCTTACCGTGTACGAATCCGTGCTTGAGTCGCGCACGTCAGCAGGCAGAATGTCGCTGGATGGGCAGATTGATCTGTTTTCTGCCGCTGCATCGGACAATCGGCCGCACACAATTCCCGCAATCACTTTGCCGGATATCCCTGAATACAGCGGCAGAGATCTTCTGCGGCTTGAAAAAGAAAGCTCAGGCCTCTATTTCTCAGGTCATATTTTAGACGAATATGAAAAGCACCTTACGGCGCTCCGGCCTGATTTGATTTCGAATATCAAGGCTTCATTTGAATGCGAGGAGGACGCATCCTCCGATGAGGGTACGAATGGCGGCACTCGCAAAGAGTATGCAGATAAACAGCGTGTTCTCATCGCAGGAATGATCACGAAAAGGCAGAACAAGGCAACCCGATCCGGCGAGCAGATGGCTTTTCTGACCGTTGAGGACAGAACCGGTGAGGTGGAGGTAATCGTTTTCCCAAAAGCACTTAGTGCTTTCTCGGGCTATCTTACGCTTAACTCTTCCATTGCCGTAAAGGGAAACATCTCTGTTCGTGAAGAGGAAGATCCGAAAATACTGATGCAGAGTGCGGAGCTTTTGCTCGAAAACGGTGTTTACGAACAAACGGAACAGACGGTAAAAGCTCCCCAGACGGATGAGAGAGTTGCACAAAAAGATACCGCAGGAAAAGTACCGTCTAAACTGTACCTGAAAGTGGACAGTATGGACAGCTCCATCAGCCGCCGTGTTCAGAGCTTTCTGCAAATTTTCACGGGATCCGTTCCGGTTGTCTTCTACGATGCATCTCAGGGAAAATACCTGACATCGGAAACCTACAAAACAACGCCGACTCCTTTCGTGATGAAAGAACTCGTCGAATTTCTCGGAGAAGATGCGGTTGTCCTTCGCTGATCACAGTTCAGGCGGTGAAATCCTCAATCAGCGTTCTGAGTGCATCCGCACCGTATACGGTGATGCCGATTTTTAAGGCTGCACGGTCCGTGGCCGGCAGGGTGAAGACAAACACGTTCAATACTTCACGCGGCTCTTTTTCACCGGCTACAAAGATGCCGATGCGTCCCTCATACTCGCGGAGGATAAACTTTTCGTTCATTGCTATCGATGCTTCGATACTTGGCGATAAGATCTTCTCCTCCAAATGTTTCACCTTAGCATTTACGGCTATTGATAAGCACAGCGTTGTAAGGATTACAGAAAGAATCAGCGCTCTGTAGATAAACAATCTCGTTTTGATTCCTGAAAAATCGACCTTTTTCTTCACAGAGAATCCCCTTGTTTTTTTATTTTCACTAATATTATTGGCATATCTTCACACTCTATTCAAAATAATGGTCTATAATAATTAAAACCCTTTGTTATATTTTTGTTTTCTTTTCCGCCCTTGTCGGGGCCGGACTATGAAAGGATTGGAAAAACTGATGACGAATAAGTATAATATCGGAAAGACACCCGGCGGTGTTAATTGGGGTCGTGAAGTGTTTCGCGCCATTTCCGTAATCGGAAGGGTGGCCTTGAAACTCCTCTCATATATCTTGAATATTGCTCTGACCGTTCTCCTCATAGGGCTGATTACCGGTATTATTGTTTGCGGTGCTTTTGCGATCTATATTGACAATCATATAGATCCGACGCTTGATACGTCTCTTCTTCATACTGCCGGGGCAGATACGACAACGCGTATCTACTATATGGATTATGCAACGCCGGAGGATCGTCAGAATCGAAACGGTACGCCAATCGAGCTGGAGGATCAGCGTATCTATGCATCCGAAAACAGCCTTTGGGCCTCCTACTCGCAGTTTCCCGAGTATCTGTATCAATCGTTTATCGCCATCGAGGATCATAGATTTTATAAGCATAACGGTGTTGACTGGATCGGTACCGGCAAGGCGGTAGTCAACTTTTTCCTTGGATTTGAGGAAATACGAGGGGCGTCTACCATTACACAGCAGCTCGTGAAAAACCTTACAAAAGATGATGAGGTGCGCATTCAGCGTAAGGTGCAGGAAATCCTTCGTTCGCTGAACTTGGAAAAAGAGAAGAGTAAGGAAGAAATCCTTGAATTGTACCTCAATATCATTTACCTTTCCAATAACTGTACCGGTGTGCGTGCAGCAACCAACTACTTCTTTGGCAAGGAACTCAGTGATCTTACTCTTGTCGAGTGTGCGGCACTTGCTGCAATCGTAAAGAACCCGTCTTACTACGATCCTGTGCGTTTTCCCGAGCACAATGCTGATCGGAGGTATACGGTATTGGAGCGCATGTGGGAGGAGGGATATATCACTCTTGCCGAAAAGAATCAGGCGCAGAATGAGGAGCTGGTGCTTGTTTTGAATAGCGAGAGCGATGAAGACGATCCTAATACGATTTTCTCCTGGTATCAGGAATCCCTCTTCATTGACGTTCGCGATGCACTCATGGAAAAATACGGCTACGATCAGTATGCTGCCAGTATGATGATTTGGTCGGGCGGTCTTAAGATTTATACCGTCATGGATCCGGAAGTCCAAAGGATTATGGAAGAAGTTTACGAAAACGACAAGGAGTATTTCCCGTATTCCAACGACGGATTGCAGCCGGAGTCGGCTATGGTTGTCGTTGACCCTTATACGGGTGATGTTCTCGGTATCGTAGGCGGTCGCGGCGAGAAGACGAATAACCGTATTACGAACCGCGCAACAGATGCTACGCGCTCACCGGGATCGTCTATTAAACCTTTGGCGGTCTACGCGCCAGCACTGGATGCAGGACTTATTAACTTTGGTTCTGTTCTTGATGATGTTCCTGTTACGTTCGGTGATTACGACGTCAATTGGAACGTAGTTGAGACTGCCGCGGATGGATCCACCATTAAGAAGAAGGCACCCGCGGCATGGCCTTCCAATCTTCCGCATACGTATGCGGGCCTTACTACTGTTAATCAGGCCATTATTACGTCTAAAAACACCATTGCTGTCCGTGTCCTGCAGGATCTAACACTCGAAAAATCGTTTGACTTTGTGAAGAATAAACTTGGCATTGACAGTTTCGTTGAATCGTACACAACAGCAAGCGGTACGGTCTTCAGCGATAAGGGACTTGCCTCTTTGGCGCTTGGACAGATGAGTTTTGGTCTTACCGTCGAGGAGATCACAGCGGCGTATGCAATTTTCCAGAACAACGGCGTATATAATGAACCTCGCACATTCTTGTATGTATACGACAGCGAGGGTAATCTGATTCTTGAGAACGAAAACAAGTCTAACATCGTCATCAGCGACCAGACCGCCTCCATCATGACGGTTATGATGAATAACGTCATGAATCAGGGTACAGGTACGTCCGTTACGCTCCGTAAAACGGTCGATGTAGCAGGTAAAACCGGTACTGCCGGCAACGATTTTGACCGTTGGTTTGTAGGTTATACGCCCTATTACGTGGGCGGCGTATGGTTTGGCTACGATATGAATCAGACGCTGAGCGATTTTACCCGCAACCCCTCGTGTCTCGTTTGGGATATTGTTATGACAAAACTTCATCAAAAATATATTGATGAAGCAAACAGCGGCGGTGCTCCCCTCAAAAAATTCACCAATGCAGCCGGTGTTATCGAATGTGAATTCTGTCTTGATTCCGGCATGGCACCATCCGAGGCATGCTACCTTGACCCGCGCGGCAATCGAATTTCCAAGGGGTACTTTACGAAAGACAATATGCCGGATAAAGAATGCGACGTTCACGTTGTGGTGAAATATGATACGGTTGTGGGCGGCGTTGTTTTGGATCTCAACGATTACACAGGTAACCCCGCAAATCTGAAAGACGTTGCTCTCATTCGCGTCGAAAACCGTGCATTCCCGATTGAGGTAACTGTTACGGATGCGCAGTATGTCTACCGCGATCTGCCCGAGAATGTTCTGCCCGGCGGCGGTTGGGCGGAGCCTTTCTTCCAAAACACAATCCCGAGCGGTGTGTACGTCGGAAAAACAAACGTATGGAGCTTCTACAATAAGTTTTGCTACGAGTATTTTGACTTCAATCGTTGGTTCATGGAGCATCCCGAGTGGAACGCCGGCGAAGCGGGTGAAGAAGATGAAAGTGTGAACGAGGATGATATTTACGGCGATACGTAATATGAACTTCCCGTTGTATGCCGATGGTATATTTGGATGACCAAAAATCACACTTTCTCTTGACTTTTTTTGGAACTTATTATATAATAAACCAAGATCAAATTGTATAATTTTTGGAGGTACACATTATGAAAAAGTTCAGAATTGTAGTTTTTGCAGTTGCAATGCTTATGCTCATCGCTTCTTTTGCAGCTTGCACCTCGGTTGAGAAAGTAACGCTGAATGCAGTAGTTACTGTTGTCGTTAATGGCGAAAATCTTCTTGGCCCCGTTGCTGTAGAGGTTGAAACCACCGCTGACGAGCCTGTAACCGTTCTGATGGCAGCTATCACCGCATTCGATAACAATGAAATTTCTTGCGTTGCAGATGAGTATTCCATCACTTCTATTGGTGAGTACGCCGATAAGACCGAGGGCGGCTACACCTACTTCTGGGAATACACCATCAACGGCGAAAAGGTTGAAACCGGCCGCGCAGGTACTAACCAGATCAAGGAAGGCGACGAGATCGTGTTCACGTATGTCGCAGAGTCCACGGAGGATCTGATCAAAGAAGCAGAGGAAGACGAGAAATAATCCGCTTTTCTGAGAAGGCATATATGAAAACGCGCATACGGGTAAACCCGTATGCGCGTTTTTTAATTTAACTTTTCAATAGAGAAGAGTGCGTTTAAAACGAGCCACAGTTGCGGGAAGTATTTCATGATCTGCCAGATGCTTGCACCGGCGAGTTCATACTCGCGAAGGAGGCGTAACTTGGCATCCACGCTGCGTGCGTCTTCAAACCAGACTTCGTGTTCTACTGTTTTTTTTGCCTGTGCTGAGTATTCAAAGTATTTGAAAAACGGTGTTTGTGCTGTTTCGTCAAATTGAATTTCCGCATTCTTTTCAGCCGCAAGCTGAACGGCGGCGACGTTCGACAGGGCTTGTGCCTGGGATTCCCCGCGTACGTAGGGAAGTGTCCAGTTGTAGGCGTAATTCGGAATCCCCAAAAAGATTTTCGACGGTGGAATTTCGGTGATGGCGTAATCGACTACGCCTCGCACATTTTTAATCGGTGCGATTGCAAGCGGCGGTCCATACGTGTATCCCCATTCATACGTCATGAGAAGAACATAGTCAGCTGCCGCGCCGACGGCTGGGTAATCGTGTCCCTCGTAAAGGAGACCACGCTGAGTGGCGGATGTCTTTGGGGCGAGTGATGTAAACAGAACATATCCTTCCGCAGTTAGGCGTTGCCTGAGGTTGGTTAAAAATTCTGCGTATGCTTCGGAAAACTGAGACGGTATGTATTCGAAATCGACGTCGAGTCCGCCGTAGCCTTTTTGACGGATAACGTTTAGTGTATTTTCAATAACCGTGTTCTGCAAAGAGGGATCAGCAAGAAGGCTTGCTACCAGTTCGTTTGAAAACGTACCTTCCTCCGTCAGCGAAGTCAGCATCATGAGGGGGACTGTTCCGTACTCTTTTGCAATCCCGATCAACTCTTCGTCTCCACCCGTAGGAGGAATCAGAGTGCCGTCCGGACGGAATCCGTAGGTGAAAATAGAGAGATATGTGAGGTATGGAAGTGTAGTTCTCAGGACGGAACGGTCGATATACGGATAAGCGTACCCATTTACGCGTATCTGCCCAAGCGGCGGCGTTTCATATGAGATATTGAGCGTTTGCCCAGGATAAATGTACGATCTGCCTTTGAGTGACGGATTGTTCTGCCAGAGTTCCAAAATAGATACTCCATAGGCTTTAGCGATGGATTCAAGTGTATCGCCGCCGCGCACGGTGTAAGTACGTGTGGGATACAGCAAAACGAGAGACTGTCCTACCACAAGCCTGCCCGGATTTGTGAGATCATTGTCGATAATAATGCGAGACGGTGTTGTGCCGTTTTTCTCAGCGATGGAATATACTGTATCTCCCGGTTCTACTCGGTATAGAGTCATAACTTTCTCCCTTGAAAAAGTAATTTCATATTTAGCATATGTGCCTTTTAGGAAATTGTTCGGCGCTGTATAAAAAATATTGTTTGAGGAAAAATAAATCCAAAATGGCTGATGCCGATAAAACAATTCTACGCAGATTTTAAGAGAAAAAGAACAATGGAGGCAAATATGAGAATTAAAAATGTCATTGGTAGGGAAATTCTGGATTCAAGAGGAAATCCGACTGTAGAAGCAACTGTACTCCTTGAAAACGGAGTAAGTGGAACTGCCTGTGTCCCTTCCGGTGCTTCTACAGGCGTCTATGAGGCTGTTGAACTCAGAGACGGTGAAAAAGGACGGTATAACGGTAAAGGCGTACAAAAAGCCGTTGAGAACGTGAACACGACGATTCGAGCGGCGGTGCGTGGAAAAAGTGCGTCTTTTTTTGAGATTGACCGCATCATGGTGGAAGCAGACGGTACGGAAAACAAAGAAAATCTTGGCGCCAATGCGATCCTATCGGTTTCTTTGGCTTGCGCGCGTGCATCGGCGCGTGCTTTGGGGATTCCGTTATACAGATATCTCGGTGGAATGAACGGCGTTCGTTTGCCGGTGCCAATGATGAATATTCTGAACGGCGGCGCACACGCAGCTAACAATTTGGACGTGCAGGAATTCATGATTGTTCCAATTGGGTTTGGAAGTTTTACAGAGGCGCTACGTGCGGGCGTTGAGATTTATCACGCGCTGGGGAGTGAGCTGAAAAAGAAAGGGAAGAATACCGCCGTTGGCGACGAGGGCGGATTCGCTCCGGACCTCATGGATACAAGTGAAGCGATCGAAACAATCTTGGGGGCGGTTGTGCACGCCGGATATGATACGGAGCGGGTCAAGATTGCTCTTGATGTTGCGTCAAGTGAATGGGCGGAGAAGGATAAGTATAAGCTTCCGAAAGCCGGAAAAAAGATGACTACGGAAAATCTTGTCGCCGAATGGGAAAGGCTTTCAAAGGAATATCCAATTATTTCAATTGAAGACGGTGTGGGGGAGCATGACGATGCAGGATGGCAGATGCTGACAGGTGTGATAGGAGAGCGTGTAATGCTCGTCGGCGACGATTATTTTGTTACGAATCCAAAGCGGCTTAAATCCGGAATTGAAAGAAAGGCGGGGAATGCTGTTCTCATCAAACCGAATCAGATCGGTACTTTGACGGAAACGATGACCGTTATCAGAATGGCACAGTCATCCGGATATAAAACGGTTATTTCCCACCGTTCGGGCGAAACCGCTGATACCTCAATCGCTGATATCGCCGTGGCAACAAACGCCGGCTTTATAAAGACGGGGGCGCCGTGCCGTTTTGAACGCGTGGCAAAATATAACCGTTTATTGAAGATCGAACAGGAACTCGGCGGTCGGTCTCTGTATGGGAATTCGGGTGCAGTTCTCGGATGAGCGAACACACTTTTCTCCTAAAATCCTCTTGCAATCTTTTTAAAAACATGCTATAATATCTTAGATATATGCAAGCCGCAAAGTAAGGTCATACCAGCCGGGGGAGCAGCGGGTCCTTGTACCTGAAATCCGCTATAGCAGGGGTTGATTCCTATTTTGAGGGCTGTGTACGTGTGGTCTGCGCCGTAGCAGGCTGTGTTGAGGAATGGGTCTTGCGCGATCAGCGGCTGTGAACCATGTCAGGTGGGGAACCAAGCAGCATTAAGCAGTTTAGCTGATGCGCCGCAAGGATGCCTGTTCTGAGCAGACTATACGGTGGCGCATATGTGGGCAGTTCGACTTTTAGGTGTATGGCCTTACTTTGCGGCTTGCATTATTTTTAAAGCAGATCGAAGAAAGGAGCACGCTTATATGTATCAGGCGCTGTACAGAAAATACCGTCCGACCGTATTTGATGATGTATGCGGCCAAGAGCATATTACCTCTGTTTTGAAATACCAGACGGAAAATGAGCGTGTTTCTCATGCATATCTGTTTTGTGGCTCCCGCGGGACGGGCAAAACGACGTGTGCCAAAATACTGGCTAAAGCGGTAAACTGTGAGAATCCTAAAGGTGGGAATCCTTGCTGTGAGTGCCCCTCCTGCCGCGCCATTGATTCTGCCAGTGCGCCGGACGTTCTTGAAATGGACGCGGCATCCAACAATGGCGTAGACTATATCCGTGATATCCGCGACGAGGTTTCTTATACACCGGCGATGCTGAAGCGACGCGTGTACATCATTGACGAGGTACATATGCTGTCTACCAGCGCGTTTAACGCACTTCTCAAAACGCTCGAGGAACCGCCGGAACACGTGGTGTTTATTCTCGCTACAACGGAAATGCACAAACTGCCCACAACGATCGTTTCCCGTTGTCAGCGCTTTGATTTCAGGCGAATTTCTCTCTCCGTTTTGACCGAACGCTTAATGTATATCGCGAAAATTGAGAACATTCTCCTCGAAGAAGAAGCGGCACAGCAAATTGCTCGCCAGGCGCAGGGTGGTATGCGTGATGCTATCAATCTTTTCGAACTTTGCAGCGGCGGCGGTGCGGACGTAACGATCGATCGAGTCAGAGACATTCTCGGACTCAGCAGTTATGCGTTTCTGCACGATGCCGTTCTTTCGCTTTCGCACGGAGATATTAAGGCAATGTTTTCCGTGATTTCTGATGTGGTCGCTTCTTCTAAGGACATAACCGTGTTCTGGCAGGAGCTGACGTCCTTCTATCGAGATATGATGGTTGGGAAATACGCAGACGAGGTGGCGTCCTATCTCGATCTCACGAGTCAGGAATGCGCGCTTCTTCTTGATGCAGCTGATAAATTCAACATAAAAACGCTGACCTATCACTGCGGTATTCTTGATCAGGCGTTCCAGGCGATGCTACGTGCGCCGCAGATGAAGCGGACGATCGCAGAATTTGCCTGTATTCGCATGTGTGAGCCGGCGCTCGATCAATCGACCGAGTCGCTTCTCGCACGCATTGGACAGTTAGAAGATCGTATTGCTCTCATTGAAATCGGCGCATCATCTGCTCCTATACGCAAGGAAAAGAGTGGGGTTCACCATAACGAGCCCAAAAAAGTCATAGAAACTATTTCTGAGAGAATACCCGAAAAAACTCACATCAATAATGCCACAGATGAATTTGAACCTGTGCCGGATATTAGTGAAGTGATTGAAAAAATCGGGAGGTTTGACAAGAGGGCGCAGAGTTTTCTTTTGGAATCAGCTGTTTTTGTTTCGCCGGACGGAATGAAAGCACGTATCTGCGCCGCAACTGACTTCGCCGCAAAGATGCTTTCGGATGAAAAATCAAAGGCATCTGTTGCGAACGCTTTAGCGCTTTGCAAGGTAACCGCAGGTACCGCGGAAATAATTGTTGAAGTGAAAACGAAAGAGCTCGGTTTCGAATCAGCAGCGGAAGACCTGTATAACAGTTTATAATCAAATGCGGAGGAAATACATATGAAAGCAAGAATCCCGAAAGGCATGGGCGGCGGACCGCAGAATATGCAGAGCATGCTTCGCCAGGCGCAAAAGATGCAGGAGGACATCGCAACACTCCAAGAGGAACTTGATGCACGCGAGTATGAAGTCTCTGCCGGCGGCGGTGTCGTGACCGTAAAAATCACCGGTAAGATGGAGATCAAATCCATTGATCTGAAACCGGAAATCGTTGATCCGGATGATATTGAAACGCTTTCCGATATTCTGGTGGCAGGCGTAAACGAGGCGATCAAGAAAGTAAACGAAACAAACAACGAGGAAATGGCTAAGGTTACCGGTTCTATGAATATTCCCGGTATGCCCGGCATGTTTTAAGTATGACGGAATATATTGAGCCTTTGCAGCGGCTGGCGGATAAATTCCGAAAGCTTGATGGAATTGGGGCGAAAACCGCTGTCCGTCTTGCGTTCTGCGTGATGAACTTTTCGGAAGAAGAGGTTCGTGATTTCGCCGACGCGCTCGTTGCTGCAAAAACGGATATTAATCTGTGTGAATGCTGTCAAAACATAACGACCGATACTCTTTGCAATATCTGTCGTTCCGACGATCGCGACGAAAGCGTGATTTGTGTTGTAGAGGATCCGCGCGCGGTTATCGCGTTTGAAAAAATGCACGGTTATCGCGGTGTGTATCACGTTCTCCACGGTGCAATTTCCCCCATGCGCCGTATCGGTCCGGATCAACTGAAGATCAAAGAGTTGATGGCTCGCATCGAGGAAGGCGGCGTTGGTGAGGTAATCCTTGCTACCAATTCTACGGTGGAGGGCGAGGCAACCGCTATGTATTTGTCCCGTCAGATTGCGCCGTACGGTGTGAAAATCAGCCGTATTGCCAACGGCGTGCCCGTAGGCGGTGATTTGGAATACACGGACGAAATCACCCTTAAACGTGCTCTTGAGGGCAGATACGATATGAATTGATGGCGGAAATCGCCGTGGTAAAAGACAGTATGCGAAACAATACTGTCTTTTTTTGTGTTTTTCTTGACAAACACAATACATCGTGATATGATGTATATTGTGAAGGGAGGTATATAATGGATGCTCAGTTGAAACGCGGACTTTTGGACGTGTGCGTTTTGGCCGCGATTAAAAACGAAGATTCATACGGGTATAAAATTATTAAAGATGTAAAGCCGTATTTTGAACTTTCGGAGTCGACCTTATACACCATTTTGAAACGTCTTGAGACGGCAAATATGCTCACGGTGCGCACGGCGGAGCACGGAGGCAGACTTCGTAAGTATTATCATATCACGAAGGCAGGACTCGGGCGTATTGAAGATTTCAAGGATGAGTGGCGAGAAGTCATGCTTATGTATCAGTTTATAATTAAGGAGTCGGCAGAAGTATGAATAAATCGGAATTTATTGAAGCCTTACGGGCAAAATTATCCGCCTTGCCCAAAGAGGACGCCCAAGAACGCCTGCATTTTTACAGAGAAATGATCGAGGATCGAATGGAAGAGGGGCTGAGCGAGGGAGAGGCGGTTTCGGCTGTTGGTAACCTTGATGAGATCTCTGCTGAAATCGTAGCCGAGTTTTCTCGCGACAAAGCGGAAGAAATGATTCCGGAGGAAATAAAAACGGAAAACACAAAGGAAAAGAAAGCAAGACGCCATATGAGAGCGGGAGAAATCGTTCTTCTGGTGCTTGGTGCTCCCTTGTGGATCCCGATTCTCATAGCTGTGTTCGCTATCATTTTATCGTTATATACTTCGCTCTGGGCAGTGATCATCTCCCTGTGGGCGGTGGTCGGTGCGGTCGTGCTTACATCCATCGGCGGCATTATGGCGGGGATAGGCTTTGCGCTCGGTGGCTTTACCGTAACGTCAGTTGCCACGTTTGGCGCGTCTCTTATTGTCGCCGGGGTTTCCGTTCTTTTGTTTGTCATTTCTATAGCGGCCACAAAGGGCGCTTGGTTTCTCACGAAAATCATTTTTGTAAGGCGTAAAAAATCTTCTCAACGAAAGGAGAAACATAATGGGTAACGAAACGGTAAAATGGATCGTTTTTGCGGCTTTGCTTATCGCCGCCGGACTCATTCTCATCGGCGGCGTCATGCTTGCGGTCGACTGGGATGTGGAAAAACTGCCCACGGTGCAGTATGAGAGAAACCGCTATGAGATAGACGATCAGTATGGGGATTTTGCGATTGCCAGTGATACTGCCGATATTATGTTCAGACCGTCTGAGGACGGAAAAACGTCGATTATCTGCTACGAGCAGGAGAGCGCAAAGCACGCGGTCGGAGTAGAGAACGGCACGCTTCTCATTGAACTTGTCGATACGAGAAAATGGCACGAGCGGATCATTTCGTTCGGTAAACCGGCGATAATTGTATATTTGCCCGTCGGGGATTATGCCCGCCTTTCTGTGAAAGAGAGCACGGGCAACATAGAAATACCGGCCTGTTTCTCCTTTGAAAGCGTTGAAATTGAGGCAAGTACGGGAGATATCACATGTAGTGCGTTCGTATCGGGATGCTTGAAAATTAAGACGAGTACGGGCGATATCTCTGTCCGAGACATATCTGCCGGTGTGCTCAATCTTGCTGTTTCAACAGGTAAAGTAAGTGTATCCAATGTGAAATGCGATGGTGACGTTGAAGTCAGTGTAAGCACCGGCAAAGCACAACTTTCCGATCTTACGTGCAAAAACTTCGTTTCGACAGGCAACACGGGCGATATACTTTTTACGAACATGATTGCGGATGGAAAACTTTCCGTCCAAAGAAGTACCGGCGACGTACGGTTTGACGGTGCGGATGCCGCTGAACTTTTTGTTGTAACAGATACAGGCGACGTGAAGGGAACGCTTCTTTCGGAAAAGGTGTTCATAACGCGATCGGATACGGGACGTATTGATGTGCCCGATTCCGTGAGCGGCGGCAGATGTGAGATTACTACCGATACAGGTAATATCAAAATAGAAATACGCCGCTGATAAGCGTATTTTGACAAAAAAGGCACCTTTCACCGGTGCCTTTTTGTTATTGCTTTTTGTATTTCGTCGGGAATCCGGAAACTTCTTCGTTCATAGAAATGTTCAGACAAGGGATGGCGTCCAGTTCGTGGACGATCATATGCTCGAGAAGTGTGATACCGTTGTCTTTGAGAGTGCTGTATATCTCGCGTGTGAGATATATGTCCTCGTAAGATGGCTCCATAACACCGTCCACGTGGTTGTGCATCAGAACAACGTTTGACGCGTCCATTTGCTGACAGAGACGTAGTATTTCTTCCGGAAAGGATGCCGGCAAACGGAGATGTTCCTCTGCGATCGTACGCACGGTTATAATTTTTCGTTTTGCGTCAAGGAGTAAAACTGCTACCGTGCCGTGTGGTTTGCCTAAAAACCATTCCGTAGCGTAAATGTACAGTTTTTCGGGAGAGAGGAGTGGTTCGCTTGCGAGTTCTTTCAGTTTTGCGGCTCTCGCGCTGTCAGCCACCGTGCGAATCAAAGCAGCACTTGCCGGCCCCACGCCCTCAACCTCACAAAGCGCCTCGTAGCTTGCGTTCATAACGGAATAAAGGGAGCCGAAATGATTCAAAAGGTTATGTGCGAGCGGGTTTGTGTTAGCGCGCGGAATAGAATAGAACAGGAGAAGTTCCAGAACTTCATGCTCCTGAAAGTCGTCAAATCCGCATCGCTTGTATCTGGTACGCAGGCGTTCTCTGTGGCCTGCATGAACGTTGTCTTCACTCATCTGTCGTGTCATCCATTTCAATTTGCATATTGTTTTTGACGGTGGCGGCGGTATAAGGGAGGCCCAAATGATCGTAGCCCAGTTTCGTTACGCATCTGCCGCGGGGGGTACGACTCAAAAAACCGATCTGCATGAGATAAGGCTCGTACACATCCTCCAGTGTTACGGCTTCCTCACCGACGGTGGCGGCAAGCGTATCGAGACCAACGGGACCGCCGCCGTATATGTTGATGATCGTATGGAGCATGCGTCTGTCGATATTGTCGAGGCCTAACTCATCAACGTCGAGCATAGAAAGGGCTTCTCTTGCGGAATCCAGCGTGATTGTGCCGTCGCCTTTGACCTGCGCGTAATCGCGGACTCGTTTTAAAAAGCGGTTTGCAATACGAGGGGTTCCGCGTGAGCGGGAAGCAATTTCCAAAGCGCCGTCTTCTGTGATCGGCACATTCAGAATTCCCGCACTTCTTTGAACGATCTGCGCAAGCTCCTCTGTTGTGTAAAGTTCAAGCTTCAACAGAACGCCGAATCTGTCACGAAGCGGGGTTGTAAGCTGTCCCGCACGTGTGGTGGCACCTACCAGCGTGAAGTGAGGCAGAGGGACTCTGATACTGCGCGCGGAAGGACCTTTACCGATAATGATGTCGAGGGCGTAATCCTCCATGGCGGGATACAGGATCTCTTCTACCGAGCGGGACAGTCGGTGAATTTCGTCAATGAAAAGGACGTCGCCTTCTCCAAGATTTGTGAGGAGCGCTGCAAGATCGCCCTGTTTTTCAATCGCGGGACCGGAAGTAACGCGGAGATTTACGCCGAGCTCCGAAGCGATAATAGCGGAAAGCGTTGTTTTGCCGAGGCCGGGTGGTCCGTAGAGCAGAACGTGATCGAGGCATTCTCCGCGCATTTTTGCAGCCTCAATATAAATTTTCAGTATGTCTTTGGATTTGGTCTGACCGACGTACTCCTCGAGGGTGTGAGGGCGGAGACTCAGTTCGTTCTCGCCGTCTTCGGAAATGCAGTCGGTTGTAACAATCCGATTCTCAAAATCAAATTCCGTATCCATAGAGACGTCCTTTCGTTTAAGCGGATTAAATGAACGCGAGAGTAGGCGGTGTTATCTCATCAGAAGGGCAAGTGCCGCACGGATGATGTCCTCGAGTGTGGCGCTTGTGTCGACTTTCGCAAGCGCTTTTGTAACCTCAGGCTTTGCGTATCCGAGGACGAGAAGCGCTGCCTGCGCGTCTTCGAGTTTCCCGCTGGTTAAGGGTGCTGTGTCTACGCGAATACCCGTATCTGTGCCGGATGAAACCGGGAGGTTTTTTGCAATTTTATCTTTGAGATCGAGAATGATACGTGCTGCAGTTTTAGGGCCGACGTTGGGTGCTTTTGCGATTGCTTTGGCATCTTCGGAGGCAATTGCCATTGAAAGCTTTTCAGGAGTCATAAGGGAGAGAATGGACATAGCGGCTTTGGGACCAACGCCGGAAACCGTGATGAGAAGCTTGAACATCGAAAGCTCTTCTGTTGAGAAAAAGCCGAACAGATCAATGCCGTCCTCGCGCACCTGCATATGAGTGTACAAACGGACTTCTACAGGTTTATCGGCAGAAAGGGGAAGCTTGGTGAGCGTATTGGATGTTACGTTTACCTTGTATCCAACGCCGCCACAGTCAACAACGGCTACATAGGCTAAAGTATCGACGTGAATAAGCGTACCTGTGAGGCAATATATCATTGTATCTCACATCCTTTCCTCGTTTTCTTCCTCTTGCGCAGTGCTTCTGCCGTCCACACACCAGCGAAGATGGCGACACCTACGATACAGGATGTAACGCCGTATTTTACAGCGGCCGGACGGTATTCAAGCGAGAGCGTATGCTCGCCTGACGATGGGGCGTAAAAGCCCATGAGAGCATCGAGAACCGGAGCGGTTTCGACAACCATGCCATCTATCTTGACAACCCATCCCGCATCGTATGGAATGGACGTAAAGATGAACTTTCTATCCTCGGGCACGTTGATCGTGCCGTAAAGGGAATCTTCCGTGTAGGATTCAATAATGAATTGAGAGTCGGCGAGTGCTGTCATTGTGCTCATAAATAATTCTTCATCAATTTGGAAGAAGAATTGTTCACTGTCCGCAAGGTACAGATCGCTTTTCAGAAGCTTGAGCGCAACGGTAATAGTCTGTCCCTTCGTGAAAGGGCCGGCCGTGCGGATCGCAAACGTATCGTTACCGAAGAAGTTTCCGATGTTATTTCCGTTTACGATAAGCGTTGCTTCTCTGGGATACTCACTCGGGAAGTAGCAGTAGAGATAGCCGTCCTCGGGAATCTGCAGCGTAAACTTAACGAATGCGTCCGAACCCGAGTTGATCGGTGCGTATTTCATGTGATCGACTACCGAGGATGAGCGGCAGTTATCAAGGGATACGCTGGCCGTTTCGATGTAGCGGAACACTTCTGCCTCTTCCTCGAGACCGAGCATCTCTCCGACAATATAATTCATCCGTACGAAGGGAGAGCCGTAAAACGGATCGCTTATATCGAGCGTGGAAAGGTTTATGTCGACTGCATAGGCAATTGAAAGTGCATACGGATTTTTGAAAACGCGGAGATCACTGTCGGTCGTGAACGTATTTTCGTACAAGGGGGAAATCCTTGCGTTCTGATCGGCGATAAGGTATTTGATACCGAGCAGGGAATCAAACACAGGCGTTCCGCCGACGTACTTCGACCAGTGTGATTTGGAGGCAATTCCCATTTGGTTGAGAAATTTGATTGCTTTTGCGTTCAGCGTGCTGGTGGAGTTCGAAACACCGCGCATCCCGAGAGTGAAATTATCATTTGTGTTTCGATGGAGAGTTTTTTCCATGCGGTAGAAAGAATCGTCTTCTTCCTTTATCTGATCGACAACAGGTTGAACGCGGTCAATGAACGATCGGTACGTATCTCTTTTGGATACAACGACGTCTTCGTCGAGTGAGACAAGATTATGATATCCCGCACAGAACGTTTCAAGGCAAATGATAATTGCGAGAACGAGCGTGGCCGTTTGGCGTGTATAATCGGATTTTAGCGTAGCTGCGCGCATGACACACAGATAAATGCCGCAGAAAGCAAGGGATACCCAAACCGACGCAAGATCGGGCAGGTTGTCATATTCGAGCTTCTGCAAAATCAAAAGGAGTCCTGCGACGCCCGCAGTTGAAATAATGACGGGGCGGTAGCCGATATCGTGGATTCTCTCGAAAACCTTATATGCCATGAGAAGGAATATAAAGCACAGCATAAAACTGTATCGGTAATTAAGCCAGTTGGGGCGTTGAAAACCGTGCCACACGAGATCAAGCGTGGTGGCGTTGAAACTGAAAACAAAAAAGGCGATCAGTATAGCGGTGCCGATTTTCTCACGCGTTTTGATGTGCGGCGCGAAGAAATACAGTGGCAGAAGGATAAACGTCAGTATGCCGGTGTAAACGAGCGGTAATCCTTCGGGACGTACTGTATCATAAGAGCCGAAATACATCATCGAGAGCATGTCGAGGAAATCAAATTTCTGCGACAGATCGAATTTTGGATTTGAGAATTCTGTTTTACCAAACGTCAGCGAATAATAAGCGGGAAGAACGATAATCGCCGCAATCAAAAGAGCGATAACAGAAAAAATTGCAATGCGTGCAAGTGATTTCGGAAAATGGTATTTGACGCCGAGAGGATTTCTTTCTTCGGGCGTGCGTGTGAAATACGTATAGAAGAAATATACCGCAACGAAAATGCAGGTCATGTATCCAATGTAGAAGTTGCTGATGACGGCAAGGGCAAGCGAAATAACGAACAGCTTGTACTTGCCGTACTTGATCATTGATTCGATGCCGAGCAGAATAAGCGGCAGAAAGATTACATTGTCGATCCACATCGTGTTGTGCTGATACACGACCGCATAGGCTGTCAGCGCATACAGCGTGGAGAAGATCACCGCTGCAACGGGGTTTCTTTTTCGCGTCTTGTGGAGATAGATTCCAAACGTGAGTCCGCAAAGTCCCGTTTTCAAGACGAAAAGGGTCAAAAGGGATTCGGTGATCATGCCTTCGGGAAACAGTGCTACGATAAAAGAGAACGGACTTGCGAGATAATATGCAACGATTCCCAAAAATTCGCCGCCGAGGGCGCGCTCAAATGAGTAGATGAAGCTGCCGTCTCCTTGTAGAAGATCGCGAAGCGCTTCAAAGTAGAAGACATACTGTCCGTTCAGATCCAGAACGAGTACGGATTCCTCGCCAAACGGCCAAACGCCCATGGCGATGTGGATGAGCAGCATAATGGCCGCCGGCACGAAAAAACAAGCGAGAAGATATTTGTGATCTCTCCAAAAAGTGCGGAGTTTTTTGGGGGAGGTTATAGTCTCCGTGTCTTCGCAAGACTCGATTATTTTATTATCATTCTCAGTGGGAGTGGGTGTCGTGTCTGTATCTTCCGGTGAAAATTCCGCTTCAGCGGGCGGGAATTTATCGTCAGTCATTGTTACTTTCCTCCGTGGGGATGATCTTTTTAATGGCTTTTTCAAGCTTGACGCGCGGGAGTACCATGTCTCTCCCACAGCCCGTGCAAAGGATGCGCACATCGCTGCCAAGGCGCATGACAAGAAAATTTTTTGATCCGCAGGGATGCGTTTTTTTTAGTTCCAGCATATCGCCAACGGAAATCTTAGGGATTATGTTCAAGGAGGGGCTCCTTTCACAAAGAAATAAAAAACAAATCTCTAGTATATTATAACATGGTTTCCTTCACTTGTAAATCCTATTCACCTGTAAATAAGCGTAAAAAAGTTGCTTTTTGCAGTAAATTTATAGGAAATGGTTTTGACTTGCAGAAAAAAATGTGATATAATATACTGATTAAGTATTTATGTTTTGGAGTGTTTTGGGAAAGGAGACGTTTCGCATGCTTGTTCTCGGTATTGATCCAGGGATTGCAATCGTCGGCTGGGGTGTCATCTCGTATGAAGGATCTCGCTTCCGCCCCGTTGCATACGGCTCTGTGCAGACGAAGGCAGGGGTGCCCGTCGAGGAGCGCTTGGCTCATATTTACGACAGCTTGTCGGTGATCATCGAGAAGTACAAGCCGGACGCTGTGGCGGTGGAGGAATTGTTCTTCTCATCGAACGTTACAACCGGTATTGTTGTCGCCGAAGCGCGTGGTGTTATCCTTCTTTGTGCTCGCAAGCATCGCGTTCCTCTTTTCGAATATACACCTATGCAGGTCAAGCAAGCGGTGGTCGGGTACGGTAAAGCGGAAAAACAGCAGGTTATGGCAATGATCACCTTGCTTCTAGGGCTTGAAGCGCCTCCGAAACCAGATGACACGGCTGACGCGTTGGCGATTGCTGTCTGCCATGCGCACAGCGGCGCATCGGGCATCGGACAATACTATAACCGTCCGACAAAGATCGGCGGAATCTCCAAAGAAAAACGGTGAATTCAATGTTTCAGAACGATACGTGGAAAGATTACGAACTTCTCGATGCCGCAGCCGGTGAAAGACTCGAACGGTGGGGACGGTATATCCTCATCCGCCCCGACCCGCAGGTGATCTGGAATACCGAGAGAAGGCATCCTATGTGGAAAAAAGCTGACGGTGTTTACCGTCGCTCGAAGAACGGCGGCGGCAGTTGGGTCGTTTCCAAAATGCCCGCCGATTGGAATATTAGCTACGGCGATCTGACGTTTAATCTTCGCCCTATGGGATTTAAGCACACCGGACTTTTCCCGGAGCAGGCAGTAAACTGGGACTGGTTCTCCAATATTATTCGCCGTGCGCGGAGAGATGCCCCCGATTATCAGCCAAAAGTGCTTAATCTATTTGCGTATACCGGCGGCGCAACTGCTGCTGCAGCCAAGGCGGGTGCCAAGGTTTGCCATGTGGATGCTTCCAAAGGAATGGTAGCGGCAGCGAAAGAGAATCTCCGCCTTTCCGGTCTTGGTGATGCACCTGTGCGTTATATTGTAGACGATTGTCGAAAGTTTGTTGAAAGAGAGATTCGTCGCGGCAATAAGTACGACGGCGTGATCATGGACCCGCCGTCGTACGGCAGAGGTCCGAACGGGGAAGTGTGGAAACTGGAAGAATGCGCGTATGACCTGATTTCCCTCGTTGTGAAAATCCTCACGGACAGGCCGCTTTTCTTTCTTATCAACTCTTATACGACCGGTTTGTCGCCTGCATCTATGGGCTATATGCTTATGACTTTGATGCCGCAAGCATCTATGGGCGTTCTCGCGACCGGTGAGTTGGGATTGCCGGTAACGGAAAGCGGGCTCTATCTTCCTGCGGGGGCAAGTGCCCGTTGGCAGAGATCTGACACTTTTTCGGGGGAGAACAAATGAGCACTCTTCAAAAAACACCGATAATTGAAATCCGTGATTTGTCGTATGCTTATCCTGCTGATGATGGAAGCACCTCCTACAATGCACTCGATCACGTTAGCCTCTCCATCGAAGAGGGGTCGTTCGTATCCATTCTCGGCCATAACGGAAGCGGTAAATCAACTCTCGCGAAAATGATGAGTCTCATTCTCATGCCGGACAGCGGCAGTGTAATTATTGACGGTAAGAATATGAGCACCGACGATGTTACGGAAGAGGATATTCTGGAGGCACGTCGCAAAGTCGGCATGGTTTTCCAGAATCCGGACAACCAGATCGTCGCTACTGTCGTTGAAGAAGACGTTGCTTTCGGTCCGGAGAATCTTGGCCTGCCGTCGGAAGAAATTCGGCGCCGTGTAGATGAGGCGCTTTCTCTCGTCGGTATGTCGAAATATGCGCGTCATGCGCCGCACAAGTTGTCCGGCGGTCAAAAACAGCGTATTGCGATTGCGGGAATTATCGCAATGCGCCGCCGCTGTATCATTTTTGACGAGAGCACGGCGATGCTTGACCCCGCGGGCAGAAAAGAAGTAATGGATACGATCGAACGGCTGAACAAGGAAGAAAAAATCACCGTTCTTCACATTACCCACTACATGAATGAAGCTGTTCGCGGCGACCGTGTGATCGTAATGGATGGCGGGCGTATTCTCATGGATGGAACGCCGAAAGAGGTGTTCAGCCACCCACAGCGCCTTTGGAACGCACGCCTTGACGTTCCGCAGACGACTGAACTTTTGTATCATCTCAAAAAGAGCGGTTACGATGTCCGCCTCGATATTTTTGATCCGGACGAGTGTGCCGTTGAAATTGCGAAAGCATTCGGCGAACAATAACTTCCGTATCTCGTTATTTTATGAAAGGATTCTCGCGACGCTACTCGTTGTGAGTATGCTAACATGTCTCAGGTTGAACTCCAAAATATATCGTTTGTTTACGGCGCAGGTGAACCGTACGAGATCCGTGCGCTTGATAATGTATCTTTGACACTTGGCGGGTCTATGATTACCGGCATCATGGGACACACGGGCAGTGGAAAATCCACGCTTGTCCAGCTTCTGAATGGTCTGCTGAAGCCGACAGAAGGCAAGATTATCCTTGATGGCCGAGATATCTGGGAAAACCCGAAAAAAATACGGGACGTTCGCTTTAAGGTAGGACTTGTAATGCAGTATCCCGAATATCAGCTGTTTGACGAAACAGTTCGGGAAGATATTGCATTCGGCCCGCGCAATATGGGCATGACGCCCGAGGAAGTGAATGCGCGCGTTTTAGAAGCGGCTCAGTTTGCCGGACTTTCTGAAGCGCTCCTTGATAAATCCCCCTTCGACCTTTCGGGCGGTCAGAAGCGTCGTGCCG
Source organism: Eubacteriales bacterium (assembly GCA_045611685.1). Classification (GTDB taxonomy): domain Bacteria; phylum Bacillota; class Clostridia; order Oscillospirales; family CAG-272; genus SIG701. The sequence continues at coordinate 44,406 of JAZKXO010000024.1, read as the reverse complement.
CCTTGGCGGGTGTTATTGCTATGCGTCCGGAGCTTCTCGTTCTTGATGAGCCGGCGGCCGGACTTGATCCCGGCGGGCGCGCGGAGATTTTGGACAGCGTACGCGAATATCAGAAAATGAGCGGAACGTCCGTGGTTATCGTCAGTCACAGCATGGAGGATATGGCTCTCTATTGCGATCGCGTAATTGTTATGGAATCGGGCCGGGTTTTCATGGACGGTACCTGCGCGGAGGTCTTCAGTCGTTATGATGAACTGATTTCTGTCGGCCTTGACGTACCGCAGATCACTTACGTCGCGGCTGAATTAAAAAAACACGGGATTGACATCGGACGGGACGTATACACCGTAAAATATGCTACGGCAAAGATCCTCGAGAAGGTGCGGGGTGATATCGTATGAATCTTGATATTTCATTTGGACAGTATTGCGAGGGAAAATCCGTTCTCCACAGAATGGATCCCCGTGCGAAGATTATAGCGTCCGTTCTCTATATTGTTATCGTGTTCCTTGCAAAGAATCTTTGGTCGTTTGGTCTTCTTCTTCTGTCAGCTTTTGCCCTCATTCTGATTTCGGGCATTTCTCCTAGAATTATTCTAAAGGGTATGAAGGCGCTCACCGTTATTATCCTTTTCACTTCCGCGATTAATATCTTTTGGATGAAGGGTGAGACGCTTCTTCTCTCTTTTGGATTCGTAAGTGTATATCTCGAGGGAATTCTTAATGCAATTATGATTGCGCTTCGCATTATTGTGCTCCTTATCGGTACGTCCATATTTATGACGTATACTACGACGCCTATTGCACTCACGGACGGGCTCGAGCAGCTTTTGGCACCGCTTAAAAAACTGCACCTTCCCGTTCACGAGTTTTCGATGATGATGACGATCGCGCTTCGTTTTATCCCTACCTTGATAGAAGAAACACAAAAAATCATGAATGCGCAAAAAGCGCGCGGGGCGGATTTCGCATCCGGCTCGCTGATAAAACGAGCAAAAACGCTGATACCGATACTCGTGCCGCTCTTTATTTCCGCATTTCGCCGTGCAGAAGAATTGGCGACTGCCATGGAATGCCGCTGTTATACGGGCGGCGAGGGAAGAACGCGCATGAACGTACTGCATGCATCCGCCATAGACGTGGTTTTCTGTTTGCTTTTCGTTGCTTTGGGTGTCGGCGTGATTTTTACCAACAGCCTCGGCGGTTATTCGATATCCTGGTAACGCCAATATGAAAATACTTTTAAAGTTGATGTTTGACGGTTCTGCGTACTGTGGCTTCCAGGCGCAGTCAAACGGTCACGCAATACAGAATATTTTAACAGATACGTTTTCCCATATGCTCGGGTTTCCGTGCGCTGTTACTGGATGCAGTCGAACGGACAGCGGTGTCCATGCCAAGGCATTTTGTGCTACGGTTGCTCCTCTTGCAACTCCCGAAAAGGATCAGTGGTGTGCTATCCCGGTCGGCAAAATACACAGAGCGGCGAACCGTTTTTTACCTGAGGATATTTCGGTGGTCGGTGCAACGTATGTGCCGGATGATTTTCATCCGCGGTACAGTGTAGTGTCCAAGGAGTACGAATACCACATCTACGACGCACTGTCGCGAAATCCGTTTCTCAACGGCCGGGCCTATCAAACGCCGCGACAAATTTCGGCAGATGCCGAGGATCGGATGAGCAAAGTTGCGTCGGCATTTGTCGGGAAACACAATTTTTCTGCCTTTATGGCATCCGGATCGAAAATCACTGATCCCGTTCGCACTGTATTTGCGGCAAGTGTGTCGCGTGATCCGGACGGCATTCTTGTGTATCGCGTGGAGGCGGACGGCTTTCTTTACAACATGGTGCGTATAATGGCAGGAACACTTCTGGAGACCGCTTACGGCATCTGTTCGGAAAGATCTGTTCATGAAGCAATTTCTACCGGCGATCGCTCGAAAGCAGGTTTTACCGCACCGCCTCATGGCTTATATCTTTCGAAGGTTCATTATGACCGAGAGATCTGCTGGCTGGCTGAATAAATGCCAAGAGAATAATCGACAAGAAAGGGAGGAAATCTGTACATGGATGATAAGATGCAGCGTGTGCGCAACTCTGACAAGCAAGTGCGTAATCTGTATTATATACGTGTTTCTGCACGGTATAGGATTGTAAAATGGATTTTGCTTTTAGTATTTTCTTTGTATCTTTCAGTGATGCTTCTTACCCACCGTGAGAGTATGACGTACGAAAATCTTCTGTATCTTATGCGCGATTTTAATGTTGCTTATGGATCAAGCGACCATTTTTCCTCCGTTGTTTATGAAGAGCAACCCAATATGTCCTTTGCCTCTTACAAGGATCAACTCGTCGTTGCGGGAAGTGCGGAGCTTTCGGTTTACAGTGGAGATGGAACCGTTACCCTCAGTGATGAGCCGAATTGTCTCTCGCCTGTTCTGGAGTCGAGTGATAAATATCTCCTTCTGTATGATGAGGGCGGTACTTTTTATGCACTGTATACCTCCCTCGCGTGTGTCCTTCGCGAAAATGCGCAAAGCTTGATTCAGTGTGCCGCTGTCAGCGATGCGGGGCCATACGCAATCGCAACACGTTCCGGTGAATCGAAGTATTCTGTATCCCTGTATAACGCATCTTTTCAGAAAATTGCATCTTACTACCGTGACAACTACGTTATCGACCTTTCATTCAGTTCTGACGGGAAGTGGCTTGTCATAGTTGGTGTGTGTGCGGAAGACGGATCTATGCGCGGTGTTGTGACACTCTGTCGTGTCGGCTCAGACGAAACCGTGGAAATACGTCTCAGTGATCAGTTTCCGCTCTCGGCTGCATATCTTGAGGATGGCACCCTTGCTGTTGTTACGGATACCTCGGTGCTTTTATATAATAGGGACGGAACGCTGAAACATACGCATCCGTTTGAATCAATGATACTGACGTGTATGAATATATCCGATACACATGTTGCCGTTGTTTGCAGCGAAAACATTCTCGGTACCTCGAGCCGTGCATTTGTAATCGATTCTGAAGGACGTGTGCTCACCGAGCGGGAGTTTGATGAAAAAGTAATTGCTGTTACTGCTTCAGACGGAAATTCAGCCGCGTATGTCCAGACACAGAACGCCGTATATTACCTGCGCTTGAAGGGCGGAGAGGCTTTCACAGCTTCCTACACCGGTAACTTACAGGCTATATGCGACGTTTTGGGACAGCCTGTCTTTTGCTTTCCAACCACGGCTCGGGCGGCCGAGCGCCCTTGATGTCTTTGGATTAATATAATGTGCTGGAGTTTCAATACAATCTGTTGTGAGGTGCTGTATGAATTTAGTTTTTGACGGACTGCTTTTGACTATTTGTGTGATTTCCGTTGTTATGGGTGTTAAACGCGGTTTTATAAAATCCATTATGGGGATCTGCACGCTTATTGCCGCTGTGTTCGTCGCGTTCGCGTTTACACCTGCCGTTGCACAGCGTTTGGAAAATGTTCCGTTTGTTCACGAGATTTCGCAGAACATTACGGATACGCTCCAATCGCTCTCCATAACGGAAAGCGGTACGTTTGATTTAACGAAGCTCTTTCGCGACATGCCTGAATCCTTCCGTCAAATTCTCGAACGATATGGTGCGGACGTCTCAAAACTTGTCGATGTCATATCTCCAACACCAGAGGCCGACGTATCGGAGGTTGACGATCTTGCTGCATTGATTGCCGAACCTGTTGTGAACGCGATTACGGGCGTTATTGCGTTTTTGCTCCTTTTTGTCGCCTCTGTAATCGTATTAAAACTTTTGACGTGGATTTTGGACCTTATCTTCAAACTCCCCGTTTTGAAAACCGCCAACAAATTGCTCGGCTTTGTCATCGGCCTTTTTAACGCTGTTTTGTGGATGTGGATTCTAAGCGCACTTTCCGTTATTTTTATTGGCGCTATGTCGTCCGTTTCTCCCGATTTTTTTGGTCCGCACTTGATTGAAAACACGGTTATCCTGAAATTTTTTGCGGACGACAATATTAGGAATTTGCTGAGATTGGTTATTAGGTGAAGGCTGCTCGGCTCTCGGGCTGCTTTGTTTTTGATTGAGAAATGAAAGGATCCGCGTCGCCCGCGGATGCAGGTTATAATTATGGTTATTTGCTCCCGTTGCAAAAAGAGAATTGCAGTTGTTTTTGTGGCTCACCTCGAAAACGGCCAGCAGAAACAGGAGGGGCTTTGCATACAGTGCGCGAAAGACCTGGGTATTGCTCCCGTGAACGATATTATAAAAAAGATGGGTATCTCTGACGAAGACCTTGAACGCATGAACGCGGAAATGGAGACCCTTATGGACGCATCGTCCGACGATGCAGAGGATATGGATGATAACGATGCGGACACGTCTACCGGAGGCGAAAATTCGTCAGATGCCGAACAATCGCTTGCCGGTGAGAGCCGCGCTCCTACTGTTGATTTCGGCAAGCTTTTCGGACCGCTTCAGATGATGCAGCTCGGATCTATGAAAAACGAACGAAAATCGTCCAAGAAGAAGGAAAACGGCGAGAAGAAAAAAGAATATAAGTATCTGAACACGTACTGCCAGAATCTTACCGAGCGAGCAAAGAACGGACTGCTTGACGCCGTGATCGGCCGTGCGCGTGAGCTTGACCGCGTTATTCAGATTCTTTGCCGCCGTCAAAAAAACAATCCTTGCCTGATCGGTGAGCCGGGCGTCGGAAAAACAGCTATTGCCGAGGCTCTCGCCCAAAAGATAGCGACAGGAGATGTTCCATACCGCTTACGGGATGCACAAATCTGTCTTGTGGATCTCACAGCATTGGTGGCAGGAACGCAGTTCCGGGGGCAATTCGAATCTCGCATGCTTGGTCTTCTCAGTGACGTAAAAGCTGCCGGAAACGTAATCCTTGTGATTGACGAGGTTCACAGCATCGTTGGTGCGGGGGATGCAGAGGGAAGTATGAACGCTGCTAATATCCTGAAACCCGCGCTTTCCCGCGGGGAAATTCAGATTATTGGGGCTACTACGCTTACAGAATACCGCAAGCATATTGAAAAGGATACCGCACTGGAGCGCCGTTTTCAGCCTGTGATGGTCAACGAGCCGAACATGGCTGACACGGAAGAAATCTTGGCAGGTATTAAGCATTACTACGAAGAGTATCATGGTATCCACATTCCGGATACCGTCCTTCATGCCGCTGTTTCGCTGAGCGAGCGGTATATTACCGACCGTTATCTCCCCGATAAGGCAATTGACCTTATTGACGAAGCAGCGTCGCACATTTCGCTTTCCTCTGATGTTCTCAATGAAAAACGTTCCCTTGCTGATCGCCGTGAATCATTGAAGACGGAGCTCGAAACGTTGGAGGCGAAGGCTTCGTCGGAAGAACCGGATGAAGAAACGTACAAAAAATTGGCGGACGGAAAAGCTGAGCTTTTGCGTATAGAGGAGCGTGATACGCTCCTCGCACTCGAATGCGACAAGATCGAAATGCACGTTTCCGATATTGCGGACGTTATCGAAATCTGGACAGGTATTCCTGCCTCCACGATTACAGAGAATGAGTATGACCGCCTTTCAAAGCTTGAGGAACGTCTTTCTGCGCGTATTATCGGTCAGGCAGAGGCGGTATCCGCTGTTTCGCGCGCGATCCGCAGAAACCGCGCAGGCGTATCGTTCAAGAGAAAACCGGTTTCATTTATCTTTGCAGGACCAACCGGTGTCGGAAAGACGGAACTTGTTAAGGTTCTTTCCGAAGATTTGTTTTCGTCCCCGGAGACGCTTATACGTCTTGATATGAGCGAGTTTATGGATAAATTTTCCGTATCGCGCATTATTGGTGCGCCGCCCGGATACGTCGGTTATGATGATGCGGGTCAGTTGACGGAGAAGATCCGTCGCCGCCCGTATTCCGTCGTTCTGTTTGATGAGATCGAGAAGGCGCATCCTGACGTTATGAATATTTTGCTTCAAATTCTTGATGATGGCAGAATTACGGACGCGCACGGCAAAACGGTCAGCTTTGAAAATACGGTTATCATTATGACTACAAATGCCGGCTCTTCCGCGCAGGCGGTACCCGCAGGATTCTCTGATCTGCCGGATACGCAAGTAAAAGAGCGTACGGCGAGAGCGCTTGCGGAATTCCTGCGTCCCGAATTTTTGAACCGTGTGGACGAGGTGATTACGTTCCGCTCTTTGAGCAAAGACGATTTTGTTTCTATCGCCGTTTTGATGCTGGGCGATACCGCAAAGGCTTTGCGCGAGAAGAATATCCGTCTTACCTGGACGGATGATGCCGTTCGCTGTGTAGCGGATAAATCCTTCTCGGCAAAGTATGGTGCGAGAAATATGCGCCGCTTTATTCAGAGAGAAGTGGAAGATAGAATTGCCACCGAAATCATTGAATCCGGCGGTAAAATCTCTGCCGTTGACGTTGATGCCAAGGACGGTGAAATAGCCGTCCGTGCTATTTAAAAACGTCTATGAAAAAGAAAAATCCGAACGTATGGCACGCCATGGATGACGAGGCGGTTTCTTCGGCGCTTGGCACTAACATTCATACCGGACTTTCTCGTAAGGAAGCGGCTGCCCGCAGGCGTAAATGCGGGCAGAATGCCATCTGGATCGTAAATCGTGCGTCTGCTGCACACACCGCGAGGGGTGAGTTTTTGGATTTGTCTGCTATCCTTCTCATCATTACAGCGGCGGCCTCTGCGGTTTTTCAGAGGGGAAGAGAAGCACTCGTCCTCATTGGCCTTTTGGCTGTGTCTGCTTCTGTGCGGACTATCATATTCATTGCGGCGCAGAGAATGTTTGAAAACGCTGCACGCGAAAATCTCCCGCACGCAACTGTGATTCGCAACGGAAAACAGCTTGCTCTGCCGTCCGATGCAGTCGTGCCCGGGGATGTACTCGCGTTTTCCCCGGGTGACCCGGTAACCGCAGATGTTCGCTTGATTTCGGGTGACCTTACTGTGTCGGAGACTGGGATAACGTGCAATCGAGGTGCTGTGAATAAATCGCCGTTGTCCACTTTACAAGAGGATACTCTTTGCGAGAGTAGAGCCAATATTCTTTTTGCGGGTTCAACCGTACTCGGCGGATCCGGACGTGGCGTTGCATTCGCAACCGGTGAGGATACGTATGTTTTTGCAAAGAAAGGACACATCTCCATTTCGTCCGGAAAAGATCTTTCCGTGCTCGCATCAATCTCGGCGTGGTGTCGCAATGTCTCTCTCTTGATGATCGGTGTCGTTCTTCTCATTACCATCGGAGGTGTTCTTGTTGGCCATACTTCTCTGATGATAGATTCGCTTTTTCTCTCCGCTCTCTCCTTGGCGGTGGCGTCTATGAGCGAGTTTTTGGGCGTAATAGCTGCAATCATTCTGGCGGTTTCTATGCAGCGCCTTCGCGCCGAAAGCGGAGGTTCCGTAGTTCTTCGCTCGGCGGATTCCATGGAAAAATTTGCGGAGACACAGTGCCTTATTGTTGGCGATCCGCATTTCTTTGAGTCGGGAAACGTTCAACTTACGAGCGCCTTTTTCGACGGTGCTTGGTTGGACGCTGAAACGTTCAGCTCCGGTCGAGAGACAGCATCGCTTTGTGCTCTCTCGTTGCTTTGCCGCTTCGGTTCATTGTATCCAGTGCAAGTAAATGGAGGTGAGGGTGCGGGCACGCCAAACCTGATCCTTGCAAAAATTTTCGGTGATTTTGAGGAACAAACGAGGTCTTCCTTGCGCCTTCCGACGGTCATTGAGACAAAACATGCTGCAAAACTATATACTCTCCTGGCATCATCGTCGGACGGTACTTTCGCGTACGTGAGCGGAGATCTTGAAGATGTGTTAGCGTGCTGCTCTGACATGGTGGTGGACGGCATCGCCCGTGCGATGACGACCGAGGAGCGAGGGCTTCTCTTGGAACGGGCGTATGATTTTAAGAAGCGTTCCATCCGAACCTTTGCTGTCGCGCGCCGTGTTGCGCCGTGTGCAAGTCTTTCAAGGGTCAGTGTCATTCATGCAAAAATGCACTTTCTTGGCTTTTTCGCCGTTGTGGACCCCATTGAGCCCGGCATGCTTTCCGCCGTTCGTGCATGCTGTGAAAACGGGATCCGTATGATCGTCTTGACCGACGGTGGTGAAGCGGATCGGATGCTTGCTGTAACCGCAGGTGTCGTATCAGTTGACAGAGAGATGCTTCATTCTGTTGAAGAAGTCTCTGCTTATCTTAAGAAAAACCTTTCAGACGAAAGAACGGAAAACATTTGCGTTTGCGTTAAGGGCATGGAAGAACGGGCCAGAATGATTCGTTCTATTGCCAAATGTGTGGAAAACACTACATACATTGGCGGTAATCTCTCCGATATACATTTGCTCCCATCCGTCAGGGCATCCGTAGCCGTTGAACGGCCTTTTTCCCACGCACCGCAGTGTCTTATGCTTGCATCAGACGCTTCTTCTGCTGCACCGACGAAAGAAAAGAACACTGCAGGTGTTGAAAATACCGTGCGCATTATTTCCGGATGTAAAAATGCATTTTTACATCTTCGGTGTGCCGCTGAATATTTGCTTGTCATACAGGTTTTCAGAATGACGCTGATGCTGGCGGCGGCCTTTCTTGGGTTGCCCATGCATACCCCAATCCAAACGCTTTGGTGGGGCCTCATTCTTGATTTTATGGCTGTTCTCACGTTTTCCTTTTTCAAACCAACATCTGATGAGTTTTACTTGGAGCGTAACAACACCAATCTGCTTCTTGATAAGCGAACAATGTTTCTACACGCGCTTTTCGGCGTTCTTGCGGGTATTATTGTGAGTATCTTTTCTGTATATCTTATCCGAACTGTTTCGTCGGATGTAGCACAGTCTGTTTGTTATGTGCTATCTGTTCTCTCGTCGGCTATGCTGGCGGTGTCAATGTTCCTGTTCGACACTGGAGCGCGCATTGGGGAATTTTCGGTGAATGCCGTTATGCTGATATATGCTGTTTTGGCTATTGTTACGTTAGCTGTGTCGTGGTGTTCTGTTGGTTGGAGCATCGCACTTGCGGGGTTTGCTGTGGCTTTTGTCCTTCCATTGGCACGTTTTGCCTACCATAAATGCTTTTTTGCGAGATCGCGTAATCGATAAAATTGCGAATATTAGAACATATTGGACAAACTTACAGCGTTATAGTGTCGAATCCGCATAAATTTCGTCAATTTCGCTTGTTTCAGCATAAAATCTTCGCCACAACCCTTGTAATCTTACAAAAAATGCGGTATAATTATTATGTTTGAAATTATTATGAAAGTGAGGGTTTCTTATGGCTGATAACCACGAAGAATGTACCCATAACTGTTCTACGTGTTCCGCCAACTGCTCATCCCGTCAGGAGATTGAGAAAGAGCAGCTCAACCCGCAGAGTACAGTTAAGCACGTGATCGGCATTGTAAGCGGAAAAGGCGGTGTCGGCAAATCGATCGTTACCTCTATGATGTCTGTTCTAATGCGTCGCCGCGATAACGGCGTTGCTATTCTCGATGCGGATATCACCGGCCCTTCCATCCCCAAGGCCTTCGGCACGAAGGGCGATGTAATGAGCGACGGAAACGGACTTATCCCGCTCACCACAACGACCGGTATTCAAATGATGTCCGTGAATCTTCTTCTGGAAGATGAGTCACGGCCCGTTGTATGGCGCGGACCTGTAATCGCAGGTACGGTCAAGCAGTTCTGGACGGACGTTATTTGGACGGACGTGAATTATATGTTCGTTGATATGCCGCCCGGCACCGGCGATGTACCCTTAACGGTATTCCAGTCCCTGCCGCTCGACGGTATCATCATTGTTACAACGCCGCAGGAACTTGTTTCCATGATCGTGAAAAAAGCTCTCAATATGGCGAAACTCATGAACATTCCTGTAATCGGTCTCGTTGAGAATATGTCGTATGTGAAATGCCCTGACTGCGGCAAGGAACTTCACGTTTTCGGTGAAAGCCGCGCGGAGGAAGTTTGCGCTGAATACGGCATCCGTCTTCTTGGACGCGTTCCGCTTGACCCGAGACTCTCGTCACTCTGTGATAAGGGAATCATTGAACTTATGGAAAACGATTACCTTGACGCTGCGGCTGACGCGGTAGCAGAGTTTTGCGAAAATAAATAAGTGCATTAAGCCGCAAAGCGGCAATACATATGCTACGCAAATCCCCAGAAATTCTGTCTTATGACAAAGTAGGAGGAAAAAGTCATGAAAAAGAAACTGACTTCCGTGCCGTTCTCCGGTACGCCGGAGCAAAAGACTGCTCTGGATGCGGTGATCGCACAGCACAAAGGCGAAGCCGGTGCCCTTATGCCGGTTCTTCAGAAAGCACAGGACATTTACGGATACCTTCCCGTTGAAGTTCAGCAGATGATTGCTGAAGGCTTGGACGTACCTGTATCCGAGGTGTTTGGTGTTGCCACTTTCTATTCCCAGTTCCTGCTTAACCCGAAGGGCCAGTATCCGGTTGCAATTTGCCTTGGTACTGCTTGCTATGTTAAGGGTGCCGGCAAACTGATGGAGAAAATGGAATCTCTGCTTGGTATCGAAAACGGCGGTCTTACCCCTGATCTTAAATTCAGTTTGGAAGCAACGCGCTGCATCGGTGCTTGCGGCCTGGCCCCTGTTCTCACGATTGGTGAGGACGTTTACGGACGTCTTACTCCCGATATGCTGAAAGACATTCTTGTAAAATACCAGAATTAAGTTTTCCCGCATCGCATAACGAATTTATTTTTGCGAAAGGACGGGGTTTTTATGAAAATTTGCGAAATCCAAAAGCTTTTGAACGCAACTCTCTTGTGTGGTGAAGAGAATCTGGAGCACGATGTTTTTTCCGCGTGCTGCAGTGATATGATGAGCGATGTTTTGGCGTATGTTAAAGATCAGGGAGTTCTTATAACCGGACTTATTAACCCTCAAGTTATCAGAACAGCCAGCATGATGGACATGGTCTGCGTCGTTTTCGTCAGAAGCAAGTCTCCCACTGAGGAGATGATTGATCTTGCAGAAGCTTGCGGGATCGTGCTTATGAAGTCGGATATGCGCGCCTACGAAGCGTGTGGGCATTTGTACACATCGGGCCTCCGAGGAAACGCGGGTAAGAACCATGAGTGAGGTTTTAAAGTTTCACTTTGACGTAGATGGAGAAAATTTTTCCTCTGCGGGTGAAGCTTCTGTTGTGGTCAAAAAGAAACTGAGGCAGCTGGGCTTTTCTCCGGATATCATGCGGCGTGTTTCCATTGCAATGTATGAAGGAGAGATCAACATGGTGATCCACGCCGACGGCGGCACTGCCGACGTTACAGTGGATGACAATGAGATTACGATCGTTCTTAAGGATCGCGGGCCCGGTATCCCTGATGTTTCTTTGGCTATGCAGGAAGGGTATTCAACTGCCTGTGATAATATTCGGTCGCTCGGTTTTGGCGCCGGAATGGGACTTCCCAACATGAAAAAATATACCGACTTTATGCAAATTGACTCTGAGGTTGGCGTTGGAACAACGGTAACGATGAAAATCAAGTTGAACTGATTGCCCACTGAAGAAAGGCTGGGTACGGTTATGGCTACATACAAACATTCCGTTTCTCTCGATGAGAGTAAATGTAAAGGATGTACCACTTGTTTGAAACGCTGTCCGACGGAAGCGATTCGCATTCGTGACGGACGGGCCGTTATCAACCCCTCCCGCTGCATCGATTGCGGGGAGTGCATTCGAGTTTGTCCGCACAAGGCTAAAAAAGCCGTGTACGATTCGCTTGATTGCATGAACAATTACAAATATACAATTGCGCTTCCTGCACCGTCACTGTATGGTCAGTTTGCCAATCTCGATAACATCGGTTACGTTCTCGGCGGCCTTAAAGAAATCGGTTTTGATTCGGTTTTTGAAGTTGCACGTGCGGCGGAAATTGTTTCTGCTTATACGCGTCTGTATCTCAACCGTCCCGGAATCGTAAAGCCTGTTATCAGTTCAGCCTGTCCCGCTATCTCGCGCATTATCAGTATGAACTTTCCGTTTCTTTGCGAACACGTCATACCGCTTTTAGCGCCGATTGATATTGCGGCACGGCTGGCGAAGCAAGAAGCCATAGAAGCTCATCCGGAGCTTTCACCGGATGAAATCGGTGTCTTCTTTATCTCTCCCTGTCCGGCGAAAGTCAGCTACGTAAAGAACGGTTTTGCCGGCGAGAAGAATTATATTGATCACGTCGTATCGGTGAGGGACGTTTACTTCGTTCTTCTCGATGAAATGAAGAAATTGCGTGAAAACGGAACGGATGAAACAACCGAATCCGGTATGGTCGGAATCGGCTGGGCATCCACCGGCGGTGAATCGGCAGCTGTTTTTAACGAACGCTATCTGGCTGCGGACGGAATTGAGAACTGCATCCGCGTTCTGGAACGGATAGATAATGAAGATATTCATAATCTTGATTATGTGGAACTGAACGCTTGCAGCGGCGGCTGTGTAGGCGGTGCGATGACGGTGGCGAATCCCTACATTGCACAGGCGCGACTCCATTCGCTCAAGCGGTATTTGCCTGTTTCTCCCAATCGTCCCAACGAGACGGAGATTCCGGAGACGGCAATGGCTGAGGGAGGCCTTCAGTATACCCCCAGTGCTAAGTTGTCCGAGAATCGCGAGGAGGCCATGCAGATGATGCGAGATATCGAATCTATTTGCAAGAGCCTTCCCGGGCTCGATTGCGGCTCCTGCGGTGCTCCGACTTGTATGGCGTTTGCCGAAGACATTATCAAAGGCGATACAAATTCCGATGAATGTACGGTGATCATGCGATCTTTGTTTCATGAGTATTTGAAAGAGCATGAGGAAAAAGCAATTCTCGAAGGACTGAATCCCCTTGTGCCCCGTCATAACGTGAACCAAACAAAAACGGCTGAATCCAAATAAGCGCGGAGGAAAGTATGTTATTTTCTGATCTAACGGATAAGCTTTCACTCTTTCCCGTTGTCGGGGAAATCCCCGATTCATTTGAAGGCGTCTATGCAGGCGATCTTCTCAGCAGGGCGATGAGCCGTGTGGAGGCGGGGAACTTGTGGATCACGATCATGAATAATATGAACGTGATTGCCGTTGCTTCCTTGACGGAAGCCGCTGCTGTCCTTCTTGCAGAAGGCGTGAAGCTCATGCCGGAAGCCGAAGCGGCTGCGCGAGAAAATAATATTACAGTTCTTTCGAGCGATTTAAGCGTGTATGAGATATGCCGTGTCATCGGCTCCATTGATAAAGGTCTATGAATCGGTATTTCTACGATTTGCACATACATTCCTGCCTCTCACCGTGCGGTGACGACGAAGCAACGCCTGCCAACATCGCCGGTATGGCTGTTCTCAATGGATTGCAGATTGCAGCTTTGACGGATCACAACACTACCCGAAATTGCCCCGCTTTTTTTAAAGCAGCCAAGACATACGGCCTTATACCGATTGCGGGTATGGAGTTGACCACGTCGGAAGATATTCACGTTATCTGCTTGTTTCCCACACTTGCGGCTGCGGCCGATTTTGATCTTGCCGTATCTGAAAAACGGATCCGCATCCGAAATAAACCGCTTATCTTCGGCAATCAGTTTGTGATGGACGAGGAGGATCGGGTTATCGGCGAGGAAGAAGATCTTCTTATTAATGCGACCGCTGTATCGTTGGATGAGGCTTTCAGGATGGCGTGGGAATACGGCGGTGTCTCTTATCCGGCGCATATTGATAGGACGTCGAACGGAATTGTTTCGGTCCTTGGTGCGTTTCCGGAAGCACCGGCGTACACGGCATACGAGCTTAATGCGGCTGACTCGAAAGAGCAGTATACGGCAAAGTTTCCGACGCTCACAAAACTTCGGCATGTCGTTTCCTCCGACGCACACGATCTTGCGAAGATTTCGGAAGCCCACAACAGCTTTATGATCGACGACGAGCCGTATTCTTCAGCATTGGTGGCGGAACGGTTGATTGCTTATCTGCGTGGTCAGGAAGGATTTGTCTATGTTTGAGTTTTCGCTTTATGTACTCGATATAACGATGAATTCCGTGCGCGCGGGCGCTGATAAAATCTTCGTTACACTTTTGGAGGAAGGCGATTGGCTTCACTTTACGGTTTCGGACAACGGCTGCGGCATGACGCCCGAGCAGGTTGAGAAATTGGGAAATCCGTTTTTTACGACACGAAAAACGCGGAATGTCGGACTCGGAATTCCGTTTCTGAAAATGCTCGCCGAGATGACCGGCGGGGAAGTACAGATTCACTCCGTTCATGAGTCGGTAAGCGCCGATCATGGTACGACCACCTCGGCACGATTCGGGCGGAATCATATAGATTTCGTGCCTCTCGGTGATATGGTCGATACGGTGAAGACGCTGATACACGGTTCGCCCGAAATTGATTTTGTCTACACTCATAAAACGGAAAACGGCGAGGTCGCACTTGACACGTCTGAAATCCGTCAGATCCTCGGTGAGGATATATCTCTCGCAGAACCTGAGATTCTTTCATGGATAGAAGGCAACCTGCGGGAACAGTATGATGCGATTCAATAAAAATTTACATAATTAGGAAAGGATCAATCAAATGAAGTCTTTAGAAGAATTGATGGCGATCAAAGCAAAAATGCAAGACAAGGTCGCGATCCGCAAAGGCTCCGGTTCTACCAGAATTGTTGTCGGTATGGCAACCTGCGGTATTGCAGCCGGTGCACGTCCCGTTCTTAACGCATTCGTGGAGGCAGTGAATGAAGCAGGCCTTGCAGAATCCGTTTCTGTAACGCAGACCGGTTGTATTGGCATTTGCCAGTACGAGCCTGTCGTTGAGGTGTACGCCGAGGGACAGGAAAAGGTTACTTACGTTAAGATGACCCCTGAAAAAGCAAAAACCATTATTGAAAAGCACATCAAGGGTGGTAAGGTCGTTGCTGAGTACACCATCGGCGCGGCTAAAGCCTAACACCACAGGAGGAAAAACTATATGATTCGTTCTCATGTACTGATCTGCGGCGGTACCGGTTGTACTTCTTCCGGCAGCGTTGCACTCCGCGACAAGCTTGCGGATGAACTCAAAGAAAAAGGCCTTGAGGAAGAGATCAAAATTGTCATGACCGGTTGCTTCGGCCTTTGCGCATTGGGCCCGATCATGATCGTTTACCCCGAGGGCACCTTCTACAGCCAGGTTTCTGTAGATGATATTCCCGAAATCGTTGAGGAGCATCTCCTCAAGGGACGTATCGTTGAGCGCCTCGTTTACAACGATCAGGCTGCCGCTGCCGAAGAGGCTACTGCATCTCTCTCTGAGACACAGTTCTACAAAAAGCAGAAGCGTGTTGCTCTCCGTAACTGCGGTGTTATCAACCCCGAAGCAATCGACGAGTACATCGCTATGGACGGTTACTTTGCACTCGCTAAGGCTGTAAAGGAAATGACGCCTGAAGACGTTATCAACACCATCCTTGCATCCGGTCTGCGCGGACGCGGCGGCGGCGGCTTCCCGACGGGCCGCAAGTGGCAGTTTGCACGCGCATCCGTTTCGGATAAGAAGTATGTTGTATGTAACGCCGACGAAGGTGACCCGGGTGCATTCATGGACCGTTCCGTTCTGGAAGGCGACCCGCATGCACTGATCGAGGCTATGGCAATTGCTGCTTACGCTATCGGTGCCGACGAAGGTTGGGTATACGTCCGTGCAGAGTATCCGATCGCTGTAAGAAGACTTTCTATCGCTATCGAGCAGGCAAGAGAGTATGGCCTTCTCGGCAAGAATATCTTCGGTTCTGGCTTTAACTTCGATCTTCACATCCGTCTCGGCGCCGGCGCATTCGTGTGCGGTGAAGAAACGGCCCTGCTGACCTCTGTCGAAGGCAACCGCGGTGAGCCTCGTCCCCGTCCGCCGTTCCCGGCAGTAAAGGGTCTCTGGGGCAAGCCTACCATTATCAACAACGTTGAGACCTATGCGAACATCGCACAGATCATCCTGAACGGTGCTGATTGGTTCTCCTCCATGGGTACCGAGAAGTCCAAGGGCACGAAAGTATTTGCTCTGGGCGGCAAGATCACCAATACAGGTCTTGTGGAAGTTCCCATGGGTACTACGCTTCGTGAGATCGTTGAGGAAATCGGTGGCGGCGTTCCGAACGGCAAAACGTTCAAAGCTGCACAGACCGGTGGTCCTTCCGGCGGTTGTATCCCCGCGTCTCTCATCGATGTACCGATCGACTACGATAACCTTCTTGAGATCGGTTCCATGATGGGTTCCGGCGGCCTCATCGTTATGGACGAAGATACCTGTATGGTTGACCTTGCTAAGTTCTTTTTGGAATTCACTGTTGATGAATCCTGCGGTAAGTGCGCTCCGTGCCGTATCGGTACTGTACGTATGCTCGAGATCCTTAACAAGATCTGCGACGGTAACGGCGAAATGGAAGACCTCGATAAACTCGAAGAGCTTGCAAACTACATCAAGAGTGCATCTCTTTGCGGTCTGGGTCAGACTGCACCGAACCCGGTTCTTTCGACGCTTCGCTATTTCCGCGACGAGTACATTGCACACATCGTCGATAAGAAATGTCCCGCAGGCGTTTGTAAGAAACTGCTCAACTACACGATCGATCCCGACAAATGTAAGGGATGTACGCTTTGTGCACGCGCTTGTCCTGCCGGCGCTATTACCGGTAAGGTCAAGGAAGCACACGTCATCGACACTGCTAAGTGCGTGAAGTGCGGCGCTTGTATGGAAAAATGTAAGTTCGGCGCAATCTCCAGAAAGTAAGAAAGGAGCCTTGACAAAATGGATATGGTAAAAGTTAAAATCAACGGCATCGAGGTTGAGGTCCCCAAGAATGCGACCGTACTGGATGCTGCCAGAGTTGCCGGAATCAACATTCCCACGCTCTGCTATCTCAAAGATATCAATGAGATCGGCGCTTGTCGTCTTTGCCTCGTCGAAGTTGTAGGCGCACGCGGTCTTGTAACCTCCTGTGTTTACCCTGTAACCGACGGTATGGAGATCTATACCAACACCGAGAAGGTAAAAGCCGCTCGCAAGATGAACCTGGAACTCGTTCTCTCTGCTCACAATAAAAAGTGCCTCTCCTGCGTACGTTCCACTACCTGTGAACTGCAGAAACTGGCAAATGAGTACGGTGTTGACGAGAACTACTTCCGTTCCGACGATTGCGAATGCGAGATTGACACTTCCTCTGTTTCTATCATTCGCGACAATAGCAAATGTATCCTTTGCCGCCGCTGCGTTGCAGCCTGCAACAACGTGCAGGGTATCGGCGCGATCGGCATGACCAACCGTGGATACGACACGGAAGTCGCTTCTCCGAACGGCCTCAAACTCGCTGAAACCAGTTGTATCAACTGCGGTCAGTGTATCGTTGCATGCCCGACCGGTGCACTTTATGAGCGTGATGATACGGACGCAGTTTTCGCTGCTATCAACGATCCCAAGAAGCATGTTGTTATTTCTGCCGCTCCTTCCGTTCGCGCTACCATTGGTGAGTGCTTCGGATATGAGCCCGGCACTGATGTTGAAGGTCAGATGGTTGCCGCTATGAAGCGTCTCGGCTTTGATGGTGTATATGACCTTAACTTCACGGCAGACCTCACCATTATGGAAGAGGCTACCGAGTTCCTCGGCCGCGTGAAGAACGGCGGCGTTCTCCCGATGATCACTTCTTGCTCGCCCGGATGGGTTAAGTATTGCGAACACTTCTTCCCGGAGATGACGGAGAATCTCTCCACCTGTAAGTCTCCTCAGCAGATGTTCGGTGCTATCTATAAGGCTTACTATGCTAAGAAGATGGGCCTCGATCCCAAGGATGTCGTGGTCGTTTCTGCCATTCCGTGTACCGCGAAGAAATTTGAGGTTACTCGTGACGGTCAGGATGTTGAGGGTGTACCCGGTGTCGACTACGCTATCACTACCCGCGAAGTTGCTCGCATGATCGACATTGCCGGTATTGATTTCCGCGCTCTTCCTAACGAGAAGTTTGACTCTCCCGTTGATATCGGATCCGGCGCAGGTGTCATCTTCGGCGCTACCGGTGGTGTTATGGAGGCTGCTCTCCGTACTGCCGCAGAGGTTATCCTTGGCACTGAACTCAAGGAACTTGATTTCAACGACGTGCGCGGCACGGAAGGCATCAAGTTTGCTACCTATAAACTGGGAGATATCGAGCTTAACGTTGCTGTTGCCAGCGGCACCGGCAATGCTTCGAAACTCCTCAAGGGTGTACAGGATGGCACGTACAAGGTTGACTTCATCGAGATCATGGGATGCCCGGGCGGCTGTGTAAATGGCGGCGGTCAGCCGTATCAGCCTGCTTCCGTGCGCAACTCCGTAGATCTGAAGGCTAAGCGCGCTGCAGTTCTTTATACCGCTGACAAGAAGATGGACCTTCGTAAATCTCATGAGAACTCCATCATTAAGGCACTGTATGAAGATTTCCTCGGCGAGCCGAACAGCCACCTCGCTCACGAGCTTCTTCACACGCACTACGTAAAACGTGGCAAATAATTTATAATAAAAAACGCCGGTTTTACCGGCGTTTTTTATGGAAAATAATTTCACACATTTGTCAAAAGTTGGCATATTGTTCTCGTAGCATTGCTTTTTGTTGTTAAATGAATTATAATGCATAGGACAGTATTGTTAATTTTAGGAGGATATTATGGATACGGTCAGATTTGGTATTGTAGGCGTCGGTAACATGGGTACTGGCCATATTAAAAAGTTTTTTGAGGGCAAAATACAGAATGCGGTCGTTACCGCTGTCTGCGATATAAAACAGGAAAGACTTGATGCTATCCGCGAAGTTTGTGGTGATAACGTAGAGTATTTCCTTGACTATCACGATCTTCTGAAGTGTGATGCCGTGGATGTTGTTATGATCGCTACGCCACACTATCTGCACCCCGTAATTGGTATCGAGGCCTTTGAAGCAGGGAAGCACGTTCTGAGTGAGAAACCGATTGGTGTTTACACCAAAAAGGTAGAAGAACTTATGGAAGCTGCACGCAAGAGTGGAAAAGTGTTCGGTGTTATGTACAATCAGCGCACGAATCCCGCTTACCAGAGGATGCGTCAGATCGTTCAGTCCGGTGAACTCGGCTCCCTTAAGAGATGCGTATGGATCATCACCGACTGGTACCGCACGCAGGCGTACTACAACAGCGGCGGATGGCGCGCTACTTGGGAAGGCGAAGGCGGCGGTGTGCTTCTCAACCAGTGTCCGCATAATCTTGACCTTTGGCAGTGGATCTTCGGTATGCCAAACAGAATCCGCGCATTCTGTTCTTTCGGTAAGTATCACAACATCGAGGTTGATGACGATGTAACCGCATACGCTGAGTATCCGAATGGCGCTACCGGTGTGTTCATCACTTCTACCGCTGAATCTCCCGGAACGAACCGTCTGGAGATCACAGGCTCCAAGGGTAAACTTGTGTACGAGGCAAACGTTCTCACTTACACAAAGCTTGAAGAGGACGAACGCGTTTATTGCTTTGAGACTACCGATAGCTTTAAAAAGGTTCCCTCCACTACCGAAACGATTACGTTTGAGGGCAGAGGTACCGGCCACGTCGGTATTTTCCAGAACTTTACCAACCATCTTCTGAACGGTGAGCCGCTTCTGGCTCCCGGATACGAAGGAATCAATGGTCTTTCGATTTCCAATGCGATGATGCTGTCTACCTGGACGAACAATTTCGTTGATCTTCCGAATGATGGCACGGAATTCCTTTCTTATCTTGAGGATAAGATCAAGAATTCCACCGTCAGGAAAGAAGACGTAGCTGGCGGTGTTTCGAATCTCGACGGTACGTACTGATAATAAAAAAGCTCCCGTATGCGTAACGCACACGGGAACTTTTAATTTAAAAGGGAAGTGTAAAAAAGAGCCTGTCCCGAGGGGGAGCGGCTCTTTCTTTTTACTGAATGTCTACCGTGATCTTTTTGTCTGCGATTTTTGCCGCAGCCTTCATAACAGTCCGGATAGCGCGAGCAATCTTACCATGTTTACCGATAACCATGCCCATATCGTCTTCGTCAACGGAGAGAGTCAGCAGGATGCCTTCTTCCGTCTCGGTTTCGGTGACGGAGACTTTTTCCGGATGGTCTACAATGGCACGAGCCATATCGGCAAGAACGCAGCTAAGATCAATATCCTGGCAGGGAACGCCGATATTGTCTTGCATCATTCTTTGTTACCGCTTGCCTTGTTGATGAGTGCGCGAACGGTCTCGGTCGGCTGTGCGCCATTCTTCAGCCACTTTTCAACCTTTTCCTGGTCGAGCTTGATCTCTGCGGGATTCTTCATCGGATCGTAGTAGCCGAGTTCTTCGATGAAACGGCCGTTACGGGGATAACGGGAGTCTGCAACAACAATGCGGTAGAACGGGTTCTTGTGTGCACCAATTCTTTTCAGTCTGATCTTTACCATGGGGATTCCTCCAAAATAAAATAAAATTATAATTGATTTATAAAAATCCGCGGTTTAGAAACCGAACGGCATTTTCATCCTTCTTTTTGTGCGGCCGTTTGCCATGCCGCTGAACTGCTTCATCATTTTGTTCATCTGTTCGAATTGGCGAAGCAGTTTGTTCACCTCTTCTACAGACGTGCCGCTTCCGGCGGCAATCCTTCTGCGGCGAGAAGCATTGATTATGCTGGGCTTTTCGCGTTCTTTCTTTGTCATTGCGAGAATGATCGCTTCGGTGCGCGAAAGCGCTTTCTCATCGATTTGAGCGTCTTTAAGTGCGCCCGGTTTCATGCCGGGGATCATCCCCATAAGCTGTTCCATTGAACCCATATCTCGGATCTGACGGAACTGATCGAGGAAGTCGTTTAAATCAAAGGTGGATTCGCGGAGCTTTTTCTCCAGTTCTTCGGCTTTTTTTTCATCAAAGGATTGCTGTGCTTTTTCGATCAGAGTCAGAACATCGCCCATGCCGAGGATTCGGGATGCCATGCGATCCGGGTGGAATGGTTCCAGCGCATCCATCTTCTCACCAATACCAACAAACTTGATCGGCTTGCCGGTAACGTGTCGTACGGAAAGCGCCGCGCCGCCTCGTGTGTCGCCATCCAGTTTAGTGAGGACGACGCCGGTGATATTCAAAAGGTTGTTAAACGATTCGGCAACGTTTACAGCGTCTTGACCGAGCATTGCGTCGATAACTAAAAGGATTTCAGTCGGAGCAGCAACTTCCTTGATGCTGCCGAGCTCTGCCATGAGAACCTCGTCTACGTGCAGACGGCCTGCTGTGTCAAGGAACACCATATCGTGCCCATGCTTCTGAGAGTGCTGGAGGGCACGGCGGGCGATTTCAACCGGAGAGGTGTCAGTGCCCATGGAGAACACTGGAACGCCTATCTGCTCGCCTACAACCTCGAGCTGCTTGATCGCTGCGGGACGGTAGACGTCACACGCAACAAGAAGAGGGTTTTTGCCTTGCTTTTTATACATTAACGCTAATTTAGCGCTGTGCGTGGTTTTACCTGCGCCCTGCAGACCTACCATCATTATAACGGTGGGTGGCTTCGGCGCGATGTCGAGCTTAGCCTGTGACCCACCCATGAGGTTTATAAGCTCCTCGTTAACGATCTTTACGATCTGCTGTGCGGGAACGAGGCTTTCGAGAACTTCGGAACCGATGGCGCGTTCGGATACAGTTTTTACAAACTCGCGAACAACCTTGAAGTTTACGTCGGCTTCAAGAAGAGCAAGTTTGATTTCGCGCATGCCTTCCTTAACGTCAGCCTCAGTCAATTTACCTTTGTTTTTGAACTTCTTGAACGCGTTCGCAAGTTTATCCGATAAACTGTCAAACATACAGGCCTCCGTTTATAAAATCAACTGGGGATGGCGCGAATCTCATCAATTATCTGTGAAAGGGAAGATTTGGTCTCACCGTCAGGGAGTGCGGACAGAAGTTTTTCGATGTGGTCAGCTGCATCAGCGCACTTGTCTTGGATCGATTGCAGGTAATCACCCAAACGGAGTGCTTCGTCAATGCGGTAAAGTTCTGTTTCACTTTTTTTGATTGAATCACGTACTGCTTGGCGCGTAATGCCGGTGTTTTCGGCAATTTCAGCCAGAGAAAGATCTTCGCAGTAGTACAACTCCATAATCGCGCGACGATGCTCACTTAAAAGGTTGCCGTAATAGTCCAACAAGAGCGCAAGGCGCATATTTTTCTCAAACATTGTTACCTCCGCAATTGCTGTAAAGCAAAACACTTTACAGAGTATATCATACATCGCACTGTTTGTCAATAGTTTTTTGAAAAATCACTTAAAAAAGGGAAGAGTTGTGCGTTTTTGCACAACTCTTCAAAAACATTATTTTACCTCAATGCTTTCAACCCATTTTACGATCGCGGTGCGTTCTTCGAGCGTGATCTTCGATCCACTGAAGAGACCGGCTTTTACGTAATACACGTCGTCAATGACGTTCGTACCTGCGGCGCGGAGAGTTTCTTTCAAAACCTCTACACCTTGTGTCTGTGATTCATTGTCGATCACAAGCGCTACGTTGTGTGCACGGGATGGATTCAGCTCACCGCAGAAGCGGCGGAGCGTGTCGCTCGGAGCTCCTTTCAAAGATGCAACGATGACTACGAGGCGCTCCTTGTCACAGGAGTATGCGGGCGGTACGTCATCAACGCGGCATTTGAAGGCCTCGCTGAGCGCCACAGCGTATGTTTTGATTTTTCCTTTGTTGGATGCGCACATTACGCGCATTTTTACGGGTGCGGACATAGTTTGTTCCTCCGGATTTTTATTCGTCAAAATTTTTCTTTTTGATGTTCAGAAGTCTGTATATGGTGGGTGCAAGAACGAGGTTGGCAATGAGTTCGAAGATAAAGTTAAGTCCGACGTAGAAAATGATGATGTAGGAAAAAAGAGACATTGCTTCACCGGCGGCGCCTGCTTTAATGGTGTCGAGAAAGAATACGAAACAGCCGCCAAGGAAGATTCCGGTGTTAACCACGGGGCAGACGATTGCACTTGCAATTACTGCCAGATAGCGGTTTTTGTTTTTAAGAAGATTGTAAACAATGCCTGCAAAAAGACCGGCAAGCACTCCTTTGATAATAACGGTGATCACGGTGCCGGGGATGCTGAGGCCGAACCAAAAAGCCGCATCGGCGGTAGTGAAGAACACAACGGCTGAAACAAAGCCAAGCCAGGCGCCGGCCCACGGTCCGTGCAGCGCCGCGCCGATAACGATGGGAATCAGGGTTAAAGAGATAGAGGCGAGCGATCCGATTTTTATAAAACCGCCGAAATAGGCGAGGATCGCTACCATAGCGGTAAGGAGCGCTAAAAGCGCAAGTTTTTTGATTTCTTTGCTGTTAGTGGTTTTCATAAAATTCTCCTTGCTGTCGTCCGCTCAACAAAACGGTACAACGCTTATTGTTTATAAAACAGCCACGACTGAATTATACAAAATTATTTTTGATTCCGCCTGTAAATTTCTGCAACGCCATAAAGTGTTAGGTCAGGGATGAGTGTGAATTTATTTCTGCAGTAGGGGATTACAAATTCTGCCAATCCGCCGGTGGCAAGTAAAGAGAGTTTGGTGTCTGTTGTGCCTGTCAGCATCTGTCTGATATCGCGAGCAAACCCATCAATCATATTAGCGTGACCGTTGATGACGCCGGAGTTAACGGAATCATGGGTGTTTTTTCCAATAATTTGTGCAGGGCGGGTAAAATCTGACCCGCTTATCAGCGATGCAGCGTGAGAGAGCGCATTCAGGGAGACCTGAAGTCCGGGGCATATAATAGTGCCGATCAGCGTGGAAGTGGCGTCTACAACAGAAATGGTTGTCGCAGTGCCCATATCCACGATTACCGTGGGGGCTGATGTATGGCACAGCGCAGCAACGGCGTTGGCAACGATATCAGCGCCGACCTGTGTCTGGCTGTCCACACGGATGTTCAAGCCGGTGCGAATCCCTGGACCCACGATCAAAGGTTTGGTATTTGAGAAATGGGACGCGGCTTCTGAGATCGCGTTTGTAAGTTCCGGAACAACAGAAGAAATGGCGAGCGAATCAATTTGTTCATATGTGATATCGGAGAGTTGCAGGATTTCGCGGATCAGAATGACATATTCATCCGGTGTGCGGTGCAGCGAAGACGCGATCCGCGATTTAGCAATAAACTGCGGACAATCACCGACGATATTGGCTACACCGAAGGAAATGCTTGAATTGCCGATATCAAACGCAAGTAACATTCTGCGCTCCTGTTCGTCTGTTTTGATTCTCCCAATTATACAAAATTTGCATTTTGTATAATTGGGTATACCCTCGGCGGCTGGCCGAAGTTCAGCCTTCCCCCGCAAGTGCACCCTTTCCTGCGAGATTTCCCCTTGATTATACCACGCAAGAAATACTCCGTCAAGATTCTTCCCGAAATCTTTCCCGAAAATATTGTACCACGAGATCAATCTCTCCCCACGTGATCGGCTGATCCGGACTGAAAATCTCATCCGAATACGCATACAGCGCCGCCGTCGCGGTGTGCGTGTGCTGCAGGGCGTCTTTCGCCGCCTGGAGCCCACGCTCGCGCCGCACGGTAACGGCGTACACCTTCCGCAGGCTGTGCGGGCTTACGCCCGCCTTCTCGATGCCGTAATCCTTGCAGGCGCGGTCTATCCGCGCCCATAGACATTGGCGCGTGATATGCCCGCTCTTCCCTCGCCCGGGGAAAATGTACGCGGACGGACCGCCCGGGAGAACCTGTACACGATTGTACAGCGTTTCCGAGATGGGGCACTTCCCCCTTTTGTCGGTTTTCTCCGCTACCCAATGAAAATGGGGCACGCCGTTTCGCTCGCGGTAAAAATCGCGCTTGCGCGCCTTTACCGCATCGCCCACGCGCACGCCCGTTTCGATCATAAGCCGCATAGGGAGCCAATCGGATCCCTTTATCGCATTTTTGAGCCGCCCTAGCGTGAACTCATCAAGATACTTCGCACGCATAAATTCCACCCGTTGACAGTCCGAAACTGTCAAAAATTTTCATGAAGTCCCCCGGATGCGCTCCCACGCCCTTCCATTATACCACGCCGCAACATGCGTGCGCCGTGGTCAAACCCGCAACAAATGGCGTGTAAATTTTCTTCGAAATTTTACACGGCATTTATTAACGCGCGCGGCGTGGTGCTCCGTAACAAAAAGGAGCGCACCGGAATGAAGCATCACGTTGAAGTCGTAAACCACCTAGAGAGCCTGCGCCGTACCGTGCGCGGCTCCGTCCTCATCGAAGCCGCCACGATATACGGCGATCTATACGAGGGCACGCCGGAAATGTTCCTGCGCGAACTCACCCGCGACGGCTTCGAAGCGGGAACGGCCTTCCGCGGCATACTCACGCGGCAGACCTACCCCGAAGCCGGGCGCGTGTGCGAAACAATACGCCTATACCGCCCGCGTGAATATTATTTCACGGAACTGCTCATTTGCTACGCGCTCCCCTGATCTGTTGAAATCCTGTGGAAAAAGAACATTTGTTCTTTTTCCAAATGGCTCACTTGAAGTAGAGTTTTTTGTATTCCATCCCGCCCGCCGGCGAAAAATCCGTGGTGAACGCCACCTCGGCGGCGTCCACGCCCGGAAGCGCGGACAATTCGTCCGCGTATTCATAGTGAGGGGCCCGGAGATTCCCGCCGTGGAGGAAGTGCCGCCCGCCGATCATCGCGCCGGCGTTCTTCCCCATGTACTTGAAGATATACTTTGCTACTGCCTCGTGGGGATCGTCCATTGGTACCAGTTGCATAGTCGAAAACCCAAGAGCCCAATCCGACAAATTGTACACCGGTTTTCCCTTGCGGTACACGGTGTACCCCTTCGGAGTGCGCGCCGGTGCGTACTGCAACGCATCCGCGTTGCAAATCATATGAAAATGGATGGCTTCGCCATCTTGATGATATTCCGGGCAAAGGATGTATTTAAGCCCCCGTCTGGATACTCGATTCGAAAGCCATGTTCTAAGGTGCGGATATATCGCATCCCATGAGCATCTATCGCACCTCTCGGGGTCGATCGTCATCGTAGCGAAAGCGTTTAATTCCGGATTGCTCATCACGATATCAAACGCGCGTACCTTCGCGCGATTTACCGAACGGCGGAAATTGTCCTCGGTGCTCCACTCGATAGGCTCGGTGATCTCCTCGGGATCTTCCCATAGGATCCCTTCTTTTTTCTCGGCCTCGGCATGTTTTCCGAAATTCGGAAAATTCATCCATTCGGCGGAAAGAAGAACCTTTCTCCCTTCCCGATCATAGCCGTATTTGGCACGGCAATAGTACCCGGTGTCGGGTGTGCATATCGGCGTTTGGATATGCTTTTTCGGTGTCCCTGTTGATGACATACTGTCCCATAAATGAACTATATAGGGGAAATCAAATTTTCACGAGGATGGCTCCGCCGGGCCCTGCGCGGGCGGCGGCCTCAAAAAGTTAAAAAAAATAGCACCCGTATTAAACGAGTGCTATCTCTTTGTTGAGCCGATCACCGTCCGAAGCCGGTGCTCATCTCCGGGCGGACGCGGTCGCGACCTTATGGAACAGGGATCGCGGGCGATCGTTGGAAGATTTTTTTCTTCACTTTTCTCGGCGAGATCATTGTACCATAAATTTTGGAGAATTGCAATAGCCTTCGGTGAAATTCTTGAAAATTTGAAAAGGATCTGAACGACGTCCGCCGCGCGTGCCCTGCATCGCCGCCGCCTTCGCTCGCGTCCGTGCAGCAGCACCTGCGTGCAGTTGTTGGCTCGCGGCCGGCAGGCGGCGCGCAGTCCACACAGCGGCTCATTCAAGCCGCCGCCGAGAATGTACACCCAATTAGCCGCCGGCGTGAACGCCGGCTTACAAAATACACGTTTTGCGCAATTGCTCCGCAACCACGCAAAACGTAGCATTTTGTATAATTGGGCGTGTTGTTTGTGCAAGTGTGTGTAAAGTTCTCTTTTGATCTACAGACAGTATTATACACACATTGGCTGCAATTGTCAATGCAGTGCTAACGGGTTAAGTCGAATTTTCCGCGTTTTATGTTTTTGAGTGTTTTGTATTTGATCTTTGTCGCTTGACCGCCACGCAGATGCCTTTCTGCTTTGTTGATTGCAAAGATTGCTTTTGCTTCTTCATACAGTGCTGCGCTGACTTGCGGCAGCTTCTCGGCCAGATCTTTATGTACGGTTGATTTACTGATGCCGAAATGTTTTGCGGTGGCGCGTACGGTGGATTTGTGCTCGATCAAGTATTCAGCCAGACGCACGCACCGTTCTTTGTCTGCGATTTCAATGTCGGCGAACCACTCGCCTGAAGCGTTCTCTTTCATATCATCACTCCGCTTTATAATGTTAGTACAGTATATGAGCAGAGCGTAAGAATATGAATTTGCTTACATGGTTGGCTAACGGAGCGCGATTGTTATTAAACCCTATTTAGAATCTATTTGCATATCGGCAACTTTCCATACGCCGTTTTGGCGGATATAGATAAGGTGCATTTCACCCACAAAATCATTTTCGAGGCAAGCATTTTCTCCGTTTTGAACGTAGTAAGTTTTTTGTATTACCTCAAATGATACAGTGCATCCGTACATATCGTCGGTATATTTGCTTATGGAAGTAACTTCCAGCCTCTTGTAGTCGTTGGTATTTACCGGTGTTACGTAGTAGATGCCGATGCGAGAGTTTGCAATGCGCGAGTAGGCGTCGGTGTTCGGGATTACATGTCCGAGGACGCGGTAGAGATTAGTGTCAAGGTTCTTGTACCCTTCCCCTGTGTACGTAATGTAATCGCGAAGGAAAACAAGAGCTTTTTCGGCAACAGATTCATTGTCAGCGCTTGGAAAAGAGGAGGTTGCAACGACATGAAACATATCGCTCGTCTCGAATCTTACGCGGAGCGGTTCGTCGTTAAGCGTAACGTTGATTTCGTTCACAGGTGAGAGGTAGAGTGCAGGCAAAGTATAGATATCAAACATAGGAAGCGACTTGAGGTGCACGGCGAGTGTATCATAGCCGGCTCTTTGTTCGGCGAAATATTCGTTGCACGGTGTACCTCGGAACGAAACTTCACTGCCAACAGGCACGCGGATCATGGTGGAAAAGCGCATGCTTTCCGGATAGGCGGCGGTGTACGCGGAGCTTTCACAGATGAAGTTAAGGGAAGTTCCACGGATAGATCCTGTGATGTCAGGCTCATTAAATAAATCGTATACCGTATATGTTACGGCATACGGAAGTCCGCTTAGGGATGATTCCAGTACAGAATATTCGTAAGGGATAAAGTCGGTTGTGATGCAGTCAGGGTTGAGCGGGATACCGTTTACGGTAACGACTGCCTCATTTGGAACGGTAATTGTATAGGTTGTCGTCAGATCTTCGGGATATCGAATATGGTAGGTGTTCCCCGCTTGCTCAATTGCGCATGGGGCACCGTCCAATACGCAGGCAATATCGGGCTTGCCGAACAAGTCAGATACTTTGTATACGTCCCATGATGCTGTTGAGTCAGGCTCATAGGTGCTTTTGAACGGATATGGAATCTGCTCGGTTATGTTCTCCCGTTGGATAACCGTCCCGTTTACGGTCAGAACGGCATCCTTTGGAACGCAGATGGAGTAATCCTCGGCTGGCGGGATGATATTCCCTGCTAAGATTTGGACATCAGCGATCCTCCAGCGTTTCATGCCAAAAAGACCGTTTTTGGCGCTTTTGAGGTGTAAATCAGCGACGGTGACGGAATCTTTTATCAAACTGAAAACAGGTGCATCGGAGGAATACTTTTTATAATTCTTTCGTACGGCAAAATCGCCGTTTAAAGCCTTGAATGCGTTTAGGAGAAGGTCTTCCAACCGTTCGTCAGTTTCGTATTTGCTGGTAGGTGGTATGTTAATTTCTTTAAGGATATCTGCAAAACCGTCGTCGGTCAGTTCGGTCGCGTATTCGCGAGCTGCGTATTCGGGCTGCGACTTCTCATAAGAAGCGATAAAGGCATAGAACACGGAGAGGGCCACGATAAGCACAAGGAGTGCGGCGGCTGCGGATAGGGTGTATATTTTCCAAAAACGTGAGAACTTCATTTTTTCACCAATATCGCCGTTGCGACCACCCTTTCGCCAAAAATGTACGCACTGCTTGTCAGGTATTCGCCATCCATGATCATAATGGAGGAGGAGCCGCCGTCGAGGTTAGTGGCGTTTACGGCATCGTAGGAAAGCATGATCTCTACGAGATCGTCATAGGTGGCGCCGAGGCTGTTAAGGGAGCGGCCGTTGATGACGAGAAGGAGAATTGCGCCGTCTGCGCGCTGTCCGATCACCGTTCGGGGATTTAGCCCGCCGCCAAGATTTCTGTTTTCGTTACATGCTTTTCCGTTGATGACAAGCGCAGGACCGTAGCTAGCGGCGTACTCGATACCGAGATCCATCGCCTGCTGACCGCTCATTGTTCCGACGTGCAGAATTCCGTTTTTGTCAAGCGCTGCGATATTGTAGGAAGAATAGAGGTTTCCCCACAGAATTTTGCCTTCGTATATAACGATGCCGTCGGGAATACCACCCGTTCCGTTGCCGTTCGGATCGTAGAAGCCGCCGGCATTCGTTCCTGCGATGCAGTCGTATTTCTCAATCATAGCTGCCACCGTCAGGCCGGATGCGTCCGCACCGTAGCGATCGGGAACACCGACGAAAACGCGTTTAGGATCAGAGATAATCAGCAGTTTACCGTTATAAGTAGAACCTTCAATATCAATTATTTCAATTCCGTCATCACCTGTACCAGCTTCTCCGGAATCAGCACTTCCCTCTTCGAACCCGCTGTTTGGATCCGTCATCTCGCCATTCTCGGAATCCGATGCAGAGGGGAAGGAGGAATCTGTTTCGGTCGGAAGCTGAATGAGGGATACATCGACGGCTTGCTCGGGGGTGTCATCACCATTCGTACCGATGATTTCGGCTATCTCGTTGTCAGTAAGGTATATATCGGCAAGGAAACCTCCTGCGGACGTTTCTTTTACGGATAAAACAAACAATCTGCGCGCAGTAGGCGACGGGCCGTTTACAAGAATCCACATCACGCTATATGCCATGATTAATAGGATTAGGATAACGGCACCGGTGATGGCCGCCACCCGCCCTATGACGGTCATGGTTTTGTTCATTATTTTTGCTCCTTTATGTAAGAAAAAGTAATATTTTGTCGTGCATATATATTGTATAAAAAAATCTCGAATAATGCAAGATATATTTTGAATGAATTATTGAGGAAATGCACGCGAAATGTTGCAATTTATGTCCGAATATGGTATTATAATCTATAATCACTGTTGTTTTCTGTGTACTTCGGTTTTTAGGCCGCAAACGTGTTGATTTTAGGGGGACAGTATGAAAAAAATTTTTTCTTTACGCTACTTTCTGCTGTGTGCCTTTACGGTTTTTCTTTTTATGCTTTCAGCATGTACGCAGACAATTTTCCGCCCTGCTGATGAAGGCACTACAAAGATTTCTGAAACGTCGGATTCGACTACCAAACCCTCGGATACGGACGTATTTGTGCCTGTTGTGACGGACGAAACGTCAGCTGTTGAGACAGAACAAATCTTGCCGCCGGAGCCCGAGATCAAAACGGCCTCCTTCGTCGGTGTGGGTGATATTATTATATACTACGGAAATGTGCGTGATGCCAAATCCCAGGCTATCCCGGGAGGGCGTGCGTACAACTTTGCGCCTCTCTTCAAGAATGTTTCTGAGCGCATTTCTTCTGCGGATGTCGCTTTCGTGAATCAGGAGACGCTTATGTGCGGAGAGGGATATGAATTTTCTTACTATCCCCATTTCAACGGCCCGCAGGATCTTGGATACGATATCAAAGAAGTGGGATTTGACGTCGTAAACATTGCGAATAATCATATGCTTGATAAAGGTGAGAACGGCCTTCTCGCTACTATTGATTTTTGGAATTCTCTCGAAGGCATCACCTTAATCGGCGGTTATAAAAATCAGGCGGATTACGACACGCTTCGCATCGTCGAAAGGAATGGCGTGCGTATTGCTTTCCTCTCCTATACGTTTTTTACCAACTACCTTTCCCTGCCAGAGGGTGCTGATACGGTTATTCCTTATTTTGATGATGAAACCGCTATGACGCAGCTTTCGCGCGCCCGTGAACTTGCCGATTTTGTTATCGTCTCGGTTCACTGGGATGCGGAGAATACCTTTACTCCCACCCAGATCGAGCGCGATTTTTCGAGACTTCTTGCCGATAACGGAGCCGATGCGATCATCGGTCATCACCCCCACGTAATTCAGCCTGTGGAATGGATTGACCGCACTGACGGCGGCCGTACGCTTTGCGTGTACTCTCTTGGAAATTTTGCCGCAGAGCAAGCGAAAGATTACAATATGCTCGGCGGAATGATTTCCTTTGATATGGTTCTCAAGGACGGCACTCCGTCCATTGAAAACGTAGAGTTTATTCCGACCGTTTACTATTTCAATACGTCTTTCTATCAGAACCAGGTGTATTATCTGAGCGATTTTACCGAAGAACTGGCAAACTCGCACGGAATCTCCTATTATGGCAATTCTCTTTCCCTTGATACGTTGAAGAAATACTTGTCCGATACGATCGATTCCCGGTTTCTCGGAGAACCTTGAATAACATCGGGCGTTTATTCTGATTAATTTTTTGAAAGAAGTGATACTGTGGAACGTATAAATGTAACCGTAATTATTCCATCCCTAAATCCGGATGAGAAATTGAGCAAAACAGTCAGCGATCTTATAGCTGTCGGATTTGACGATATTATTCTTGTGAACGACGGATCGGCACCTGAATTTCTTTCGAACTTTCCCGAAAATGTGCCTGGATGTACTCTCCTCACCCACGATGTAAACCGCGGCAAAGGCGCGGCTATGAAAACCGCTTTCCGCTATTATCTTGATTCCGGCAGACAAACCGCTGGGGTTATAACGGTGGATGGAGACGGACAACATCTTGCAGAGGATGTTTTAGGCTGTGCCCGTGAGATGTGCGATCGGCATGCCGTTATCCTCGGCGTGCGTGATTTCTCCGAGCCGCACGTGCCGCCGAGAAGCCGTATCGGCAACAGAATTACCTCTCTGGTTTTCCGTCTTTTCTGCGGTCTGAATATCTCGGACACGCAGACCGGTCTTCGTGCCATTCCTGCAAAATTTTTGCCTGATATGCTCGAAGTGGAGGGGGATCGTTACGAATACGAGACGAACATGCTTCTTGAAATGAGTTCTCGTCATATTCAGTACAGTGAAGTGAAAATTCATACCGTTTACATAGAAGAAAACCGCACGTCCCATTTTCGCCCTGTGCGCGATTCGATCCGCATCTACGGATTGATCCTGAAATTCGTTTCCAGTTCCGCTATTTCCTCTATCGTGGATTTAGGTGTCTATTATGTGTTGGCACGCCTCTCCTTTATTGCGCTTGGCGCGTGGGCGGACGTGATCTATGGTATCATGGCACGAATCGTTTCATCGCTGTTTAATTACACTTTGAATAAAAAAGCGGTTTTCAAAAGCCGTGCTTCTTCAAAGGTCGCACTTAAACGCTACTATTTATTGGCACTCTTGCTCATGGCTGTTTCTGCCGGCGTTTTAGGGATCTTCTCGTTTATAACCGATATGGTCGGCGGAGAGTTCGCCCTTCTTAAAACGTTTGTCAAGCTGATCGTGGATACGGTGCTGTTTATGCTCAGTTTCCGCGTACAGCGTGAATGGGTTTTCGCCGAAGAACCGGAGAAAAAATAATCGGCTATTATTTGAAATACAGAGGATATTTGTTTTGAATCCAAAAAGAGCATTTTCTGAACACGGTGCGTATGTGCCCAGTGTGTATAATTCCAATAAACGGAAAAAGAAACTTCCTGTTGATGAATCCATGGGGGAAAACGTCTCAATGGATGAAATTGTCGAAAACGAACAGCTTCCAAAAGCGCTTTGTAAACACGGAGAACCGTTCGCCCCCGAGAAAGAATTTGTCAAGAAGACGGTGTGGTGTGTAGTGCGGCGTTCGCTGCTCGTTTTACTCACTTTTGTAGTACTTTTGGTATATGCCGTTTTCGCGCTTTGCAATACAGTTGCCAACGGCCCGAGTCCTACCGTCCGCAATTTGCTGGTGCTTTCTTCCCTGCAGGCGAGCGCCACCAAATGGGTGCCGGGACTCTTTCTTGAGGATGCTGAGGTGGAAGCAATCCTTGCCGACAGTAAGGTAATAAGCACCGACGTGATGTCTCTCGAGGAATATACAGCTTCTCAAACGCCTGCTGACTCTCAACACGGCGAAGGTACGGAGCCCGTTGACGAATGGGCGGATGGAAAAGACGGCATGCTGTTCCACACGCTCAGCGGTTCTACATATAAAGCATATGTCCTTGTTGTTAAAGATCCTTCCCGACTTTATGTAGGCACGTCCAGCGATTACAATAGCGGCAAAACAGGCGCTCGCATTTTTGAGATGGCAGAGCGCGAAGGCGCGGTAGCAATTATCAACGGCGGTGAGTTTGCCGATATCGGCGGAACCGGCACGGGAGATAATCCTACGGGGCTTACCTACTCCAAAGGAAATTGTGTTTGGAATGACGGCTATTCCTGGAAAACCTTTATTGGTTTTGACAAGGACAACAATCTTGTCGTAACGGAAGGGATGACACGGGCAAAGGCGGACAAACTTGGTATCCGCGATGCAGTTTCGTTCCAGACCGGTAATCTCCTCATTGATCACGACGGAACGAACGTGCATCTCCACTACGCGGACAGCAATACAGGTACCGCGCAAAGAACGGCGATCGGTCAGCGGGCGGACGGTGCGGTCATCTTGCTCGTAACAGACGGAAGAACGGCCAGCAGTCTTGGCGCTACCCACAATGACGTCATCGATATTATGGTGTCCTATGGCGCTGTAACAGCGGGAATGCTTGATGGCGGATCTTCTTCCCTTATGTACTATGAAGATTATTACACCAAGTATGATATAGACCCCGAACGTCTTGATCAGTATCAGCTCCAGGGTCTTGTCAATAAATACAAGGCGTTTACAACGCCGCGTCGGATGCCGACTTTCTTTATGGTTGCGCCCGAAACGGTTGAAGCGGAGGGATGACGATGCAGAAGACAAAACGTTTTCCCGTTTTTTACACGGTGTATCTTATATTTATTGCGCTCGTTCTTGTTCTGATTCATATAGGACTCGGTATTGTTAAGACGTATCTTACTGATTATGAATCTGCGAGACCGCAGTACGAGGCGGAGCGTGTGTTTACAGAATATTACGCATCCGGCGATTTCGGTAAGCTCGTAGATCAGTGTGAAGTGCCGCTCACGGCGTACGAAACGGCCGATACGCTCTGCCGATATCTTACGGCTTTCACGGGCGGCAAAGAGCTCACATATTCTCAGATCACCACAGGTCTTGATACGTCCGTTAAGTACATTGTAAAAGCTGACAATATAAAATTTTCCGCTTTTACGCTTAAAGAATCGGACAAGAAGACGGAAAAAGGGTTCTCTCTGTACGAGGTTAGCGATTTTGAACTTTACTGTGCCGCAAATGAAACGGTCAGTATTACCGCCCCTAAAGGCTACACTGTACTTGTAAACGGTGCAGAGGTTCCCGATACTGCTTTGAGCGGAGAAGAGTCTCAGGATAAGTCGTGCTCCTTTATGCCGGAAGGCGTTGAGGGTATCGTGTATTTAGAATATGTGATTGATGATCTGTACCTGCCCCCCGATTCGGTGACGGTGCTTTCGCCCGATGGCAGAGAGTGTACCGTGAACGCCGAGGATGCCGTGTATACAGCAGATGTTCTCTATGAGGAAGTTATTCCCGAAGAACGCAATACCTATATCATAGATGCCGCTAAAGCGATATCCAAATACATGCAGAACGATGCCATGTTTTATTCGGTTTCCGGTTATATTGATCCGGACAGCGAGCTGTACGATTATCTCAAGACGTCTCTTACGTATTTTGTTATCAAGCACAATTCCTATGATTTCGAAGACGTCCGTACGTCCGAATTTTACCAATATGATGAAAATACGTTTTCCTGCCGTATTTCTTTTACGCACGTTTTGAAACGCACCAATATGGAGGATTACAAGGATTATATCGATACTACGTTTTTCTTCCGTCGCGTTGGCGATACGTTTCTGATTTACGACCGCTATAACCATTAAAGGAGTGCTTATGACCTTTTTTCAACAGCTGAATCAATTTGAGATCGGTATTCTTGACTGGATCCAGGACGTGTTTCAGTGTGGTTTTTTGGATTGGTTCTTCCCTCTCGTTACGAAGCTCGGCGATCACGGTCTCTTTTGGATGATCCTCGCCGCAGTTCTTCTTGTTTTCAAAAAAACGCGTGCAACGGGCGCCATGATGGGCGTGGCCCTTCTGTGTGGATTCCTTGTCGGTAACATGACGCTCAAACCGCTTATCGGCAGAATCCGCCCGTACGACGCGAACGGAATGCGGGACGTTACTTTGCTTGTAAAGCGCTTGTCTGATTTCTCTTTCCCTTCCGGCCACACGCTCGCTTCTCTGGAGGGAGCTACGGTCCTTTGGATCCGTGATAAGAGACTCGGTATCCCTGCGATGATTGCGGCAATTCTCGTGGCGTTGTCACGCCTGTATCTGTACGTCCACTACCCTACAGACGTTTTGGTGGGTGCAATCCTCGGTGTGCTGTTTGCATTCTTTGCTGTGTGGTTTGTAAAAGCGGTATGGAAGAAATTTACAAAAAATGAATTGACTTAAAAAAGAACTGCGCAGGCTGTAACCTGCGCAGTTCTTTTTTGAACTTTATTCGTTAACCTCGGAGGGATGCTCCGCGTAGTAGGGGTCGATCATGATTTCCTTGATTTTCGGATAAGCGGCGAAAGCGCATCCAAACGAAGCGGCGGAAAACAGGATGATCATCGGCAGGATAACACCGACCGGGAAGAAAACGATGAGGAACAGATATTCAACGGCGGCGAGAAGGAAAATCCAAAGGAGCGCCATAATGTTTCTCTTGATGCCGAGAATTGTGAAGAACAGAGCGTTTTTGAGAAGTTTGAAAATAGATAAGTCAAACGTAATCATCATGAGATAGATATACATGCGCATCATAGTATATACGATGATCATCGCGGACGTAATGAAAAAGAGAATGTAAATAAACGTGCTGCCCGAGCCGAGGTTCAGATAGAAATAGAGGAAATCATATCCGAGAAGACCCATGATGATAAGATCTAAAGCACCGAATAGGAATTCCTGCTTTACGTTACGTTTTATGGCATACCAGAAATCGGAGAGAAGAAAGAGTCCTTCCTCGCGAATCATACTGCGGATCACATAGGTGGTTCCAACGTTGACCGGTCCGAAGGTAAAGAGGAGTAAGCCAGTAAGAGCAAAGAATACTGTGGTCAAGGTGGTGGGGAGCGTAACGCCTGTTTGAAGTCCGAATACACCGAGGAGAGTCGCTGTTACAGGTGATGGATCAAAGAACGAGGCGCCGAGGAGAGGGGCGTACTGTTGATAATACGGCGCGAAGGTATTGTCCGACACATATCCGCTCATAGCGAGAAGGAAAAAGAAAATAGGAAAATTTCCAAATACGTATAAAAGGTTTACGGAAAGAAGCGTATTGATTTTTCGTCCCAGAAGTTTGAAAAAGGAAGCGACGGTCGGGTTATCCAGCGCTTTCGGCTCGTCGGGGTCAATGCCCTCTCTTTCTTTCCGAGCGCGGTCAAACCAAGACGTTCGCTTTTTGTTTTCCGTTTCCTCGCGGTCATATCTGTTCATTTTTACGTCCACACCGTTTCGGTGTACCCTTTCGGTAAGTTTTCAATGGATGTTACAATATAGAAGCGATGATGAGAATCATAGATGCAATGCCGGCGGTTATCAGCGCATAGATGAAGGCGTCCTGGGGTGGGATGGCGCCTTTGCTTGTTCGACAAACGGCCGTAAATGCAACAAAAACCAGAATGAGTAAAGTATGAAGTGTTATCCAATGAAGTGCTGTTTTCGGATCTGCAAGCGATGAAAGGTGCAGTACAATGCCGAAAGCCGCTCCTTGCACGGCGAAAAATACGCTGATAAAGAACCTTTCGAACATTACGTAACCGCTTACAAAGAGCAATCCGGTGAGCAAAAAAACAGGTTGGCACAAAGCAGCGGCGCGCATTATGTATTCCGCCGGTAGATCACAGCCGGCGTATACATCTATTTTCTCCAGTTGGAAAGCGCTTCCTTCGGGGAAAGCGCCGGGGACGATGAGAAAACCGAGAAGCGCAAAAATAATAACGGATGTGATTGCTATAAAAGGAACGATTATATTCCGGGATAATCGGTTCTCCGGCGATATATCCGTGTAATGCGAGGTTGACTGTGTCAAAATTTCCACCTCCGAGTGGTTATTCTGTCACAGTATATGCGGACGTGCCTTCCGGTATGTTTACAGCGAAATCATTATTTGCCGGCCAGTTCATCTGCACGGTGAAGGCAAGCGTCCATAGCTTTAGGAATT
Source organism: Eubacteriales bacterium (assembly GCA_045611685.1). Classification (GTDB taxonomy): domain Bacteria; phylum Bacillota; class Clostridia; order Oscillospirales; family CAG-272; genus SIG701. Next base: position 6,797 of record JAZKXO010000024.1, on the reverse strand, counting down.
ATGGTATCAAGCCCCTCTTCGGTGAACACCTTCATCGCTGCTGCGGTGGTTCCGCCTTTTGATGTAACGGCCGCTTCGAGTGTTTTGGGATCAAAGTCGCTTTTTATGAGCAATGCGGAGGTTCCGATGGCGGAACGGCAGATCATTTCCATTGTTTCCTTTGAAGGGGTGAAGCCGTTTTCGATTGCCCATTCGTACATATCACCGATGAAACGGGCGAAATATGCAATGGAACTGGAGGTGAGTGCAGTGATAGGGTTGATCTGCTCTTCCGTCAGCTCCACGGCCATTCCGGATGCGGAGAAAATGCGGAATGCGAGTGCAAAATCTTCTTCTGAAACGAAAGATATGTCGGGGCGGCGGCAAAGCGCACTCACGCCCTCGCCGAGAAGAAGCGGTGTATTTGGCATGATGCGGACAACGGACGCCCCTGGCAGATTGGCAGCGATTTTTTCAATCGGCAACCCGGCGGCGATTGAAAGAACCAGTTTGCCGCTGATAAGAGGGCGGATTTCAGCAAACACTTCATCCATCTGCTGCGGTTTAACGGACAGAAGAACGATATCCGCCTTTTGCACGGCTTCTGTTAGTTCCGGGGCGTATTCACACCCAAGGTTGATAAACTGTTCGCATTTCTCTTTGAAAACGTCACAGAGAACGACGTTCTTGGGAGGAAAGAGACCGCTTGTCAAAATGCCCTTTACGATAGCACTGCCCATGTTACCGACGCCGAGAAAAGCAATAGAGTTTCGAGTAGCCATAAAATCACGCCTCACTGAATAATATGTAATATTATAGCACGAACGGGCGTATCTTTCAATAATTGAATCGTAAATTTATATTTAACGTTTGCAATTTGCCCTCTTCTGGTTGCAATTCCTTTTGTAAAGGAATATAATATGTGTGTGATAACAGAAATAAAACAAACCAGGGGATCATAAATGAATAAAGATGCCGCTGCCCGTTACTTTCGTGATCTGCCCGAGCTTACTACGCCGCGACTTATATTGAGACGTCTAAAAAAGACGGACTACCAAGATATGTACGAATATGCGAGGGATCCTCTCGTTACAAAATTTCTCACATGGCACATACATCCGAGCGAGAACTATACACTTCGATATATTGTGTATGTTCTGCCGAAATACCGTTCGGGAGAGTTCCGTGATTGGGCGGTTATCTGTAAAGAAAATAATAAAATGATTGGTACGTGCGGGTTTACTTCTCTCGATTTCTCTCACAACAGCGGAGAGATTGGATACGTACTCAATCGCGATTACTGGGGGCAAGGGCTTGCACCCGAGGCAATTAAAGCGGTTATGAATGTAGGATTCAACGATTTTAACTTACACCGTATTGAGGCCAAATATATTGAAGGCAACGAAAGAAGCCGCCGTGTTATGGAGAAATGCGGGATGACGTTTGAGGGACTCGAACGAGAGTCAATGTTTATTAAGGAGAGTTATAGGACGATTGGCATCTGTTCGATTCTTCGTTCTGAATATCTTAACGAATGACGGCCGAGGAAAAGCACCTCAAAACGAGGTGCTTTTCCTTTATTTTGAGTGGATTAATTCGGAAACGGTAACGAATTCGTACCCTTCCCTTGTGAGATCGGGAATGATCCGCCTTAGGGCATCCGGGGTTGGCGTTGATCCGCCGCCGATAAAATCGTGGCACAGGATAATGTCGCCGGTTTTGATGTTTGCTTCCACTTTCTCGACGATTTCATCAACGGTTGGATGCGTCCAGTCTTTTGTATCGATTGTCCAAAGGATAACTTCGTAATCCAGTGAGTGTGCCGTATCACATACTTCCTGATCATACAACCCGCCCGGCGGCCGAAGCAATTTTGTTCTCTGATCGGTGAGCTCCAAAATCGTCTGCTCGGCATCCAGTATTTGTTTTCGTATGATGTCCGGCGTTGTTTTTTGAAGATTTCTGTGCAAGTAGGTGTGGTTGCCGATCTCGTGCCCTTCTTTTTGAATACGTGAAAGCAACTCGGGATAGTTCTTTGCGTTATCTCCAATAATGAAAAAGGTGGCGTGGGCGCCGTGCTCGGCAAGGATATCGAGAATTTCGGCTGTATACCGTGGGTGCGGGCCGTCATCGAAGGTAATGGCGATTTTTCGGCCTTCATTCTCGTGCGATGAATAAACGCTTTTCTCCGTCTCTTGGGGAGGTGATACTCCCAAAACCGTAGGCGATGCTATGCGGACGGTGAAAATAATGAGAAGAATTACTGAAATACGGCGACGCATATACATCGTTCCTTTCCTGTTTTGTTTACCGGTTCGCGGTTAGTTCATCCAGTGTCCCGAAGCGATAGCCGCGTGCCCGAAGCTCACGTATCAGATCCGGCATAATTTTTGCATTTGTTTCAGAGGTGGGGTGCAGAAGAAGTACTTCCCCGTTGTGGAGTCCGTCGAGTATTTTCGTCATCGCGTCATCTGGCGCCATCTGACGTTCGTTATCCCAGTCGACGTAGCCGAAACTCCAAAATACCGTTTTGAAGCCGGCATCCATCGCAAATTTCAGGTTTTCTTCAGAAAAACGTCCCTCAGGTGGACGGTAATACTTTGCTACGACTACACCAATCTCTGCACAGGAGTCTTCCAGCTTTTTCAGCTCTGCTGTGAAAGATTCGGCGGAATGCACCTTTGTCATATCACGGTGCGATGCGGTGTGGTTGCAAACGAGATGTCCTTCGCTTGCCATACGACGCACAAGATCTGATTCGCTTTTGACGAGATGATCGAGGACGAAAAACGCCGCAGGGACTTCTTCCGCTTTCAGTGTGTCGAGAATTTTTGCAACATTTCCGTTTTCGTACCCGACATCAAAGGTAAGGTAGATCACCTTTTCCGTAGCGGCAGGATCGCTGTTTTGGGTATCAATATAGTACCCGTCATACTTTTCGATAAAGCGCATTTCCGAGTCGCACATTGGCTGCTTGCCGTTTTTTTCGTGGCGGCAGTACCAGTTCATCGGTTTCGCTGATATATTTTGTGCCGAAAGCGGCATAACGGTACATATGCTGAGACAGATAGCGAACGCTATGGGTAAAAATTTTTTCAGTTTCATGGGAATCTCCTTTCGTGTCGGTTTTATTGTTGCTTCTCTCTTCAAAAATAACCGAAGAAATTTCCGCCGAAAAAACGGATTTGTTACAATTTTGTCTTGTTATTTTTATCGGGCGGTAGTATAATATTGATGTTGCGTGCGATTAAACATGCATTTGTGCATAATGTTTTGCATATTTCCGCTTTTGTGAGAATATTTATGCAGAACGGGTATTGACAAACTGCCGACAGTGCAGTATAATTAATGCATAATTTTTTATTCAAACATTATATTTATTCATTGAGGTGGAAAAATGAAAAAGGAAATCAAAAAAATTGTTCTTGCTTACTCCGGTGGTCTTGACACCTCCATTATTATTCCGTGGCTGAAGGAGAATTACCCCGGATGTGAAGTGATCGCTGTTTCAGGTGATGTCGGTCAGGGTACGGAACTTGACGGATTGGAAGAAAAGGCGCTCAAAACCGGCGCGTCCAAGTTGTATATTGAAGACCTCCGCAAGGAGTACGTTGAAGATTTCATCTGGCCCTGCCTTAAGGCTGACGCCAAGTATGAGGATTACCTTCTCGGTACTTCCCATGCACGTCCTTGCATCGCGAAACGTCTTGTGGAGATTGCTAAAGCGGAGGGGGCTGATGCAATCTGTCACGGCTGCACCGGTAAGGGTAACGACCAGGTTCGCTTTGAACTGACGATCAAGGCATTCGCTCCCGAGATGGAGATCATCGCTCCCTGGAGAGTTTGGGACATCAAATCCCGCGAGGAAGAGATCGACTATGCGGAAGCGCACAATATCCCGCTCAAGATAAACCGCGAGACGAACTACTCGAAGGACAAGAATCTCTGGCATCTGAGTCACGAAGGTATGGATCTTGAGAGCCCCGCAAACGAGCCCGATTATCAGAAGGAAGGCTTCCTTGAACTTGGCGTATCTCCCGAGCAGGCACCTGACACGCCGACCTACGTAACGATTCATTTCGAAAAAGGTATTCCTACTGCACTTGACGGTGTGGAAATGGACGGCGTTGCCCTCATTGAGAAACTGAACGCTATCGGTGGCGCAAACGGCGTCGGTATTCTTGACATCGTTGAAAACCGTCTCGTCGGTATGAAGAGCCGCGGCGTTTACGAGACGCCCGCCGGCACGATTCTCTACAAGGCGCACAACGTTCTTGAGACGATCACGCTCGATAAAGAGACCTTCCACTTCATGCAGGCGCAGATTGCGCCCAAGATGGCAGATCTCACCTACAATGGACAGTGGTTCACTCCCCTTCGTGAGGCACTCTGTACGTTCGTTGACAAGGTGAACGAAACGGTTACCGGTGACGTAAAGTTGAAGCTTTACAAAGGCAACATCATCAACGCCGGCGTTACCTCTCCTTATACGCTGTACGATGAGCAGACTGCTTCCTTCGGCGAGGACGAAGATTACAATCAGGCAGATTCTGCCGGATTCATTAACTTGTTCGGGCTCCCGATCAAGGTTCGTGCGAAGCTTCTCGGCAGCAAATAAACAAAGTAGAAATGACCTGACTGTCAGACGGTCAGGTCATTTTATACATCAATAATTTGAGGTGTTTATGAAAGGTAAAATGTGGGATGCGCGCTTTTCCAAAGCGGTAGATTCGCGCGTAAATGATTTCAACTCATCCATTTCTTTCGACTGGCGTATGTACCATTCGGATATCAAAGGCTCTATCGCGCACGCAACCATGCTCGGCGAATGCGGTATCATTGAAAAAGAAGAGTCCGAGAAAATTGTAGTAGCTCTTGGAGAGATCCTCGCTGATCTTGAAAGCGGTGCGCTCCAGATTGATCCTGAAGCGGAAGATATACATATGTTTATCGAGGCAGTTCTGACCGAACGCATCGGGGAGACCGGGAAACGTCTCCATACGGCACGCAGCCGCAACGATCAGGTGGCATTGGATATCCGCATGCATCTGAAAGAGGAGATCACGGCGGTAAAATCTCTGGTCGCTTCCCTTCTTGGCGCTATTTGTGAGAAAGCCAAGGAAAACATCGATACGGTAATGCCCGGTTACACGCATTTGCAGCGCGCACAGCCGGTAACGTTTGCGCACTATATTCTAGCCTACGCACAGATGTTTATGCGCGATATGGACCGTCTCGAGGACGCATACCGCCGCACGGACGTGATGCCGCTCGGCTCGGGTGCATTGGCTTCCACTACGTATCCGATTAACCGCCACCGTGTGGCAGAACTTCTCGGCTTTTCCTCCGTTACGGAGAACAGCATGGACGGTGTGTCTGATCGTGATTTCGTCATCGAGCTATGCTCGGCACTTTCCATCCTTATGATGCACATGAGCCGCTTTGCGGAGGAGATCATTCTTTGGTGTTCGTCTGAGTTCAAATTTATTGAGCTTGATGATGCGTACTCCACCGGCTCGCCCATTATGCCGCAGAAAAAGAATCCTGACGTTGCAGAACTTGTGCGCGGAAAGACCGGACGTGTCTATGGAGACCTAACAACACTTCTAACGATGATGAAGGGGCTTCCTCTCGCGTACAACAAAGATATGCAGGAGGACAAAGAGGCGATCTTTGATGCGCTCGACAACACAAAAATCGCTGTCGAGGTTTTCACCGCTATGTTCGCAACGATGACAGTCCGTAAGGATTCGATGCGGCGTGCCGCATCCCGTGGGTTTATTAACGCCACGGACTGCGCAGACTATCTTGTAAAACGCGGCATGGCTTTCCGAGATGCATATAAGATCAGCGGACGACTGGTTGCGCACTGTATTGCCGAAGATACGACGCTGGAAGAACTTTCTATGGACATCTATAAATCTTACTCGTCACTGTTTGACGAAGAGGTATATACCGCGATCAGCCTGGAAACGTGCGTGAAGGAACGCGGCGCATACGGCGGCCCTGCCCCTGCCTCGGTTCTGCATCAGATCGATTTGCTCGAAGGATTTTTGAAAGCGTAAGAAAATATAAACACCGCAGTCAAAATGACTGCGGTGTTTTCTTTTGTTTTATTAGTCGTTATAACCGTGCGGGTTGTTTTTCTGCCAGCGCCATGCATCGGCGCACATTTCCAGAATGCCGTTTTCTGCGCGCCATTCGAGATCGGATTCGGCAAGGTCTACATTCGCATAGCAGGTTGCGATATCTCCGGGGCGGCGTGGTTTGATTGAGTACGGAATCTTCACGCCGGTTGCCTTTTCAAAATTCTGTACGATGTCAAGAACGCTGTAGCCATTGCCGGTACCGAGATTGTAGATCTTGAGTCCGACGTTTTCTTCCGTTTTGCGGAGTGCTTTCACATGTCCGCCGGCGAGGTCTACAACGTGAATATAATCGCGCACACCCGTTCCGTCAGGCGTGTTATAATCGTTTCCAAACACGCTTAGACATTCAAGCTTGCCTGCGGCTACCTTAGAAATATACGGAAGAAGATTATTTGGTATTCCGCGAGGGTCTTCACCGATAAATCCTGACTCATGCGCTCCGATGGGATTAAAATAGCGAAGAACGCAAACCGAAAGGTTAGGATACGCAACGGTAGTATCCTTAAGAATACGTTCAATCATAAGCTTTGTTTCACCGTAAGGGTTAGTTGTTGAAAGCGGAAAGTCCTCTTTAATCGGAACAGCCTTTGGAATACCGTAAACGGTAGCTGATGAAGAAAGTACTATTCTGTATACGTTATGCTTTATCATAGAAGAAAGAAGATTAAG
>JAZKXO010000023.1:0-1185 GCA_045611685.1 Eubacteriales bacterium | reverse complement strand
ACTCGCGAAGCTCGGGAATTACATTTTCCGCAGAAACCGAGGCAAGCGCCTCAAGGCCTCTCGCGCCGAAAGCGATCTTTTCGCCGTTTTTATCAAGAAATTCAAATCCAAGTGCGGAAAGCATACCCGTTCCGCCGTCATTTGTCGCGCTTCCGCCGATTCCGACGATGAAGGAGCGGCATCCTCTGCGAATCGCATCAAGTATCAGCTCGCCCACGCCGTATGTTGTTGTGTTCATCGGATTGCGAAGCTCAGCGGGAACAAGCGGAAGTCCCGCAGCCTGAGCCATTTCGATAACGGCAGTCGAGCCCTTGACTATGCAGTATTTCGCCCTGACTCTCTCGCCGAGCGGCCCCGTGACATCGGCTTCGATCATCTCACCGCCAAGACCGATGGCAAGCGCATCGACCGTGCCCTCTCCGCCGTCAGCAAGTGGACGGATAACAACTTCTGCGGATTCATCCGCCTTCAGCACGCCCTCGCGCACCGCCTCGCCCGCCTCGAGCGAGGAAAGACTTCCCTTAAAGGAATCAATTGCAATTACAACCTTCATTTTGTCACCATAACCGAAACGCCATCGGGGATCGCCGCGATCTTCGCGGCCTCGCCGACCATGCCTTTCGCCTTTTCTATTGCCTCCGCGAGCGAATGCGCGGGGATCATGTGCATCTTTTCAACCACGTCATCGGGCATTTCCGAAACGTAGACCACGCTCGCGTGGCCGAGGATTCGCAGAAGGATCTGCGTCTGCCATTGGTCGGGAACTGTTTCGTTTCTTCCTCTCGAAAGGAACTCACTCATCGTCTTATTAATATCGGGCTCGTCCGCAAGCTGATGATAAAAATGATCGCCGCCGATTCCGTCACCCGAGCGGGCAAGCATAATGATAACGCCGCCCTTTTTGACAGTCGCCTCCGCCGCAGTCATACCCTTGACAGCCTGATAAACGTTCTGGTCAAGCGGATAACCGCCGTTTGTCGTAATGACGATGTCCGATTCGACCGCCTTGGCGCCGCAGAGCGAGAAAAGGAAGTCGGTTCCCTTCTTGTGTGCCGCCTCGGGCTCGCCCGCAACGGCATAGATCACGTCTTTCTCCGAATTGAGGACGACGTTGAGAACGTATGCAAGCTTTGCCGTCTTTGCCGCCCAGAGCATATCGGTATGAATGGGATTTCCTTCAAGAAT
>JAZKXO010000022.1:0-1715 GCA_045611685.1 Eubacteriales bacterium | reverse complement strand
CATCATTCGGCGCAGCCGATTATCATTCCGCGAAGCGGATCATCATTCGCGGCAATGCCGCGATTATCATTCCGCCGCAGGCAGATCAATTCATCGCTTCTTCTATCGCCGCTTTCAGCGTTTCATAATCAACCGAGCCGTCGAAACGTGCGGTGATGACGCCTTCCGAGTCGAGAACGAGGGTCATCGGCCAGGTGTCTCCGCCGCCGAGGGCGTAGAAGTAGGAGTCGACATCGTCGCCCTGACCGAAGAGCATCTTCGATTCGGGATAATTCGCAAGGACAAAATCAAGTGCGGTATCTGCGGCGTAGCTTGAATGGATCGCGATAAACACCGCTTCGCCGTCAAATTCGCTCGCAAGCTCGTCAAAGTGGGGGAGCTCGGCAACGCAAGGACCGCACCAAGTGCCCCAGAAGTTGATAACGCGAACCTTGCTGTTGGTTGTGGTCACGCTGAAGCCGAAGGTTTGGTCGGAGTTGTAAAGCGGAATCTCATCGTCGGGGCACATCTGTCCGATCTCTGCGCCGGTCACAGCTTCGGGGACTTTATCGATGAAGTTATAGTAAACAAGCGCGCCGCAAAGGATAACTGCGAGAAGCGCGGCAACGATGCGCTGACCGAACTTGTTCTTTTTGGCGGTTTTTTCGTCAATTTTGCCGCCCGGAGTGCCGGGATCAATCAGGAAGCGAGGGCCTCGGCGATAGATCGCGTTTGTCGGGCATTCGGAAATACAGTCGCCGCACTGAATACATTCGGTGTCGCCAACCTTCGAAATGTCCATTTTGCAGACAGAAAGGCAACGTCCGCACTCGGTGCATTTGCTGTTTTCAACCGAAACGCCGATGAAGGAGATCTTGTTGAAAAGACCGTAGATCAGTCCAAGCGGACAGAAGAAGCGGCAGAAGAAGCGGTAAATGAATACCGCGCCGATGATAAAGATGACGAGAAGGAAGAATTTCCAAGTGAAAAGCGGGCCGAGCATCGAGAACATATTCTCGTTTTCGGGGTTCGAGAGAAGTCCAACCGCGCCCTCAAGCGTTCCCGCGGGGCATATGTATTTGCAAAAAGCGGGCAAAACGAACTCGCGGAAGGAGTAAATGAGCGGCAGTGCGAAGACGAAAACGGCAAGAATGACGTATTTCAGCTTCGAAAGTATCTTGGTCAGGCGGATTTTCTTGATCTTTGGGGTCTTGATCTTATAAAGAAGGTCTTGAATGAGTCCAAGGGGGCAAAGGAATCCGCAGATCCAGCGTCCGAGGAGGAGTGCGTAGAGCAGGATGATGCCCACCATATAATAGGGGATCGACTTGTTTGCCGCAGTCAGCGCGTTCTGAAGCGATCCGAGGGGGCAAGCGGCTGATGCCGCGGGGCAGGAATAGCAGTTGATTCCGGGCGCACAGATGCCCTTGAGCGGGCCGCGATAGATGCGTCCGTTGCCGAATCCTTTGAGATTGGCATTGAAAAGAAGCGCGGCGTAAAGCTGGATCAGTCTGCGCTTTGTCGGCTTATGCGAGGAGAACCATTCTTTGATTTTCATAATTCTACCTCCTTATCCGAGACCGATGCACTCGGTGCATATTCTGATTGCTTTTTGAAGAACGTCGTAAAATCCGTCCTGTGTCAGACCGATGACGATAAGCGCGCAAGCGGCTCCGACAAGGATGAGGCGGACGATCTTTTTGGTGTTTCCAGTGTCATTTTCAGTGCTGATTTTA
>JAZKXO010000021.1:0-19779 GCA_045611685.1 Eubacteriales bacterium | reverse complement strand
TCGTCGTACACGAAGCCGTCGGGCCTCGTGCGCTCTGCAATAACTACTTGCCGGAATGCTTCCCACTCTTTGCTCTTGTAAAATGTTTCTAATGTGTACATTGCGCGGTTCTTTCTGGGCGGGAAGCTCTGCCCGGTCTCCTCATTCCGGGCAGGGCGTCGCGTCCAGGGGGTTTTTCATCTATTGGCAGAAAAGGGGCTTACAATGTGTTAAGGCCGGCCGTCCATGTATCTTTTCCGACGATGCCGTCCTGCTGGATTCCTGCTTTCTTCTGCAGGTCCTTGGTTGCGCTTGTGGTCTTGCTCCCGAATACACCATCCGGGTCGACCTTGATGATCTCCTGCCAAACCTTTACGGCCTGGCCCTTGCTGCCGTTTTTCAACGTCGGCGGGATGTCGATGGTGATCTTGTTCGCCGGTGCCGGTGTCGGCTGCGGGTCTGCCTGGTATGTTATGAAGCAGCAATTGCTCCAATACTTAAAGCGCGTCAAATCCAGCTTACTGGCCACTACTCCGTATGAATGCCCGCGGGCCTCGTGGACCTCGGTTCCGGTCCAGACGCCGACGTGGGTCTTGGTCTTGTTATATACCAGATAGCCTTTTCTCAATTGCTGCGCGCTTACCAGCTCGCCCTTCTGCGTCGCGTATTGATAGAACATTTCCGCGTTGCAATCCTGGGCGCTGTTGTATGCCGGCGGGCTCGTCGGTGTCTCGCTCCAGAGATAGCCTTTAATAAGGCCGCCGCAGTCGTGCACCCGTTTTCCGTACTGGCTCGGAAAGTCCGAGGCCGTGTAATATTTCGGGTGCCGCGCCTTCTCGTATTCGTACAGCGCCGCGCTGGCTGTCTGTCCGAAGGTGCCATTCCAATATGGCAGGCCCAGCTGCGCGGTTGTGTATTCAATGAGCCCGATGTTCGTCTTTCCTGGGACTGGTTTTGCTATTATTGCCATTTGTGCGCCTCCTCACCATGTCTGGTCATCTGCCTTCTGCTGCGCGATGTCGACCTGCTTCTTCTTGATTTGCATCGTCTCGTAGTCGTCATTTCGCCACTCCGGGTCGTTGTTCTTCAACAATAAATGGATTGCGCCGATATCCGGCGGGCTGTATCTGTTGAATTTTTCGACCGTGACCTGCGTCTTGCTTCCTGCCTTGCGCTGCGTCGTCTTTGTCTCGTCGTAGTGAAAGCCGAGCGCCTTCTGCCGCAGGGCGTCCTTTAGCTCCTGGACGAGCCGTTCCTTGCCCTTGTCAAGCGCTGCGGCCAGCTCCGGGTGTGCTGCCTTGTAGTTTTCCCAGCTGCTCCTGCTGACGCCTAAAGCGTCCGCGATTTGTCCCTGTGTCATCGTGACCGCCATCTCCGGGATCTTCTCAAGGTTCGGCAGGATGTTTGTTTCCCACTTGCTCGCGTGGCTGAGCGCTGCGTCCAGTTCCGGGTGCTTCTTTCGGTGTCGCCTGATCGTGCAAAACGCGACGCCCATTTCCGCCGCGATTGCTCGTTCGCTTTTCCCTTGTTCTACCATCTGCCGGATCTCGTCGAGACGCGGCTCTATATGCGTATAATAAGTGTTAGCCGGCGACCGTTTGTCGTCGTTTTGGCTCATCGCCATCAGCTCCTTTTTCTGTGCGTTCTGCAATTGTTAGGCAGTGCGCGCCCGCCGCTGCCTGCGTGTGTCTGTTCTCTTTATCCCTGTAAAAGTTCGGGCCGCTGCCCGGTGAATTGTTCGTAACGGTCAAGGATGACCGACGCGTATTTCGGTTCAAGCTCCATAATATATGCGGTGCGCCCTAACTGTTCCGCGGCGATGACCGTGGTGCCGCTGCCGCCGAAAAGATCGAGCACCGCCTCGCCCTTCTGGCTGCTGTTCGCGATCAGGTTTGCGAAAAGCTCGACCGGCTTCATGGTCGGGTGCAGATCGCTCTTGACCGGTTTGTCCTGGTGTATAACATCCGTTTGGTCGTTCAACAAATTGCGTATAATCTCGAGCAGCTGTTCCTTCTTCATGTCTGGCAGCTCCGCCTCGTTTACGGTCGACGGGAATGTGCTATGGTTGAAAAAGTGCGGCGCGCCCTCCGTCCATCCGTACAGGCAGGGCTCGTGTTTCCACTTGTAGTCGCTGAAACCTAAAGCGAAGTGGTTTTTTACCCAGACCAGGTGCTGGTGGATTGTGAGATCCGCTGCGGCTGCTGCCTGTAAAAATTCGGTTGTTTTGGTTGCGGCCAGCCAGATATAAAAGGCGCCGCCCGGCTTCAATGCCTGCCGGATCAGCGTGAATGCCTTTGTCAAAAACTCTATGAAATCGCCGCTTTCCATCGCGTCGTTTTCGATTCCGACCTGCTCGCCTTCGTCCACTCGCTTGTTCGGGCGGAATTGTGCGAGCCTGTGTTCCTTGTTGTCGTAGTCGACATTATATGGCGGGTCGGTGACGACCAGGTCAATCGTTCCGCCGGCGCTGCCGATCAGTTTCTGCAAGTCCTCGGGGCTCGTGCTGTCGCCGACCATCAATCTATGCCGGCCCATTGCCCAAAGCTGCCCGCGCTGGCACCTGGGTTCCTCCGGGATTTCCGGTTCGAAGTCGTCATCTACGACGTCGCCGACCTCAACTTGTAGCGGCTCAAATCCGAAGGCGGCCATATCGATGCCGGCCTTGTAAAGTTCTTCTAACTCTTTCGCGAGCTTCTCGTCGTCCCATGTCGCTGCTTCTGCGGTCTTGTTGTCTGCAAGCCTATACAGCCGCGCCTGTTCTGGCGTGAGATCCGCTGCAACAATAACGGGCACCATTTTCATGCCCAATTGCCGCGCGGCCTTGAGCCGCGTATGTCCGGCGATGATGACGCCGTCTCCGTCGGTGATGATTGGGTTCTTAAAGCCAACGGCCCGGATGCTCTCCGCGACCTGCTCCACCGCCTTGTCGTTTTTCCGTGGGTTGTCCGCGTATGGGATCAGATCCTCAACGGATTTATATATGATTGTCAAATTCTCAATATTTCCCGTGTTGTCCATCTTATCTCCTGCCGCGCTGCTCTTCGTGTCTCTCTAACGCGTCGAGCCGCTGGTCGGTGTTGTTCTGCCGTTCCTCAAGCACAAAAGTTCTTTCAATGACGCTGTTGTGTTTGTCGACCTTCTTTTCAAGCTGTTCCAGCCGGTAGCTTGTCAAGCGCAAGCCTCCGTATGCTCCTACACCGGAGCCGATGATTGTTCCCGCAAAGCCTAAAACGGCGATCAATAGTTCAGTGTTCACTGCTGTCTTCCTCCTCTGGCTCTGGCGGGTCTTCTTTCTTGCGTAGTTGCGTTATAAATTCGTTCGTATAAACAGCTGCGCCTGCGATCAGTATGCCTTGCGTTATGGCTGTAAAAATTCCCGTCACCGAGATCCCTGTCGAACCGGCAACGTACAAAAGCGCAAGGAAAACGCCGACGGCGCCTAAAATTGCGGGGATAAATCGGTTTTGCACAGTCTCGCTGTCCTTTACAATGCAGCCCAAAATGTAGAGCACCGGGATCAATATCAACAATTCCGGCTTGATGTAGTCAATAAACGTCATGAGCGCTCCCTCCCTTCGCTTTTTGGTCACTTTAATTGTAAAAAATCCCGCGTGTGCGTACAATGACAGTTTTTTCGGCAATAAAAAAGGCCGCGCAAAGCCCGTAAAAATAAGGCGTTGCGCAGCCTGCTGTTTTTGTCGCTGCGACAAAATGCGACAACTTAAAGGGTCATTTTCCCGATGCGGGCACTCAATTTCTGCACCAGCCGCTGCCGGCCGCGGGCGACGGTCCTCTCGCTCGCGTGGATAATGTCCGCGATTTCCGCATTCGTCTTCCCATCGAAATAATAAAGCTGTACCGCGGACGCGTATGTCTCGCGGGAAATATCCGCCAGGGCCTGCTCCACCGCCGCTGCCTGCTCCGCGGTGACGGTGCCGTCTCCGTAGCGCCGCAGGATGTTCTCGGTGCGCTTGTACGCGTTCGAGCCTTCCCTCAACATTCCCGACCGGCGTAATTCTGCGACCGTCTTCTTTGCTGCTCTCTCCGCCGCTGCCGCGATGATCTGCTCAAGGCTCGGCCGCTGCCGCTGTTCTTCTCTACTCATCCGGCATCACCTCCGTCGAGTTAAAATACGGAATTTCTACTTTCCGCATAATCCATACGCCGGGCCCGCCGTTCCCGGATTCGACGATATTTACGGGATAGCCGCAAAATTCGCGCGTATTGCCGGCGCCCCTGTATTGGATTTCCACTCGTCTCTGCAGGGCTTCGTCGAGCTCCCGGTATACGTCGCGGGTCATTCCGATGCATATCCGCCGCCGCGCGTCAAGGCTTCCGCTTCTTTCCTCCGTCCTGGCGATGTCGTAGCGCACTTCTTTTGCGAGGATCATTACTTGTTTTTCAGTCATCCGCTGCCTCCTGTCTGTTCTTCTCCGCAAACATCAGCGGGTTCTGCCTCAACCAGCGCCGGATTGTCTGCTTTGCTTCGTAATTGCTCAGCCATTTCTCGTGTCTCCGTTCGCGGGCGATCAATTTACAAATCCTACGCGCTGCAAGATCGGCGCGGCGCTTATACTTCCCGCCTTTGTAGACCTCAAGATCAACGGAAACGCGGCAGGGGATTCCGCTGTTGTTGCAGTAGCTGTTTCCGCATCCTGCGCATCCGGGTGCCTCTGTAAATATGAGCTTGTATTGCCTGCCGTCGATGTGCCGCATGTCGATTGTCTGTTCCCGTTTGGCTTCCTCCATCGCCTCGTAGTGTCGGCACCTGCTGATTTCTCTATTCATCCGCCGCTGCCTCCTGTTCGTCAATTATCCAACATTCCGGAAAATGCACTTTGCAGATCGTGAAGCCGTCCGCGTCTCTTCCCTGAAAGCGGCACCCGGTGCAGGTCAATTTTTTCTTGCAGTCCTGCTGTATATTTCGCAGGACCTCCGTTTCTCTGGCTATGATGCCCTCCAGGGCTTCGATGGCCATTTCGTATGCCTCGATTGTATATCCGATGTTTTCATCTCCGTATTCTGCGATTTCTCCGTTCTTTTGGTCTTGCAGTTCTTCGATTGCCTCCTCCGTTGAAATTTTATAATTGTTTGCCTCTTCGTTCATTCTTCAGCCTCCTCTCTGCTCTTCTCTGCGTCCCGGATGCGGCGCTGCTCCATCGCGTCGCTCCAGCTTGTTCTTCCCTGTTGGTACTTCTCCGACGCGTCGCGGATGTCGTCTGCCGTCGGCGGTTTCTTGTTCTTTCTGACCCAGTCGTCAATCGCTGCGGCGACCGCCTGTTCGTCAAGATCGGCAAGCCGTAGCCACCAAATCTCCAACAGCTCCGGGTCGCCGAAAAAGCCCACCCGCGGGTATGCTTTCCGCAAGCGCCCGGCCTGTTTTATAAATTCGTTCACCTTCATTCCGCTGCCTCCTCTCCTGCCTTCAAAAAGTCGTATATATTGCATTGCGCCGTTTCTTGTTCAATCCTCAATATTGATTTTTCGTAGTATTCCCGGCTTATCTCAAAACCGATAAACCGTCGGCCATTGTTCACTGCTTCGATGGCCGTGGTGCCGCTGCCTGAAAACGGATCACATATTGTTTCGCCTGGGTTGCTCCAGGTCAGGATATGATCGCGGGCGATTTGCTGCGGAAACACCGCCGGATGTCCGGTCTTGTTTCTCTTTTCTCCTGGTATTTGCCAAACATTAAAGCGGACGCCGTATTCTGCAATCGCGCCGGAAAATGTCGTTGACCGTTGCTTCAGCGTCCCGTCTCTTTCCCGGAATGTCCCGTGTGTTTCCTTGCCTGCGTAGATGTTTTTACGGTCTCGGAGTAAATTCGCCGTTTTTGGCGTTCCTTTGCTAAAAACAAACATATATTCAAAAGTTTGAAAATAGCGCGCCTTTTCCGGAAAACTGGGCGCGTCCTTTGCCCAGATCATGGTGTCATGCAATTTTAGCCCGAGCGCCTTAAAATATAACGCCTGTTTGAAACTTGAGCCCGTTTCGCTGCCGTTCCTGGTCTCGTCTGATACAATCCAAACAATAACGCCGCCCGGCTTCGTAATTCTGTATAGCTGCATCGCGATTTCCTCAAAATCAAAATTAAAGCCGTTATATTTGCGAATGTTGTCGTATGGCGGGCTTGTCACTGTGAGATCGACGGCGCCGTCCGGTATTCTCTGAAGCCCTGTTTTGCAGTCCTCGTTGAAAAGCTGCCATTTATCGTTGCTCATGGTCTCGCCTCCGTTACCCGCGGCCGATTTTGATGCGCGGCTCCAGCCGCTGCCGGATCTCGTCGGCGATGGCGTCGCTCTCCTCCTCGGAAAGCGCGCGGCCGTCCTTGCTGAATTCCATAATTGTCGTCAATTTGCATTGTCTCTGGCAGACCGCCTTGTCCTTGCGGTGCTGGCAGGTGCGGTGCTTCTGCGGGTCGCATATATACAAGCTCATTTTTGCTCCTCCTCGTCGTCTCTCAATATCTCCAAAAGTTCCGCGATTTTGTCCCGGGCTTTCTTGAGTTCTTCGTTCTGCCGGTCCATCCGCTCCTCAATTTCTGCAAGGCGCCGGAGCATCGTCTCGCCTGGGCGTTCTTCCCTCATGCCAGCGCCTCCCTTCTGTTCCTGGTCAGCCGCTGCCGTTCTTCCTCCGCTGCCGCTTCTGCCTCTGCTCGTCTTCTTTCGCGCTCCTCTTCCTTGAGCGTCTCTGTTACTTTCTCCGCCCATGCCTCCGCGAAAGCCCGCACCGCTTCTTCCGGCTTGCTGTCGTGGTTTCCATAACACTGTTGCAGACGCTTTTCTTTGAGGTTATATTCAAGCGTAACAAACGGCGCCCGGATGTTCTCTGCCTTGCGTAAAAACGCGATGAAGTCGCGGCCCTCTGCCATTTTCTTGTCGTAGCCCATCCGGCCGACGCAGTGCTTTAGCGCCTTGCCCTCTCGTACAAGATCGGCGGGCGCGGTCGGGATAATGATACAAAATGCCGCCGTGTTCTTCTCGAACCGCTTTACTGCCTCCGCGGCCTTTTTGAAATCCTCGCAAAGCTGGCGCCGGGCCTTGCGGTCTTCCTTTGCCTGCTTGCTGTGCATCTGGTCGATTCTGAGATCGTGCATCCGGTCAAACTCGCGCGGAAAAACCACCTTTGTGTCTTTAAGATCAAGGCCCAAATATACGCAGGCATCTATATAGTCCCGATAGCTCGCGCCGATGCTCTGCTCGTGTCCGGCGCATTGCTCGGTCAGGTATGCTTCGATTTTTTCTGCGCTGTGCCACTTCATGATCGGCGCCGCGTAGTATCGCATGCGGTTCTGCAGCTGCCTGCGGTCGAGCTCTTTGCTGTATGCATCCCGGATCTCGCACCGGTGCTTATATGCCAGCAGCGTCGCGTTCGGGCCGTAGATGTTCGCATGGCTGATCTGCTCCGGGCTCAACGTCCGCAGCCATTTGCGGAAATTGCCGTCTTTCGTGGCTTTCTTGACCAGGCTCTTTTTCGGTATCAAGCCGATTTTCCCGAAATATTCGACGCCGGGGTTCTCGAGCCATGCGTTTAAGTAGCTGCAAAGCGGGACACCCGTGTCCGGTCGCCATCCGCAAAAGCGGAACCGTTCGCATTTGGTTACTGCCTCCGGGTTGACCAGCTGCATCCAAACGCCGGGGCGCTTGTCCGTGTGCTCCGTCCTCCAGTCGCAGTCGATGATCTCGTTTTCCGCCGGAAACCAGCAACACCACCCGCCGCAAGGGTTCAGCCAAATATTGCGGATTATCATCATGTTGTCGCCGATGACCTCGCGCATAACCTCGAAAAGCTGCAAGCCGTATTTCGGGCGGCTGCTCCCGTAGTCTCTTGTCATTCTGTACTTCTTAGCCGCGAAACCGCGCGCCATGAGTGTTCCGTCGTATTCCTGCAACCATACCAGCCAGACGATGCTCTTCGTGCTGGCCTTCTTCTCTGCTGCCTTCTTTACCGCGGCCGGGGTGCGCATCTCCTGCATCGGGATGTGCGGATTCCAAACGCGCGGGATTGCTCTATTCGTTCCGCACATGGTTTATCCCTCCAAAAGATCAAACAGGGAAAGCTGGCCGGCCACTGCGCCGGTTGCCTTCTCTTCCCGTTCCTTTGCCTTTGCCGCTGCCGCCTCGGCTCTCTCCGCTGCCTTGCGGCGCTTCTCCTCGCGTTCCTTCGTTGCCTGTTCGATTTTCTTGCGCTCCTCCTCTTCCTTCTCCGCTTTCTTGCGCTCCTCCTCTGCGCGCTTCTGGGCGTTCCTGGCCGCGATTTCCTTCTCGCGCTGCTCCGCGTCGATTGCCATCTTGCGCAGGTCCTGCTTTGCCGGTGTATTCTCCGGGATGTCGTCCTCCTCGAAATAGTGAACCGCCCATCCGTAGACCTCCGCGTCCTCTATGACCGCGCAGTTCTTTACTGCCAATTTGCGCGCCTGGGTGCGGATGTATTCCCAGCACCCGGCCATCGTCTTGGTTCCGTTGTTGATTTTCTCCGTGAGCGCGTCGCTGGCGTTCTGCTCCAAATACTCAAGCACCCGGCGCTCGCCCTCGTTCTCTGCCGTCAAGTTGATTTTCCCCATGGTTCCGCCTCCTGTTTATGCGTTTTTCTTTGCCTTCTGCTCCTGCTCCAGCCGGTCCAGGAGCATCTTGCCCTCACCGATTTGCCGGTCAATCTCTAACAGCTCCGCCGTCTGCTGCTCTGCTGCGCTGATCAGCTCGTTCGCCTTGCGCTGCTTCTGTGTGATTTCGTAATTCATTTGGTTTCTGCGGGCCTCCTGCTCTGCAAGTAGCGAAATCAGCCCGGCGATCAACATTCCCGCCTGTTCGTCGGTAAACGGTGCCGCCGCTGCGCAAGGTGCCGGGGCGAGATCCTGCCGCGGCTTTCTCTCGCGGTTCTTCGCGCGGGTGTCCGCCGTGGCGATTGCCTCCTCGACGAGCTCCTGGATAGCGGCGAGATGTTCTGCCTCCATCGGGTCGGGTTCTGGTGGCCATGTCTGGTGTGCGAAGTCCTTAAAAACCTTTTTCGCCTGCTTCGCGTCGTGGTTCGAAAATGCCTTGTAATAGTTCCGCAAGCCTCCGAAGGTGAGCCCGTCGTCGATGATGCGGTGCGCCGCTGCCGCGATGGTTCCCGGGTCGATCTCGTAAACACCGGCCGCTGCAAGTATGCGCCGGATTTCTGCGGTGCTGGTCGCGTAAAGGTCCGCCAGGATGCTTATCTGTTCCGGCCTATTTTTTGCGAGCTTGTATTCCTGGACGATTTCGCTCTTGGTCTGCTTGTCAAGTTTCATCACTCCGCCTCCTCTTCGATGCTGTTGGCCAGCGTCTCGACCTGCTCGTCGTCAAGATCGCCGACGACCTGCTCCTGCGGGACCGGACAATCGTAAACCAGCGGGCATTCGTCGCAGTCTCCTGCGTTCCTGCAAATATCACGCCATGCGGTCAATCCCTGTAAAAAATCACTCATTTTCTGCCTCCTCTCCTGCTGCCTTGACCGCGATGCGGTCGGCGATGTCGTTGATTTCCTGGTTCGTCAATCCCTCCGGGGCTCTTACGCCACAAACCTCGTGCAAGGGGCACCGGTTGCATTGCTGGTTCTTGCAGATCGTGCGGACCGCCTTCATGGTCGCCACCGCTGCCTGCTTCAGCTCCTTTGCGTTCATGCCTGTCCCTCCTTCTTCTTCAAGCTGTATTTTGCGAACCGGATATCTTTTCCGAAGCGGTTTTTTGCCTTTACCATCTCGGTCTCGATCTCGATTCCGTCGTCGCGAAGATCCCAAATACGGGCGCCGAGGCGCATGCATCCGTATTCGCTGAGCGCCTCCATCGGCGTTATGCTGCCGAATTTGATTAAATGCTCAAGAATGAGCCGGGCGTGGGTCTCGGTTGCTGCTGTCGTCATTGCTGTGTTCATGCGTCGTCCTCCTCTTCGTGTTTCTTTGCCCAGGCCTCCGCCATCCGGAGCCACCTGGTGTCCTCTGTTTCGTTCCTGCTGTCTTCCTCGCGGTCCTTAGCCGCCCACCTGCGGATCGTCGCGAAGTCGTCCGCGTATTCCTTGCCGCTGCTCTGCTTGTAGCTGCTCAGATCGTCGATATAGTCCCGGAAAGCGTCGCCGATTTCTGCGTACAGCGTCCGCTGCTCCTGATCGGTCAAGAATACATTGTTATAAATGCCGCAGGCCTCGGGGGCGGGCGTGATTCTCTCTCCCTCTCCTTCTTCTTTCTCTTTTCTTCTCTCTTCTTTCTTCTTTCTTCTTTCTAGACCGTCACTTTTGCGTTTCTGTGACGTTTCGTGTGACGTCACCGCGTCTTCTGCGGGCTCCTGGGTGTCGTTTTCGGTCTTTGCTTCAAGCCGTTTTCTTTCCCTCCATGCCCGCGTCCGGAGCTTCGTTTGCTCTCTTACGCGGTCCAGGCTCTCGACGTTCTGGTAGCGCGCCCAGTTCGATATCTGGGCGATATCGTTTACAATTTCAATCATTCCGAATTTCTCGAAAAGCTGCATCGCCTGCCGGATCAACGGCACCGGGATGTCAAACTCCGCGGCCAGCATCTCGTCGGTGTATGGTATTTCTTGCGTAAAATAGACCAGCCCGTCGTCGTTTACCGCTGCCGCAAGATCTAGAAGGAACACCCAACAACAAACAAACTCAGCGCCGTTCGGTAGCCGCTTCAATTGCTTGATTTTTCGGTTGTTGTGAAATCCTGTAAACAACTTAAACCACTTTATATCCTCCATTTTCTGCCTCCGTTTCCGCTCAACGTGTCCCGGCCGCTGCCTGCTGCGGGATCT
The DNA here is from genome assembly GCA_045611685.1 of Eubacteriales bacterium. GTDB lineage: Bacteria > Bacillota > Clostridia > Oscillospirales > CAG-272 > SIG701. The sequence continues at coordinate 9,031 of JAZKXO010000021.1, read as the reverse complement.
CGGAAAGATCGTAAAAAATCGTTTTTCGGCCGCTCATGGCCTCGTAGTATTCCGCGCGGCAGCCCTTGCTCTTCTCCCAACGGGGCAGAAAGTAAATACTTTCGCAAGCTCTCAAAAGCCCGAGCGCCGCCTCCATGTACTGCTCCCAGCTGGTTGTCTCCGGGTTCAGGATGTCCTGCAATAAACAAGGGTTCACGGGCTCGTGTCCTGTCTTTCGGATCTTGCTGGCCGTTTCTGCGAATTCGGCCCGACAAAGCGAAAGCGGGCGGCCGGTGATCGGTCCGGAAATATATATTTTCATTCCGTTGCCTCCTCCTGCGCTCTCTGGATGTCTTCGCCCGTGACCGGGCATTTCTTCTCGGTGCAATATTCGCAGTCAAACGGTGCCGGACCCGTACAGCCGACCGCCTGCGCCATCCGGAAAAGCTCGGGCAGCTCTGGGGTTTCTCCTGCTGGCTGCTTCTGCTCCGGGGTTTCCGGGCCGCTCAGTTTTACGATGCGGGCCTTGTAGCCTCTCCGCGCCAGCTCCTCGCTCTCGCGCCATAATTTGCCGAAATCCTCGACCGGGATGCCTTCCTCGTTCCACTGCCGCGTCTCGCGGTCGTAGATTTCAATAATCCATCTGTCGCCTTGCATTGTCTTTTGTTCCTCCGTTTCGTTAAATTTCGCGGATTCTTATGTGGTGCAAATAAAGCATCAATTTCCGCTTGATGATGTATTCCTTTGTTCGGATGCCCTTCGTGTCCTCGACCACCGCCTCGCCGGTCTCGTTGTCGATATAGTAAAAGTCGGCTATATACTCGACCGCGCGTTCGATGACCTTGCCGGGCTTTACTCCGCCGCGCGGGCCCTGGGTGTCCGGTTCTCGCTGCGTCGGTATCAACAGGAACCGTTTTTGTGTCTCCAGATCGCGGATCGTGCCGGCCTCCTGTAGTAGCTGCAATTCATAAAAGCGCCGCGCCTCTTTCCGGCTGTCGAACACTTGCCCGTCGACCTCCGCCTTGCGGTTGCCGTATTTCCTGCCGCTGCCGCCGGCCGCGAAAGATCGCCGCCAGCCGCTCCATCCGTTCCAGCTCATGTCGGTGTGTCTCCTCTGTTCCTGTGGTATGTGTTCGCGCTTTTGCGTCTGGTGCGCGCCTTCTCTAACGAGTCGTGCCTGTACATCCACCACCGCTGCCGCTCCTGGGCTTCCTTTGCTCGCCATTCGCGCCGCTTCTCCATGTACTTGTTCCAGATCCACCAGGGGGCGCACTGGATCGTGTGGCATCCTGGGTGTCTGTGGTCGCAGTCCTTGCATGGGCATGTGTGCGGGCTGAATTTCGTTTTTTCTTCTCCGTCCATGCTCAACCTCCGAAGCCTTCGATGAAAAGATCGTAAACGCGGATTTCTACGGCCTCGCCCTCAAAAGCTCCGCCGAGCCGGGATATGTCTCCGCATTTTCGTACAATGTCGGGCAGCTTGTTCTGGTCGACCTGAAACTCTAACAGTTCGCCGTGAGCTCCAAACTTGCCGGCGCCGTTCTGGCTGTGCTCTCGCTTTTTAAGATCGCCCAGGCAACAATGCAAGACCGCGCCGTTCTCCATTACTACGTCGAAACACCGCCCGATGTCCTCAAGCGTTCCGCCTGCCCAATAGACCGGCAAGGCGACGCAGTAGCGTTTTACGCCCTCCGGGTCGTATACATAACGCAGCCCGTTGTCGTCCGTCTTTGCCTTCTTCTGCAGGGCGTATTGTGGCGAGCTCTTCGCGGTGATGGCCGTGTGCCTGGCGTATGGTTTCCAGTCGTGTCCTCCGCGCTCGACCTTCTTCGTTCCTGCCGCTGCCGTTGTCTTCTTCTCTCCTGCGGGTGTCGGCGTCTTCGTCGGTTTCGGTGTGGGTGTCTTTGTGGGTTTCGGTGTCGGCGTGTTCGTCGGTTCCGGTGAAGGTGTCGCCGTGAACGTCGGCGTTGCGCTGGTTTTCGGTCCTTTTGTCGGCGTCGGTGTTTCTGTTGCCGTGGGTGCCGGTGTCGGCGTGTCCGTTGCTGTTGGCGTATGCGCCCAAACGATGCGGCCGGTCTCGGTGTCTTCCTCCTCCGCTGCCGCTGCCTGCTCCGGGTGCTCCGCCTCGAACCGGAAAAATCCCAAAAATAACAAAATTACGAAAGCCAGCCCGATTGCGCTCAGGACTCCGTCTTTTTTGCTCATCTTGCCCTCCGTTTCAGCTCCTCGTCGAGCCTGGTTGTGTCAATTCTCCAAACGCCGCGCCGCTCAAATTGAACCGCTAATTGCTGGCCGGGCGTGTGGCAGATCTCGTAGAGCACCCGTTTGGGGATGCCCTGCCGGTTTAGTTCGGCGATTGTCATCCATCGTTTCTCGTACATCGTCGCCTCCTCTCGGTTATGAATTTATAACCGCAAGTGTAAAAAAATATTCCGGGATGCTCGTGCGGTCAATGTCGAGAATTGTGATTGCTTTCTCGATGTCCGCCTGCGTCCAGTCAACTTTTCCGGCCAGCTTCTTCGTGCGCGTTACTGGTGACCATCCCATCGCGTCGCCGAAATTGCCAAAAGTGCCGTTTTTCTCAACGATGCGGCCCTTCAGTTTGCTGTAGTCGTGCTGCATTCGGTTCCCTCCCTTCTGGTTATTTTTTTATAACTTTGCTGTTACAGTAACATAACTTTTCGGGATTTGCAATAGGAAAATTATATTTTTATATCTTTTTTTGCTGTGTTTTGTTTATCTTTCGAATAACTTGTGTTATTATTTGAATTGAAGGGGGGTGAAAGTATGGAAAAAACTACAACGTCAAAAAGACTGCAGGAGATCCTGCGGGAGCGCGGGCTGCGCCAGGTCGATCTGCTTGCGCTGGTCGCGCCGATTGCCCGTTATTACGGGGTAGAAATAAACAAGGTTTATATACACAACTACGTTTCCGGTAAAACTCTACCAAAACAAGACAAATTGTATTGTCTCGCGAAGGCTCTTGATGTCTCGGAAGCGTGGCTCATGGGTTACGATGTGCCGCGGGCCCGTCCGCTGCGCGCCGGTGATGATTGGGATGTCCTGACGGATCTGACTCCGGGTGAAGTCGTAACGCTGCGCGCGGTGCTCTCAAATCCTGCGGACCGCGAACGTGTGCTTGATTATGCTCGCAAGCTGGCGGACCTCAAGCAGGCCGACGATGCTGCAAGCGGGAAGGAGTAAACAATGGCGAAATATTCCCGCCGGGCCGATGGTCGGTATCAGTACCAATTCCGGGCCGGCTATGACGAAAACGGGCGCCGCATCCGGGTTTCCCTTTACGGAAAAACGGTTGCAGAGCTCGAGGCCAAAATCCGAAACGCGAAAGCGGAAACCGCGCGCGCATCCGGTTCCGCCTTCGTCGGGGATTTTGTCGCCGATTATATTTCTACGTTCAAGGCCGCGAAATCCGAAAACACCCGCGCGATGTATGACCGCAGCCTGCGGTATCATGTGCGGCCGCTGTTCGCCGGTCTCCGGATGCGGGATCTTACGCCGGCGGAAATCCAGCGCGCGGTCAATTCTCTACAAGATCGGCGCCGGACTGCCGAGATCCTGTTGACGCTGCTGCGGCAAGCCTGCGCACAAGCCGTTTTTTGTGGCGTTTTAGCCGCGAACCCTTGCAGTATGGTGAATTTACCGCCGAAACGCAAAAAACGCGAAAAACGGGCTTTTGTGGCGTCAGAAACGGCAGATTTACTCGCCGCGCCCTTTACTGAAAAAGAAAATTGTTTTGTTTTCCTTCTTTACGGCTGCGGGCTGCGCCGCGAGGAAGCACTCGGTTTGCGGCTCTGTGATGTCGATCTGGTCCGCCGGGATGTCTCCGTCCGGCAGACCGTCGTCTTCCCGGAAAATGCGCCCGTTTTGCGTCCCTGCGCGAAAACGGACCAAAGCCTGCGGACGGTGCCGCTGCCTGCGTCCGTCGTCGATCGCGTCGCGCCGTGGTACAATGTCCGTACAAAGTCCGGCGCGAAAGCTGCGGACCTCCTGTTCCCGGATGTGTCAAAATCCGTTTACCGCCGTTTTTGGGATCATATCCGCGAAAAGCTCGGGCGGCCTGAGCTGACCGCTTACTGGTTCCGCCATAACTATGCGACGCAGCTCTATTATTCCGGTATTAGCCTGAAACAAGCGGGCGCCCTCCTGGGGCATAACGGCGCGCAGATGATACTCCGTATATATGCGCACTTGGATGCCGAAAAGGAAAACGCCCGCGGGCGGATTGATGCCGTTTTCTGCTGACATTCTGCTGACAGGGGCCCGTTTTTGCTGTCATTTTGCTGTCAATAAACGGCAATATATAGATATATATGGCTATAAATGAAAAACGCGGAAAGCGCCGCATTTACGGGCTTTCCGCTGTTTTTTCCTTGTTTGAAGCACGCGGGATTCGAACCCGCGGCACCTTGATTAAAAGGCAAGGCGCAAAGCCTTATTTTATGCGGCTTTCCGCGCTTTTTGCTGTCAGTACGCTGTCAACGGCTCCGCCGGTCGCTTTTGGTTAGTCTGCGATGTCCTTTATATAGACGGCCGCCTCCAGCCACTCTGCGTCTATTCCGTCGCGGTTGTTTTCGTCGTGTATTTCAAACGCACCGCCGATGTCCTCATGTCCGATCACGAACCCGTATTCTTTGCACAAGGCTGTTATTTTTTCGATAAAGTCGCGGACCTTTTCCGGGCGGTCCGCATCGGAGTATTCCGTTTCTTTTGCGCCGTGTATTATCATTTTTTCCCTTCCTTTGCAAGATCCGCGCGAATCAGCGCTTTGATGTAGCCCTGTATATTTCCGCAAGCCTCAAGCGCGACCAGGATGTCGGCGTCGGTGTTCTTGTTCAACTTCAGCAGAATTTGCTTCGTGTTTGCTGCGTCGTATTTCGCGACGGCCCGGAGCTGGGCGTCGCTTGTCCTTTTCTCGCTCATGCGTTTCCCTCCTCGTCTCTTGCTGCCGAGATCTCAACGAGCCGCAGGCTGCCGTACAGGACCCCGTTTTCGATTTCCCTGGCTTTCTTTCTTGCTGCTCTCGCGTTCTCCGCTTCAATGGCTCGCGTTGTCTCATAACCGCCGTTTTTCAGCTGCGGGTTGCTTCTCCAAAACTTAGCAATATAATTTTTCATTGTTGTGTCCTCCGTCAATCCCATTTTACAATATACTCTAATTGTCCGAAACCGTCCAGCCCTTGCCAGATCGAGGCCGGGTGTCCGTGCTGCTTCATTCTCAAGCAGAAAGTTTCCGCCGGTTCCTTCTTTGTATATGTGCGGCTGTAATTGTATGTTGTTCGTGTTGTCTCTTCCGGTTCCTCTGCAACAAGTTTATAAAAGCGGCTTACTAACTTATAAAGTTGTTCGTGGTCTTTCCAGCTGATTTTGTCTGCTTGAAAACTCCTGTCAATCTCGCCGCAGGCCGTGTTAAATGCGTCCAGGCTGTCAATCGCTGCTATAATTTCTATAATCTGCTTGTAATTTAATGTCTTTGTCATTGTCGTGTCCTCCGTTTCTCTTAGCGCTCCGCCTCTAACTGCTCGAGGGCTTCAATATACATTGTGTTGTCCGGTTCGCAGTTGTCTTCAATCATGGCCCGCGTCGTTTCGTCGTTCTCGTTGAGGAGTTCTATAATCTCCGTAAGTTCTGCCCAGCCTCTGGGAAAATATTTTCTTTCGGCCTTAGCGTCTGCAATCCAGCGGCGGCGTATAATCTCGCGAACCTCTGCTTTTTGCTCTTCCGTGAGCTCCTCGTATGTTTTCCAGTTCGTTGTCGTCATTGTCGTGTCCTCCTCTTTCTTAGTGTTTGAAAACGTGGCCGATTCCGGTGTTTACTTCGTTCTGTAAAATGTTCCGGGTAGCTTCCAGGAAAATCCGGCGTTTCTGGTTCGTCATGTTTTCGATCTCTTTTGTAATTCTTTCAATGTCTTTTTTTCTTGTTTCAATCTCTTTCGCGTTTAAGTTTCTTTTCATTTTGTTTTCCTCCTGTTCCCTTCCTTCTGATATAAGTATATACCTATATAGTCAAGAAGTCAAGCGGTTTTTGAAACTTTTTTATATTTTTTTTGCAACGAAAAAAGCCGGCGCAGATCGCGTCGGCCTTTTCCGGTGAGCGTTATAGTATGGGGGAGAAAATGTCAGCTTGTTTGTTGCTCGAAAGTCGGGACGCAGGTGTAGCCCTCCGGGGCCCAGCTCTCTATTACCTCAATAATGCGCGGCTGCATGTGGTATCCGTACTCATTCGCGATCTGTACTATGTCGCCGAGGAAATAATCGCGGCCGAGCTCGAAATTATACGCCGGCGCGACCTCTCCGTCGATGCTCTTGGTCGCTATTAGCTCCGCCAGCGCCTGGTTGCCTTCCTCAGCCAGGATGCTCTTATAAGTTAGTTCATCAAGCTCTCCGGCGTTGTTGCTTAGCTGCTGGCCGTTTATGAAGGTTTCATTGCGCGCAAGTCCGGACGCGGTGCCCACCGCAACCTTGACCCGCTCGTTGCCCTGGCCTTCTCCTGCAATCTGGGCGACGTTCTTTGCCTCCGTCGCGTCCTCCTCGTATGCCGTCGAGATCAAGTTTCCGAAATCCGACGAAAAAACAACGTATGGATTTGTGTTCTGGTTGAAGCTGCGGTCTGTGCCCTTGTAAAGCGCAAACACGAACCGCTTGTTAGGAAGGTCAAGCGTTACGCGGTAGCCGGTGCCCGTGGTCCTGCAGATCGCCTGGACGGCGCTGCCTATGGTGTCGCCGGTATACTGCACCCGGACGGGCGTGTTCTCGCCGATTTCTGCTGCCAGGTCGAAATTGGAAACGGCCCGCGCGGCGATTTCCGGCGTAATAAATGCGGTTTCTATCAGGTTCCGGATGATCTTCTCCGCCTTGCCGTTGTAGGTCGTCTGTTTCCAAACGATGCGCCGCTCCAAAAGCGCCGCGGCGTCCCGTCCTGCAATCAGCAGGAAGTCGCCCTCCTCGCTGCTCTGGATGCCTATTTTCTCAATTATGCCGCAGGCCGTGGTCTTGTCCGCCCTGGTTACAAAAGACGCCGCCCGCGCAAGCTCCAGCGCCTGCTTCGTTGCCGGGATGTATAGTTCGAAGTCGCCCGGCTCGTAATATCGCCCGGTAAAAATCGCGCTTTTGTAGGTGTCAAACGCCGCCAGGATGTTGAGCTGGTCATCCAAAAAATAAAAAATTGTACTTTGCATTTAGATGCCTCCGTAAAGCGCGGAAAATGTCACTTTCATGCTGGCGTTCGCGCCTCCGCTTGTCGCGGTAAACGCGACGGAGTTGTTGCCCGGCTGCAAGATTGGCCAGGCGCTGCCGTCGGTCATAAGGTTTAACGCGTTCACCGGTGCCTGACCGCTGCGGGTCAAATAAAGCGCCTTTTCGCCTTGCTTCGTGTTCAGCGTTACCTTGTCGCCCGCTGCAAGGGTGACCGCGATGCCGAAGCTCTCGCCGGTCGTTGCGTTGCTGATCGTCAAGCCCTCCACCGCTCCTGTGGCCGTAATTTCAAACACGGCGCCGCTTTCGAAGTCACCCGTGTTGTTTATCGTCTCCGCCGTTCCGGCCGTGTTCAGCGTCTTCTCCGTCGCTGTGGTGGCTATTAAAAACGGGTCGGGGCATATAATCGAGATGGGCATCTCCTGTGCCGGCTGGTCGAAATCGGACGGCATGTCCTCGATGTAGCCCTCCGCCGTACAATCGCGGGCGGGTGTCTGTATGTGCAAGCGCACAAATTTGGAAACCTTAAAAACCTTGTAAAGCTCAAGGCGGGCCGCCTCCGTGTTGCGTCCTGCCGGCCAAATATGCAAGATTATATTTCTGTTGTTGACGCGGCTCGTGTTGTACAGGCTGCCGTTTTTGCTGGCCATCTCTGCCGTGTAAATAGTTCCCGGCGGAGGGTTTAGTCCCTCCGCCGTCACCCGAAACAGAGAATTTTGTGTGACCTGCAAGCTGTTATTGTATGCGTTTGTAGCCGTGATTTTAAGCATTCGCCGCCTCCTTCCGCATCGTTCCCTTCATCATGTCCGTCAGGCGCTGCGTGTCTCTGTAGATTGCCAAACGGTCGAGCGCTTTCGGGCTGTTGTTGGTCTGGTTGAATGTGTTATTGATTACGGTGCCGCCGATGCCGCTGCCTGCGCCTTCTGCCTGCAGGGCGCGCCTCATGTCGGCCGCAACCGCCGAGATCCATGCGCGGTTCCGGTCAAGCGGGACCACCGCCTCGTCGCCGCTGCCTTCAAGCAATCCGACCTGGCCCTTTCTCAAGACGCCGCCGGCGTATAGTTTCGGAATTGTCGGGATGTTGATGCCCTTGCCTCCTACGGCCGGCACCCAGTCCGGGATTTGTATTTTGTTCAGGCCGCGGATAAAAGTGTTTAGACCGTCAATTAGTAAATTGATTGGCGCCTTTACTACTGCGGTCAATCCGTCCCAGACCGTTTCTATGCCCTTCTTTGCTCCCTCGAAAATGTCGCTAAAGAACGAGCCGACGGGTTTGAAAACCTCTTTTATTCCTTCCCAAATATCCGAGAAAAATCCGGTTACGGTGTCCCAGACCTTCTTTATGCCTTCCCATGCGTCGCCGAAAAGATCGCCGAAGAAGTCGGTTACTGACTCGAATGTCTTTTTGATGCCTTCCCAAATATCCGAGAAAAATCCGGTTACTTTGTCCCAGACCGCCTTGATGCCTTCCCATGCGCTGCTGAAAACCTCAGTTATAAAGTCAAGCGCGCCGGTGACGGTCTCTTTGATTATGTCCCAGGCCTCGGTAAATACGCCGGAAATAAATTCCCATGCCGCGCTGAGCGCGTCCTTTATGCCTTCCCAGAGATCAATCCAAAATTGACGGAAAGCCTCGGATTTATTCCAAAGAACAACGAAAGCGGTCACAAGCGCCGTTATAGCTGCGATAATAATTCCGATCGGGTTCGCGTTCATCGCTGCGTTTAGCAGCCATTGTGCAACGGTCGCGCCCTCCTGGGCGGCCTTAAATGCTTTAAACGCGTTTACAAGACCGGTAATTATCTTTACAACATTTAACGCTGCAAGGCCTGCCGCAAGCGAT
>JAZKXO010000020.1:0-1024 GCA_045611685.1 Eubacteriales bacterium | reverse complement strand
GATACCGGAGTTGCGGCGCAAGGACCCTCCGGAAACGGAACCGGCGATATGCTTGCATCAGTCTACGATCCGCAGGGCAATGCGGAGGATATTTTTGGGTATGTGGACAATGCGGTGCGAGATTTGGCGGAAGGAGCCGATAAAGAACCGACCGAGGGTAGTCCAAATCTGGTGAAATCCGCCGGTGTGTTCGATGCTTTGAGCGATAAGCAGGACAAGATCACCGGCGCGGAGGGGCAGGTCGTTGGCTTTGATGCAGACGGAAACGCCGTTGCTCAGGACTTGCCTGCCTCTACGGGCGGTTCCTCTGAGTGGAGAATGGTTGGTAGCGCCATCAATCTTATGGATGCGTATATTACCAATGACCCGGACGATACCTATACGCTTGAACTCGACGAGGAAGTGGATTTTTCTTCTATCAGCGAATTTATTTTGATCGTGGGTTCGGCGAGATGGACGGGGACTGTTCCGAGTTCTTGGTCTGCCTCTATTGTTGACCAAGACGGGAACTCTCTGCCCGGAGTTATTGTGCTCGGTAGTGATTCGACCGTCCAATATCGCACATGGGTACACGCAATAAAATGCGACGAAAAATGGATGGATAAAGTAGACTCTTGGGAAACGACCGGCTCCGCGGCTAAATTTACGGCGGGTTATACGGCGACTTCTGCCACAACGGTAACGGCAATCAAGTTTGTCGCATCTGCGGCTTACGAGGCTCAAATCTCCAATTATTCCTTTGTCCGTCTTTTCGTCCGCTAATTAAGGAGGGATAACAATGCTGATAATCGAAGCAAAAGCAGGTGAACCGCTGCGCCTTGGCAGAGAGGGCGAAAACCGGTCTCGTCAAATTGTGTTCAACACCGTTCGTTGGGAAAAGCTTTACGGCCCCGGTGTCGCACAGCTTATCGCACAGAGAACGGGCGAAGATACCCCTTATCCTGTTGAGCTAACTCTGGAAGGTAATGACGTTATTTGGACGGTTACGGCGGCAGATACCGCCATCCCGGGTACTAGCGGCAAG
>JAZKXO010000019.1:0-1822 GCA_045611685.1 Eubacteriales bacterium | reverse complement strand
TTCTATTCTATGCTCACACGGGCGGGCTTTGAATCCTGCTGTGTCGGCAAGATGCACCACGTTTGGGACAGATACGGACTTATGGGCTTTGGCAGCCGCCACACTCAGGAAGAGTTGTCCAACCCCGAGGACGATTACACCAAATACATAGAAAATTCCCCCTACAAGAACGTTTTCGACTACAACGGTCAGCGCAGCGATATGTACTATGTTCCCCAAGTCAGCCAGCTGCCCGCAGAGGCGCACCCGACGCAGTGGATCGGCGACCGCTCGGTCGAGTTCATCGAGAAATGCGACCCCGAAAAGCCGATGTTTCTGATGTCCTCCTTCATCCATCCGCATCCGCCCTTCTGTCCGCCAGCGCCCTGGAACAAGCTCTTCCGCGATATGCCCGAGGCTCCCTTTGTGCCCGAGGAAACGCCCGATCTGAAGTTCCTTTTGCCCCCTGCATTCGACCTTGACAACGTGCTGTGTATGACGGATCACGACATCCGCCGCGCGAAAAACTATTACTACGCCTGCGTTTCCTTTATGGATTACCAGATCGGCAGAATCACCGACGCACTCAAGGCGAAGGGTATGTATGAGGACACCGTTATCCTCTTCATCGCCGACCACGGCGAGACCCTCGGCGACTACCGCCACGCGGGCAAGCGCACGATGCTTTCCTCGGCGAACCGCATCCCCTTCATCCTCCGCGTTCCCGGAATGGAGGGCGGCGAGAGATGCGATCCCGTTTCGCTCGTTGACGTTGCGCCCACACTCCTCTCGATCTTCGGGGTTGATTACGATCCCGCAGAGTTCGACGGCATCGACATCCTCTCGGGCAAGCACTCGGAGGTCTATTCGCAGTATGAATGCGGCGAAAAGGCTTGCTATATGGTTGCGGGCGAGGGGGATAAGCTGATCTATAGCCGACTTCACGATAAATACGCGTATTTTGACGAATGCCCCGAGCATATCAACAAGTATGACGAGGGCGGCGAGCGAGTGGAGTATCTCAAGGCTCTGCTTGACGCGCATATGGCGGCGGACAAGTGCCCCGAGGCAAAGAACCCGAACAAGAAGCCCGGCGGCGAGAAGAAGCAGAAGATCAAGGACTTCGGCAATGACAGAATGGACCATCAGTCCCGCCACGAAGCCGAAGCCGCGCGAATTCCCGCGCAGTATAAGATCGATCTGCGCAGATTTGTGGGTGACGATTTTAGTTGAGTGGTGAGCGATAGTTGCTGCGTTTTTCCGCTATTTGGCGGGGGACGAGTGAACAGTGGACAGTGGACAGTCGACAGAAAGATGCGGGCAAATAGTTTTGTTTCGTGTCTTTGGTTCTCGTTCAGCTAAATAATTTAATCACAAAAAACTCGGATATTGCAAACGCAATATCCGAGTTTTTATTGTATTGAGTGATTCAGCTATACAAAGAACTGAAACGCCGAATTAAATTATCAACTCGCGTCTTTCTGTCCACTGTCCACTGTCCACTGTTCACTCGAAAAACGATCACTGATCGCTTTTCTCATCTTCGTCCTTCTTTTCAGCATTATCCTTCTTCTCGGAAAAATCCATCTTATCGATGTCCTCTCCGCGGAGGTCGGCTTTGATGCGTTCGAAGGCTTCGCGGTCAAGGCGCTCCTTCTCAAGGCGTTCTTTTTCCTGCTGATCGCGGCGACGGGCGTTGGCTTCTTCGCTCTTGCGCTTCTTTTCAGCCGCGATCTCTTCAAGAGCTTCCACGGTGGGCTCTTCAGCCTCCATTGCGCACTTGAACTGGTCGCCGTCGATTACTTCGTGTGTAAAGAGGTACTCGGCAACGAATTCGAGCTTG
>JAZKXO010000018.1:0-2346 GCA_045611685.1 Eubacteriales bacterium | reverse complement strand
GACGCAACTGCCTGCTTTAAGTTACGGGGATCGTTCAGAGCGTCGAAAATACGGATGACTTCAATACCGTTCTCGATAGACTTTTTAACGAACGCGTCCACCACGTCGTCTGCGTAGTGCTTGTAGCCGAGGATGTTTTGTCCGCGGAACAGCATTTGGAGTTTCGTGTTGGGCATTGCTTTCTTGAGGGCGCGCAAACGCTCCCACGGATCCTCGTTCAAATAACGCATGCAGGCGTCAAACGTAGCGCCGCCCCAGCATTCGAGGGACCAGTAGCCCGCTTTGTCGAGAAGCTCGCAGGCGGGGAGCATATCCTCGATGCGCATACGCGTCGCAGCCTGAGACTGATGCGCGTCGCGGAGGATCGTATCGGTTATATACAGTTTCTTTGCCATAAATGTTAATATCCTTTCTGTGGAATGAGTGCGGGGATCAGCCGAACAGTGCCATCAGTACACCGGCGGCGATCGCAGAACCGATTACACCGGCGACGTTCGGACCCATGGCGTGCATGAGCAGGAAGTTGGACGGGTTTTCCTTCTGTCCGACTACCTGAGACACACGGGCAGCCATCGGCACGGCGGAAACGCCCGCAGAACCGATGAGCGGATTGATCTTGTTTTTGAGGAACAGATTCATGAATTTGGCGAGGAGCACACCGCCCGCAGTACCGAGCGAGAATGCGACGACGCCCATAATCATGATCTTGATCGTGCTGAGAGAGAGGAACGTGTTGGCGGTTGCCGTAGCACCGACGGAAATGCCGAGCAGCACGGTTACGATGTTCATCAGTTCATTCTGTACCGTCTTGTTGAGACGTTCCACGACACCCGATTCACGGAACAGATTGCCGAGCATGAGACAGCCGACAAGCGGAGTTGCCGAGGGAACGAGCAAGGCTACAAACGCGGTGATGATGATCGGGAATACGATCTTCTCCGTTTTTGACACAGGGCGAAGCGTCGTCATGACGATCTGACGCTCTTCTTTCGTCGTCAGGAGTTTCATAATCGGCGGCTGAATAACCGGGACGAGCGCCATATAGGAGTATGCGGCAACGGCGATCGGACCGAGAAGCTCCGGTGCCAAGAAAGAGGTAAGGTAGATCGCAGTCGGGCCGTCCGCACCGCCGATGATACCGATGGAGGCAGACTGTGCGGCGGTAAAGCCCATCAGCTTCGCGCCTATGTAGGTTGCAAAGATACCGAGCTGTGCCGCACCGCCGAGAAGCAGGCTCTTCGGGTTGGCGATCAAGGGACCGAAATCGGTCATTGCACCGACACCGAGGAAGATAAGGCAGGGATAAATACCCAGCTTAACGCCCAGATACAGAATGTCGATAAGGCCGATAGAGATCGTCTCGCCTACGGCTACGGTGTTTCGTATAGCTTCGGAAACGCCGGCCGCTTCGAGTTCTGCGAGCAGCTCTGCCGTAACGGGTGCACCCCCGAAGAGATCCCAGTGGACGTGTCCGCCGGCAAAAAGAATCTCGTGATACATACCTGCGCCGGGCAGGTTGGTCAGAAGCATACCGAACGCGATGGGCAAAAGCAGCATCGGTTCAAATTTTTTCACGATCGCGAGGAACATAAGCACGAAAGAGATGAGAATCATCAAAAGTACTTTCCAGTTGTCGGCGATCATGGAAAAACCCGTTTGGTTTAAAAAGTTGAGGATAGTTTCCATGCAAGCACGTCCTCAGACATTATGCGAGGGTGCAGAGAACTGCGCCGGATTCAACGGACGAGCCTTTGGTGGTGTTTACGAAAGCGATCACGCCATCACGGGGTGCCATGATCTCGTTTTCCATCTTCATCGCCTCAAGAATGAAGAGAACGTCGCCCTTCTTGACGGCGGCACCGTTCGTTACGTTAACGGCGAGAATCGTGCCCGGCATCGGAGCCGTGATGGATTCGGAGCCTGCGGCTGCAGGGGTTGCAGCAGGAGCGGGAGCAGCAGGAGCTGCAACAGGAGCGGCTGCGGGAGCCGGAGCTGCAAGCGGTGCAGGAGCGGGAGCGGCTGCGGGAGCGACGTTTGCCTTGTCAACAACCTCAAGGGTGATCTCGTACAAATTGCCGTTTACATTAACTCTATACATTTTCATAAAGGGATACCTTCCTTTTAATAAATTTCAAGATTTTAAATGGGGATATAACGTTTTTGGTGAAAGATCAGCCGATCTTTCTGAATGAATGCACGCGGATTGCGGATACGTCCGTACCCAGTTCTTCCGCAAGTGCGGCGGTGACGGCTGCTATGAGCTCACCGCGGTTGGAATTCGCGTTTGATGCAGTGGGTGCGCCCACACGGCGAAGAGAATGTACGCGGATCGCGGATACGTCCGTG
>JAZKXO010000017.1:0-1947 GCA_045611685.1 Eubacteriales bacterium | reverse complement strand
GCGATGGAGGTGGGCGCGGCGGCAATTATGGCGAACACCGCGCTTGCAACCGCGGGCGATCTTCCTATGATGGCATCGGCGTTCAAGCAGGCTATCGAAGCGGGGCGTAAGGCATATCTTTCGGGACTTGGCAGAGTGCTGGCCCGCGGCGCATCCGCATCCGGCCCCTTGACGGGCTTCCTTCGTGATTAAGGAGCGCAATATGGAAAATCAATTCTTTGTAGACTCGGAGCATCTGTCGCCCGAAGCACTTGCAAAAAAACATCGCATCGAAAATGATCCCGCGAGCCGTAAGAACCACATGGAATATCTGCCCGACATGGAGATTATAGAGTCGGATGTGTGTTCCAAAGTAATGTCGCAGATGAACACCTATGATTACAGCAAATATACGGCAAGAGATGTTCGTGCCGCATTGGAGCATACCACCTGTTCCGTCGAGGACTTCAAGGCGCTTTTGTCACCTGCCGCCGAGCCGTTTCTCGAACAGATGGCAGAGCGTGCAAGGCTTGAAACGAGTAAGCATTTCGGAAACACCGTGTATCTCTTTACGCCCCTTTATATCGCAAACTATTGCGAGAACTATTGCGTATATTGCGGCTTTAATTGCTATAACCACATCAACCGAATGAAGCTCTCTATGGAGCAGATCGAAAAGGAAATGAAGGTCATCGCCGACAGCGGAATGGAGGAAATCTTAATTCTGACGGGTGAGAGCCGTGCGCAGAGCAACGTGGAGTACATCGGCGAAGCCTGCAAGCTGGCGAGAAGGTATTTCCGTATGGTCGGACTTGAGATATATCCCGTCAATACCGATGAGTATAAATACCTTCACGAATGCGGAGCAGACTACGTGACCGTGTTCCAAGAAACCTACGATACCGATAGATACGAACAGCTTCATCTGCTCGGACACAAGCGCGTGTGGCCCTACCGCTTTGACGCGCAGGAGCGAGCCTTGCGCGGCGGTATGCGAGGTGTGGCGTTTTCGGCGTTGCTTGGACTTTCCGATTTCCGCAAGGATGCTTTGGCAAGTGCATTGCACGTCTACTATTTGCAGAGAAAGTATCCTCACGCCGAGATGTCGCTGTCCTGTCCCCGACTTCGTCCTATCATCAACAATGACAAGATAAATCCCCTTGACGTTCACGAAAAACAGCTCTGTCAGATCATTTGCGCATACCGTATCTTCCTTCCGTTCGTCGGTATCACCGTATCCTCCCGTGAGAG
This sequence comes from Eubacteriales bacterium, assembly GCA_045611685.1. Lineage (GTDB taxonomy): Bacteria > Bacillota > Clostridia > Oscillospirales > CAG-272 > SIG701. The sequence continues at coordinate 717 of JAZKXO010000017.1, read as the reverse complement.
TGCGGAGTTCCGCAACGGCATCGTGAAGATCGCCGCTACCAAGGTTTCGGCGGGTGTTTCTACGGGCATCGGCGACCACGAAAGCAAATACAGCGGAAAAGAGAGCGACGAGGTTCAGGGCGACGAGCAGTTTGAGATTGACGATAACCGCAGTCTTGAGCGGATGTATCGGGATATCGAGGGCGAAGGACTTCAGCCCGTGCTGAACGACTATCTGTATGTATAAGGAGCGAATATGAAAAATTTCGATACAACACTTTATTTTATAACCGATTCTACGGGCTTTGAGGAAGCAGAATTTCTTCGCCGTGCGGAAGAAGCGCTCGCAGGCGGTGCGACGATTTTGCAGCTCCGTGAGAAAAACAAATCTACAATGGAGTACATCGAGCTTGCCGAAAAGGTTCACGAGCTGACGAAGAAATACGGTGTTCCGCTGATCATTGACGACCGTATAGACGTAGCCCTTGCCGTAGGAGCAGAGGGCGTTCACCTCGGAAAAGAGGATATGCCTATTGCGACTGCACGCAAGATCTTGGGTGATAACTTCATTATAGGTGCAACCGCCAAGACCGTTCCGTGGGCGCTTGAAGCATACGAGAGCGGAGCTGATTACCTCGGCGTCGGCGCGATCTATCCAACCACGACAAAGGTAAAGACCGTTCTCACTTCCACCGAAACCTTGGCTGACATTTGCAAGGCTGTTCCGATTCCCGTGAA
>JAZKXO010000016.1:0-3858 GCA_045611685.1 Eubacteriales bacterium | reverse complement strand
GCGAAGCCTTCCTCGCGGCGGAGCATTTCCATTTTTATCGGTGCGGCTCTGCGCGAGCCGACGTAACCTGCTATATTACACATTTTTTTACCGCTTTTTTGAAAAATTTTCTATAAGGGAGGGCAACTATCACGCCGAGGGTGACAAGTCCGATCCAAACGAGGATGAGGTTGCCCCATCCGATCGCCTCGATTGCGCCCGAAAAGGTTATATTGGCAAGTGCGGCGGCGGAATAGCTGAGAAAATCGAGGAATCCCGTTGCCGAGGATACAAGTCCCGTGTCGCGCAGGCTGGGGCAATAGCGGCTCCAGAGCATCGTTGCCGCCGCGTTCGAGGACATAATGGCAAGCACGATGAAGATTATGTTGAGCACGGGAATCTTGACGAAATATGTGAGCGTGAAGAAGATGACCGACGAGGTGAAGACGATGAGGATCGTCTTATCCATATCGTGGCCGAGCTTTTCATAAAGGAAGATCGCGATAAAGGAGGTCATCGAGATGGCAAGGGTTGCGCCCGTAAAAATGCTCGCCGCATCGGTCGGAGTGAAGCCGAGATACTGCGCGATATAGGTGGGCAACCAGAAGACGACCGAAGTGCGGACGACGCCCGTCAGTATCGAGATGAACGAGAATTTGACTATCTGACGCTCAAAAAGAACCTTCAGATTGCCCGCGCCCTTCTCTTTCGGCTTATACTGACCGTATTTTACGAGTCCCTTTTTCTCAAAAACGGTAAAGCAAGTGAAAACGCTTGCCGCCATCGCTACAAGCACGCCCGTGCTGACGAAGAACACGCTCTGCCACGTGAGGAACACCGCAAGGATACCCGCCGCGGGAGATCCGAGAAGCGAAGAAAAGGTATATCCGAGTGAGCAACGGGTGGTGTAGATCGGCTCGGTGTTTTCCGAAACCACTTTCGTCATCGGGCCGTAGATCATCGAAAGGAAGAATCCGGTCAAACCGTAGACGATCATTGCCGCATTCGGCTTTTCGATGATTACGGGCAGGAGCAGATTCGTCACGCCCGCGAAGAAAAGACCCATTGTGAGCATATACTTCGCCTTGATCTTGTCGCCGATCGCGCCGTTTATGAGCTGACCGAAGGCGTAAAAGAGGAGATAGAGCGCCGAAACGCTTCCTATATACTCCTCGGTAAAGCCGTCCGCAACCATCTGCGGCGTGACGGCAGAAAGGATATTTCTTGCTATGTAAACGGCGAAATACGCCACCGAGCAAAGCGAACCGAGATAAATTGCATTTTTCGCGTTTTGGGAGATCTTCATTACTTAGTCAATACCTTTGTTGCGATCTTATAAAACTCGTCATAAACCGTGGGATTGGATGCGAGGACGCAGGAGGGGGCGGAAAAGTCGATATCCTCGCCCTCGGAGTTTGTTATGATTCCGCCGGCTTCCTTGATGAGCAGATTGCCCGCCGCGATGTCCCAAGGGGAGAGGACGATCTCGAAGAAGATGTCATTTCTGCCTGCGGCGAGGTAGGCAAGGTCGAGTGCCGCCGCGCCGGGTCGGCGGACGTCGCTGCACGCGCGGTAAAGCTCGTAAGCAAGCTCAAAGGTCTTCTTTCCAAGCGTGTCCTTATAGTAGGGGCAGGTGCCGAATGCGACGATCGAGTGGGACATATTGCGCTCCGAGACCTTCATCGGCTTGCCGTTGAGGAATGCGCCGCCGCCCTCGACGGCAGAGAACATCTCGTCCTGATAGGGATCGTAGACCGCCGCAAACTTGATGTCGCCCTTCGAAAACATAGCAACCGAGATGCAGGAATGTCTGTATTCGTGCACAAAATTCGAGGTTCCGTCGATCGGGTCAATGACGAAGCAATAGTCGCGCATAAGATCCTCGGCGTTGTTTTCCTTTTCCTCTGCGAAGAAAAAGGCATCGGGAATGATCTTGCTGATCTCATTCATAAGAAAATTTTGCACGGCGACGTCGTAAACGGTTACCATATTAGCCGCATCGCCGCCCTTTTCGCTGACCGCGCCCTCAATATCGCGCGCGCCCGTCATAATTTTGCCCGCCTCAAGGATGAGGGGGAGAAGAAGTTTTTCGAAATTTTTCATTTTTATGTCCTCACTTATTTTTTACTTTGGGTTGATATCTCAGCTCGTTGACCGAATAAACGGTGACGAATGCCTTCGGGTCTGTCTTTTTGACAAACTCCATCAGCTTGCGGTATTCGTTATTATCGACTATGGTCAGTATTTCGCGGCGGGTGATGTTATCGTAAGCGCCGATGACGTCATAGAGAGATGCGCCGCTGTGGAGCTCGTGGAGAATATAATCGACGATCTCTTGCGTATGATCCTGCGAAAGAATGCAGACGCGGCGCATGATGTTGGGTCCGAAAATAAATCTGTCAACAACTATTCCGCTGAGATATGTACCGAGAAGGCTGAGGACAACGGTTTTTGTGTCATATGCGAATATCGTGGTCAGCGCAACGGCAAGTCCCGAAACAGAGATGGCTGTGCCAAGCTCCATTCGGAGGTACTTGTTCATTATTTTGGCAACGATATCAAGCCCGCCCGACGAGGCATTGTTTGAAAAAAGGATCGCCATTGCGATGCCGACAACGAGAAGATAGCAGATCATATCGATCAGCGGATCTTCGGTCAGCGACTGAAAATTCGGAAAAAAGATTTCAAAAACGCCGAGCGAAAGGGGCACAAGAATGGTGGTATAAACCGTTTTTGCGCCGAATTCGGGGCCGATGAGGACGAATCCCAAAATCAAAAATATGATATTCAAGGAAAGTGAGATTACCGAAACGGGAAGCGGTATGAAATTTGACAGCACCATTGCAAGTGCCGAGCCGCTTCCGATAGCAACGTGGCTTGGAAGCATAAAAAAGTAAATCGCCGCCGCAGCCATCACCGCACCGAAGGTTATGAGAGCATATTCCTTTATAATTCTTTTGACCATATCAGATCACCTTTATTTTTACTTCCTATATATTATATCACATTTTCAAAAAAAGTCCATACCTTTGAGAAAAAAACAGAGAGCCGCAAGCGACTCTCTGAAAAAATTTAATGCCTTTTTCTCACAACCTCAAATGCCTCCTCGGCGATATCGACGGTTTCGGCGATGTCGGCTTCGGTGATGGCGGCGTTGATGAAGTGGTTGTGGTGGTTTGTGAAGAATACTCCCCTCTTGACGCACTCGGCGATCCACTCCTGATGAAGCATCAGCGTGGGGTCGTCGGCTATGCGGAGGTAGAAGAGCGAGGGCGCGCCCGTGACGCGGAGATCGAAACCATTGCGCTCGGCGGCGGCAATGAGTCCCGATTTGAGCTTTTCACCCTTTTCGATGAGGGTGCGCGGCATATCAAGCCGCTTCATTTTGTTTATACAAGCAATTCCCGCGGCGAAGGGCACGGCGGAGAGCCAATAGCTGCCCGTGTACGACATTCCCGAAACGGTATTTTTGAGAAAATTCTTGCCGCAGAGCGCGGAAACGTTATATCCGTTGGCAAGCGCCTTGCAGAAGCAGATAAGGTCTGCCTCGAATCCGAAATAGTGATCCGATCCCGCGATGTCGAGTCGGAAGCCCGCGCGGACGTCGTCAACAACGAGAACGGTGCCGTTTTCTGTGCAAAGGCGGCGAACCTCCTTCCAGAATCCGTCGGCGGGGAGGACGTTATCCATAAAATTGCCGTGCATATAGGGCTGTGAAATGACCGCCGCGATCTCGCCCTTGTATTTTTTGAATACGGCTTCGAGCTCGTCGAGGTCGTTCCAATTTACGTAAATATTGTGCATAACGTCCTCGGGGAGGACACCTGCATAATCGATCTTCTGCGTCCAAGGCGCAACGCCGTGGTAGTATCCCTTGAA
>JAZKXO010000015.1:0-7857 GCA_045611685.1 Eubacteriales bacterium | reverse complement strand
GCGCGCAAGCGTTACGGTCATGTCTTCTTCCGTATCCTTTATCATGCGGAGAACCTCACCGAGAAGGCGGCCCGGCACGATCACAGCGGCGTCGGGGTTATCCTCACCGGGGAGATCAATATGCGAGATCGCAATGCGGTTGCCGTCGCATCCGATCACCATAAGTCGATTCGATTCGATTTTGAAATACGCACCGTTGAAGGCGGCACGCTGATCGTTCACGGCAACGGCGTAGATCGTGCGGGAAACGACGTCGCGAAGCACGTGCTGGGGCATCGTGTAATTGCGATCACCCGCGAGCAGCGGCAAAAGAGGGAACGTCTCACCCGGCGTGACGGAGATCTCAAAGGACGCCTTTCCTTTCGAGATCACGGCGCGAAAATGCTCGTCAACCGTAATGTCTATCATGCCTTCGGGGAGAGCACGAATGATCTGCAGAAGATTCTGCGTCTTCACAACGATCTTACCCGGTACCTCGATCTCGCAGGGGATCGTTGTGCGCATACCTTTTTCCATATCGTACGCGGTGACGCGGCAGGTGTTTTCCTCCTCGCCGGGGCATTCCAGAAGGACGCCTTCGATATTGGACGCAGTGTTTTTGATAGCGGCGATGCCTGCCGCCGGCGTGATCACGCGGATCAGCGTGTCGCGGTCAAAGGATACTTTCATATAATGGATTCCTTTCGGAAATTAAAATGTAAGATTGAAAAGCTTTGACGAGGGGGTGCGGGGGACACAGTCCCCCGAGTAAAAGAATCTCTCGCGCGGAGAAATCAGCTCGTCAGGCGGATATTTTTATCCCGCGCGGATTCGCTCTTTTGAATTGGTATAAATACGGCTCCTTCTCCAAGGCCGCCCGTCTCTTTGAAACAAAAATATAAATATATAAATATATATATATTTTCAGCAGTAGCAGCAGTAGGGGGTGTTGGATCTGTGGAAATCCGTGATTTTTGCGGCAGAACAGGCACTTTTGCGCCTTTGCCGCATCTCGTTATCTTTTTATTTGCTGTGGATAATCTGTGGAAGAATTTTCAGAAACCGTGTCGTTTTTCCGACTTTGGCTCTCACTGCCGATGCGATCGGAAAACGTACAAATTTTTCCACACAATTTCAACAAGCGATTCTGTAAACGTTTTCCACAGCGTCGGATCGTGTCGATCGGAAAAAGGAGTTTTCAACCGTTCTCATCCGATTCGGTTTCCACAATTTCCAAAGGGAAATATTTCCCGAAAACAAAATCCGATATGGAATGGACGCCTATGTTTTCCAAACGAAATCCACTCTTCGGTGAACATATTTTCCACAAGGTTTTCCACACGCTGTTGAAAACGCGAGATGGCATGTTGAAATTTAAAAATTTCAAAGAAGAGCCGGCCATCTCGGCGAGGATTTTCTCGCATGCAGAGGCATGCGTTTTTGCCTTTGGCAAAAAACCGAAAACCTCGTTTCGTGAGCAAAAGTTGCGAGATGGCATGTGGAAAGGTGAGATTCAGAGAAATATTTACCGTTTTACAGTATGGGGTCAAGGGGGGAAACCCCCTTGCGGGGGTATGGGGCGAGCAGCCCCATGTCTCTCTTATTTTTTGATCTCCCGTCTGATATCCGAGATCTCCGCGTTCAGAGCGGGATCGTTCTTCACTTGCTTTTCCACCGCCGTGATGTTCGAATGCACCGTCGAGTGATCGCGGTTAAACATCGTACCGATCGCGGGGAGCGAAAGCTCCGTCACCTGACGGATCACGTACATACAGAGATTTCTGGCGTCCTTGATATCCTTCGTCCGTTTCGTACCGAGGATATCGTCGGGCGTGACGCCGTACCGCTTTGCCACAGCAGAGATGATCTTCTCCGCGGTTTCGCCGACCGGCTCTGTATCCTGCTGGAACATCGGTACGAGCGAGCGCACGAGATCCATATCGATGTCGGCGCTGCTGAGAAGATGATTTGCGGAAATCCGTTTGATAATGCCCTCAAGCTGACGGATGTTCGAATGAAGCTTTTCGGCGATATACGCTAAAATGTCATCGCTGATTTTGAGATTCATGCTCTCGGCTTTATTTTTGAGGATTGCCAGACGCAATTCGTAATCGGGCAGCTGAATATCCGCGAGCACGCCCTGCTCAAAGCGGGAGCGTATTCTTTCCTCGAGCGTTACCATTTCCTTCGGCGGACGGTCGGAGGTCAGGATGATCTGTTTTTTCTCTTGATAGAGTGCGTTGAACGTGTGGAAGAATTCCTCCTGCGTCGATTCCTTGCCGGCGATGAACTGAATATCGTCGATGAGGAGCATGTCCGCCTTGCGGTATTTCTCACGGAATTTCTCACGGTATTCCGTGTTGTTTTTTCTTGAGATCGCCTCAATCAGCTGATTGGTGAAATCCTCACAGTTGACGTAAATGACGTTCATATCGGGGAACTTTTCGAAAAGCTTGTTCGTGATGGCGAACATCAGATGCGTTTTGCCGAGTCCCGACGGGCCGTAGATAAAGAGAGGATTGTACGTGGCGATCGGGTTGTTTGCAACAGCCTGTGCCGCCGCGTGCGCGAATTCATTCGATCCGCCTACGATGAAGTTATCGAACGTGTATTCGTTGTTGTAGGAGAGACGGCGCTCGCCGCCGACTGTTTTAATTTCTTCCTTTTGCGCTGTGGCGGCCGCCTCAGCCTCAAGCTCACGAGCCCGTTCAAGCGGAGAGATCACGCGGCCCTCGCCCTCGAGCGGCGCGGTCGGCTTTTCGATGATGATATCAATGTGGTGAGGCGAGCCGAGAACGGCTTCAACTGCATTGGAGAGAACCTCACCGTACTTATTCATGATGCCGTTCTGCTTGATATCGTTTTCCGCGGAAAGAACGAGAAAATCGTTCTCAATGCAGATGATGCGAACGCGTCCGAACCAGAAATCGAGAGCGGTAGAGGAGAGCACGCCGGTATTTTTGATCTCTTCGAAGATGGCATCCCAGACGGCTTTGAAATCAGTGGGAGAATACATAAAATCACGTGCCGCGCCGGAAGTTTTCGGCGGGCTCCTTTCGATGAAAAAGTCAAGTATATAGTAATTATATATATTATAACATATACTTAATAGAAAAGCAAGGGGGGAGGGGGTAAAAAAGGGGGGAAGAGGAAGATGAAATATACGGCTATTTGGTAGGGGCGGATTCCATATCCGCCCGAAAATACGTGAACGACGACCAGAACGGGGGCATATGGAATGCCCCCCTACATTCTGCAATATGTCAACGCCGTTTCTTAAGTGTATGATATGGCGGCTTTCTCCCGCCGCGCGGGCCGAGCCCATCCGAAAAATCTCCTGAAAACCGCAGAAAATCCCTAAAAAAATCGCCAATCTGCGCGAAAAATTCCCCTAAACCCCTTGACAAATCCCCCGATGCACCATTATAATAATATGTGCTATGCGAACGAATACCCTGAAAACAGTAAGGAGGACTGAAAAATGCTTAGAACGTATCAGCCGAAGAAGCGCCAGAGAAGCAAAGTACACGGCTTCCGTAAAAGAATGAAGACCGCCGACGGCAGAAAAGTATTGAAGAGACGCCGTGCAAAGGGCAGAGCGCGTCTGACGCACTGATCCCGTCCATATCGGTGAAATCGAATCAGTAACCTCCGGTGCCAAGGCATAAGCCGTCAGCATCGGAGGTCGTTTCGTCTTTTTACCGAGAACGAAAAACGTATGAAATTTACCGCTATCCGTGAAAATCACCTGTTCGGTAAAGCGTACCGCGGAGGAAAGAGAGCCTCCGCCCCCGCTTTTTCTATGTACGTTCTGAAGGATCGACGGGCTTACCGCTTCATGAAAGCGCGCCCCGATAAGAAGTTCGTCAACCGAATCGGTATCTCCGCCTCAAAGAAGATCGGAGGCGCTGTCGAGAGAAACCGTGCGAAGAGAGTCATCCGTGAGGCGTTCCGCCTGATTGAGAAGGAACGTACCCTCAAAACCGGATACCTCATCGTCATAGCCGCACGCGAAGCCGCGACAGAGGTCAGAATGCAGGACGTAAAACGTGACATGCAGAGAGCTCTCGGAAAGCTCGAAATGTTCAAAGAGGACAACCCGTCATGAGAAAGATGACGAAGTTCTTTTTGACCCTCCACGGCTGGGTGAAGACCGCCGTGCTCTCCCCGGTATATTTCTACCGGAAATTCATCTCGCCCCTGAAGGGGGCACCCACCTGCCGCTTTACCCCTACCTGCTCCCGGTATGCGATCGACGCCGTTTGGGAGTGGGGGATCGTCTGCGGTACGGTGCTCGCCGTCGGGCGCGTGCTCCGGTGTAATCCGTTCTCGAGGGGCGGATACGATCCGGTGCCCAAGTGCCCGTGGAAACACAAATAACCCAAAGGAAATACTGTCATGCTTGATATTATCGCTCGGCCCTTAGGCTGGATCATGCGCATCTGTTATTCGCTTGTCGATAACTACCTTTTGGCGCTGCTCCTTTTTGCCGTGATCATGCAGATTATTCTCTTGCCGTTCAGCGTAAAACAACAGAAAAACAGCGTCCGTCAGGCACAGCTTGCACCCAAACTGGCGGCTCTGCGCAAAAAATACGCCGGCCGTACCGACGCCGCCACGCAGCAGAAGATGCAGACCGAGATGACGGATCTCTACCAGAGAGAAGGCTACAATCCCGCGTCGGGCTGCCTGCCGCTTCTCATTCAGATGCCGATTCTGCTTGCGCTTTATAACGTCGTTATAAACCCCCTTCGCTACATCGGCGGTCTGACCGTGGAGAGAATCGGGGAGCTGCAGACGTATCTGACCGAAACGCTCGGCACGACGCTCAACCCGAGAAGCCCCTATATCTCCGTTATGAACAAGGTCAAGGAGATCATTGAAGCGGGCGGCGACGGCGCCTCCAAAATTTTCGAGATCGCACCGGAGCTCGAGACGGCGATCATCCCCGACATGTCGTTTCTTAACTTTGACGTGTCCGTATTCCCGAACGATCCTCTGGGCGACGGCTCGGGCGCGTTCTGGTCGTGGTATCTGCTCATTCCCGTGCTCACCGTGGTGTTCCATTTCATCACGCAGAAGATCACGAGAATGTTCACCTATCAGTCTCCCGAAACGCTTGAGGCGCAGAACAATCCTTCCATGAAGATCATGAACTGGTCGATGCCGCTTCTCTCCGCGTGGATCGCATGGACCGTTCCCGCCGCAATCGGTATCTACTGGATGTTCCGCGGAATCCTCATGGCGATCCAGCAGATCATTCTCTCCAAAGTCATCCCCACGCCCCGCTTCACCGAAGAGGACTACAAGAAAGCGGAAAAAGAAATGAAGGCGGGAAAGCCCGCCCGTGAAAAGAGCAAGATCCCGCCGAAATCGCTCCACCGTATCGACGACGAGGAGTATCAGGCGGAGTACCGCCGCCGCCTCGCCGAGGCGGAAGCCGAAGAGGCGAAGGAGAAAAAAGAACGCGCTCTCAAGGACGGCGTGGATACGACGGCTCTCAAAGAGGACAGACAAACCGCAAAGAAGAATTCCGAAAAAACCGAAAATAACGAAAATAACGAATAACAGGAAACGACGATGGAAAACGAAATCATTCTTACTGCGAAAACAGTAGAAGAAGCCATGTCCAAAGCACGCGAACAGTACGGCGCCGAGGACAAGGAGCTTTCTTTCACGATCCTTGAGATGCCCAAAAAGGGCTTTATGGGCATCGGTGCCGCCCCTGCGAAGGTAAAGGTAACGGTCTCGAAGATCATCGACGACGTGGATCTCTCGAGCCTGGTTGCCGATCTCCGCTCCATGAAGATGGAGGACGACACGCCGAAGCCCCAGCCGCAAAAGCAGCAGAATCAGCCGAACCGCAATCACAATTCGAACCATAACAACAACCAAAACAACCAAAATAAGCACCGCGATGCAAAGCCCCAGCAGAACCAGCAAAAGCCGAATCAGCAGCAGAATCAGCCGAAGGCTCCCGCCGCAGACGATTCTCTGCCGGCGGCTCTCCGTAAGCCCGCTCCCCGTCCGGCTGAGCCGAAAAAGCAGAATCCCCCGAAAAAGCAGAATCCCCGCCGCGAGGACAACCGTCCCGAGGCCGAGAAGAAAAAGGATCTCCTCTCCGCGGTCATGGGCATAAACGCCGCCGCCGAGGGTGAGAAGAAGACGAGCAAGTTCGAGACGTTCGGAAAGCGGATCGAAAAAACCGCCGATAAGATCGAGGATAAGTTCGAGAAGATCGAAGATAAGCTCGAAGAAAAGTTTGAAAATCTCGGCGATAAGATCGAGGACAAATTCGACGATATCGAGGACAAGTTCGCCCGCGCGATGGGCTCGTTCACCGAAACTGTCTCCCCGAAGAAGGCAGAAAAGCGTGAGGAAGCCCCCCGCGTCGAATTCGTAACGCCCGAGGAAATGGATTTCGCGCTCGATTTCGCCAATACGCTTCTCGGGAACATGAGCCTGCCCGCAAAGGCCGTCCACAACCCCGACGCCCGCGGCACGGAGATCCCCGAGGGAATGGTGACCGCCCGTATCGAGATCGTCGGCGACGACAGCGGCATCCTCATCGGACACCACGGCGAGACGCTCGACGCGATCCAGTACCTCGTGAATCTGTGCGCGTCCCGTAAGAGCGCATCCGCCAAGCGTGAGTTCGTGAAGATCGTAGTCGATATCGAGGGCTACCGCGAGAAGCGTGAGGAGACGCTCCGCGCACTCGCCCGCCGTATGGCAGCGAAAGCCATTAAGAATCGCCGTAACGTCGTCCTTGAGCCGATGAATCCGTACGAGAGACGGATCATCCACTCCGAGGTGCAAGGCATCGAGAACGTGTCCACGCACTCCGTCGGCAGCGACGAGAACCGTAAGATCGTCATCACCTACGAGGGTGCGGACAAGATCCAAAACGGCAAAAAGAAAAACGACCGCCGCCGCGGCAAGGGCGACAAGACCGCCCGCGCCGAAAAGACGGAAAAAACGGAGAAGATCGAAAAAGCACCGAAAGAGGACCGTCCGCGTCCGAAGCCGGTGCGTGCCAAGTCGATCGACGAGATCCGCCTGGATCTCAGCGAGGATTCGACGGCAACGATCGGATCGCTCACCGCATCGGCTCCCGCCGACGAGGAAGAAAGCCTCCGCGAATATTAAAAAGAAAACCGCATCCGAACGGCGTGCAAAATTAGCGGAGAAATGATATAACGCTCGGTAGGGGCGAACTGTGTTCGCCCGCGGGAGACCGCAGGTCTCCCCTACAGATAAGCAATATTTGATCTGCAGAAAACAAAGAGATAACCCCGACAGATTTTCACAATAGTCTGTCGGGGTGTTTTCATTTTTGACTATATGGATTCCAATAGGTATATCTGAAACGATATCCCTCGGTGGAAATCTTTCCATATGCCTTTTTTATTGTTCTTTCGATTTTTTCATCAGAAATTTCTGATTTTCCTGCTTTCTCGCGAAACAATGTGTGCCAACATTCCCATTGGACATCGTTAGCAACTACCTCGGACACATTGGGAACCATATTACGAAGGATATCTTGTATTCGGCAGAGCTCCCTATTCATAGTTTTGTTATCCTCTTCCGCGTCAATTACCCTATAAGGCACATCTTTAAAAGGTTTCAAAAGATTCTCATCGTGTGCGCAAATATATGTATAACATCCATCCCAAACAGAGATTTCCAAGAAAGCCAGCGGGTGTTGCGGATTGATATGGTTCGCCATATAATTTGGGTTTTCAAGTTCGGGGAGAGCATATTTCTCGATATCCTGCCGGCTGTATTCCTTTGGTATAGCAGAAAAGACACCCCAAAGGAATTGCATATCTCTTAAATAGATATCTTTTTTAAGTTCTTCGTCAGTCAGTATGAACG
>JAZKXO010000014.1:0-1210 GCA_045611685.1 Eubacteriales bacterium | reverse complement strand
ATTTTAGTATAAAGGCAGTGTGCCCGTCAGCTCATCTGCGATCTCTGCGGGCAACGGCTCAAGGGCGAGGCAAGTTTTGGTATGCTCGCCGTGGAATTCCGTGAGTCCCCAATCGGTGATGACGGCGGCAATAATTCCGCGTGATTCGGCTTTCTCTGCAATTTTGAGCAATTCTTCCTCGGAATCGACGTATACGCACACCTTTGTGCAGCCACTGGCAAACCAATCCGAGAGCGGCGTGGGCATTTTATCGGTGTTTTTCAAAGTCATTCCGTCCCCTGACATTTCAAGATCGCAGAGGCGCTCTTCCTTTTTCAGCGCCGCAAGGATGGCATCAACACAAGCATGCCCCGCCTGCGCCGCAATCTTGCCCTTTCGCATTTTCAGATCACACCGCATGACGATCATCATTTTTGATCTCACCCTAAGTCCTCCAGCTTGACACCGCGGTCAATCAAATGGCGGCGAATGAGATCGACGTCGACCGTATCTGTTGCAGTTTTCGTTTTGAGCATAACCGAGGCTGCCGCGCCCGCCGCCTGACCCATAGCCATACATATCCGCATCACGCGGTAGGAAGAATGAGCAACGTGCGTGCCCGAAATGCACCGTCCCGCAGTGATCAGATTATTGCATCCGAGCGGGCACATAGCCGAAAACGGAATATCGTAAAGCGGCGGCGTTACGGGGCGTTTTTCTGCGTGAACCGACTGCCCCGCACCCGAGGGATTGTGAATATCAAGGCAGAAATTTGCCTTGTGAACGACCGAATCCTTGTAAGTTCTGCCTTCCATCAAGTCCTGCTCCGTTATCTGATAACGCCCCGTAATTCTTCGCGATTCTCTCACGCCGAGGGTGGATGCGCTTCCCTTGATGCGGATGTCAGCAAATCCGGGGATATTATTCTTGAGGAAATCCACGATCTTACCGATCTGCCTTCGAAGCGACGCCTCCGCCTTGAAAACGTCCGCCGGATTCAGCGGATCGATGCGGTTTTCCTGCGTGGCGTTTACCATACGCTCGGTGCTCGTGCCCGTGGCGTAGAGGCGGACGATATTAACGTTTTCGGGCAGCTCACCCGTGCGGCACGCGGTGTGACAGAGATCAAGATATTCTCTGCCGTCACCGAGATCGGTATAATCCTCCTCGTGGCGGCAAAGCAAAGGCTGATCGGGGTCAACGCCTTCGATTATGAACATCAAAGTGACCG
>JAZKXO010000013.1:0-1382 GCA_045611685.1 Eubacteriales bacterium | reverse complement strand
GCTCTATCAAATCGGCTTCTTCACACTCCAGCAGCACGGCGGCTTCGCGGTGTGACAATCCCTGGCAAAGAGCGGCTTTCTCAATGAGCGACTCGATGAGGGGGCGGGTATTCTTGTTCTCGCGGGCATATTCCAGCGTTTCCAATATCTCGGAGTGGCTGATGAATTCTTCCGCGGTTCTTGATTCGGGTTTGTACATATTCATGATGTTTTTAAGGCACGGATTACACGGATTTCACGGTTTTTTGTGGATGAAAACGAAAAAATAAATCCGTGTTCATCCGTGTAATCCGTGCCTAATTATAATCTCCTCGCAAATACGAGATTTGATATCCTATCCTGTTCAGTTGTTCTTCCAGCAGTTGGAGCCCTTCGGCGGATTCGCTTCCGAAGGCGGGCTTCTCGTTATACAGCGCATACTTCTCTCTCACCGATGTGGGCGAAAGATTCGGCATCACCACATTGGCGCCTGCCAGTATGCCTTGTTCGCGTCCGTCGGGCGATAGGGATGCCAAAGCTGTGGTGGCGGGTATCAAAGCCGAAGGATGCATCAACCGGAAGATGGAGATGAGCTTCAGCGTCATCCCGATGCTGCCGGCCGGTTGGTTGGCGAAGGGCGTGTCCTTGTGCGGAATGAAAGGGCCGATGCCGATCATCTCCGGACGGTAACGCTCGATGAAGAGCAAGTCCTCCACCAGATGGCCGACGGTTTGACCGGGGCTTCCCACCATGATGCCCGTGCCCGTTTGATAGCAGATTTCCTTCAACCATCCGAGGCATTGCAAGCGATGGTCGCGACTCATCTCCGAAGGGTGCAGCTGTGCATAATGCGCCTCGTTGTAGGTTTCGTGGCGAAGCAGATAACGGTTGGCTCCTGCATCGTAGAAACGCTGGTAAGCCTCCTTGGTTTTCTCGCCGAGGGAGAGCGTGATGGCGCAATCGGGGAATTCCCGACGGATGGCCGAAACGGTTTCTTCCACCCAATCGTCCGTTTGCGAGCGGTCTTCGCCTCCTTGAAGGACGAAGGTTCGGAATCCCAGTGCATGACCCTCCCGGCAACAACACAAAATGGTTTCCCGCGACAGAGCGTAACGGGAAACCATTGTATTACTTTTCCGGATGCCGCAATACAGACAGTCGTTATGGCATCGGTTGCTTATCTCGATAAGTCCACGGATGAACACTGCATTTCCAAAGCGGTCGAGGGTCGTCTGTTGTGCCTTTTCCTGCAGATAGCCGAGGGTTTCGGCATCCTCGCAGAGCAGCAACGCGCGATATTCTTCCGCGGTGAGGGTGTGTTTTTGGTGTAACTTATCGATAATGTTTATCATAAATAAGAGTATATTGTCATTCAGAGCGAAGCGAAGAATCTCGATAACATA
>JAZKXO010000012.1:0-2859 GCA_045611685.1 Eubacteriales bacterium | reverse complement strand
CAGCTCGAAAGCGGCACTGACGTGCACAGCTCCCTTGGCTTCACCGATCAGCGTGTCAAGCTCCTTTGCCTCAAGCGACGCAAGCAGCGCAGGCGCATGCGCACCGCGCTTGGCAGCATTGAGATATCTGCCCTCCAGGTGTACGCCTCGGAAAGCACCGAGATCAGCGCCCGTACGCATCATTTCGGAGATGCGTTTCACAGCAGCCACCATATCGTCAAGCGGCGCAGACGCCAGCGTGGGCATGACGCTCGTCACGCCGCCGCGCAGATACGCGCGTGCCATCTCGGTCATTTTTTCCTGCGATGCGGAGATAAAATCACCGCCCGCGATACCGTGCGTATGCGTGTCCACAAGTCCGGGCACCAGATAGCATCCTCCGCCGTCCACGATCTGTGCGTCGGGCAATGCCGGCAGCGTTTCGCCTTCCGTATACACGCCCGTGATCAAACCGTCCGAGACATGCAAAGCCCCCGGCACAAAGCGCATACTGCCGCTGTGATACACGTTTACGTTTTTGATCAACAGATTCACAGCAAATACCTCCTTGTGTTCACATAATACTCCATGATCATTATAGCAGACATTTCCCTTTTTTACAAGAGGATTTACACATTTTTCCCCGAAAAGTTATTTTTGTTCAAATCGCCCACCGTTCTTGCGCAGCAATTCCGATGCCGCTCCCCTTTGGGCGGTTTTACCAACGACTTTCTCCCCAAGCGGGACATTCCCGATTGCCCGATTGTTATTTTTTTGTCATTTCGTTGTTAAATTTTTAACTCGTCCATTCGTTTTTATATAATTAAATGTAGATATTTTTCGATTTTTCGCGGAAAATTTTGACAAATTTTTATCAGTTGTCATTTTGACTAAAAATGTGTTTATAATTTTATGAATATTTCGGATACAAAAGTTTTTGCATACGTATTGCAATTTTGCGCTATCTTTGATATAATATATCGTGAATAAGATTTAATCCGAGGAGGAAATTCTATGAAGATTCTGGTCGTCAATGCCGGAAGCTCGTCGCTGAAATATCAGCTCTTTGATATGGACGAGAATCTGGTACTCGCCAAAGGTCTTTGCGAAAAGATCGGCCTGACCGGTGCGATCACGCACAAGCGTCCCGGCAAGCCCACTTATGAAGCGGACTATCCCATGCCCACTCATAACGAAGCGATTGCTCTGGTGCTGCAGCTGCTGACCGATGCCGAATGGGGCGTTATCGCAGACGTAAGCGAGATCACCGCAGTCGGTCACCGTTTCGCACACGGCGGCAAAATCAAGCAGTCCTGCATCCTGGGTGACGAGGAGATGAACTACATTGAGTCCATCATTCCGATCAACCCCCTGCACGGACCTCCCGCAATCAAGGGCGTAAACGCATGCAAGGCTCTGATGCCCGGCGTTCCCATGGTTGGCGTATTCGACACGTCCTTCTACAGCACCGTTGAGGAAAAGGCGTATATCTACGCACTGCCCTACGAGTGGTACGAGAAGTACGGCGTTCGCCGTTACGGCTTCCACGGCACCTCCCACCGTTACGTTGCAGCTGAGGCAGCAAAGTTCGTGGGCAAGCCGATTGAGGAACTCAAGATCGTTACCTGCCACATCGGCTCCGGCTCTTCCATCTCTGCCGTCAAGTACGGTAAGGCAGTGGATACCTCCATGGGCTTCACTCCCCAGGAAGGTCTGCCTATGGGCACGCGTTGCGGCACCATCGACCCCTCGATCATCGAATATATCTGCACCAACTCCGGTATGAGCGTTAAGGAAGTCAACGACGCGCTCAACAAGAAGTCCGGTCTGTTGGGTGTCTCCGGCATTTCCAACGACGCTCGTTACGTCTGGGATGCTGCCGAAGAGGGCAACCACCGCGCACAGCTCGCACTTGACGTGCTGGCACACAGCGCAAAGAAGATCATCGGCTCTTACGCAGCAGTCATGAACGGCGTTGACGTCATCGTCTTTACCGCAGGCATGGGTGAGAACGATTCCCGCATCAGAGAGCGCATCGCAACCGACATGGAGTATCTGGGCGTTGAGTTCGATATCGACGCAAACAAGAACTTCACCCGCGGCGTTCCCTGCGAGATCTCCAAGGCAGGCTCGAGAACCAAGGTACTGGTTATCCCCACCGACGAGGAGTATATGATCGCAAAGGACACCCAGGCACTCGTTAAATAATTTCGCTCCCCGGGCGGCGTTCGCGTGCCGCCACACTACATAGAAAAAATTTTTATTGAAAGGATACACAAAATTATGGCACAATCTCCCTTCGAAATCAAAAAAGAAATCTGCGACATCGGTAAGAGAATTTACGATCACGGTTTCGTAGCAGCAAACGACGGTAACATCTCCGTTAAGGTAGGCCCCAACGAGTTCTACTGCACTCCCACCGGCGTATCCAAGGGCTACATGACCCCCGATATGATCATCCGTATCGATGGCGACGGCAACAAGATCGACGGTAGACTGAACCCCTCCTCCGAGATCAAGATGCACATGAGAGTCTACAAGGAAAGACCCGACGTTAACGCAGTTGTTCACGCTCACCCCCCTGTAGCTACCGCTTTCACGGTTGCCGGCGTAGAGCTTGACCAGTACATCCTGCCCGAGGCAATTCTGACCATCGGTAACGTTCCTACCTGTGACTACGGTATGCCCTCCACCATGGAGATTCCGGACTCCCTGATGCCCTACATCCAGAAGCACGACGCATTCCTGCTCAAGAACCACGGTGCTCTGACCGTTGGTAACACCCTGCTGCGCGCTTGCTTCACCATGGAAGAAGTTGAATTCAACGCAAAGATCAACCTCTACGCTCGCCAGATCGGTGCAGGCGCAAACAGCCGCATC
>JAZKXO010000011.1:0-32690 GCA_045611685.1 Eubacteriales bacterium | reverse complement strand
GGGTTTGCCGGGGCGGGCCGGGGGCCGCTGGCGGGGCCGCATTTTTCGGGGGGCGGCGCACTTTACTCCCCCTTGTAATTTTCCGGGGCGCTACTTATACTCCCCTTTGAATTTTCTCGGCCTGATACTATCTTAAATAGGGGCAAATTTTTCCGGGCATCTTATATATAAGCCAAATTTTCCGGGGCGGCTATACTCCCCCGTAAAAACTCCCATTTTACTCAAATCTGATATTATTTTTATCGTTTTTGCAAAATACTAACAAATAACGCAATTATAATGTTAGTTTAACGCTTATTTGTTTGTTGTTTTGCGCTGTAAATCGTTATATAAATGCGTTAAACCACGCCGCCGCTGCGCCACGCACTACCAGAGCGGCGAGAATGGGCCACACGGGGCGAACGCTCTGCCCATGCTCCATCACGCCGCCGCCACGAAAACGCCGCAAGATCAGCCGGACGGGGCGAGGGAACGAAACAAGCAGACGGAGCGGCAAGGGAAACGGAAATGGCAAGGGCAACGGCAACGGCAAATGAAATAGGTAATGGCAAATCGGAATTATCGCTTTTCGCACCGAAAAATTGAAACTTTTTGCCGAAACGAAAAGCAAATGAAATCGGAAAACAGAACAGGGCAAGCCACGCCTATGCACAGAGAAATCGCCATGCACCCCGGCGCTATGCACAGAGAAATTGATATGGGGCAAACCTGTACAAAATGCACATATGCAAGCATATTTATTTGTGCAATATTCCGTCTTGCAATATGATGATATATGTGCTAAGATGTAGACGTAATCAAGAGGGCGCAGCGCCCCGAAAAATAGGAGGACAAAATGAAAGAATGGAAAGCCTCTCTTGCGGCAAAGGTCGCTGAGAAGTGCAATGACTGCAAAATCGTCAAATTAAAAGAGGTTGCTGCAGAAAACGGCATCTCTCACATCTCAACCCGTGACGCACAGGACATTATGCGGGCCGCAGTCAAGAGCCGGAACGATTACCGGATTGTGCAGATGTTGGACACGCCGAACGACAGTTTGTTTCAGTCGATTGCCCTTGTCCAGAACGACGTTGAGTTCCTTGGCGACGAAGAATTTGAATAAATGGAGGACAAAATCATGAGGACAAAAGGACCTTACATTATTACGAGAAATAGCGGATTAGAACACGTTTTCGTTGGTTGGAGCAGCAATGGAACGTCCATTTGGTCCGCCAAGGTTGCCGAAGCCAAGCGCTACCAGCGTCTGCGGGACGCTCAAAAGGATGTCAGCTTAATGTCAACGCAGGGATGGAGATACGAGATTGTAAACCATCGCACCGTTTCGGATATAAGCGCCGAGGACCACGAGTTATTTTGGTGATATAAGGAGGACAAAGCAATGAACAAAGTGAAACTTATCAATCTGCACTATCTTGTGTATTACCGCAACGAGCGAGGAGTACAGATCGCAAACTGGCACGAATCCTTGGAGGACGCCGTAAAGTTTGCGAGATACTGCAAAGCGAACGATATTCCCGTTGATCGAATCGAAGAGAAGCGCATCGTCAAGGATTGGGAGGAATGACACATGAACGCACCACGCACACGCTACACCGGCTACACCAAGGAGCAGGGCAAGGCCAGCATGAAGTACATCCGAGAGAAAACAGACACCGTCACGCTTCGCTTCCCGAAGGGCTTCAAGGCGATTGTAACGTCGCATTTGGAGCTTACGGGCGAGTCTCTGGTCAGCTTTTTCAAACGGGCCGCAGAGGAAGCAATCGCCCGTGACAGGGCGAGAATGAAGCAGAATTTCAAGCCTGAGAAGATCGAAGAATAAAAAACACCCGCTGCCACGGGTTAGGAGGTTAAAAAATGGATATTCCTATCAACGCAACGAGCATCGAAACGGGGATGTGGCACATTCAGCGAGAAATGCTGACCCGTTGGGGCTGCGACGCCGCCGAGCGCGAGATCGCCCCGCTGAAATGGTACATCAACACCGGGAGGGCAAGCACCGCATTCCTCAAGAAACTGTTCGCCGCTAAGCCCTTCATGGTGGCCCGCAAACTCCACGCCGGGGGAAGCGACGAGGAAATCATCAAGAGAATCCGCAAGTACATCGGGGAGGATGGCTGAAAAATGAAACTGAATGAACTTTTAGGGGCCGTCACGATCCAGGGGCCTGTTACGGTCTGCGTCTACGACGAGAACTACGAGAACGAAAACGCCCTGATGGGTTACAGAAATCTCCGGCCCCTGTTTGAGAGCTACGACCTGGAAACGGACCGTCACCTCATCGACGACGCCACCGCAGAAATGGAAGTTGCATTCATCTACCCGCTCTGCGAGGCAGACTGCAACCGGCTTATGGTCGAAGTAGAGCAGAAGGAGGGCTGAACGATGGAAAAGAATAAGCGCCTTTATACCTGTGAGCTGGACTACACGATCACAACATGGTATCTGTTCGGCTGGTACGGCCCCCGTTTTTGCCGTCTCCACTGTCCGCAACGCAAAGCTCCGTGACCACAAGCGCTACTATCACATGAACGAGATCGGGGAGCGCATTTTCCTGACGCGGAAGGAGGCTCTTGCGGTTGGCCCGATGCCGTACAGATTTGAGTTGAAGGAGGCAGAGTGATATGACACCCATTTCCCTTGTCCCCATGTCTCCCGCTCCCGTCTCCCCTGTTTCCGTCTCTCCCCTGTTTGACCGCTGGATTGCCTATCTGGACGCACCGCAAAAGACGGTTGACACCTACAATCGCAATCTGCGGCAATTTGCCGGGTGGATCGCCGCCCGTGGGATCACGCAGCCGAAGCGGGAGGACGTTATCAGTTACCGAACGTGGCTGATCGGCACAGGCCACAAGCCTACCACCGTCCAGAGCTACATGAGCGCCGTCAAATTGTTTTTCGCCTGGACAGAGGCGGAGGGGCTTTACCCGAATGTTGCGGAGCGCGTCAAGGGGCAGAAGTTGGATGATGAGCATAAAAAAGACCCGCTCACCGTGGGACAAATCAAAAATCTGCTCTCCGGGCTGGACACGGAAACGGAGCAGGGCGCGAGGGACTATGCGATCCTGGCGCTCATGGTAACGACGGGCCTCCGCACGATTTCCGTTGCCGCCGCCGACGTGGGCGATCTCCGAACCGTGGGCGACTGCTCCGTGCTGTTTTACCTCTGCAAAGGCCACGACGAGAAAGCGGTCTACGTCAAGCTCGCCCCGCCCGTGGAGACCGCGATCAGGCACTATCTCTCTATGCGCGGCAAAACGGAAAGCACCGCTCCCCTGTTCGCCTCTTGCGCCCAGCAGAATCGGGGCAAACGCATGACGACCAGGAGCATCAGCCGGATCGCAAAGGGCCACATGGTCGAAAGCGGTCTGGACGACGAGCGCCACACGGCGCATTCTCTCCGGCACACTGCGGCGACGCTGAACCTCCTGAACGGCGGCAGTCTGGAGGAAACAAAACAGCTCCTGAACCATAAGAACGTAACGACCACGATGATTTACGTTAAGGAGCTGGAGCGCATGAAGAACGAGAGTGAAAAACGAATCGCCGCCGCAGTTTTCGGATGAGAGGAGGAATAAGAAATGACCGCTGGTGAACTCTTGACCGCATTCCCGTGGGTTGCTCCCGTGGAAGTCTGGACGCCTTGCGGCGTGGACGAGGACGGAACTGAGCGCTTCGAGTGTGCGTGGGCGCAAACCCTGATCCTGGACCCGCCGAGCATTCCAGACGAGATTGCCGCAAAGGAAATCCGGGAAGCGTCCGTGTTCCATGTTCCGAGCGAAAAACTGAACTCCCCTGTGAGTTTCCAAATCTACACGAAATAGCCGCACCGATTTCCCGGCTCCCATTTTCGGGGGCCGGGATTTTGCGCCGCTTCCCGTCCTGTCATTTTGAGCAGAGCGAAAAATCCGTCCTCCACTCCCCTTTCGATTTTTGCCGCCGCCCCTACTTAGGGCCTCTCTCATACACCCGGCGAATACGCACACGCTCCACTTTATGCTTCGTTGGTACACCCGGCAGATTATGCGCGAACAAAGCGCCGCCGCGAGTCGCCGCGTTTTCTGCAACACGCCGCCAGAGCCGCGAGAACGCCCTACACGCGATTTTCCGTCCTGGTGGTGTCGTTACCCTCCCGCAGAGCGCAAATTACAAGGCAACGGAAAGGGCAAGCGTGAACGGCAAAGGAAACGGCAACGGCAAGCGAGAGCTTGAAAACGGCAAATCTTGCGTCTATCTTTTGAAAACCGAAAGATAATCACAAGTTAGCAAGTTTAGTTAGCAAGTTAGCAAGTTTAGTTAATTCGTAGTTAAGGTTTAGTTAATCCCAAGTTAATCCGAAGCTGGTCTGCGGAAAAGGCAACGGAAATATCGCAGTATGCACAAAGAAATTGCTATGCCGCCTAAAATCGCAGTATGCACGGAAAAATAAAAAATCGCTTTTCGCACGGAAAAACAAAACCCGGCCCATTTCGGGGCCGGGTTTCTTGTTTGCCTTACGGCGAATTGTTGTAGATTCCGAGACCTCCCGCAAGCTGGGCGAACTGCGCCAGCGTGAGGCTCTGCGCCTGTTGCCAGTTGAAATTCATGCCGCCGAAGTTGTAAGTGTTCCCGTAATTGTTTACGCCGCCGCGCTGCGCGGTGAAATTCCCGGTAAACAGAGACGCGATTTCGCCGGGAAGAAAATCCCGGATTGTCATGCCCAACGGCCCGCCGCCCGGAGAGTGATACAGCGAGTACAGGAACGGCCCGCGCTGATCCTCCGGGAGATTTTGAATCGCTTCCCGGAGCTTGCTTTGAGCGCTCTGCACGTCGCTTTGATTCGCCGTCCATTCCCACTGTCCTGTCGAGGCGTTGTAATACCGCACAGAGCGATTGTTCAGGACGTTGTTCAGCGCCGTTTGCGCTTCGAGGGCGTCCTGGATGGCCTGTGCCTGTTTTTCGGCGCTCTCTGCCTCCTTCTCCATGATGTCCTCGATTTTGTTGTGGTAGGAATACCACTCTTGCAAGAGGCCATTGATCGTAGTCTGGTCGCCCTTGATGGATTTGAGATAGGCTTGCTCGTCGTAGAGCGCCGCCATGATCTCCCGCATTTTGGCGATCTGATCTTCTTCGCTGTCTCCGCGCTCTTGCATCAGAGAAAGCTCGGATTTCAGCAGCGTCACCCGTTCCTTCAGCGAGGTCAGCTTTTTGTCCTCCGTGGAAGCGGAGGAAGAAGATCGTCCCCCGGAGCTTCCCCCGGAGCCTTTGCCGGAGGAGCCTCCGGTAGACGGCGTATAGCCCGTTGTGTAGGTATGGACGTTGGAGATCGTCCCTTGGAGCCGTTGAATCTCTGCTTCAAGGGCGGCGGCTTCAGATGCGCCGGAAAACAAAAGCCAGTCGTTTTGAGTGAAATATTCCTCGTTCTCTCCGTTGACAAAAGCGGCTCTCGCGGAGTTTGCAAAATGCGCCGCGCCCCGGACGGCAAGCAGGGCCTTTGTCGCCGCCAGCGCTTGAGCGGAAACCCCGGCAAGCTGCATTTGGAGATTCGCGTAGTCGGCCTGTGCCGCCGCGAGTTGGGCTTGCAGTTCCGTTTCCACCAAATCCGCAAGATAAGAGTTTGCGGTCATGGCGCTCTTGGCGTATTCGGTAAGCTGTCCGTTCTCGTCGAACAGAGCGTTCAGGTGGGCGCGAACAGCGGCCTCCGCTCTCGTTTTTGCCTCGGCCTCCCGGTCTGCCGCCGTCGCGTTTTCCTGTTCGGCCTTGGTGTTGCTGTTGAGCGCGTCCGTTCCCTCGTCAAGCGCCTTGGTGTACTGAGGGTAATACTGTTCCGCGAGGGCGATCAGCGCTTCCCGCTGTTCGCTGGAGCCTCGGTTGTTCAGATTGATCGTTTTGATAAGCCGTTCGTAGGCTTCGACGCTGTCAACCCGGATCGTGGAGGAAAGATCGAGAAAACGGAGTTTGGTTTCCTCTGAAGCAAGATCGCTTTCAGCGGAACCGACTTTCTTGTATGCTTCTTCCGTTTCGTGGAGGTAATCTTGCAGTTCGGAATAATAGGTAGTGTTAAAGACGCTTGCTTCCCCGCCGTTACGCACGTATTCATCGAATGCATCGCTGATTTGCTGCATTGCGTCTCGGAATTTCAGCGCGTTTTCAAGCGTGGTTACGTCAAAAATCTCTTGCCTGGTTGCAGGTTTTCTTGTTTCAAGACTGGAGGTTATCGCTTCGATCTGATTCTTCATTGCTTCTGGAAGCAGATCGTCAAAGTTTTCGGCAAAGGACGAGGTATGTCCGAGACGGTTTACAACTTTGTTCCAGTCGTTCTCGCCGGAAATCCGCACAAACTCTTCTTGTGCGAGAACATTTGCCGTGTTCAGTTTGTTTATCGCATCTTGAAGATTTTGCCGCGTAAGCTCGGTAAGTGCTTTTCCGGCGCTTTCCGCCCCCTCTGGAATATCCGTTCCGAGTGCTTCCGCGAGTTTTTTTGCGCTCTCTGTCAGCGCGTCGCTTCCCTCGGCGGCAGAATTAAAATCTGCGTAGAGGGCAAGCATATTATCGGAACTGTCCTTTGCCGCGTCCGCTTCCTCGTATAGTTTTTGCACCATTTCCTGATGCTTGATTTTCGCGTCCTCCTGGGCCATCGAAATTGTGTTCCAAGCAATGGAAATAGCCGTGAGAATAAGAGAAATCCAGTTCAGCGTTTTTGCGGTGCTTCCAACAGCTTTCATGCCCTCTGCCATTGTATTCGCCGCAGACCCGGCCTCTTTCATGTTCTTTGCCATGTCCCGAAGTTTCAGAGCGGCAAAGAGAGGAATAAGCCGGGTGAGAAGTCCCGGCAGAGTACCGAGCCGTTCAACGAACCATGTCAGAGCGTCCAACGCACTTTTGAACGCATCGCTGTTCAGACCGGTCTTGACGAACTCGGTCCAGGTATTTTTGAGAACGTTCGTCTTGCGGCTCCAGGAATCCATAGCGTTATCGATTTCCTTTTCCGCAGAACCGTAAGCGTTGCGGTAGGTGTCGAGCGTGGATTCATACATATCCCAATTGTTGACGATAGCCAGCAGTTGAGAAGTGCGGAGCTTGCCGCCGATGTCCGAAACCATCTCCATCAGTTTGGCCTCGGACAAAACGCCGTCCTTGACGGATTTTGCCAGACCCGCAATGGCTTCCATCGGGTCAATGATGCCCTCGGAGGCTTGCGCCGCGTCCCATGCGTCCTTTGCGTAGAGTTTGATAACGTCCCGCAGACCGGCGATCTCGCCTGTAGTCCACGTTACGCCCTCTTCGATCTCGGTTTTGGTGTCGCCTACGATGTTCAGGAAAATTGCGCGAAGCGCCCGCGCTGCTTCTGTCAATGTGTTACCGCAAAGGCTTTTTATCCTTTGCTTCCGGGAGTTTCCTCGCATAACGGGGCGTCGTTTCGCCCCCGGTTCAGGGTAGCTTTTCACCCAAAGTTAATTCTTTGGCTTGAAACAAATTTCCGCTTATCGGATTTTTGGCGTTTCAATGGTGCTATCATTTAGCACCGTGTCCCGGCCTCGTGGTGGGATTATATCTTTTCACCCACTACCCGTTGCCCCTGACGATGCTTTGCATAGCCTTCGGTTCGGATTACACAGTATCGTTAGCGCAAACGATAAAGGCTCCCCGCTTAATTCCGGGATTATTCGAGATACATTTCTGTATCAAGCGGCAAGAAGTTTACCGGTTCTTTGAGTTACCGCCGTGATCGTGCCGATGCCCGCCGCCAGCTCGTCAACGCCGACGTGCATCTGTGCGGCGACGGGAGCGACGATGCCCATACCTTCAGCAATCTTTTCGATGCTCGTGGCAAATTTGTTGTCGATTTCGTTGGCTCCGTCTAATACGGCAGTCAGCTTTTCGATGTTGCCCTTGTACTGATAGGCCGCGTCAACCGAGAGCAAAAATTGCTGTGCCGTCTCTGCCGTGGTGTCGCCTACGATTTTCGTCTTTTCCGCAAGCTCGGCAAGGTCGCCGGACAAATTCGTGTAACCCGCACGGGCAAAGGCCGCAACGCTGGAGGTATAGTCTGCCGCCGATGTGCCGTACTTGGAGGCGACGGCGTAGGCTTGTTCCTCCACGTCTGCCATTTGATATTGGTCGAAGCCCGTAACTTTACGGACGGTGACGAGTTCATCGTCAACCGCTTTCAGCGTTTCGAGCGCTTCCTTGAAGCCGTTGGTGACGGCCCGGATTCCGGCGTAGACGGTTCGGTAGGCGACCATTCTGGCAAGGAACGAAGAAACGGAGCGGCCCAAAATGTCGTACAAAAGGCCCTGCTTTTCAACGGTCTTGTTGTGTTCTTTCCCGGCCTTATCCGCTTCGGTTTCCGCTTTCGTTGCGTCCTTGAAAGTCGTTGTAATTTTCTTTTGAGCGAGTTCGAGTTCCCCGGTTTCCTTGTTCAGTTTGTCCGTGTACTGAACTGTGGTACGGATGCCGTCGTTGTACTCATGGATTTCTTTTGTGACCTGTCCCGTCCCGTCCTGTACCTGAACGAACTTTTTTAGATTGTCTGCGGCTTGCCCCGTGGCCTTTGCCGCCTCGGACATTTCCCGCTGAAACTCTTTTGTCTGGATATTGATTTTTGTGTTGTTAAGCTGATTAACGTCCGCTTGGAGTTTATTCAGATCATCTCGCTTGACAACGACCTGAAGCGTTACTTGCGCCATCCAATCACCCCTCTATTCTCACGCGGTTTCCCGCCTTGATTTCAAAATTTACACGCTCCACGGCCCTAAGTATTCCTCCATCTTGTCCGTTATGATTTTGTCCACTTTCCCGCTTCTGATTAGTTCGTCCTCTGTAGGCTTGTGAAACGGTCTCGGTTTTATGCTTTTGTAGTCGTAGCCGTTGCCGCTTTCAACCACAGGAGCAACTTTTCGCCCCTCATGGCTCCGTCTCGTCGGCTCCCAATCGTCTCTCACCGCCTCCACGGTCAGCGTGTTTGTTTTGCTTTCGTATTTTGATTCGATTTCTCGCGGATCAATCAAACCGTGATCGTAATATTTTCTGTTGTAGACCTTCGGCTCATATTGAGCGTAGACATTGAAATCAATCTGCCTCTGCAATTCAGCAACAGCGGCGGGGCCTACGTCCTGAATCATTGTCATCTCAAGAATCATGTCAACCGCTTCGGAAAATGCCCGAACGTCCTCGTTGATTGTACTCACGCCGTCATCACCCCCTCATTCAGACAAACCGCCGCGCAGAGCAACCCCCTACGCGGCGGTAAAATAATGTTCCGTCCGTTATTTTCTTTATTCCTTTGTCGCCTTGACAAGAAAAGCGTTCGGATAGTATTCCTGAACCTTTTTCAGATAGGCTTCCGCATACGCCTTGTTTCTGAAAGCCCCAACCTGGATTCGGTAGATCGTGTCCTCCGTTTCCAGTTTGGCCTTGACCGCCGCCCGAAACGTATCCATACTGTAGTTCATTCCGAGACCGTTCCAGTAATGCTCCGGGTCAACGTGTCCGCTTGCGATGCCCTTCTTGCCGCCCTCTCGGTGGGAAATGATGTGGTTCAACGGGTCGATGGCGTAGGTTTCGCACAGATAGGCAAAAAGCTCCACAGCGGCACTGTAGACCCTTACGCAATCCTCTACGGCTTTTGTGCGGTCAAGAACTTCAAAATTCGCCCCGCCTGTGTACTTGATGAAACGGCTCTCGCACATCTCAACGCCGACATGAGTATCGTTAGCGCAGCCGTTCGGCCCGGAGCCGGAATGCCAGCCCCGATAATTCCACGGCAGGGCCTGATAAACTGTTCCTGTGTTCGCGTCGATAGCGGCGTGAGCGTTTACGGAGAGTCCGGGCTTGTCCCATTTGCTGACTTGCAAGGCCCCGCTGTCTCTGGCACAGCCAACGGAATGAAGCATGAGGTCTGTCGGCCCTCTGTCCTGAAACGTGGCGTAACGCTTATCTGCCCGTTTTACGTTCTGCGCCCAGCAGTCGTTTTTGGTGATATACGCCTCAACAATTTGCATCAGAGATCACCGCCGCTTTCGTTGACGTCCTCTTCGATATTGTGGACAAGCACATAATGTCCGTCCGTTGGAACGCCGTTTTCGTCCACTGTTCGATATTCGATCTGCGTCTCCGTTTCGGGCATACCGATGGCGATGCTTTTCAGAATGGACAGAATGCCAGCCAGCGCGGACGCGGACAGGACGGCGATCCAGTTCACCTTTTCGATCATAGCGGTGGTTCCGATGGTCGCCAGCGCGGTCTGCGCCACGGTATGGATGGCCCTGGCGATAGCGGCCTCCCAAAACTTCTTGTCTTTCAGATTTTCCAGCATTTTTTGTTCCTCCTTGTTTTTTTGTTCAGTTTTTATCAACTTGCCGCTCCAAATCCCCGATGCGCCGTTCCAGATCAGAAATCCTCTGCGTCAGCACGGGTATTTTTTCGGCAAAGCCGTTATGTTTTCTGACTTCCTCGGTAAGAGAGGAAATCCGTTCCTCCATTCTCGCTTGCGAGATACGGAAACTCTCGTTTGTTTTTCGGCTGGTCGTCCAGACCGTCGCCATTGTTCCGGCGAGGGTCAAAAGCCCGGAAATGATTGCTACCACAACAGCTTCACTCATTGCCGTCTACCTCCTTTCCTCGATCATTGAAACTCTGCAAAATCATTGAAATCACGTCCTTTCTATCACGAGGCCGGAGGCCAGGTAGTCACTGTTACGTTGGGGAAATCGTTTACGCTTGTTGCCGTGATGCTCATGGGCTGATCCCCGGCGAACGGAAGCGAAAAACCTTGAATCAGGTGAAGCTCGGTTTCTGCCGGGTTTTTGTCCGTCCGCACAATCTCGATCAGCCCGTTTTCCTCCAGATGGAAAACCTGATTGCAGGTCACGGTCACGGCCTTGTGGAGTATCGCCATCCGCTTCATTTTCCAAACGGCGTAATCCCGGCAAATGGTTTGCGTTGCGTATTCCGGGCGGCTTTCCCGTTCCGTGCGCCGCCCGATCAGATTGACGTTCGTATCGCTGGTCGGGTCGAGATTCTGAACGCGGGCGGCGGGCTGAGAATAATCGTTCATCTGCATCCCGACGACGATGAAATCATTCCGCACGTCCGCGATCCTGCTCTCATAGGCGAGGGAGATTGTCTGCTCCTCTCTGAGATCAAAGCGCCACAAAACAGGCTTGTCGCCGTCGTCAATATCGTCCTGGGACGGGTCGATGCGGAGCGCCCCCGTCTGGTCGTAGCCTACCCATGCGTTCACCATCCCGGCGAGGGCGAGAATCAAATCCGCCACGGTTCCGTTGTCGCTGTCGATCATCAGATCATATGGAGAATCCGTCAGCGCCGCCGTACCTCCGCTGGGAAGTCCCTGGGTTTTGCCGTTGTAGTATTCCGTAAAAACGGGGGGCGTGGGGTCGTAGGGCTGACCGTCCCCCCTGTCCTGTTGCAGTACGGAGGCAATCGGGGAGAAGATGTTTGTCCCCGTGTTCACAGCGTAGGAGCTTTCCAGAACGCCGTTCAGCGTTCCGTCGATCCCGGCCCACTTGTCCGTGAGCTGTAAATGCGCCGTATTCCCTTCCGGTGAGACGGTTTCCGTTGGCTGAACCACCCGGAAAACCCCCTGCGGAAGATAGAACTCCGTTCCGTCCGGGAGAACCACGCCCATGTCCAGAGCGATCTCCGTCCCGAACCACACTTTGTTGTAGTTGTAATCAAAGGTTGCGTCCGCGTTGTCCACAGTCACGTCAGCCGTTCGTCTTGTGCCGTTTTGCAGATTGACGTTGAGCGCCCCGGTGGCGATAAACGCGCCGCTCCGCTTGTTCGCGGGGTCGTTGTCCAGCACAAACGCCGTCGAGCCGTCCGGGTTCAAAAATCGGAGTCGGCACAGCTTGATAAAATTCCCGGCGCGGATAGTCGCCTCATAAGCGGGCCAGTCGGTGTAGCTCATGTGCGCCTCCTTACGGTTCCAGCTCTACGTGCGTCACGAAAGTTATGCCGAAAACGCCGATTCCGTCTGCGCTTCCCGTTTCCACCCACGGAACGCTGACCGTGATCTCCTGTTTAGCGGAATTGTCGCTCACGCTCATGGAGATTTCCCCGGCGAGAGCGATCTTCATAAAGTTGCCCCGTCTGTCCCGGAGGAAAAGCTGATTTTTGGAGGATGACAGCCCCCGAAGCGCCGCTTCCGTTGCGTTGCTGTCCATGTAAACGCCCTCGCTTGCCGCGCCGATCAGACCGGTCAACGTCCCCTGTCTGCTGTTCTGCGTGGAGCGAAGCACCACTGGATATGGCGTAAATGTCGGTTGGACGCTTCTCCCGCTTCGGTTCGTGTAGCTCCCCGTGCTGACGTTACAGGAAAAGCGGAAAACTTGAACCGCCTGATAGGACATATTTGGCCCCGCGCTGCCCTGTCCCTGCGGAGCGGCCTCGATCAGCAGCCAGTCCCAAAAACAAGCGGAGATTGTTTCAGAACGTGCGATTGCCACGTTTCCGTTTAGCTCGTCGCCGTCAGTCACAAAATATTGATAGTTCTCTCCGTTGACAGCGGAATAGTCCAGGATCGCCACGTCAAACGACGGGCCGGGAGTTTCCTCAAACACGCCGATGTACGCCGTGTTCCCGTCGCTGTCCTGTCGGAACAACGCCTGATTTCCGTTCTGCGTACCGAGGTAGAGAATGCCGCAGTTGAGGTAGCTGTCCGGGAAAAACGCCATCGGCCCCTGAAAGGTAGCCGCCGTTGTCGGATCGTCGTACCCGGCCCTGATCCCGCTGTTGTTCGGCCCGAATCCGATTGTAAAATCAAAAACGTCGGTTCCGCCGCATAGCGTGATGGACACGATTTCCGGCTGCGTGTATCCTGTCAGCTTTCGGTTGTCATGTCCGGCGGAGTCCGGCGAGTAGAAAAGCCACTGGAAACCGCTGTCGCTGTCGTCGTTGAAGTACCCTGTCGTAAAGCAGATATATGTCTCGTCTCCGGTCGCAATGCTCCACGCCCCCGTTTTGGTGGAGGCCGGGGTCGTGACAAATTGATTGCTTCCGCTGTCCCACGCGCAGCTTACCGTCGTCCCGTCCTTGCACTGGATTTCAAAAATCGGAACATCCGGGTCGAATGTGCCGTGCCAGATCAAGCTCCAGGGCGAACCGCTGAATAAGGAGCCGGGTATGGCATACGTGACGGAAGATCCGTCAGGAATATGCCAATCCGCCCCGCTTTTTTCCGGGCTTCCAATCACGGACAAATCGCAGATCCCCGTTGTCGTCAGGTCCATCTGAACGGCCCCGACGCTTTGATCGCAAGTCCCTGTCAGTACCTTGCTGACGGAAACCGTGTTGCTTTCCAACACGGAGAAATAGTCGGACGTTTTTGAGATCACAGCGCCGTTGCTCTGCTCTGCGGAAAACCTTGCGATGTACCCGCCCGGAGCCAGCGTGTTCGGCTCCCAGTCGTAATCCGTCGCTCCCCAAACCTTTCCCGTATCCTGAACAGGCTCGCCGCCTACCGAGTCTGCGAAAATCTCCCATCTTGTCCAGTTCAGCGGAATGTCGCCGTAAAACGATGCCAACGGTTTCAGATAGCCCCCCTCCAGCAACACGTTCCCGCCGTAAATAGGTGTGACGGTGACGGTCAAAGCGCCCTCCTTGGAAACCTCGAACACGGAAAGCGATCTCTGCTCCACGTAATCGTTCGCCCCGGTTCCCCACCACATTGTGATTTTGAATTTGCCCCGCAGCGTCCCGGTTCCGGCGTATGTCCCGGAGAACAGCGTAAAATCCACCGTCGCCGTAAAGCGGCTTTCCGTTCCGTCCGCGCTCTTCGCGGAAAACGGGTCTGTCAGCGTGATCTTCCCCGTCGTCCCTGTCTGCGTCGATGCCGCCGTATTCTGAAAAAAGTCGATCTGATAGGCCGTCATTTTGGAGTTTCCGTTGACGCTCCAGGAAACGTCCACGGTGTTTAACGTGAGACTGCCGGACGGGATCAGCACCACGCCGTTTTTTACCCCGCCCTTCATGTCGGGGGTGATATTTGTCGGTTGAAAAAGAGCCATAGCCGCCCTCCGTCTTATTCCCCGTCGTTCCGGGAAAGTCCGAAATATTCGTAAATATCCTTTTCGTCCTCCACCGCCTCCGGGGAGTTGTCAAATTCGTCGTCAAATTCCGTCAGCCGCTGGCTTTCCGACAGTTTTCGGATCGGCGGCAAATCAGAATTGCCCCTTGTGCAGTTCACGATTGCCTTGATCGCCTGTTCTGCCGCGTCCCTTGTGTGCGGGTATCTGCCCGTTTCGTTGATCCACTTCGCAATGGCTTCCATCACGTCGCTGTAGGAGCTGAAAATCGAAAGCCTGTATTTCTTTGCGGCGGCTTCCAGTATGCCGTCCAGCCGAACCGTCTGCTCCTTTTCGGCAGCGTCCTTTCGCCGCAGATTCTCGTCCGCGAGGCTTTTGGAAATCATGTCGTTCAGGGATTTCGCCTCGGCTATGTTGTCCTTGCCGCCCTTTTGGATCAGCTTGTCCCGGCGCAGCGCGGCCCGACAGCAGAAACGGAAAGTATCCTCCATCTGTCCGTCCACGCCGCCGCTGTCCCGCCTCCGCTCCACGTAGCTCCGGTAGCTTGCGTCCAGTTTGTGATAGTCCGCCGTCGTGTAGGCAGCGTCGTCAGCGCCCGTTCCCCATTCGCTCTCCCACCGCTCAATGTCGCTCTGTCCGCTTTTCAGGGCCTCGTCCACGGAGGTCTCCCCGTCGATAAATCCCTTCGCCGTCTCCCCCCTCGCGTCCACGCGGGCGAGATATTTGCTCCACCCTCCGGCGGCAATTTCCGGGTGATACGGCACGTCGAACCACGCACAGGCCACAAAAAACGCCAGATCGCCGCCGATGATCGAGCGCAGATATTCGATCCTGTCCCGGATTTCCGGCGTATTGCAGTTGTCTCTCATTCCTACAAAGCCCCCCCATTCGATCAATGTACGGCGTTGTAGCTTCCGTCGCCCACCACTACGGCGTTTGTCATGCTTCCCAGGACGATAACCGTACATTGGTCGCCCACGGTCAGCCCCGCCGCCTCCGCTGTGTAAGGAAGTTGAAAAACCGTCGCGTCGAACGGTTTTTGAACGGAGATCGTTCCTCCGTTCGGGGCCGCTGTGACCTCTGCCTTGAAGTAGCTGACGTAGCTTCCGAGCATAGGCTTGACGTACTTTTCCACGATATATTTGCCGAGATTGTCCGCAAGATTCTTCATTTCGCTTTGATTTCCCATGTTGTCCTCCTGTTTGTTGCAGCGGCGATCATTGATCGCCATGTAGTTGTGCTTGTCCTGTCCTGTGTTGCATATAAAATAAACCGCTTATCCCACCCTGACCAAAAGAAATAAAACAAACCCGTCCGTTTGGGCGGGTTTGTTTGCGTATGCGCTTAGTTGCTTGCGGCGGTAACAACGACCTGAACGGTGCAGGTCAGCGTCGTCGAGCCGTCGTCGTAGGTGGCGGTCAGCAAACCGATCCCGGTGTCGCTTTCAGCCGTAATCACGCCGTTGTCGTCAACGGTAAGGCCGGTAACGGAGGATGTGATCTCATAGCTCATAAAAGCGGGATCGGGTGTCGTGGAGCCTGTGCCGTTGACCTGGAGCTTGAAGCTGGTGGCGTAGCTGCTGTCGGCCTCCATGCTCACGGAGCCGCCCAGCATATACAGACCGTCCAGCATACCGCTGTCGTCGCAGCGAACGAACAGGTAATGCACCAGATCGGAGCCGGATTCGTTGCATTCGCCGCACCCTTCCTTCACAACGGCATCCTTGTAGGCGATAGCCGTGCCTGTGCCGGAGGTCGTGGAGGGAGCGCTCTGAGAGCCGGTCACGCCAGCCGCGCCGCCCAGCTTCAGATACGGGATGATGGTGATCAGCTCACCGATCTTCGTGCCGTTGCGGTCAGCGGCGGTCTGCTCGTTGGCGTAGACGGGCTGGACGATCTCGCAACGCTCCACGTTGGGGTCGAAGTTGGATGTCAGCGTAGCGTATTCGGTGGTGGCCTTATCGACCCAATACCACACCTTGTAGGTCTTGGTGGTGTCGGCGGTAAAACCGCTCACAACGCCGGTGGTCGGGCTGATGTCGTAAGGGACGCCGTCGCCGGTGATGTAGGAATCCTCGCCCACGGTCTGCACATAGCAGAAAACGTCCTTGTAGCCCAACCCGGCGACGGGAGTGCCGCTGGTCGCCACGGGAACGGTGAGGGTGGTGCTGACCGGCTTCACGTCCACGCATTTCCGGGTCGGAGCGCCGTAGCCGTGCTTGCCGCCCGCTTGCATGGCCCGCATCTTCAGGCTGAAGTCCGGGCTGGTGAAGTCCACGGTCACGTTGGTATCGGAGGGCAGAATCGCCACGATGGGATTCCCCACGCCCCCGCGCACCTCCCCCATTGTTACCGAGGTGTTCACCTGGGTGTCGGAGGCGATGTCGGTGTAGTAGTCCACCGCGCCGGAACTCGGATCGGTGAGCGTCACGCTCTTGGTGAATTTCACATATATTTTCTTGGTGGTAAGATCCATTTTTTTCACTCCTTGTTTTTAGAGTTTTTTGTTTCCCGGAGGCCCTTTTCAACGGCTCTTGCCGCCGCGCCGCCTCCGATGGAGCCGATTTCGATTGTTTTGAGCGATTCCGTGTCCCGGCGCAGATAGGGCGACGGGAACGGAACGCCCCCGGCTTTGCCGTAATCCACCATCCCGGACATGGCCCCGATCTTACAGGCCAGGTAGTTCATATCCGTAATGATGACCTCGGCTCTGCGGAGGAATTTCGCAATCGGCCATGTGTAAATTTCTTCTTCCTGACAGCCGCATTTGTACGCAACCCACGCGATCCGGTTTACAGGGTCCGGGATCATGGCGGGCATTTTGTTCGCTGCGATCTGCCGTTCCGCAAGCACGATTTCCGGGTTCGCTTTTTCGTCCGCGAACTCCGCCCCGTTCTGAGCCGCCAGAATGGGCCAGAGCCTTTGGAACAGGCGGGGAGTGATCTCGATTGCCTCCCCCTCGTTCCCCACGAAAACCAGCTTTTCAAATCCGCTTTCCGAGAAAAGCGCTCTGCACCGCTCCATCCTCTGCTTCATTTTCTCCCCCTGCCCCAGCCGCAGGGCAAGGATCAAAATTTGAATGCAGAGGGAAAACGGCATGAAAGCCTCTCTCTTTTTCCCCGCTTGCTCTTTT
This sequence comes from Eubacteriales bacterium, assembly GCA_045611685.1. Taxonomy (GTDB): domain Bacteria; phylum Bacillota; class Clostridia; order Oscillospirales; family CAG-272; genus SIG701. The sequence continues at coordinate 15,534 of JAZKXO010000011.1, read as the reverse complement.
TCGCACAGAGCGCGGGACGTGATTTCGATTTGTGCAAACGCCTCCAGAATCGGGAGCTTCGCCAATTCAGGCGGCAGAGCCTGGGGCATAAACTCCAAAACCGGGAGCGTCTGCGCGTATTCGTCGTACTCGTCCATCAGCACGGGGTAAAGTCTGATTCCCTCAACGCTGACAGGCAGATAGCGGTTGACCGCTTTCTGTATGCGTTCGGGCAGTTTGTTCGTCATTGTCATACGCCGCCAGCCGCCTTGTCGCCCTTGTCTTTCCGGGTGTCGTAGAAGCCGATGCCCACATCATCCCTTTTCCCGTAGGGGCCAATGCCCACATCGGCCCTGCCCCCGTTGTCATTCTGAGCGGAGCGAAGAATCCGTCCCTCTCGTCCTTCTCCGTCATTCTGAGCGGAGCGAAGAATCCGTTCCCCCGTCCCCTCGTCATTCCCAGCGTAACGAGAAACCCGCGCCTCCGCCGCTTTCGCGTAAGCCTCCGGGTCAACGGGGATCGCCGCCAGCGCCGCTGCGTTTCCCTCTCCGTGTTCCCGGATCGCCTCTTGCGCTTGCGCCCCGGTTCTGCGGAGCTTTGCGATGTCCTTCCGCAGCTCCTTTTCCGCGTTGGACAGCGCTTGCATCGCCTCCGGGGTGAACGCCATTGCCTGTGCCGCCAGATAGTGCAAAACCGGGTTGTTCCGGGCGGCAAGATTGTCCGCGAGGGCGTTTTTGCACATCTCGCACAGTTCCTTGTAATCCCGGAGCAAATCGAAGCACTTGTCCTTTGCGTCCTTGTCCGCTTTCAGCCGCTCCAGGGCGTTCAGCGGGTGGCTTGCCCCGGCCCTGTCGTAGTCGTCTGCGGAGAGCAGAAAATCCGTTCCCGCCACCGGCTCGAAGGGAATGCCGAGGTAGAATTTGTAAAGAGCGCCCAGCAGATACCGGGCTTTCAGAGCCGTGTTCGTGCCGGAGTAGTCCGGCACCTCCACGGGTACGTTGCCTACGGTCATTGTTGCCTCAATGAGCGTAATGCACTTCTGCGCGATCTCCGCCGCGATTTCTGATTTTGTCGCCAGCGGAAGATAGGTTTTAGCGTTTTTTACCGTGTCCTTGCTGATAGCCAAGCTCTGCATACTGTACCCCCCCGGCGTTTCGACTGTCGCCGTATTTGTCCTTTTCGTAGTTCTCCCTGATCGGGCAGTTGAATGCGTCTTGCGTGAAAATGCTCTTGCGTTCCTTCGGGCAGTATCGCTGATGCCCGCAGGCGCATTCCGTTTCCCCCTTCTGCATCGCTTCCTGAATCTTGCAGAAGATCAAAACCTTTTTGTGCCTTTTTGTCCCGTATTCGCAATAATACCTTGCCGTTTTGACCCCTCCTTTTCTTCCGGGCTTACGATTCAGCCCACGTCAGCGAAAAACAGACCTCGCGCCCGATGTTCGTCCCCTCGTCCCGGAAGGGGTGAGAACCCGCGTCCATGTTTGCCCGTCTGTCGTAGGTGAAAACGCCGATGCCCGCGATATTGACCCCGTGGAGCGCGGATTTGAGAGCGTTTTCCATCGCCCAAAGCCGCGATACGGCGTCCGTCCTGAGATTGTTTTCTTGCATAAAATTCACCACGATCTCAAAAACCACGGAAATCTCCGAAACCGTGTTGTTGTACGGCAGCTCCCGCCCGATGTAGAATTTGATGAGCGTATTCGCCCGAAAATCAGCCGGAAGCCAATATTGCATGGGGAAAATCCGATAGCCCAGCGGGTGCTTTTTATTTTCCTCGTCCGTGTTCACAGCCGGGTTTTCCGGGTCGAACAGAAGGGACAGCTTTTGCTCCGGCGTGGGAAGCGGATTGTCCAGCGGTTTCAGCCCGTCGTAACAGAGATACTTCATCAGCGCCACCCGGGGCCGCTCGTTGTCGTCCACGGGCTGATAACCGTATGCGTCCGGCAGATCGAGCAGATATTCCAGAATTTTCTTTGGAATTTTTTCCGCGCCCTTGTAGGATAGATAGCCCTTTGCGTCCTTGCGGTAGGGGTAGTAGGGAGAATTGAAGTCAACCGTGCATTCGCTCATATTCTCCCTCCTACCAGCCCAAAAGCTCGATTTGTACGCTGTCCGTCATGCCGTCGTATTCTGCCGTCACGGTCAGCGGCGATTCGGAGTAACCGTAACAGGTGATTTCCACGCCGTTGTTTCCCGTCGCCGTCATGCGGCAGCTTCCCTCTGCGGCTCCCGTTGCCGTGAAGTTGATTTGCGCTCCGTCGTCCGTACCGCCGCTGTCGTCGTAAACGTAGGCCGTCAGCGTCACGCTTTGGTAAGGCTCCAGCGGGGCCGCGGGGCCTGTCTTGATGAATCGGACGCAGTTTTTCGCCGCCTCCACCCGCACCGTCTTTGAAAAAACGATTTCCGTGTTTTGATAGAGCGTCGCCGTGACCGTGACCTCCCCCTCTTGCAGAGCGGTAAGCCGCGCCCCCTCGTTCCCGATGGGCGCTATGGTCGCAATGCTTTCATCGTCCACGGCCCAAACGTAATGGTACGGATTTGCGCTCGTCGGCGTGATCTTCTCGCCGTTTCGCGTCGTTTCCACGTTGAAATATGCGTCTCCGTACTCCGTTCCCCATTCCTCCGGGCCGGAGATAAACCCGTCCCAGGAAAACGCCTTTCCCCCGGCGACATGGTTTTCCATATCGTCCGTTTCGTCGTTCGATGTCAAAACGCGGACGTGGAACGTCAGAAGCCGGACGGAGGAATAGTCCCCCGTGAACTCCTGTTCAAAATCCGCGTAGCCCGTGACCTGATAGGCTTTGGAGCCGAGAACGAGCCGGGTGTTGTCGTTGATCTGCCGCGTGAAATCGTTGTACTGGCAGATGATCGTGAAATAGCCCACGGAGATTTTCTGGTCGGTCTGTGCGTCCGGCGCGTCGGCGTTTGCCGCCTCGTTGGTTCGGATGATTGGCTCCGATACCACGTTGCCGTAATAATCCAGATGATTCCAGACGGCGTTGCACCGCCGAAAAACGCCGTTTGCCACGGGAGAGGAAATGTTGTCCGGGTTGATCGCCAGCCACACGCTCCCCATCGTCGTGAGCTTCGAGCCGGGGCGCACGTAGCCGATCTGCGGTTGGTCGAAAAGGGCGTTTTTGTAATCGTCGTATTTCCGGGTGATGGAGGACGTCGGCGTAACCACGTTTGCGAAGCGCCCGGTCACAATTTCCGTTTTTACGCTTCCGTCCGGCTGGGCCAATTCCAGCGTTCCGTTGATATAGTCCGAGGCGTATCTTGCGATTGCCTGATTGAATTTCCTTGTGGTCTGCGCGTAATACTCATGCCGCTTGTCGCCGTACTGCCTCGGCTCGTTGCTTGCGGGCGGGCTTGCGAAGCACCCGCCTGTCAGAAGCCCGCTTTTTACGTTGTCCTTCAAGCTCATGCTCTCGCCTCCGTTCCGCTTGTGTGAATATAAAATAATCTATCTATCCCACCCTGACCGTTTAGACACAAAAACCGCTTGCCGTAAAGCAAGCGGTTTTTTACGTGCCGTCTGTTCACGTTTTATGTTTTTTTATTGATTGCTTAGGGTTTCGTATTGGCTTATAATGAGATCGGCAATAATTTTTTGACCAACCTCGTCGGGATGCAGCCCGTCCGGGCAGTATGTGATGAAAGTACCGTCGTTTGTCAGCGTGTATAGATCGATGTACTTGATTTCCTTCGCTTCTGCCACATTTTTGATGATATCGCTATAGTCTTGCAGCGTAAGCCCTTGCGTGTTGGGGCCGGTTTTTGACGTGCGATATACCGGTGAGCAGGCCACAACCTCCGTGTTATTCGCTTTTAGCGTATCAACAACCGTTTGATAGGCAGCGGTAAACACAGATTGGCTTACATTGCCGCCATAATCATTGGTTCCTCCGCAGATGAACACAACGTCGTATCCCGTTACCTTGGCACAGTTTTGCAACAGGGATCTCCACTCTGTGCCGCTTACAAGCGCTCCTCCGATGCCATAATTACCATAATCGGCGTCGTTTGCCGTTTCACCGATCAGCCCGATGAACGGTTTTGCCGCGCTCCATGTCAGCCCGGTTTCAGCAAACTTGCGGAATCGCCCCTGTGTGATAGAATCTCCAATCGCCGCTACGTGCTGCCCGTTGAGGGTTGATGCGACGTTTTGCGTTGTACCAACATCGACAAACTGATAAACAGCGATTCGATCCTTGGCGTCGTCCACCGTGATCGTTGCCGTAGCGTCTGGCGTTTCCGCGCAAAGCGCATAATAATCCGATTCTCCGTCGCCAACATAGCGGGTCTGGTAGTAATTCCAGTCTTGGTCAAGCCACGTGACAGTCGCGTTAGATACCATCGCAACCTTAAACATACCGTTAGCCCGTTGCATACGAACCTCTACACAGCCGGTTTTTGGCAGATGTATCACGCATTGTGTGGTGCTTTCCGACAATGTTCCGTCGTTGTTGATCGTTTTATTCTCGCACAACAGCGACGGGTTGATGTATGCGAACACGCGATTATAGCACAAAATTTTTGGGCTGACTCCACCGATCAGATTGCCGTCAATATCGTAAACAGGCATATTAACACTCCTTTAATACGCAATGTCCGTAGGATCAAAGCTGTTCTCCCATTTGCAGTACTCAGCGACAAACAAATCCTGCACCAGCTCACCGAAAGCAGCCGGGGCCAGGTCTGAAGGATCAGACCCAGAAGCCGTTTGAAAATAGGATGAAATTGCGATTTGGTTTGCCGGATAAACAGTGTTATCCGCCGCTGTTGCCGTACAGATCAACTCTCCGTCAACGAACAGGCGAACTGCGCTGCCCTTTCGAGTAATGGCAAAATGATGCCAAATTTGATAGTCAAAGCCGGACGGCGGCGTGGCCTGCAAAAACCCGCTTGCCGTCGCATCGACATTCGTGATGCGAAAACAAATGTTCCCGTTTGTAATCTGGATAGCAGCCCCGGAAAACGCCTTTCCGTTGCGGCTGTACGAAACAACGCTCCAGCCGGTTTTGTTGACAACATGGGAACTGAAATAAAAACCGGAAGGGTCGCCTGTCCCGGCTGTTTTTGTAGCCCAAACCGGATGTCCTGTGTTAGCCTTTTGCGTTTTGCACCATAACGACAGCGTAAAATCAGAGCCAAAGTTCGGGTATTTGCTTAGATTTACGGCCTTCAGGCCAAGTTGCGTATCAGAGCTTGCATCGTCCAGAACGGGAACGATGTGACTGTAGCACTGTCTGTCGTCAAACCCCTGTGCATAAACTTCTTGACCAACAAAGCCGAAATCTTCTGTGCCGGCAGACAGCAGCGAACCGTCGAACGGATAATACCAACCGACGATTTGGTGGGTAACAACCACATCAAACGTTGTAGTTTTATCTCTAAATTCAACAGTAATTGTGCTTGTCCCGGCTGTCAGCGTCCCCGACAGCGTGTACAACGCATACGGCACGGTAGCGGTAGTGCCGTTTTCGTAAATCGCCGTTACTACAAGATCGGCCTTTAAACTGTTGAGGCTGTCGGTGTCATATACCGTACCGCTTTGAGTGTAAACAGCAGTGATGGACGCGATTGGATAAAGTGCCGCTTCCAGCTTTGCGTAGGCGACCCCACCGTATTGATCGGCAAAAGCACAGTGTTCGCACCAATAAAGCAGCGCGTCTGCCAGCTCCGGGGTTACTGTTCCGCCGCCACCGCTGCCGGAGCCGCCGAGCAGTTTGGAAAGAATGATGGGGCCGAGAGGAGTCATGCCGTTCATCAAGCACCGACCTCCCCCCATGTGCCGTCGTTGTCGAGACGGTACAGGTGGTTTCCGCTTTGCTGATAAGCGAAGCTCCCGGTTCTGACGTCGGTAGGCAGATCGGCGGTGGTCGCCGTACTGTCCATCGAGAACTGCGTGTACACGCCGCCGCTTGTCATATCCATATCGCGGGATTGGTAGATGATTTCAATTTTTGGCATGATGTTCCCTCCGTTTCTTCTTATTTGTACGGGCGGCTTTTTGCCGCCCGTCGTTTTCGTTTTCAATCGGCGCTAAATCAGCGCCGTACCGCCTCCGCGTGGAAATCTCGCCGCGTAAGCGCAGTCTTGCTCGTATTTGTTCAGCTTGTCCCGGAAAAGCTGTTCGTTCCGCATGAGGCGTTGGCTGATCTTGTCGGCGTAGTTGGCCTCGTTCACGGTGTTAAAGGCGCTGTCGTGGATTTTCGCTTGCAGATTCAGAAAATTCCGCTCGAATCGCGTGTCCCACACCACGGCGACGGCGTAGGCAAAAAGCTCGTTCTGCCGCACGGTCAGGTCTGGAAATTCCCCGTCCGTGTACAGGTCGATGGCGTAGCGGATTCCCGCTTCCGGCTGAATGGGAAAGGTCACAACGCCCGTCTCCGCGTTGTAATCCGCGTCGTAGGGAAGCAGATGCGTTCCCGCCGCGTCGTACATGGCGACGGAGCAAAGCGCAAAACCGGGCTTCCCCGTGTCGAACTGCGTCTGCGCTTCCGTGCTTGCCGCCGTGCTTGTCCATTCGCAGTCCGCGTAGCTCGGTTCCTCCATGCCAGCCGTCAGCTTCATGTACAGCTCCGGGGGGCGGTTCATTTCTGCCAGAGCCAGCTTGACAAATTCGCTTTTCGCCCGATAGAACATGGCGGGGCTGGTTTCCAGATCCTCCCGCCAGCGAACGTCGTCAATGACCGTCATGGCGCTTGTGATGATGTCGCTCCATCCCGTCATGCTCCGCGCCTCCCTTCGGCTTATTCTTCCTCGTCCCCGTCGCTGTCGCTGGCGTTCATTTCCTCCAGAATGGTCTTGAAAGCAGTTTCGGACGGGTTGATCTTCTTGCACAGGCGGTTGAGCTTCGTGACGAGACCCCGGTTGACCGCCTTGTTGTGGGCTTTCCAACCCTCGTAGACCCTCGTTGCCACGATCTCCCGGTTGCCGTCGCACAACTCCGGGTAGATTTCCAACAGCTTCTCGCCGTGCTTCAGCAGATTGTCAAACGCCTCGCGGGTCAGGTATTCGCCCGCGTGGTAGTTCACGCCGTAGGCGTTGCGCTCCTGTTCGTCCAGCCCGGAGACCACGATCAGCCAGCGCTTGTCAAGGAACAGCCGGGTCTGCCCGTCCAGGATTTGCGGGAACTCGTCCTTCGGCACGTAGATCGAGCCGGTAGCCCCCACGATGCGCCCGAAGCGTCCGTTCGGGCCGAAGGACAGAACGTTATCGTCCGCAAACGGCGCTTGCAGAAGCAGATGCACACGTTCTCTTGCCGGGGCCGGAGCCGCTTTCCCTGTCTGTTCCAGCGCTTGCCGAACGGCGGCGGCGATCATTTCCTGTACCTGTGCGGCGGTGTAGACCGCCTCCGTCTGCTTCTCCGTTTCGTCTGCGGCGACGGCGGTCTGTGCGGTGATCTCCGCTTCGTTTTCTTTCTTGGCGGTTTTCTTTCGCGCAGAAGTGGTAGCCATTCCATAGTCCTCCTTTTTTGTCCTTGTTTTGTTTCTTGCGCCCACGGGAACGGAAAACCGCCCCCGTGGGCTTGTGAGCTTAGATGGTAATGAGACCTACCTTAGAGCTGAACACAGCCACGCTGTCCAGCGCCGTGGTCAGGTTTACGATGAACTCGAAGGAAGCGGTTTCCTCCGGTCTGATCTCGATGGTGATGGGGGTCGCGGAGTTGTAGCCGATGGTGAGAGGTTTTCTGCCGTTCGCAGCCATCAGCCAGATTTTGTGGGCGTCCAGAACGGTGGTGACGCCGGTGTTCTGCGTACCGGGAACAACGGCGTCCCGGAGGGCCATCAGGCGCACCCGCATGAACTCACCGAATTGGGCGTTGCGGACCCAATCAGCGCCCAGCATCATGGCGAGGGCGGCGTCCATATCGACGTTGGTGGAGCCGGTGGCGTCGGTGGGAAGAACCTTGGACAGAGGCACGGGGCTGCCGTAGGCCAGAATGTTGTCGATGCTGGTGTTGTTCACGGCGGCGAGCTTGTTCGCCAGCGTGATCCAGTTCTCGGAATTGAAAGCGTATTTCAGACCGGTGTGGATCAGCGCGGTGTTGCCGGAGGCGGCGGTCATAGCGGCGTTCCACAGGCCCATCGTCTTGGCGTACAGACCCGCCACGATGTTGGCGAAGAACGCGCCGAAGTCCATGCCGTTGCCGATGAGCTGCATCCACTTGGCGCGGATCTCGGCAGTACGGGGCTGGGGATTGAGCGTGTAGGTCTTGGGGTACAGGCGGTTGGCGGGAACGCTTCTCGCAGCGCCCCAGGCGGAATCCTGAAATACGGGAATTTCGTTGCTTCCCACGGTGACGGCGTAGGTCTGTCCGAAACCGACCTCCACCACGTCCGCAAACGTGGAGACCGCTTCGGAGTAGACGGCGGGGAGGATGGGCTGAAGAACCTCTTGCCAGATGCCCTGGAGGACCTTCATGTAGGCGTCGTTTTTGAACCAGCGCTGGCCCTGCTTCACAAAGTCCTCGTAGGTCTCCGGGGCCGTAGTCCCGTCAACCGCGCAGACCCGCTTGGCGCAGTAGAGCAGAGATTCGCGCTGGAAGGTCTCGTTCAGATCTCGGTATTCCTTGCCGGAGAGCTTGTCGATGCCGCCGTCCTCCGTCAGACCGGAGAGCTTGTTCATCGCCATCTTGCCCCTGCGGCACCGCTCGTAGGCCAGGACCCGGCCCTCGTTGAGAATGTCCGCTCTCTCGTCGGCGCTTCCGTCGCCGTTGGCCCGAACCTCGAACACGGAGGACGGAATGGAATTGAGGGAGTATTTCATGTTGCTCATATTGTTTGCCTCCTTTCTTTACGCCTTGACGACGCAAGCCGTCAGGTCATAGTAGCCGAAGCTCTGGCTGGTTCCCTCGCTGAAGTAGCCCTCGCCGTACTCCTTCAGCGTGAAGTAGATGGTCCCGGCGGTGCTGGGCTTGGCGGTCACGGAACTCAGCACACCGCCGTTGGCGATGGTGAAATACTGATCGTTGGTCGTGTTCACGGTCACGTTGCCCTCACCGAAGCGGTAGACGGATTCGTTGTCGAAGTTGATGCGGGTGAAGTTGCCGTAGCGTCCGGCGGGAACGCCCAGGCCCAGCAGCTCCATGCCGACGAACCACTGATTGCCGTTGGGGGCGGCGACGAGCTGGTTGTCGTAGGTGTTGCAGGCGTAGATCACGTCGTTGGCGGTGACGCTGGACGTGGCGGCATTCATGTACCAGGTGTTCTCGTTGTAGATGTTCGCGGCGGCGGGCATTCCCTCCACGGGAACCTGACCGTTGCGGACGCACAGCAGACCGGCGGAGCAGTCGGCGTTGACGGAGGAAGCTTGGTACAGACCGGCGACGTTCGCCAGATTGTCCCGGCTGTTGTTGGTGATCCGCGCCTCAAACGCGGTTTTGGCGATAAAAGACATTCAGTTTCACTCCTTTCTGTTATTCGGAACGGATGCCCTTGCGGGCCAGAAGATCGGCAACGCCGGTAGCGCCGTGCTTCTCGCCGGTTCTGCCGTAGGTGAAAACCTTGGCGTCCCGGTTCCGGGCGGCGGCGTCGCTCTGCATGACAGACCGGGCGCAGACGGCGTACACGTCGTTCTCCACGGCCTTGTTGCCGCACCACTGACCCTTCTCGTCGGTCATGGCGGTGTAGCAGCCGCCCTCGATCCTGTCGCAGACCTCCTTGATCGCGCTCTCAGCGATTTTTTCCTCACGGTTCGCGTTGAACTTGGCGAGGGTCGCCTTGGCGGTTTCCTTGGCGGCGTTGACCCGCCGGACGTTCTCGGCGTCCTGCATGGCCTTGATCTGGCTGTCGCGCTCCGCGATAGCCTCGTCCTTGGCGGCGTTGCTCTCGTTCAGCCGGGTTTCGGTGTCGCGGGCGGCGGTCAGCACGTCGGAGATGTCTACAGGTCCGAAGCCGAAGTCCACCAGCGCCGCCGCACAGGAGACGATCTTCTTGTCAGTGATGGGATCGTCCGCGCTCGGCAGGTCGCACCTGGCGAGATCGTACTTGTCGTTGCAAAGGGCGATGTGGAGTCCGTTTTCGTCCTCGGCGGCAGACAGCACCCTCCAGCCGGTGATCCGCTCCTGAAGGGCCTCGCACTGCTTCTTGGTGTAATTAGTCAAATCGCTCATTCCTTTCTGTTCGGTTTTTTGTTTCGCATAGGAAGCGGCCCGCATTTTCAGTTCCCGAAGCTGCTCTCCCATACTGTTGAGCGCCGCAATGCGAGCGCCCGCCACAGCCGGTGTCACATGGTCTCCGAGGATGGTCACGCCGAGGATTTCATATTCTTCCTCGATTTCCACCCCGTTTTCCATGCGGCTTTTTGACACCAGCGTTTCTATGCTCACCGGGATTTCGCGGCCCTGTTCCGCGTACTCGCCCAGCTTTGCAACAAGCTCTTTTGCGTACCACGCAAAGATGTTTCCGAGACCCACGGCCCACACAGCGCCGCCCTGCCGCTCGATGCGGAGGTCTTTCGGATCGTCGGACAGAGCGCCCACAATGCGCTCGTCGGTAGGCCCGGTAAAGGACGGGGCGGGATTGCCCTCCGCGTCCTCCTCATATTGGAAGTTGTGACCGTCGCCCACGTCCGCGCTCGTCTTGCCGCCGTTGAGATAGGCGGTCAGGATGGGGATGCCGACGAATTTTCTCAGATTTCCCTCGATGTCGGTGTACCGCCAGTTGTTGCGGTTCCTCAGATCGTTGAGCAGCCACAGCTCCACGGGATAGAGGTATTCTCCCTTGCGTTGGAGGAGCTTAACCTTGCCGTCCAACCTGCGGATTTCTCCGCTTTTGACCTTGATTTCTCTTGCCATCAGTCGGCTCCCCCTTCCGTGTAGAATTTCGCCCAATTATCGAAGCTCGAAGCGGAAATTCCGTTGTCCCACATCTTCCAGAGAGCGAGGACGACTTTTTGCTCCGCGCTGACTTCCATAATCAGGTTTTCGGTTTTCAGGGAAATGCCGGGAACAGAAGCGCTTGCGTTTCTAAACGCCGTCAGCGCCGCCTCCGTCTGATCGAGGATGGTGCAGACCGTTTCCAGCGCGTCGCTCACGTCGCGGGGCTTTTCGCCCAGCTCCTTTGTTTCCGGGTATTCCGTTTCCAGATGCCGCTCATGCAGAATGTCGGAAAACTCGTCGAGAACCGCAAGCGCTTTGTGCGCGATGTTGTGGATGACCCTCGAAACGTGCATCATACCGTTTTCGATGAAAAACCACTCTTGGATCGTGTCGAGCCATTTGTTTTGTGCGCCGAGCGCCGCTGTGACGCCTCTCGCGCTGTCCCGGAAGCTCCTGTACGGCTCATGCTCCCATCCGTACCTGTCTCTAAGTTTCGGCATATTTTCGCCTCCCATCTGTCATTCTGAACGAAGTGAAGAATCCGTTCTCCCCCGTCATTCTGAGCGGAGCGAAGAATCCGCATCCCCCGTCCTTCTCCGTCATTCCGAGCGAAGTCGAGGAATCCGTCTCCCCCGTCCCCGCTTATGCGTCCACGTCGCCCTCGTTGCCGTCTGTCGTTGCGTCCTCCGCTTTGGGCCTCCCGCCCGGTTGCGGCGGCAATCCGTTTTCTTGCTTCGCACTGAAGGATGTAATCAGCGGACGGCGCTTGTCCGCGATATTGCTTGCCAGAACCGCGTCGGAGATCGTCAGATCGTCCAGCAGGCTCATGCCCCGGAGAGCAAGATAGGTCAGCGTGTCGCTCAAAATGCCGTGTTCCATGCCCTTTACGGCCCGTTCCTCGGTCTTTTCGTCCTCGTAAAGCGAGCCGAACATGACGAACCGCCATTCGTAACGGAGGTTCAGTGTCTCGAACAAAACGCCCATCATGCGCTCAAAGTCCCGGTAGACCGATTTTAGGAACTGGCATTCGATCTGGAAGCTGACCTGTACCGCGCCCGCCCTTGTGTCTCCGGCGCTGGGCATGATGCCGGACAAGCCGCTCTTGCTGATGGTGTCCTGATAGCCCTTCGTCACGATATCCATAGCGGACGGCGCTTCTGTCAGGCTTTCCAGCCGCATATTGCGGTACGGCGCGGCAAACAAGCCAATGCCCCCCGTGTTGTTTTCAGCCAGCATATCCACAAAAAGCGCCTCGAAGAATTTTCGCTGAGTGTCGGAGACCTTGAACTGATCCGCTTGGTTGGTCTCCTTTGCGTCCCATGTCGGAATCTCTCCGAGGACGAGGCTCACCAAAGGATTCTGGACGAGCTGGAGCTGAATGGCCTCCAACTGCGCCAACTGAATCATGTCGATAAACAAGCCCGTGAACGGCGACACGGCGTTGCGGTTGGTATCGTCGGCCTCGAAAACGAAAACGCGGTCAACCGGGAGCGTGACCCAATAAAACCAACGCCCGTTTTGGTAGTAAAACTCCGCTTCTCTCTCCGCGTTCAGCCGCTTCGCCTTTTCCACGTTGATGCGGCTCTTTTCGGCAAAGATTAGCGTTTTTCCCGTCCCCTTCGGGGCCGGTTCCACGATCTCCGCAAAGGTGTTGATGTACGGGGTGAACAGATCCCCGAACTGCCGAATATCCGTCCCGTAGCGGGTGAAATACATTAGGTTGAATGCGACGGTGTACTTGCTTTTGTTGTTGAAGCCCACGATTTTGCACCAATCGGAGGGAAGCTGCTGGAGAAATGCGTGATTGATGCGATTGTGGGGCTTGTCCGCGCTCATGCGGACGGTGTAGAAAACCTTGCCCTCCTGAAGCACCTGTCCGGCGATCTCATGCGCCTTTTCCTCCGGTCTGATCGTCCGGCGCAGTCGCTCCAGGAGCTTCCATTCCCGCCAGAACTCGTCCCGCCCGGTTTCTTCCTCGTCGGCAAACTGCGGGGCGATATAGTTGCGGTAGGTCAGCAGATTTTGATACGTCCAGCGGATATGGAGCATGGGATAGGCCGTGTATTCCAGCCCGCGCTCCACAGCCCGCAGCGGTCTCTCGTTTTGCTCCGGCTTTTCCACCATATCCGCGACCTGTTGCTTGGTGTAGGAGGCGGGGCGGGTGGAAATGCCCTTGACGCGGGTGTTCTGAACGTAGGGGTTGGTGGTATAAAGGCTCCCCATGCCGTTGATGCCCCGGTAGGCCGAGATAATCCCGTCCATCGTCAGGTCGCCGTACTGCTCCGCAAGGTTTTTCATGCGGGCGAACATCTCTCCGTAGGGGAGAAAAGCGGCTTCCCGAAGCCCGTTGCTGTCGGGCCTTTCGTTTTTCTTTGCCATGCGCCGTCCTCCTTCCTTTGCTTACTGTTCGCCCAGGGGCCTTTCGTTCGCCGTTTCCAGATACGGGGCGAGGTCACAGGTCTCGGTGCATCCGGCCTTCGCCTGTTCGATCTCTCTCTGCCGTTTCAAGGCGGCCTCGAATCTGTCCAGCTTTTCGTCGATGCTCTCCATGATCTGCTTTCGGTTTTTTGCCGTTTCCTCCGCGATCAGCGCCACGTTGCAGTCCCACAGCCATTGCGCCTCCGCCGCGTTGAGTGCGTTGATTTCGCTTTCCGCCACCTCTACGCAATGTTCGATGTTCGGTTTGCGTTTATCGTAGATCAGCACGTAGGCCGTCCCCACGCGGGAAAACCGCGCCTGTTCCGCCGTTGCCGTGCTGTTTGCGTCCGTAGCTGCCGCCCAAAGTCGGTATTTTGCCTTTGCCATATTGCCTCCCGTTACGCAAAGCGTCTCCCGCCCTGCCGTCCTATCGTGACCCTCGTTTGCGGTTTCCGCGCCGTCTGTCTGTTTTTGAGATAGTTTTTCGCGGCCCTGTCCCAATCGGATTTCTCCGTTTCCGGCTTGACGAGGTATTTCATTTCCAAAATCTGCGCCAGCCGTCCGGCGTATTTGAACGCAGACCAGCTGTCTCGCTGAATGTGGTTGCTGATTCGCCGCTCCGAAACACCCGCACCGGACGGCACGACCTTCAGATTTTGCACTTGCCCGACAAATTCATTTGTCTTTTGGTAGGGCAAAAAGATTTGCCCGTCCATGCTGTCCGTGCGGATGCGGTGATACCGTTTGTACGCTTCAATGGCCTCGGCGTAGTTCGAGGTTAAAATCTGCACGTTGCGGTTTTCAAACTGCACACGGGCATATCGCACCATTTCAGCGTCCGGGTCCGTCGTTCCCGCCCCGCCCGCACGGATGGGGTAGATCACGGGGACAGCCCCCGGAAGCTCATATTCGTTAAATCCCTTGTGATCCATCACGCAGAGCGGCGCGAGACCGTCCTGGAGATCCATCATCAGAGCAAGCAGTACCGCTGTGCCGTATTGCCATGCGTCGATAGCGATATAGGTTTCTGAGCCGGGATAAGTGAATTGATACCAAAGCTGCTTGATGCGCCTCGCTTGCCGCATGGGGTCTGTCGGCGCCCAATCCGTCACGTACACGCCTTGCTTGAGGTATTTATCCCGTTTCAGGAAGTAGGTCTGCTTCGTCAGCTTCAAAACGTAAGCGGCGCATTTCGCGTTTTTCGGATCGTCGGCATACGAAATGTCGTAGCCGATCACATAGATCACGTCCTCCGGGCGGAGTTTGCAGTCCGCGTCCTTGCAGCAGTGATGCTCCTCCATGAGCAAGAGGTTTCGCGCCTCGGTCAGAACCTCGTCCCGCACAAGCGGGTTTTGGTCGGTTCCGCTGTTGCGGGTCTCCATTTCTCTCGCCCACAAATCCGGGTCGGTTCCGTCTCTCTGTGATTCGACCCACCGCAAATCTCTCATGCGGCACAGCACCACCACGGAAAACGGTACGTCCATGACAAAGGCCCGCTTGTCGCCCCGCATCATCATGTCAAAGTGCTGTGTCCGGGTGATGAAGGCCGGATTCTGCCGCCGTCCCGCCGATGTGATGGAGTGCTGCTTGTATGGAATATAGGTTTTGTCGCACTTGCCGCAGATTCTCGGCTCTCCGCGCAGGGATTTCCGCACGACGGCGTTGTAGACGGCATGATCGAAAATCGGCTTTTCCTCCTGTGCAAATTCCTCCGCAATCGTGGAGTAGAACGTCAAGCCTCTCGCCGCCCGGATGGACAGTTCCGATTTGTAGGCGCTTTCAATGGCAAAGCTGTCCGTTCCATGCTCCGTGATTTCGTAATGCGCCGCCAGCGCCGGGTAATTCTTTTTGATTACGTCGTAGACCTGGGACACAATATCCGAGGTCTGTTTCAAACCGGGGCCGAAATACGCCGTCCGCAGACCGGGCCACAGAATGCCGTCGCACATCCAACCCGAAACGGAGCAGAATGTCTTTGTCAGCGAGCGACAGCCCTGAATGTCGCATAGCTCGTACCTTGCGTTGACCCGGAGGATGATTCTCTGGATAAAAGTCAGCTCGTAGTCCGCTTCGTCGGAGCGGAGCAGATCGAGAAGAAAATCTGGATACCAACGGCAAAAGGAGATAAACAATCCCCAACCGTCCCCCACCTGTTCGCACAGGGTTTTCGTCTCCTCGTTCGGGAGCATCTTCGCGGTAGGGTCTTGCCCCGCCGGACGCCCCATCTTCTTCTCAGCCCTCCCTCCCCTCCCCCCTGTCATTCTGAGGGGGGCGAAGAAAAGGCGGATCGTAGCCATGTCGTTCTGTGA
>JAZKXO010000010.1:0-1391 GCA_045611685.1 Eubacteriales bacterium | reverse complement strand
CGCTTCGACAACGGATTATCACGAAATTCTCGCCGATCCCGAGATCGACGCGGTAGTCATTATGACGGGCTGGAGCGGTCGAATCGCGATCGCAAAGGAGTCGATGCTTGCGGGCAAATATACGGCGATCGAGGTTGGATGCGCCGACACGCTTGACGAGTGCTTTGAGCTTGTTGAAACCTATGAAAAGACCGGCGTGCCCGTTATGATGCTTGAAAACTGCTGCTACGGCCGCCGCGAGATGATGCTTCTGAATATGATCAAACAGGGTCTCTTCGGAGAGCTCGTTCACTGCACGGGCGGTTATCAGCACTATCTGCCCGAGGAGGATCTGTTCAAAAACATAGATACCGAGAATCCCCCGCATTACAGACTTCCGCATTACGTCAAGGAAAATCGTGAGAACTACCCGACGCACGAGCTCGGCCCGATCTCTAAGTTCCTTTCCATCAACCGAGGAAACCGTATGGTGCGCCTTAATTCAATCGCGACCAAGAGCGTTGCGCTGAACGAGTATGCCGAGCAGAGATTCGGCGCTGACAGCCAGTATGCGACGATGGAATATGCTCAGGGTGACATCGTCAACACGATCATCACCTGCGCGAACGGCGAAACCATCCTTTTGACTCTCGATACCACTCTCCCGCGTTCTCACTATTCCCGAAATATTTCTGTTCGCGGTACGAAAGGTATGTCAATGGAGGATCGCCGCGTGGTCTATCTGCACGGTGTCACTCCCGAAAAGACTCAGGATAACGAGGCGGAGTTCTTCGAAAAATACGATCACCCGCTGCACCGCGAGTATGAAGCAATGGGCACTCGAGGCGGTCACGGCGGTATGGACTGTCTTGTTTCCCGTGCTTTTGTTGAAAGCGTGAAAAACGGCACGGATACGCCCATCGATGCTTATGATACTGCCGCGTGGCTCTGTATCGGCTGCCTTTCCGCAGAATCGATCAAGCAGAACGGCGCCCCCGTCGATATTCCCGATTTCACAAACGGTAAATGGAAGGATCGTGAGCCTGTCATTAAGTGCAAATACTGCCTCGATGAAATAGTTGAGGATCTTTCAACACCGATCTTTTAATTTGAATGGAAAATCAGAAAGGTAGGGCTTCGATGATTGACATTGAAGTTTGGACACGGCGATTATTGCATAAAGTTGACGAAGCTTTTGGAGAACGACTGTGGTTTGTTGGCTTGCAGGGAAGCTACGCACGTGGCGAAGCCACCGAAACGAGCGACATTGATATTGTTTTGATCCTTGACGATCTGTCTTTTTCGGATATACAAAAATATAATTCAATCCTTGACGGAATGCCGCATAGAGAATTGGCTTGCGGATTCCTTTCGGGGAAAAAGGAACTGTTCAATTGGGAACCTTCCGATCT
>JAZKXO010000009.1:0-1193 GCA_045611685.1 Eubacteriales bacterium | reverse complement strand
GGTTCAACACCATCAGTATTCATTTCGGCGAGGATATGGGACACCGTCTTGAATCGAAAACCTACCCCTGGCTTGCGGGCGGCGACCATTCGCTTTGCGTTTACGGCGCAGCAAATGGTGAAGCCGAAAACGATTCTAAATTCATCACGCAGGACGAAATGGCTGATATCGTCCTCTTTGCGCAGAGCGAGGGCATCGAAGTGATCCCCTCCTTCGACTCGCCCGGACACATGAACTATGCCGTTAAAAAGTATAACGCGCAGACGGGTTCCGACATTTCGAACTATTTCCACAAAAACGGCAAAAAGTCGATAGTTCAGGGCTCGAGCATCAAAAAAGAGCCCGCGCAGTACACGTATTCACGCGGAATCGACATCTCGAACGCTGAGGCGGTCGAGTTTGCCCGTAATCTTTACACAGAGTACGGCAAATTCTTCTACTCTCTCGGCTGCCGAAAATTCGACATCGGCGGCGACGAGCTTCTCGGCTTTGGCGAAACCATCGACTCAACCCTCTCAAAATGGCAGAATCTCGACCATTGGGACGCTCACGCCAAAAAGCTGACGGGCAACGAAAATGCCGTGGCTTACGATGCCTTCATCCTCTATATGAACGACATTGCCGCGCTGATGCGCTCGATAGGCTATGAGAAGATCCTTATGTGGAACGACGACGTCTACCGCGACTATGACACGGGATGGAATTGTGTGACCGAGCTTGACAAATCGATCGACATTCAGTATTGGTCGGTCAAGTCCAACGGCGGCAAAAACAACGTCTATACCTACCTCGACCGCGGGCATAAGGTCTACAATTTCATCAGCCCCTGCGTTTATTACGTCGTCGGCTTCGGCGGCGCGAAATACGGCACCACGCCCGAAATTCTCGAGCGAGATTGGAATGCATATCACTTTGACCGCGACAATCCCGAAAACAACCTCCCCGCGCCCGACGAACGCGTCCTCGGCGGTGGCTACTGCCTTTGGAGCGACTCCCCCGCCTCCGAGACCGAGGATGAATTACTTGAAAATCTCAAGCCGTACATCTATGCGTGCGGGAAGAAGCTTTTAGGGTAGATAAAAATGAATAAGAGAATAATATTTATATTATTGTATATACTTTTAGGCCCCATTGTCGCTATTGAGTACATGGCATTTCTTTGGATATGGGCAGGTGACGGAGTGTTTATGCTT
>JAZKXO010000008.1:0-15471 GCA_045611685.1 Eubacteriales bacterium | reverse complement strand
CCCGCTAAAAGGGAAAGACGCGGAATGGGTTTTCGATCCCGCCGTCTTTTATCTGTTGTGCGGAGAGAAATCCTGATCGACGGTGATCACACAGAAGTGATTCGGATACCGCGCGGCGACGGCTTTTCGAATTTCTTCCTTAATAATAAGTTCTTCTGCCGCGTATTCGTGCGGCAGTACCAGATCGAAGATCACGTTCGTGTGCGTGGGGCCGGGAACGGTGCGCAGATCGTGAATACGGAGCGAGGGACGGATGTGTGTTACCTCTTCAGCGAGCCATGCCTTGATCTCACCGAGAAGCGCATCGGACGTTACGACCGGATCGAAATGGACGATCAGGTGAAGTCCCTCCTTGAGAAAATCGCGTTCAATGTTATCGATTACGTCGTGATTTTCGAGTACGTCGCCCTCCGCCGCCATTTCCACGTGAATGGAGGCAAACTTGCGGCCCGGGCCGTAGTCGTGAATCAGAAGATCGTGCGTGTCAAGAACGCCGGGATAGGTTAAAACCTTTTCTTCAATAGAGCGGATGTATTCTGGATCGGGCGCGCGTCCGAGAAGCGGACTTACCGTTTCCCTTATGAGACCGAATCCGCTGTACAGAATAAAGATCGCCACGAGAACGCCCATGATGCCGTCGAGATTGACGGAGAAAAAGTGAGAGATGAAAGAGGAAGCGAGAACGGCGGCGGTGGAGATCACGTCGTTGCGGCTGTCGGCGGCGGTGGCAAGGAGCGTCTCGGAGGAGATCGCTTTGCCAAGGCGCGTGTTAAACAGCGAAAGCCACAGCTTTACAAGAATAGATGCGAGTAGGATTAAGACGGTAACCCAGCGGAAGAGAGGTGCTTCGGGGTGAATGATCTTTTCAAAGCTTGATTTGAACAGTTCAAAGCCGATCATAAGGATCAGAACACAAACGGCGAGCCCCGCTAAATATTCGTAGCGTGCGTGGCCGTACGGATGCTCCGGATCGGCGGGCTTTGCCGCCATCTTAAATCCGAGCAGATTCACAATGCTGGAGGAAGCATCCGCCAGATTGTTAAACGCATCGGCGAGAATTGCCACGCTGCCGACGAGCATGCCGGCGAGCAGCTTCATCAAAAACAAAAGCACGTTCGCCACGATGCCTACGAGGCCCGAAAGTTTTCCGTATGCGGTGCGCACCGGCGCCGATGCGGTGTTTTCGTGATCTTTTATGAAGGTGCGGATGAGAAAGCCTGTCATAGTGTGTCTCCATAGAAACGGTATGTAATAAAAAAGACGCACGGTGCGTCTTTGCAGTTTTCCTTATTGTATCATAGTCCGTATCTTCTGTCAAGGTTCCGAAAAAGATAAAAATTTTTTAGAAAACCTATTGACAATATATTTTACGTACTGTATAATATAATTAGAAATAGAATAATTCTAAACTCTATTTGAATTAAAAATATAAATTAACGAAAGAGAGATACATTTATGAAGAAGTACTACATCTGTAAGCATTGCGGCAATATCGTAACGAAGCTGGAGGACTCGGGCGTGCCGGTCGTTTGCTGCGGCGCTCCTATGACGGAACTTGTTCCCAATACGACGGATGCGGCAACGGAAAAGCACGTGCCGGTTGTTGAGGTTAAAGAAGGAGTTGTAACGGTAACGGTTGGTTCCGTCGAGCATCCGATGACAGCAGAGCACAACATTTCCTGGATCGCCCTTGAAACGGAGAAGGGCGTGCAGATCCGACATCTCGCATCTGGAGAAGCGCCCAAGGCAACCTTCCTTCTCGGCGAGGGTGAGACGATCGTTCGCGTACTCGCGTACTGCAATCTCCACGGACTCTGGATGGCATAAGCGTGTATCAAAAAGGCAGGTGCGAAAGCACCTGCCTTTTTTCGTTTATTCTGCAGTCTCCGTCTGCATCATACGCGTGATGCCGGCGAGACTGTCGACGGGGAGGGAGAAGGTCATGCCGCGTCCCTCGGCGGTCATATCCTCCGCTTCCGCGATGGCACGCATGATCGTGTCTTTCTCTGCGGTGCGTGCTACGATGAGCAGCATATCCTTTTCCGCCTGAATGGTGAACCCAAAGAATTTCTCGGCGTTCTTGGCGTTGAGACCGAGTCCGTGGAGAACCGTGCCGCCGCCGGCGCCTGCCTTCGTAGCGGCTTCCATAACGGTTTCGGCGGATCCGCTGTTCAGAATGGTAACGATGAGACTGTATTCGTAATTTGCAGATTTCATTTCTTCCATGGCGGGAGCCTCCTTGGCCTTTTGTTGATTTTTGGCAGGCGCTGTGATTCTTTCGAGGGAGCGTCTGCCGGCAATACTGCTGAGCGGGATGGTAAAGGCGATGCCCCGACCGGGTTTATCGAGTGAGAATCGTTCCTTCATCTGGGTGAACAGGACGGGCACCATACTGCGGGGCATAAGGGCGAACTGTACATCGCGCTCCGTCTCACCGAGTCCGAGATACTGGAGAATCTCGCTCGTTGCAGTCCCTCTGCCGAAAATGTTCATCCATGCGGAGATGCCCATCGCTTTATAGATGGAGAGAACCTTTTTTGCCTGACCGCGGTCTACGATCGTAACCGCGAGGGAAAGCGGATATTCATTTTTCTTCATCAGTAATCTCCTCCTGTCTTCAAACGAGCGAGAGTTCGATGATTTCGTAGTTGTCTGTGTAGGCCTCGGTGCTTGCGGTCTTCGCCGTCTTGATCTTGTAGATGAGACCCATGATCTGAATCGCAATAAGCGGCGTCATGGCAACCATCGCGACGACACCGAACGCATCGGTCAAAACGTTGCCGTGGGGAAGGGCGTCACACGCGCCCATGGCGAGGGGCAGGAGAAACGTGGCCGTCATAGGACCGGATGCAACTCCGCCCGAGTCAAAGGCGATACCGGTGAAGATGGGCGGAACGAACTTGGTAAGTACGAGCGCAATCAGATAACCGGGGATAATGAGGTACCAGATGCTCATGCCGGTGACAACCCGCACCATAGCGAGCGCAACGGATACGGATACGCCGACGGACATACAGATCATCATAGCACGTCGGGAAACGACGCCGCCTGTGATTTCTTCAACTTGATTGTTGAGGACGTGCACAGCAGGCTCCGCGGATACGATAAAGTAACCGATAAGAAGCCCAAGCGGAATGAGCACCCAGTTAAACGGCTGGAGTGCAAGTTCGTGGCCGATGAGATTGCCGACAGGCAAAAAGCCTACGTTTACGCCGGTTAAGAAAATGACCAAGCCTGCATATGTGTACAAAAGACCGACGAAAATACGGATCAGTTCGCTGATCGCCATGCGGATCTTCGTTACCTGGAAGATAAGGAAGAGCACTACGATCGGTAAAATTGCCACCGCAACCTCTACCGCGTAGTGGGGCAGCGCTTCGCCGAACAGCGCGAACAGATCGCGGGAATTGAGTACCATGTCGTCGGAGATCGTACCCGCAAGGGTAGCATCCGGGGGCGTCTTTGAGAAAAGTCCAAGAATCAGTACGGCGAGAATCGGTCCGACGGAAGCGAGCGCTACCATGCCGAAGCTGTCGTCGCGGGAATCTTTATCGGCGCGGACGGCAGAGAAACCTTTGCCGAGTGCCAGAATGAACGGAACCGTAATGACACCGGTCGTAACGCCGCCGGAGTCAAAAGCGAGCGCCAGATAATCCTTTGAGGTAAATGCGGCTATTGCAAATACGATAGCATAAAAAACGATCAGGAGATGGGAGAGTTTTACGTGGAGAAACGTGCGAAGGACCGCAATCACAAGGAAGATGCCCACGCCCAAAGCGACCGTCCCGACGATAAGGGCGGCGGGGGTCGTGGGGCCCGAGACCTGCTCGGCCAAAACGGTCAGATCCGGCTCGGCGATGGTAACGAACACGCCGATGAGAAACGTAACGACGGATATGAGCGGCAAAGAACGGGATTTTGTCAACGTCGAACCGATTTTATCACCGATCACGATCATGGACATATCCGCGCCCAGTGTAAATAGGCCCATGCCGAAAATCAGCATAAACGCGCCGACGAGGAAGAGCGTAACGATCGGCGTGGAAACGCCGAGGGCAATACCGAGTGCCACGACGACGACGGAGATCGGCAAAACGGCAGAGACGGATTCGCTGATTTTTGCTTTCAATAATTTTCGCACGAACAAACCTCCCGAGACATACTATATATAATTATATATGAAGAAGACTTCTTGGTCAAGTGAGAATGCGCGCGGCAAAATCCATTCGCTTGTAAATATATTGTGAACGATGCTTTATACGCCGTTTTTCGGAGCGCACGCAAAGGGACTTGTGCATATACTGCAATGATTTAGAAAAATTTTGGAGGAAAAAGGTATATGAATTGGGCTCGCAGTACATTTTCGCGGCGCATCGCGAGGATTCTCCGCCGCCGTCCCGATGCAGTCGCCATCTTGATCGGCAGTAGCCGTCATCCAAAAGTGCAGGGCAGTGTCCATTTTTATCAGACGGGAAGAGGCACCTTGGTGGCGGCAGAGGCTTTCGGTCTTCCCTACAGTCAGTCGGCATGTGCCACGGAGTTTTTTGCGTTTCATATTCACGAGGGCACATCGTGCGGATCACCGCGCATAGTACAAGGTGATCCGTTCCCGGGAACGCTTAGTCACTATAATCCCGGCGGATGCCCTCATCCGCATCATGCGGGGGATCTGCCGCCGCTCATTGGCAATGACGGGTATGCCGTGAGTATATTCCTCACGGATCGGTTTTCCGTATCCGAGGTTATCGAGCGCACTGTTGTGATTCATGCGAAAGCGGACGATTTTATAACGCAGCCGGCAGGCGGTGCCGGCGAAAAGATTGCCTGCGGAGAAATCCGGCGGGTATAAACAAAAATGGGGCTGTCGCATTTATATGCGACAGCCCCAAATATTTGATATTTCGGCGAAATGCAGTACTTACCGGCTTATTAATGCGACCACTCCCTTTGCCATATGTTCATAAGCAGCTCAGATGGAGTAATTTACCGCCGCATCACGAATGGAGTATTTTTTCGTTTCTTCCTCGTTTACCGTAACGTCGGGCAGAAGAGAGTCTAAAAACTTCATGAAATCGTCGTTTGCAACCGTTTCCCCGTAGCCGTCGAAGAAATCGGCGTTGGCAGTCTCGTTATATGCGTTGTCTTCGAGCGGCAGGCGCATGAGAAAGTGCGCGCCGAAGTCGCTTTTTACGGCCTTTGTGTCACCGATCTCCATTTCGAATGCTGCATCGATTACCTCGGCGATAAAATCGGTCTCTCTCGTGAGGTAGTAGCCGTTTACGTAGTAGAGATCCTCCGAATACGTTTCGTACACTGTTTTGAAATCCTGTCCCTCGGCGAGGGCTTTCTCAATGGCTGCGATCTTTTCGGCTTTCTCGGCTTTTTCGGCCTCCGTCAGATTGCGTGTGAGAAGTGCGCCGTTTGCATCGTACTGATAAAAGCCTTCGGCATCGGTTACGTATTTGTAGGTGTCGTTTACGTAGATATGACGGACGCGCACGTAGTTCTCGCGGTAATACGTGTCGAGATCCGCTTCCGTGAGCGCGTTCGGGCCGCCTTTCCCGTAGAGATATTTATATACGAGGGACGCTTTCGCCTGTTCTATATAGATTTCACGGAGCATATCCGCGTTCACGCCGTACTGTGCGAGCGTTTGGTTAAACTTTTGTTTGTTACCTTCGCCGTAGGCTTCTGTCAGATCGGCGATGTACGAATCGATGTCAGCAACGGTGCTCTTGGGCATCGTGAGACCGTACGTACGGAACAGTTCCATGCACACGAGTGTCCGTTTTACGTTCTCGAGGACGGCACCGTTCAGGTAGTCCTCGGCGGTCGTGTTCTCAAAGAGGACGGAATCCCAGAACGCATCCGTGTCGGTCATATCGGTGTAGGTGTAGAGGAACGTTCCTTTGTAGGAGGAGAGCCAGTATCGGTACATATTGGTGGTGATCACGGATTCGCCGTATGAGAGAGCGATGGGCGCTTTCGTGCATCCGCCGATGGCTGACAGCATAGCGGCGGCGAGGATCAGTGCCAAGGCTTTGATGAGCGTTTTCACGGTGGAGAATTCCTTTCTGGGAAGAGTGATATGTCAGAATGACAGATATTTCGTCAAGAGATCGAGTGCGAAATCCGTCATACGTCCGCCGGATTTCTGCGGCGGGCGGCAGACGAGGGCAGGCTCACCGCCGAGCACCATACGGATCTGTGCTTTCGGGAATGCGTTGGCAAGAGCGGTCATAGCCGGCGCGTTTACAATCTCCGGAACGAGGCGGATGGCCCCGTCACGCTCTTCTATCTTCTTCATGCCCGCCTTCGCGCCGAGGGAGCGAATGAGGGCGATCTTACAAAGGCTGACTGCGGCTCCGGGCGGCTCGCCGAAGCGATCGCACAGCTCGTCGATCGTGTCCTCGTAATCCTCGTACACCCCAATACGGGCGATCTTTTTGTACATTTCCATGCGTTGGGGGGCGCCGGGGATGTAATTCTTGGAGAGATACGCGTCCTCGCGCATATCGGCGGCACATTCCACCTTTTTCTCCCGGGGCACGCCCTGTTCTTCGAGGACGGCTTCGTTCAGAAGCTTGACGTACAGATCGTAGCCGACAGCCTCCATATGCCCGTGCTGCTGTGCGCCGAGGAGATTGCCCGCGCCGCGGATCTCAAGATCGCGCAGGGCGATTTTGAAGCCCGCGCCGAACGCGGCGTATTCCTTGATGGCGGAGAGCCGCTTTTCCGCGATCTCCGTCAGCTGTTTTTGCTTCGGATAGGTGAAGAACGCATACGCACGGCGGGAGGAGCGTCCCACGCGGCCGCGGATCTGGTGGAGCTGGGAGAGGCCGTACCGATCGGCGTTCTCAATAACGAGCGTGTTGGCGTTCGGCACGTCGATGCCCGTTTCGATAATGGTCGTCGATACTAGAATGTCGATCTCGCCCTTCACGAGGTCGGACCATATCTCCTCGAGCTCGTCGCGATCCATCCGCCCGTGTGCCACGGCGATTCTCGCATCGGGGAGTTCTTTTGAAAGTTTTCCCGCGACGTTATACACCGCCTCTATGCGGTTGATGAGGTAGAAAACCTGTCCGCCGCGGCGCAGTTCCCGCCGCAACGCTTCCGTGATGATGCCGTCGTCGTGCTCGAGAACGTACGTCTGTACCGGCGAGCGCATACCCGGCGCTTCTTCGAGAATGCTCATATCCACGATGCCGCCCATCGCCATGTTGAGCGTGCGGGGGATCGGGGTGGCGGTTAAGGTGAGAACGTCCACGCCCACGGCGATCTGCTTCAGTTTTTCCTTTTGCTCTACGCCGAACCGCTGTTCCTCGTCCACGATGATGAGACCGAGATTTGAAAACTCCACATCTTTCGAGATAAGCCTGTGCGTGCCGATGATGATGTCCACGTCGCCGCGGCGGAGTTTACGGAGCGTTGCCGCCTGCTCCTTCGGCGTGCGGAAGCGGGAAAGCATATCAATTTCTATGGGGAAGCCGCGCATACGGCTTTGGAACGTTTGGAGATGCTGGAATGCGAGAATCGTGGTGGGCACGAGCACGGCTACCTGATAGCCGCTCATAACCGCTTTGAACGCGGCGCGCAGCGCGACCTCCGTCTTGCCGTAGCCGACGTCGCCGCAGAGGAGTCGGTCCATCGGGTAAGCCGCTTCCATATCGCGTCGGATGTCCTCGATCGCGATCATTTGTCCCTCGGTTTCCTCGTAGGGGAACGAATCGGCAAACTGGCGGCACATATCGTCGTCGGGGTCGAACGCGATACCCTCGGCGCGTTTACGCCTTGCATACAGTTCGATCAGTTCCTTTGCCATTTCGCGCGTGGCGGCTTTCGCCTTCGATTTGGCGCGCGTCCAGTCCGCACCGCCCATTTTCGAAAGCTTTACGGATTCGGTGTCGCCGCCCGTGCCGATGTATTTCGATACCATATCGAGCTGATCGACGGGCAAAAACAGCTTATCCGCACCCGCGTAGCGGATCGTGATATAATCGCGTGTCGTTCCGTCCACGGTGATGTTCTCGATGCCCATGTACTGGCCGACGCCGTACACGGTATGCACCACGAGATCACCCACCTCAAGATCGGCGTAGGAGAGAATCGCCTCGGTGGCTTTTTTCTTCTTGCTCGCTTTATGCGAGGTGCGTACGCGTCGGGCGGACCTTTGCGCGGCGGAGAAATTGAGAAGCGCAAATTTGGGAGAGAGAAGCTCGTAACCGGCGGAGAATCCGCCCGTGAGAATGGCGATCGGCTTCGTTTTACCGCCCGCTTTATCGTAAAAATCGCGCGTGAGCGTGTCCGCCGAAGCGGCGGTGAGCCCGTCGTCAAAGAGCGTTTTTATGAGGTTTTGCGCCTCCGGCTCATTTTCACAGACGACGGCGGTCATATATCCGTTTTTTACGTAGTTTGCGATATCCTCGCGCAGAAGCGCGATATTGCCGGCGTAGGCGGGGATGTGGCTCGTTGTGAAATTGTAACAGTTCGCCCGCGATCCCGTGCCGCCGAGCGCTTCCAAATACAAAAGCGGCATAAGAGAGGCGGCGCCCGTTATCGTGTCCCACGGACGCATATACGTGCCGTTTTTGACGGGCGCGAGTTCATTTGTTTCGGTAAGATCGGTTACCGTCTGGGCGAGAAGCATCTCGCACGCTTCGGCTTTTTTCTCGCAGCTTTGCTGACCGCGCACTACGATAAGTCCGCTGAAATAATCCATAAGGCACGTGCCGTCGGGATAAACGGTCGGCAGATATTTATCCGCGAAATCGACGTCGATGTTGTTTTCGATGGCAGTCAGTTCCCCGAGAAGCGTCTCGACGGCGCGGTCGTTTCCGTCTTTCACGGCGATCTTTTTGATATGTCGGCGGATCAAGCCGATGAGGGCCTCTCGCGTCTCTTCACTGAGGAGCACCTCTCTTGCGGGCGGCAGAACGATCCTTCCGTCCACCGAGTCGAGAAAGCGCTGGGTCTCGACGTCAAACGTGCCGATGCGGTCGATCTCATCACCGAACAGTTCAATACGGTAAGGATTCGCCGCGGGTGGGAAGACGTCCACGATGCCGCCGCGAATAGCAAACTGCCCCGCGCCCTCCACGAGTTCGCCGCGTGTGTAGCCGGATGCGGTGAGCCGTTCGGCGAGCTTTTCCGTATCAACGGGCGTGACCGCGTCGATCGTGATCGTCCGTTCTGCGAGCATCATCTGCGGCATGGTGATCTGGAGCGCCGCTTCGGGAGTAGCGGTCAGAATCACCGGCTCCGGATCGTGGATGAGGGCAGACAAGACGCGGAGCCTCTCATGCTCGTAATCATGGGAGGCTGTAACATTATTGAAATTGTAATCCCTTGCGGGAAAGTGCATAGCGGGGATACCTGCATTTTGGAGAAGCGAAGCCGTGGCGGCCGCCTCTTTTTCCTCGGGAGAGAGGATCAGTATGCACTGATCGGCAAAGTCGTCGGCAAGTGCGGGGAGAAAAACGTCCGCGGCGCCCTCGGAGAGTCCCGTCGCTTCCATCGCGCGGAACCGTCCGTGGTCGAGGGCGTGCCGGATTGCACCGATCATCGTTTCGTATTCGCGGTTTTCACGGAAAACCGACGTGAGAAGGGCAGTGTTCATCAAGGTTTCTCCGATTTGGTTTCGGGCGGACGGTGTCCGTTGCAGAGGCCCATGGCGGTCTCGATCTTCCCGTCGAAGATCATCTCTGCTGCTTTGTCGATAAGTGAAAAGCAGGACACAAGCTTTGTAATATCGTCCTTCGGCATCACGCCGAGCACCCATGCGGCAAGATCGTACTCGGGGGAGGGCTTTTGCCCGACGCCCAAGCGAATGCGCGGATAGTGCGTCGTGCCAAGCTCATTCTCAATGCTGCGAAGGCCGTTGTGCCCGCCGTGCGAGCCGTCCTTCCGTACGCGCATTCTGCCGGCATCCTGATAGATATCATCTACCAAAACGAGGATATTCTCGGGCGGGATCTTATAAAAATCCGCCGCGGCGCGGATCGCCTCACCGGAATTGTTCATATACGTGGACGGTTTCAAAAGGAGTACCCGATATGCGCCGAGCTGTGCGTCGGCTGTGAGTGCGTTAAACGTTGCGCGGGTGATACTGACGCCCAGTTTATCTCCGAGATAATCGAGGGCGTGGCGGCCCGCGTTATGGCGCGTGCGCTCGTACTCCCGACCCGGATTGCCAAGCCCTGCGATGATATGCGTAGGGGCTTTGGTGGGTGCTTCGTTCTTCTTTTCGATTTTCTTGAAGAGGTCAAAAATGTCAGCCATAGTTCCTGCCTGTCCCGATCCGAGAACGCGCAAAAAGCAGCTCGCCACGAAATGCGCGCTGCGTCGGATCTTTTTATATTTCTTCCTATATTGTATCGCAATTGTTTGAAAATTGCAACTGCATGTGCGGAAAATTTTCCTCAAAAACGGAATAAATCTCGCCAGGGACGGTGAAAAATGTAAATAGACGGTGAAAAAAGGATAAATCTTTTTCTCCATGGCTTGTAAATCTGCCGAAAAACTACTATAATAAAATAAGTACATATGTCAAAGGAGTACACCTTCGGATGAAGTGGTTTTCTGCGATTTTTGATAAAAGTGAGCGCCACAAACGTACGCGGGGCGAAGTGATCGCCGATACGGTGCGATACGTTCTTCTCGCTGTTTTCGCCTCGGTGTTTGTGGGAAGCCTTATTTTTCTGATCGATAATTTTGCCCAAAAGGCAGAGGCGGAGGAGCTGTACGGCGAGGTGGCAAAGGAGTTTGCCGCGGCGGGATTACAGTTCGGGTTTGCCCCGTCCGATGAAGCATCGTCGCAAGTAACTCACCACCTTCAGAAAAACCGTGCGGACAGTGCTATGCGCACCTTGAGCGATGCGATCCGTGTTCTCGAATCTAAGGGAACGATCGACGTGCCGGCGGATGACGCGATGCATGCAGAACTTGAAAAGCTGCGCGCCGTGCTCGATACCTATAAAGAGCGAAACGAGGACGTCTTCGGCTATATCAGCGTTCCCGCCGTGGGGATCGAATACGTGGTGGTGCAGGGTGAGGACAACGAGTTTTACCTCAATCACAACTACAAAAAAGAGCCGCTCGTCGTCGGTACGATCTATATGGATTACCGTTGCTCGGAGAATCCGGCGGAGAACTATAATACCGTTCTGTACGGGCACAACATTGAAACGCCGGGTATTATGTTCCACGGCGTGACGGATTATTACGATAAAAAGATTTTTGAAAACGAGCGCATCTATCTCTATACGATGGATGGCGTGTTCGTGTATAAGGCGTTCGCCGTGTACGATACCCGTGCCGATTCCGGCTACATCCGCACGCGCTTTGAGACGGACGAGGATTTCTCCGCATTCCTCTCGGATATGCACGCGCGGACAGACGTAAAAAACAGCATTGATCTGACAGGTATCAGAAACATTATCACCTTATCTACCTGCACCAATTACAACAACGGTAGATACGCACTGCACGCGTATCTTGAGGAGTATATCCACTGACTTTTGACGTTCGGGGAGTTTTATGCGTTTTTCTGATTTTTTAATCTGCCCGCATTGCGGCGCCTCTCTTGTGAGAGAGGGGAACAGTCTCTTTTGCGAGGGCACGCGGCGGCACTGCTACGATGTGGCGGCGAGCGGTTACGTGAATCTTTTACCGCCCGGCAAAGGAAAAAACGCCCACACAGGTGATGACGCGGGTATGATCGCGGCGAGAACTGCGTTCCTTTCCGGCGGCTATTACGACGGTATTTCCGACGCGGTGGCCGAGATTGCGGCGAAGTATCTGCCCCACGGCACCGACACAGTCCGCATCGTTGACGCGGGCGCGGGTGAGGGATATCACACCTGCAGAATCGCACGGGGAATCGCCCAGCGAACGGGGCGCGCGGTCGATGCCGTGGGCATCGACGCGTCCAAAAAAGGAGCCGCGGCGGGGGCAAAGCTTGCCGCTCGTATGACGGATGCCGAAAACGTGAATCTTTCCTTTGCGGCAGGCAATATTTTTGCGCTTCCCGTGAAAGACCGTTCGGCTGACGTGATGCTCAGCCTGTTCGCGCCGATCCCGGCAGCAGAGGCTGTCCGCACACTCAAAGACGACGGAATTCTGGTGGTTGTAGCTTCGGCGGCACGACATCTTTGGGAGATGCGATGTATCCTCTACGATGATCCGAGGGAAGGAAACGCCGAGGCCACCCTGCCGGAGGGATTCATCCTCACCGGTAAATCCGCGTATCGGGAGTCGGCACATATCCCCGACAACAAAACACTTCAGAATCTCTTTACCATGACGCCATTCTATTACCGTACGCCCCGGAATGGTCGTGCACGGCTCGCGGCGACCGAATCCCTCACCGTATCGGTGATGGCGGATCTGTACGTATTTACGAAACGA
This sequence comes from Eubacteriales bacterium, assembly GCA_045611685.1. GTDB lineage: Bacteria > Bacillota > Clostridia > Oscillospirales > CAG-272 > SIG701. Next base: position 3,063 of record JAZKXO010000008.1, on the reverse strand, counting down.
AAGGACACCGAAGAATGACACCCTATATATCCGTTTTGATCCCCATGTATAACGAGGGAGAAATCGCCGCCGAAACGGCAAGAACGCTTTGGCGTGCGATGGATGCGTATCGGAAAACGTACGGCTGGTCGTTTGAGATCATTTTCTCCGACGACGGCAGTCTTGACGACTGTGCCGATCAGGTGCGCTGTGCGGCACAAAACGAGAATCTGGATGGCGTCCGCGTGATCCGATATGAAGACAACCGTGGGAAGGGCTCCGCTGTCAGAGAAGCGGTTCTCGCGTCCAAGGGGGACATCGTTTTGTACACAGACTGTGACCTTGCTTACGGCACGAACGTGATCGGCGAGGCGGTATCCCGCTTTACGGATGGTGTGGATGCGGTCGTCGGCAGCCGCCGTATCAGTAAAGACGGATACGAGGGGTATACCTTTGTTCGCAAGATTGCATCCGAAGCGTATCTGACCGTGCTTCGCCTGTGGGCGGGCTTCAAGGGAAGCGATTCGCAGTGCGGGTTCAAATCGTTCCGCGGAGACGTTGCCAGAAAGATTTTCTCCTATTGCAAAACGAACGGGTTTGCGTTTGATTTTGAGGTTATCATGCTTCTCGAAAAAATGGGGGCAAATATCAAAGAGATGCCCGTGCGGATCGAGAATCACAGAGCCTCTACCGTGCACGTTCTCAGAGACAGCGTGAAGATGCTCAGAGAATTAAGCCGGATCAAAAAAAGGGTAAAGAAAGTAGAACTTTGAAAAATAAAAACGCCCGTGCATTGAGCACGGGCGTTTTCTTTGTTTTATCAGTCGCCGATGTAGGGCATGAGCGCAACGTGGCGGGCACGCTTGATAGCGATGGTCAGCTGACGCTGATGCTTAGCGCATGCGCCGGAGATACGGCGGGGCAGGATCTTCGCTCTCTCGGAAACGAATTTCTTCAGACGAACGGTATCCTTGTAATCGATATTATCGATTTTGTCTACGCAGAAGGCGCAGACTTTCTTTCTTCTGCGGTTGAAAGGACGGGCGGGACGCTGTGCGGCGTCGGCAGCCGGTCTGGTTTCAGCCTGCTCTGCGGGCTGCTGTACTTCTTCAGTTACAGCGGCTTCATTTCTTTCCATATCCATGCTTATGAGACCTCCTGTTTAAAATTCAGTGTGCTGCCTCTGTCAGAAGGGCAGCTCTTCGTCGCTCGATACTTCCTCGAAATTGGCAGCGGGTGCCGCAGACGCCGGGGTGGAGTAAGCGGGCGTGCCGTAATTATCGGGGACGTATGCCGGGCCGTTCTGAGCGCCGGCCGGACTCTCAGATTTCGCATCGACGAAATGTACTTCGTCGGCAACGACTTCGGTGGCAAAACGCTTCTGTCCCTGCTGGTCAACCCAAGAGCGCGTCTGGAGAGATCCGACGACGCAGATGGAGCTTGCCTTGCGGAAATAGCGCGTAATGAATTCCGCGGTCGTTCTCCACGCGGTGACATTGATGAAGTCAGCCTGCGGTTCGTCACCGTTCTTTCCGCGGTACGCTCTGTTGACTGCGATCGAGAAAGAGGTAACGGAGACACCGGAGGGCGTGGTCTTCAGTTCCGGATCAGCCGTGAGACGGCCGCCCAGAATGACCTTGTTGAAGTTGAAGTTTGCCATTTTTCTCCTCCTTGTTTCGGAAGCGAGGCTTATGCCTCAGCTTTCTTCACTTCTTCGTGGCGGATAACGAGAGAACGCATGATACCGTCGGTGATACCGAACACACGCTCAAGTTCTGCCGGGAATTCGCCTTTTGCCTCGAAGTTGACGAGAACGTAGTAACCGTCTTCCTTGTCATCGATCGGGTATGCAAGACGGCGCTTGCCCCATTCGTTGACCTCGGAAATCGTGCCGTTCTCGGCAATGAGAGCCGTGAACTTTTCGACGAGCGCTTTGATGCCCTCTTCGGAGAGCGAAGCGTCCACGATGAACAGGACCTCATACGAGTTGAACTTTTCCATGATTTACACCTCCCTATGGACTTCAGACCGCCGATTCAAAAATTATCGACGGCAGAGAGACGGATACAAAAATATCCGTTCAGCCATTCATTATACCATGATACCCGCCGGCTGTCAATAGATTTCTCCTATAAAACTTATAGAGAGTGGGAGAAAAATACAGATCTCCGTTCTGTTTTTTTGTGAAAATGTTAAAAATGTGATAATTTTGAAAAAACCTCTTGTATATTGCTCCCGTTTGATATAAAATATATAATCGGAAACGTGTGATGCGTTTTTCGAAAAAAGTTCCCAATAAAAATTATTATATATTTGGAGGATACCATGTCTGTAAAAGTTGCTATTAACGGATTCGGCCGTATCGGTCGTCTCGCATTCCGCCAGATGTTCGGCGCAGAGGGCTACGAGATCGTTGCCATCAACGACCTCACCAAGGCTTCCATGCTCGCTCACCTGCTCAAGTACGATACCGCACAGGGTCGTTACGACGGTCACACCGTAGAGTCTGATGACGAAGCAAACACCATCACGGTTGACGGCAAGGTTCTGAAGATCTACGCTGAGAAGAACGCTGCTGACTGCCCCTGGGGTGAACTCGGTGTTGACGTTGTTCTCGAGTGCACCGGCTTCTACACCTCTCTTGAGAAGTCCCAGGCTCACATCGATGCAGGCGCTAAGAAGGTTGTTATCTCTGCTCCCGCAGGCAACGATCTGAAGACCATCGTTTACAGCGTAAACGAGAAGACCCTCACGAAGGATGACAAGATCATCTCCGCTGCATCCTGCACCACCAACTGCCTCGCTCCTATGGCTAAGGCTCTGAACGATTACGCTCCCATCCTCTCCGGTATCATGACCACCGTTCATGCATACACCGGTGACCAGATGATTCTCGACGGTCCTCACAGAAAGGGCGACTTCCGCCGTGCACGTGCTGGCGCACAGAACATCGTTCCCAACTCTACCGGTGCTGCAAAGGCAATCGGTCTTGTTATCCCCGAGCTTAACGGCAAGCTCATCGGCGCAGCGCAGAGAGTTCCTACCTGCACCGGTTCTACCACTATCCTTATCGCAGTTGTTAAG
>JAZKXO010000007.1:0-8793 GCA_045611685.1 Eubacteriales bacterium | reverse complement strand
TTCTTCTTCACTTCCGCGACGGAGGCGGGAGCGGGTCTGCCGTCCGCCTTGTTCGCCATGGCAGCGCAGAAGAGCAGCATCTTGTCGGAGACGTCGTGGGAGAAAGCGGAATATTCCGCCTTGTTGTTCAGACGGGAGCGGAAGTCCTCCTTCACGTCCGGACGGCCGGTCAGATTGAGGCCGGTATACTCCGTGGCGCACAGACGACCGGCGGAGATCAGATCGCGCCGGGATACCTTCGTGCCGTCCTGGGCGACAATGGTAATGTCCTCGCCGACGCCGGCCGCGTCAAACACGGTATTGGAAAGAGTGTTCAGTTTAAGCATCTTTGTTTACCTTGCCTTTCATTAGCCCGCCGCGACGGAGCGAAGAATCTGCACGACGTAGCCGGTTCCGAAGAAACTTGCGCCCTCGTTGAAGGGTTCGGTCCGGAGAACCTTGCCGTAAATCGCGCCGGTCGTAGGAGCGGAGCCGGAAGAGGAGGACCACTTGCCGGAAGAAACGGTCACATACTGACCGACGGTGGGAGTCGCCGCGAAGTTGCCCGCGCCGAACTTGTACTGCTCACCCACAATCAGCTCGGTGAAGTCACCTCTCTCGCCCGCGGGAATGCCGAGGCCGAGGGTCTTCTGACCGAGATTGTAGGAGAGGTCGCCGCTCGTGACCTTGTTCACGTCGTAGGGATTCGCCGCGTAAATGCCGGTGTGATCGCCGGTATAGCCCGCGACGATGCCGGAGGACGCGACGCCCATGTACCAGGTGTTCCCGTTCAGGATGGTGGGATTGGAAGAACCGTCCACGATGCTCTCATAGCCCTCGGAGGGGATAAGAGCAGTCTGTACGGCGAAGAAACCTGCGGAAATATCAGCCCCGGTGAACGTGGAACCGTCGAGAGTCCCATACTTACCGGCGATATTCTGAAGGCCGTTGTAGATACCGTTTCCGACTTTAACCTCGAAAGCGGTGTTCGCAGTGAAAGCCATATTTTAATCCTCTACTTTCTCAGTTGCTCATTCTGCCAATAAGCGCGTCAATCGAATCGCCGTTCTCGCCGGAGTTGGCCGGGAAATCGAAAGCGTACCGATGCGCCGCGTTCTCTTTGGCCTTTTTGCCCGCGGAAATGACCGCTTCCATGCAGATCGCGTCCACGTCGCGCCGGGCAATCTCGTCGCCGCAGAATTCGCCGTTCTCGTCTTCTTTCGCGGCATAGGAAGCCAGCTTTCCTTCCGTCAGAAGAGCATCGACAGATTCCTTGCAGACTTCCGCGCCGTCCGTGCTTTCGCAGATCTCCGCATACCGGGCGTTGATCGCGTCCTTGACGGATTTCAGTCTGCGGGCGGTCTCGCGGGTTTCGAGCGTCTTATTTTTCTCTTCCGCGTCCGCGGCTTTCTTTTCCGCCTCGTTCAGCTTGGCGGTCAGAGATTCGATCTTTGCCTTGTCTTCGTTCCGCAGATCGTCGAGCGGGAGGGAAATCGCTTCATCGCCCTCTCCGAGAACAACGACCGCATTGACAACAGTCTTCGCACCGGGAATGATCTGACCATTTTCCACGGAATAGGGAACGCGGTAGAAATCCCCGTCAGCGGAACAAAGCGCAACACTGTTTTCGGTCGCGGAAATAAACCGGAAATCCGGGAACAGCGCGGCAAGCTCTTTGTTCAGTTTGCTGTTCATAAGTGTTTTCTCCTTATTTTTCACCGGGCCGGGCTTTCCCTCCGACCCATTGTCAGTTTCACTCTCTTCTGTCGGCTGCGGATTGACGGAGGCGACCCGTAATGTCAGTTCTCGGATGCCCGTCGTGCCGATGGCGGAAAGTGCGCGGATGGCGGCGTCCTTCACAGCGGGAGCAACGTCGTCCCCGAGAATCGTCGTACCGAGAACCTGGTATTTGGTGTACACTTCGGTCTTGCCGTCCATGTGCATCTCGTCAATCAGTGTCTCGATGCTGACGGCCATGCCGTCATTCGCGCGTCCCTGTCCGCGCAGCTTGGCGACAAGCTCCTGTGCGTACCATTTCCAGATGTACCCGATTCCGACAATCCATGTTTTATTGCCAATGGTTTCCATCCGAATATCGCTTTCGGACTTGAACCATCCAACAATCCTCTCAGCGGTCGCCGACATGAAAGAAGCCGTGACCGTTCCGTCGGGATTCCGGACTTCATCGAAATTGTGTCCGTCCCCAACCTTTTTTCCCTTGTACGCCACAAGAAGCGGCGTGTCTGCAAAGAGCTTGCGGTGTTCTTCGAGGTTGAGATACCGCCAGTTGTTCCGGTTGACCTCATCGTTCAGAAGCATGACTTCTACTTTCTGTAAAAGCCCTTCTCCCTCCGAAAGCACCCGGAGCGAACCGGTGAAGGAAACAAGCTTGCCGCCCGTTTCCACCGTTTTCAAGCGTCCCATAGGTTAATCCTCCTCGCACAGCCCGGCAAAGTGCCGTACCCACGAATCAAAGGACGTTCTGGATCCGCCGTCCGCATCCCACCGCGCCCACATTTCGAGAAATTTAGTGTAGTCCGCCGAATTCTCCGCCATCAGCTCCTCTGACAGGAGTGCCATCGGGCGGAACTGCGCGTTGTCCGTTGCCGTATGGAACACTTCCAGCGCGTCCTGAATGTCTTCCATCGCGTCAATCACGCAGCGGAACACGTCGTCGAGATCTTTCAGCTCTTCCCGCCAGTCCATTTCGGGCGTCGCCGGATATTCCGCCATCAGATGCCGCTCGTGAAGCATGTCCGCAAAAGAATCAAACCGTCCGGGATATTCATGGGCTTGCAGATGAATAGCGCGGGAGAGATTGGGCATTCCCGCTTCAATCAACACCCATTCTTGGATTGCGTCAAGAAAACGATTGGCGTTCTGATATGCCGCGATAACGCCCCGCGCCGGATCTCTCAAACCCTTGAAATCGGGATTGTCGTAACTGTATCGGTCGCGCAGTTTCATCAATTCTTCCTCCGAAAACATAAAATAGGGCCGAATCCGCATAAAGCAGACCCAGCCCCACTTGGCTTCTCCCTCCGCCATCCTGCGAAGGGACATATGAAACTGACAGCGCGAATCGAACGCGCATCGGTCGGTCCGGAACCGACTGTTCTGTCCGTTAAACTATGCCAGCATACGGAAGCGGTATGAATCGAACATACAAACATCATGATTAACAGTCATGCGCTCTGCCGGTTGAGCTACGCTTCCAGAACCGTGCATTTATTCCCTCACAGACGCAATGTCTGATTCGAAAAGAGGCCGCACGTTAGCCTTTTGACGCGTCCGCCAAATTGCAGAGACGGGATTTGAACCCGTGACCTTCGGATTATGAGACCGACGAGCTGCCAGACTGCTCCACTCTGCTGTATTGTCCGACTTTTTGGCGAAAGGTAACGCTTGACGGCCAGTCAGAGGCGATTCGTCGAGTTGGTATCGGACATGAGGGAGAACCCAACCAAAACATTTACAGGACCGGAGAGAATCGAACTCCCATCTTCGGTTTTGGAGACCGCGGTTTTACCGTTAAACTACGCCCCCGAACGCCGGGAGACGGACTTGAACCGTCGTAAACGGGGCCAAAACCCGTTGTGTAACCCCTACACTATCCCGGAATATTGTCCGCAAATTCTTTTGGAATCACCGCGGCTACCTTCTTCGAGACCTCAAAAATCTTGATCCCCTCTTTCGACGACCGGATTTCCGCATCGTTCCCGCGGGCGACGATGCCTCTCACGACGTCGTCCATATAGCCCTCGTACTGCTTCGGAACATTGTTCCGGATACGACCCGGTACGGTCGCGCACAACCCTGCGGATTTAGTCTCCACTCAGACCTCCTTTTATTCCGTCAAATCGGATTCCGTTACTCCCATATCGACGGCTTTTTCCTTCGCTTCCGAACTGATTCCCTCCGTCCGCGGTCTTCCAGGACCGTCCTGCGACTTGATCTTCCCGCTCTGCGTGTACGCTGTCTCCGGAATCCGGAACAGATCCATAATCCCCGACGCGTCCATCGTTTTGAGCATCGCAACCTTGTCAAGCCAGCTCATGCCGTCAAGCGCCGCGATGACGAACAGCGCGGACATGTCGCCTCTGGCAAATTCGGTTTCCGCGTCTTTGCGAATCTTCTCTTCGGTGAATATCGTGCCGAAAATCTTGAACTCCCATTCGTATTTCAGGCGCAGACTCTTGTAGATCCAGTTCATCATCCGCTCGAACTGCGGATAGATACAGGCCGTCGCGTACCGGCTCTCGATCTTCATGGCCGCTTCCACCTGCGCCGCCTTGATGTCCTTGTCTACGGGAATCAGAGCCGCAAGCCCGACCTTCGAACCCGCATACTGGTTGAACGTCGTCGAAATGTCGTTCGCGTTCACGGATTCGGCGTAGTCGTGGGATTTGATATTCTCCACAGGAGCCATGTAGAACGCGGTTCCCGCCGTGTTGTTCTTCGCCATGAGGTCGGCGAACAGGTATTCGAAAAGCATCCGTCCGCCGTCGGAGAGCTTGTAGGTGTCCTCCGTCCGCGTCCCGTCGTCGTTGAAATAGGGGATCTCGCCGGTGAAGATCTTGACCAGCGGATTGGTGTATAAGGTCTTCTGAATCTCTTCGAAATCCGCTTGCTGCGCGTAGGTCAGCATCATACCGGCCAGCGGCGGGATGATCGCGGGCGTCGTGTCGTCGATTTCAAAGACCCATACCCGCTCGATGGGGAGGGAGACGTAATAGGCCCATGTCCCGTTCTGTTGGAATACGCGCGGATGGCCGGGAGACTCCGGGTCCACGTTCTCCGGGTAGAAATCAAACTTCCTGTCACTCTGTTTTACCCGCAGATTTGCCCGGTACGAGGCGTAGACGAATTCGCCCATGCCCCGCTCCTGCTGCTTTTCCCGGAACATCGCCATGAAGTTGTCCATGTACGGCGCGAAGAGATCCCCGTACTGTTCGGCGGTCGCCCCCGGCGTCATGAAGTACATCATGTTGAAGGATACCGTCCAGCCGGAGATGTTGTTCCGCCCGATGATCGTACACCAGTCAATCGGCAAAGCGCATAAAAACGCGAAATTCACGGCATTGTGCGCCTTATCGACCGAATATCGCGTCGCGTAGACGGTTTTTCCCTGCAGAAGAGCCTCGCCGCGGATCTGATGCACCGTTTGTTCCGGGCGGATCTCCTTGTTTAACTTGTCGAGGAGAATCGCTTCCCGTTCAAACTCTTTCGTCTTCCCGGCTTCCCCTTCCAGGTATTTCGGCTTGAAATAGTACCGGTCGGTGGGGATGTCCTGTTCGGTCTTGTTGATCTTGAAGAAGGGGTAATTCGTCCAGCGCAGACATTCCGCCGTCTGCCGCAGTTCCTTCTCATGCGCATAAGCCTCCCGGAGGAACCCGGCTATCTGATCTTTGGTGTAGTCTACGGGAAGGGAGGAGATCGCCTTGATCCGACTGTTCTGAATCTGTGGCTGATTCTCCATCTGAAAGTTCGCGCGGGAAAACGCGGAGAAGAACGCGGAATCGGAAATCGTACCTGCGTACTTCGCGGTCAGTTCGTTCATCCGCTCGACAATCGCTTTAGTGGGCGGCTTTTTCCGCCCCGCCGGATTCGTTTGCTTCGCCGCCATCCTTTATCAAATTCGGCGTAAAACCCGCGCCTTTAGGCGTGGGGATATAAGCCGACTCCTTTCCAAATGTGTATAAATTGTTAAATCCTCTTTGCTCCTATTGCAATAGATTTATTTCTGTGGTATAATGTGCTCATGGAATACAAGTCAAACAAGAATGTCGTTTTCTCTTGCAAATACCATGTTGTCTGGTGTCCTAAATATCGGCGGAAATGTCTCGTCGGAGAAATTGAGGCGCGGTTGAAGGAGTTAATCGAGCAAACCGCCGCCGAAATAAACGTCGAAATCTTTGAAATGGAAATCATGCCAGACCATGTACATTTGCTGATTGAGGTTGATCCGCAATACGGAATCAACAAGGCCATCCGCCATATCAAAGGCGTTTCCTCTCACACATTGAGAACAGAATTTCCGTCTTTGAAATCTCGTTTGCCTACGCTTTGGACAAACTCATATTTTGTTTCTACTGTGGGCGGTGCACCATTAGAAGAAATCAAGAAGTACATTCAAAACCAAAAGAAGAATTAACATGGAATATTCCTATAAGTTTCGCATATATCCCACTTCCGAACAGGAAAGTTTAATTCAGCGTACATTCGGATGCTGTAGATACGTTTTCAATTACTACCTTGCCGATCGTCAGGAGAAATACCGGATGACCGGGAAATCTCCGACACGGTTTCTGCAAAGCAATGATTTGACAATGCTCAAACAGCATATTGAATGGCTGAAAGACGTTGATGCAATCGCGCTTCAATCCGAATTACAGAATCTCGATTTTGCTTTTCAGAATTTCTTCCGGCGCGTCCGGGAAGGAATCAAACCTTACGGCTATCCGCAGTTCAAGCGGAAACACGCTGACCGGAAGAGCTATAAAACCAAGATGAACAACAATAATATAGAGATAAATTCAACCCAAATCAAACTTCCAAAGCTCGGATGGATCAAGTGCAAGGTCTCAAAGCGCGTTGAAGGCCGAATCCTTTCCGCGACAGTATTACAGAATCCGTCCGGAAAGTATTTCGTTGCCATCAACTGTACAGACGTTGAATTTGGACCACTCCCGAAAACCGGAGCGGTTGTTGGAGTTGATCTCGGGATCAAAGCTCTTGCCACAACCTCCGACGGTACGGAATATCCGAATCGAAAGTTCATCAAGCAATCCGACACAAAACTACGAAGAGAATCCCGTCGTCTTTCCCGCAAACAGAAGGGGAGCCGCCGATATAAGAAACAGCGCGTCCGCAAAGCCAGACTTGAAGAACATATCGCCAACCAACGACGCGATTACCTTCAGAAGACCACAACGGAACTAATTCGCAACTATGATGCGATCTGCATTGAAAACCTGAAAACCAAAGGCATGATGAAGAATCACAAGTTAGCGCGGTCGTTGTCCGATGTGTCCTTCTATGAGTTTCGCCGAAAGTTGGAGTATAAAGCGAAATGGTATGGAAAGACGGTACAAGTAATTGATACCTTCTATCCTTCCAGCCAGCTTTGTCACTCCTGCGGCTATCGCAATTCCGAGACGAAGAGTCTTTCCGTCCGGGAATGGACTTGCCCGGAATGCGGAGAGCATCATGACCGGGATTTGAACGCCGCAATCAATATCCTCAGTGAGGGACTTCGCATCTTAGCTTGAATTCATAAACGGTAGGGCGGGACACGTCCGAACCTAACGCTCGGGGAGACAACTTAAGACCTCCGAATTAGGGGGCAGAAATCAGCGAACCGAGAATCCCCCGGTTTCAGCCGTGGGGAGTGTCAACTCCTTCGCGTTACGCGCTTCTTTCTTCAGTTCCTTTTCAAACAGATCGAGAAAAGCGTTCGCCGTATCCGCCGCTTCGTCCCGATGCGCTTCCACCCATCTGCGGTTGATCTCCCGGCATGATTCTCTGAGCCATTTCGCCTCATCCGGCGTCAGATCCCCCCACATTTCGGGAGGAACCGGCGTAAATTTCCCTTCCGGCTTCCGGTCGCACAGCAGAAACAGCCGCCGTTTCACGCTGTCATAGTACGAAAATTCGGCGTAATCCGGGATATCCTGCAAATGCCCGACGTATAATTGATATTTTTCCGTCATCTGACCTTTGACCTCATGGCAAGGACATTCGCCCTGTCGCCGGTTCCTGTATAGTGTATAGCGCCTTTGCGTTTTACTTCCTCGATTTTCTCGCTCCAGGAAGATTTCGGACGGTATAGACCGGTCTTCATTCCCGTTTCAAGGTGCTGCGCCATCCGGAGGGCGTATTTCAATGCGGACCATATGTCTCGCTGAAGCGCCTTGCTCTTGCGCTTTTCCTGCAATGACAGCCCGGAGACCACCGTTTGCAGATTGGAAATCTGCTGACAGAGCAGTTCGCACTGCCGGTACGGCAAAACAATCTGTCCATCGTACCGCGCATCCTTGATCCCGTGTGCGTTCTTGTAGGCTTCCACGCCGTCAATGACCGAAGACACCAGAAGTTCCACGTCCTCGTGATCGAACGCTAACTGCGCATAGGAGATCATGTCCGAATCCGGGTCTACGCCGCCCCGCGGCCTCGCTTTCATCGGATAGATCACCGGCAGGGACCCCGGCTGTTCAATGGACTGGAACGCCGCGTGATTCACACAGCACAGCGTCGGGCTTCCGTCGTCCGTCGGCTTCATCAGTTCTTCTATAACGCCTGTTCCGTATGCCTGGGCGTCCACCACGATATAGGTCGCCTGACCGCCCGTCATGCAGAATTTCGTCCAGAGAGACCGGACTTTCTGCGCCTGTAAATAGTCGGTCTTCGGCGGCGCATAGTTGTCTACATAGACGACCTGCTTCCGGTATTTGTCCCGCCGCTCGATGTCCTCAAAGAGCGTCAGCTTCAAGACTACGTCCGCGCATTTCGCGTTCTTCGGGTCGTCCGCATAGGAAACGTCGTGCGATACGATGTAAATCGCGTGGGGATCGCCCGAATGCGACGCCTCCATCAACAGATTCCGCCTGGAAGCGGTCAGCTTTTCGTCCGGAATCAGCGGATTTTCGCTGTCTCCCGTGTATAAGCCGCACATTTCGCGCTTCCACGCCGCCTCGGTCAGCCGGGACCGCTGGTCCTTCACATACGCAATGTTCCGGATGTTGCAGAGTAAAGCCGTCTTCCACGAGAGATCGATAACGTATCCCTCATACGGTTCCCCGGTCTGCATTTCTT
>JAZKXO010000006.1:0-1034 GCA_045611685.1 Eubacteriales bacterium | reverse complement strand
TTCGCCCTCATCCACCCCGGCGGAGCGGTGGGGAAGAAGATAAATTGATGACAAAAACCGCAGCAAAGCTGCGGTTTTTCACTTATGAATATACATCCTTGAATCCGTATCCTCACCGTCACCTCGAGCGGGGCAGAGGTATTCCCAGCCGTAGCGCTCGTAAAAGGAGTTGTGATCTGTCAGAAGATAGAGCGGCGAGATGCCGCGGTTGTTCATATCTTTGCAGACATAATCAAGGAGCGCGCCCGCGATTCCTTGCCCTCGGCAGTCGGGCTCGACAAAAACGGCGCAAACGTTCGGCGCAAGATCAGGGCGGTCGTGAAAATCGTTTTCAATCACTCCGAGCCCGCCGATAATTCGCCCTCCGCCGAGGGCAACGTACCATTCGGGAACGGCGGATTTACCCGCAAGGCATTCCTCCATGCTCTCAAGATACGCCTCTTCGGGGATGCCCCATTTTTCGTGAAACCACCGCGCCATCGGTTTTTTCATTTCGGGGCGCGCGGAAAGAGTTATAATTTCATATTTCATTGTCGTATTCTTCGCTGTCCGAAAACATATCGACCAGTCTTTCAAAATAATGATAGCTGCTGAAGCAACCGTAAAACTCAAGAACCTTGCCGTCCGCGGAGTATTTTCCTATGTAACCTACGAATGCTTCGTTTTCGGAGTCACAGTTGACTATCAGAAAATCGCCGTTTTCGTATGTCAGCCGCAAGCTGATCCCGCGGGGTGAATTAAAGACATAGTAATGGTATAAGATATCGGAGCGGCTGAGATTTTTGAGAAAATCGACTGATTTTTCAGCATCCAACTGCTTTAGGAGGGTGCATTTGGAAATGTCAAATGGCAAAAGATCGTCCGAGTGATCGGGAACCCATGAGATAAATCCTTTTTGATCCGGATTGTTGTAGTCTATAAGATCTATCCGTACTACGTTTTTTGTAAGTTCGTCAAAGCTGAGGCAATACGCCCCCGGATCACACGCGGTCAGCGACACGCACAGTGCAATGATAAAGACGAAAATGAATATC
>JAZKXO010000005.1:0-1247 GCA_045611685.1 Eubacteriales bacterium | reverse complement strand
CCTTTGTGCCGAGCCTGCGGATTTTGAGAAAAACGAGAACGTTATCGTTACGTCGCACGAGAGTGACGGCGCGAGGCGGTATTTGAAGCTCCCGTTTTCTTGTCAGCTCGTGTCATACGGTAACAACGTGGTAGCATCGGTGTCGCCCGAATTTCGCGAGATCGCCGAAAACTACGTAAACAAATATCCCGTGGAGCATCTGTTTGAAACGCCGCATTTGCACGTTTTGAACGAGGCTCTGATGGCAAAAGGACAAAAGATCTGCTTTATGGCAGAGTATTTTCTGCCCGACGTGGACGTGCTTTGTCCGCTTGATTGCTCCTATGAACTTCGCATTCTCACAGGGGAGGACTTTGCCGACTTGTACTTGCCCGAATGGAGTAACGCGCTTTGCAAGGACAGAAAGCACCTTGACGTGCTTGGCGTGGGTGCGTACGATAACGGACGGCTCATTGGTCTTGCAGGGTGTTCTGCCGACTGCGACACGATGTGGCAGATCGGTATTGACGTGCTTCCCGAATATCGCAGGCAGGGAATTGCCTCGGCGCTTACAAGACGACTTGCCGTTGAGATTCTGAACCGTGGCAAAGTGCCGTTTTACTGCGCCGCTTGGTGCAACGTGAAGTCCATCCGCAACGCCATCAAAAGCGGATTCTGCCCGGCGTGGGTGGAAATGACAGCGAAATCCTGCGAAACAGTAGATGGGATGAACAAATAAGAATTTATGAAGAAATACATCGCAAACATCATCACAGGCTCGCGCATTGTGTTCAGTCTGCCGCTCCTATTTCTACCACTATCATCGGTGTGGTTTTACGCGCTCTATCTGCTTTGTGGACTCAGCGATATGGTAGACGGCACTGTGGCAAGAAGGACAAATAGTGCAAGTGAATTCGGAGCAAGGCTGGATACGGTCTCGGATTTCGTATTTATGACCGTGGCTTTGATCAAATTCGTGCCGCATTTTCACATCCCCGTATGGCTGTGGATATGGATCGGCATTATCACTATGATCAAACTTGGAAACGCGGCTTTGGGATTTGTTCGCACGAAAAAACTCATATCCCCTCATACGCTTCTGAATAAGATAACGGGACTATTGCTGTTCCTTCTGCCCGTGACGATAAGCTTTGTTGATCTAACGTACACCTTGCCCGTCGTATGCGCCGTTGCAACGGTTGCGGCGATTCACGAGGTATATGATACATATTCGGAGAAAAAACAATGATATAGGAAAGCCTATGAAT
>JAZKXO010000004.1:0-2557 GCA_045611685.1 Eubacteriales bacterium | reverse complement strand
CACCGCCTCCCCCGAGGTAACAACAGCGGAGGAAACAACTTCCGCGCCCGAAACCACGGTTGAGGAAACAACAGAGCCCGAAACTACTGTCGAGGAGACCACGGAGGAGATCACCACCGCTCCCGAGACCACTCCCGAGCCCGAAGTGACCGAGACACCCTGGTATCTCACCCTTGTCAATCCCTGGTATCCCCTGCCCGAGAATTATGAATTCGAGCTTACAACCGTCACGGGCAAATACAAGATCGACTCGCGCTGCGCCGATGCGCTGAAGCAGTTCCTTGCCGATTGCAAGGCGGCGGGTCACACGCCCTATATCTGCTCCGCGTACCGCACTTGGGACGATCAGGTATATCTTTTCGATAAAAAGGTGAATTCCTTCATCTCGAAGGGGTACAGCGAGGCGGAGGCGAAGGTACTTGCGGCAAAGGAAACTGCCGTTCCCGGAACGAGCGAGCATCAGCTCGGACTTGCCGTCGATATTCTTTGCCAAAGCCGCCCTTGGCTTGACGAAGGTCAGGCAAAGACCGCGACCCAGCAATGGCTGATGGCGAATTGCCACAAATACGGATTCATCCTGCGCTACCCTAAGGGAACGACCGACAAAACCGGCATCATCTACGAGCCCTGGCACTATCGCTACGTCGGCGTCGAGATAGCAACCGAAATAATGTCGAGGGGCATCACCTTCGAGGAATACCTCGGTCTGGTCGGCGCACCGGAGGAAACAACAACTCCTGAGGAGATCACAATCAATGAATAACGGCAAAAATTTTGCTTTAAGAATCACGGCTCTTATGCTCTGTCTCTTTACCATATCCGCAGGACTTTCCTCCTGCGGATACTTCAGCGAAGCCTATCTTGCAAGTGTCACGGAAAGACCGGCAAAAACGCAAGAAAAGATTGAGATAACATATCCCGAAAAAACAAATTCGGAACCCGGAACTGCTTATGTTCCACAAACCGTCGCCACCTCGGAAGCCACCGCAGCTCCCGAAACTACCAAAGCTCCCGAAACTACCGACAATATTCCCGATGACGTTCAGAATAACGTGTATCTTTCGATGATCAACAAGGGCAGATGCGAGAGTCTTGTGGGCAAGGTCACCGTCACGGTCATCACGGTAAGTGACGAGGTCAGCACTTGGACTGATTCGGCGCTTTCCGAGCTTTCGGCATCGCTTTCTGCGCAGGAAAAGGAGATTGAAAATCTCGCCGCATCATATGGCAAGTCACTTGACCTCACCTTCAGCTATCTCGGCGCAAAGATCACGGGCGATGCAGCTAAAGGCGATTACGCAACGGAATGGATCGAGGATTCTCTGTCAAAAG
Source organism: Eubacteriales bacterium (assembly GCA_045611685.1). GTDB lineage: Bacteria > Bacillota > Clostridia > Oscillospirales > CAG-272 > SIG701. Next base: position 1,225 of record JAZKXO010000004.1, on the reverse strand, counting down.
CGGGGCTTCCGACGTTAAAGGAAGCAGGAAAGCGGCTCGATTCTCAAAACGGCTCGGATTCAAATCCGATAATCTTCGCACTCAATAAATCCGGAAGAGCATACGCACAGCAACAATCATCGAAAAATAACACAGAATATGCCGTTGTGTTTTCTTCCGATCTTTCTTCTTTCACGCACGAGTTTTATCACATTTACGGAGCGGAGGATTTTTACTACCCCGAGCTTGTAAAGAATCTTGCTGACAATTATCTGTCCGACAGCGTGATGAACAGCGGTGAAAAAACAGATCCGCTCACTGCTTTCATTATCGGTTGGGACGATGAGATGGACCCCGAGGCGCTTGAATTCTTGAAACAGACAAATCACCTGACCCGTGATTATCTCAAATCCGAAAATGAAAAACAATCTGTCACGGGCAACGTTACGTCATTTCAGCTGAGATACGGCGTATACACAGGCTATCTCGAGCGCGGAACGCCCGACGGCTACGGTGAATTAATTTATACCGATGGCGACATATACAAGGGCGATTTTGACGGCGGAAATCCGCACGGTAAAGGAAAGTATACCTGGGTTGACGGCGACACGTACGAGGGCGACTGGGTGGACGGCAAACGAACCGGCAACGGCACGTATACCTGGGCAAACGGCAATCGCTTTGTCGGTAAATGGATCAACGGCATCCGCACAGGAGAGGGAACTCTCACCTTCGCGGACGGAACGGTTTACAAAGGAAACTGGGAAAACGACACCTATAACGGCAAGGGCAAAATGACCTGGGCTGACGGATCTTACTATGAGGGCGACTACAAGGACGGCGAACGCCAAGGCAAGGGAAGCTATCATTATGCAAACGGAAACGTTTACGTTGGTGATTGGGTCATGGGAGAACGTAACGGTCAAGGCACACTTACATATGCCGGCGGCACGGTTTACGTAGGTTCATTCGTTGACGGTAAATTCGTCGGCAAGGGTAAAATGACCTGGAGCGACGGCTCTTATTATGAGGGCGACTACAAGGACGGCGATCGCCACGGAAAGGGAACTTACACCTTCGCAGACGGATCGGTTTACGTCGGTGATTGGGTAAACGGCGACCGCGAGGGTATGGGAAGCTATACCACCAATAGCGGCTTCAAATATACCGGCGGCTGGAAAAGCGACAAATATCACGGATACGGTGAAGCCACATATACCGACGGTGGAACCTACAAAGGTAATTT
>JAZKXO010000003.1:0-101994 GCA_045611685.1 Eubacteriales bacterium | reverse complement strand
AAAAGTCGGTCGGCGATGCCGATTCAAAACGGTTGGGTCCCGTTTTGAAAGACTTTTTCGGCGAGTGGGACGGCTGCCTTTCGATAAGACAGAACGTTATTCCCACTCGATAGATCCAGCAGACACTTTGGAAAAAGTCGGTCGGCGATGCCGATTCAAAACGGTTGGGTCCCGTTTTGAAAGACTTTTTCGGCGAGTGGGACGGCTGCCTTTCGATAAGACAGAACGTTATTCCCACTCGATAAAGAGCCTCACTCGTCCCATTCGGCAGAGGAGGCTTTTTAATTTTCCTATGCAAATATTCCACAGAACGACAGCATATGTTAATATCGACGCCGTTTTTTCCATTCCCTTGAAGGGTTGAGATTGTGCCACAGATTTACCATGTTTTTTGGGGTACACAAAAGCGCCATCCTCGCTTATAATATAGTATATTCTCCTCTTAATTTCAGAGAAAGGAACGACCGCGCAAAAAGCGGAATCTCTTTTATGGAACTCATTCTCATAAGCGAAAGCAAGCTCAAAGTGATGCTCTCGGCACAGGATATGCGCCGCTACGATATAACCTGCGACACGATCGACAGCACGAGTGTCTCGTCCCGCCGCGCCTTTTGGAACATTCTTGATGAAGCGAAAGCACAGACTGGATTTGATCCCGCAGGCGGCAAAATTTTTGTACAAATGTATCCCTCCAAGAACGGTGGATGCGAGTTGTTCATCACCCGACTGGCCGGTGAAAGGAATTCCATTTCACACCCAACTCGCCCGGAGCATGGTGTTATCGCCGAATCGGTTATGACACTGCCTTCAAAAAACCCGCTGACTCCCTATGCGGAACAGTCGCTTTATGGATTCGACTCCCTCTCCGATCTGCTTCTCGGATGCCGACGTCTTGCCACGCGCAAAGACCCTCCTTCGGCGCGCGCCTATTTTGACGAAGACGCTCACCGCTACTATCTGGCTGTTGCCGCTGACGTGCCGGTTTTAGGCGAGTATAACGGTTTCAGATGCCGCCCTCGGGATTTTGCCTACATAGAAGAGCACTGCCGTCTGTTCTGCACCGACGCCGTCTCCCTCCTCGCGCCCTTGGCCTAAAACAGAACACACTTCCCCGCCGACGGCGGGGACTTTTTTATGGAACCTTTCTTGACAGATTCCGTCCTTTTTCGTATAATGAACATATAAAATTTTATAAAGCAGAAGGCGTTCTGCCAAAGACGGAGTGAATCATGCCTTTTAAAAACACAACCCTGTGCTATATCGAAAAAGACGACTGTTATCTGATGCTTCATCGGACGAAAAAAGAAAACGATGAAAACCGCGACAAGTGGATCGGCATCGGCGGCAAGTTTGAAGCGGGGGAATCGCCGGAGGACTGCCTTCTGCGCGAAGTAATCGAGGAAACCGGACTTTCGCTCCATACCTTTCGCTACCGCGGAATCGTAACGTTCGTTTCGGATTCGCTCGAGGCGACGGAGTATATGCATCTTTTTACCTCGTCGGATTTTTCCGGAGAACTGAAAGAGTGTGATGAGGGAGAACTTGAATGGCTCAAAAAAGAGAAATTGTACGAGCTCACTCTATGGGAGGGTGATCGGATTTTCCTTGATCTTCTCGACACGGACGAGCCGTTCTTTTCTTTGAAACTGGTGTACAGCGGAGAGACGCTCACGAACGCTTTTTTGAATGGCAGGAGGATACGATGAAAGATAATAAAAAGCCAAAGAAGGCGAAAAAAGCAACCGCCTGTGAATCGTGCGTCTATTACGATTACAACGACGAGGACGACATATACGAATGCATGATGAGCCTCGATGAAGACGAGTTCCTTCGCTTTATGACAAGCCGCACGGACGGCTGTCCGTACTATAAATTTTACGACGAATACAAAAGCGTACAGCGACAGAACTGATCTTTCGCAATTCATTCACCGAATGAAAAACATTTTGAAAAAATCCGTTCACATTTTCGCGGTTTCCTCTTGTTTTTTATCAAAAATTCGTGTATAATGTAAGCAATATTTCATTTTTGACGGTGGAGGCAATTTTATGGAACTTCTCGAAAACCGCATCCGAAAAGACGGCAAGATCGGTGCAGGCAACGTATTGAAGGTGGACAGCTTTCTGAATCATCAGATCGACGTTCCCTTTCTCTCCCTCCTCGGTCAGGAATTTTACCGTCTGTATAAGGACAGCGGCGTTACGAAAATCCTTACGATCGAAGCCTCCGGTATCGGTGTGGCGTGCCTTACCGCTGCACACTTCGGCGTGCCCGTCGTGTTCGCAAAGAAAACGCACACCAATAATATTTACGCCGACGTCTACACGTCCTCCGTATATTCTTACACGCATCAGAGAAGTTACGACATTGTAGTGTCCAAACAGTTCCTCTCGCCGGGTGACCGCGTACTCATCATTGACGATTTCCTCGCAAAAGGAAGCGCTCTTCTCGCTTTGCTCTCCCTCATCAAGGATGCCGGTGCCGAAGTCGTGGGTGCAGGTATCGTTATTGAAAAGGCCTACCAGAACGGCGGTCAGATCGTACGTGATATGGGAATCCGCGTGGAATCCCTTGCACGGATCGCCTCGATGACCGAAGCTGAAGGCGTACGTTTCTGCTGATTGCCGAAATAAACGTTTAAAAAAGAATTTTTCTGTTTGTTTATTGCTTTAAAACACGCATCGTGTTATAATAATAGCGCCCATGTCGAACGCGCATACAAATCTGATTTGTAAAAGCCACGGCTTTTATGAATATAAAAAACATTTATGAGGAGAAACTACAATGTTCAGAAAGACCTTATCCATGTTTCTCGCAGTTCTCATGGTTGCAGCCCTCGCTGTTACTATGGTATCCTGCGACAAGTCCAACGAAGATTTCAAGCTGGGCGTAATCCTGCTTCACGACGAAGCTTCCACCTACGACCTGAACTTCATCGAAGCCGTTTACCGCGCTAAAGAACAGCTCGGCCTCGCTGACGATCAGGTTATTCTCATGAGAAACATCCCCGAGTCCAACGCTGTATACGAAGCAGCGGCTGACCTGGTTGACCAGGGCTGCGACATTATTTTTGCTGACAGCTTCGGTCACGAGACGTACCTTCTGAAGGCTGCCAAGGAATTCACCGACGTGCAGTTCTGCCACGCTATCGGTACGATGGCTCACACCGAGAACCTTTCTAACTTCCACAATGCATTCGCTTCCATCTACGAAGGCAGATACCTCGCAGGCGTTGCTGCAGGTCTCAAACTGAACGAGATGATCGCAGCCGGCAAGATCACCGCTGAGCAGGCTAAGATGGGTTACGTTGGCGCATTCACCTACGCAGAAGTTATCTCCGGTTACACCTCCTTCTACCTCGGCGCTAAGTCTGTATGCCCGTCCGTAACGATGGACGTACAGTTCACCGGCAGCTGGTATGACGAGATCAAAGAGAAGGACGCTGCTACCGCGCTTATCAACAACAACTGTGTTCTCATCAGCCAGCATGCTGACTCCATGGGCGCTCCCTCCGTTTGCGAGGAGAAGAACGTTCCCAACGTTTCTTACAACGGCAGCACCGTTGCTTCCTGCCCGAACACCTTCATCGTATCCTCCAAGATCGACTGGACTCCTTACTTCGTCTACATCTGCGAGCAGGTAAAAGCAGGTAAGGAAATCGCTCTTGACTGGACCGGTACGATCGCTACCGGCTCCGTTGTTCTCGCTGAGGTTAACGAAAAGGCCGCTGCAGCAGGCACCGTTGAGAAGCTGGAAGCTGTAAAGGCTGACCTCGTTGCAGGCAACATCAAGGTATTTGATACCGCTACCTTCACCAAGGGCGGCGAGACTCTTACCTCCTACAAGGCAGACGTTGACACCGATGCGGCTTACACACCCGACACCGAGGTTATCGCCGACGGTTACTTCCACGAGTCCGAATACCGCAGTGCTCCTTACTTCGATATTCAGATCGACGGCATCACCCTTCTGAACACCAACTTCGGCTGATTCTATATAACCGCAAACCGACAGGCGGAGCATTAGCTCCGCTTGTCTCGGTTTTACAGTGTTTAACCGAATTCCCGAAAACTTCGGGAATTTGCTTAAGCGCTGTAATGAGACTTTTATCTATTCGGAGGGCTTCATGAACAAACAGGTTGCTTTGGAACTGAATAAGGTTTCCAAATACTTCGGCAGTCTGGCGGCAAACAAGGACGTGGATCTGACTGTTTACAGAGGAGAGATCCTTTCGATCCTCGGCGAAAACGGCTGCGGTAAAACCACCCTTATGAATATGATCGCCGGTATCTACTACCCCGATCACGGTACGATCTCGGTAGACGGCCGAGAGGTCGTGATCCGTTCGCCGAAGGACGCATTCCGCCACGGTATCGGTATGATCCACCAGCATTTCAAGCTGGTCGAACTGTTCACCGCCGCTGAGAATATCGTGCTCGGCGCCAAAGGCGACGAACGATACAATCTGAAAGACGTAAACCGCCGTGTTGAGGAGATTGCCAACAAATACGGTTTTCACGTAGACCCCAAAAAGAAGATTTACGAAATGTCCGTTTCCGAAAAGCAAACGGTCGAGATTTTGAAGGTTCTTTACCGCGGTGCGGATATCCTGATTCTGGACGAGCCCTCTGCCGTTCTGACCCCGCAGGAGACGGATCGCCTCTTTGACATTCTCCGCCGTATGCGCGAGGACGGAAAATCCATTCTGATTATCACGCACAAACTCCACGAGGTTATGTCCATTTCCGACCGTGTCGCTGTTCTTCGCAAGGGCGAACACATCGCAACGGTAGAAACGGCTTCGACCTCCCCTGCCGAGCTCACGGAAATGATGGTCGGCAAAAAAGTGGAACTGAACATTGACCGTCCGGAGCCGCAAAACGTAAGTGACAGACTCGAAGTAAAGGGACTTTCCCTTGTGAACGCGGACGGCATCAAGGTACTCGATGACATCACCTTCACGGCACGTTCCGGCGAGATCCTCGGTATTGCCGGCATTGCAGGCAGCGGTCAGAAGGAGCTTCTCGAGTCAATCGCAGGCCTTCAGCACCCCGCTGTTGGCGAGATCGTTTACCACAATCCAAAAACGGGAACGAGCGAAAACCTTCGCGACAAAGATCCCGTTTCCATCCGCGAGCTCGGCGTCCGCCTTTCCTTCGTGCCGGAGGATCGCCTCGGCATGGGCCTCGTCGGCAATATGGATATCATTGACAACATGATGCTCCGCAGTTACCGTAAAGGACATTCCATGTTCGTTGACCGTAAAAAGCCGAAGGATCTGGCAAACAAGATCGTAGAGGAACTCGAGGTAGCCACGACAAGCACGCACACGCCCGTTCGCCGTCTTTCGGGCGGTAACGTACAGAAGGTGCTGGTCGGCCGCGAGATCGCCTCGTCGCCCACCGTTCTGATGGCGGCTTACCCTGTGCGCGGACTTGACATCAACTCATCCTACACCATTTACGGACTGCTCACAAAGCAAAAAGAAAACGGAACTGCAGTCATTTTTGTCGGCGAAGATCTGGACGTACTGGTGGAGATTTGCGACAGAATTCTGGTTATCTGCGCCGGCCGTGTTACGGGTATTCTCGACGCCAGAACTACTACAAAGGAAGAAATCGGCCTTCTTATGACGAAGACCGAACGCGATACTGAAACGGATCCTGACAAGAAGGAGGCCAGCCGATGAAAACGACTAACACCGCAGTCCGCGAGCCACTGTTTCACGTTGTAAAACGGGATGCAATGCCTCTGTGGAAATCCATGCTGATCCGCGTTATCGCCGTTGTCGCGGCACTTCTCTTCTGTGCACTCCTCTCCGTTCTCCTGGTACATGCAAACCCCTTTGAATTTATTGAGACGATGTTCAAAGGCTCTTTTGGCTCTTCCCGCCGTCTTTGGAGATTTGCCAAGGATGCGGCGGTCCTGCTCTGCATTTCCCTCGCGATCACGCCTGCGTTCCGTATGCGCTTTTGGAACATCGGCGCGGAGGGACAGACCCTCATCGGTGCTTTATCCGCCGTTGCCGTTATGATCTATCTCGGCGACAAAGTATCGAACGGCGTTCTTCTCGTTCTTATGTTCGCAGCATCCGTTACCGTCGGTGCAATCTGGGGATGCATCCCAGCCATTTTCAAGGCAAAATGGAACACCAACGAAACGCTGTTCACCCTCATGATGAATTACGTGGCCACCGGGCTTGTTGCCTATTTCCTCCTTCTGTGGACACCGAGCGGTTCGAGCGTGCTGGGTGAATTGCAGGTTGGTCATCTGCCTACGGTCGGACATAACTATCTGCTTCTCATTCTTGCCGTTCTGCTTCTCACCGCGCTTCTTTACATTTACTTGCAATACACAAAGCAGGGATACGAGATCTCCGTCGTGGGCGAAAGCGAAAACACCGCCCGCTACATCGGGATCAACGTAAACCGTGTCATCATCCGTACGATGCTTATCTCCGGCGCCGTCTGCGGCGTGGCTGGCTTCCTCATCGTAGGCGCGCTTGACCACTCTATCGCAGAAACGACCGTCGGCGGCATGGGCTTCACGGCGATCATGGTTTCTTGGATGGCAAAATTCAACCCCCTCGTTATGATCGGCACCTCCGCATTCGTTACGTTCCTTGAACAGGGTGCCGCGCAGGTATCCACCAACTTCGATATTGACTCCTCCTTCCCCTCTATGGTAGTCGGTATCGTGCTCTTCTTCATCATCGGATGTGAATTCTTCATTGGCTACAAATTAAAATTCCGCCAAACTGCAAAAAACGGAGGTGAGTCGTAATGGAACAGTTTTTCTCTCAGTTTCTTGATTTTGCACTGACCGCCGTTTCCCTCGGTATGACATTTCTCTACGGCTGTACCGGTGAGATCCTTACGGAAAAAGCCGGCCACTTGAACCTCGGAATCCCCGGCATCATGTGCATGGGCGGTGCGTGCGGCTGTCTTACCCTCAAGCTTTTGAATCAAAGCGGGCTTCACCCCATTCTCCTCGTTCTTATCACGCTGCTCGCTTCGTTTGTGGGTGGCATGCTGATGGGCATCATTTACAGTTTTCTGACCGTAACGCTCAAGGCAAACCAGAACGTAACCGGTCTCGCCATGACGATCTTCGGCGCAGGTACGACGAAGTTCATTATGTCTGGCATCTCCTCCGCCACAGAGGCTTTCCAGAATTACCTATATGCGAAGAACTATTTCCGTTATCCCTTCGGCGGCAGTACATCCGCGCTCAACTACAATGGTGTTATGGTCTTTTTGGCGATCGCCATTGCACTTATCGCCGCCTTCGTTCTGAACAAGACGAGAGTGGGACTCCATCTGCGTGCCGTCGGTGAAAATCCCGCAACGGCAGACGCGGTCGGTATCAACGTAACGAGGTACAAATACGTTGCCACCTGCATCGGCAGCGGTATCGCGGCTTTGGGCGGTCTCTTCTATATTATGGGATGGTCCGGCACCTGCGACGCCTACAAGAGTATCGAACAGCTTGGATGGATTTCCATCGCACTCGTTATCTTCACGCTGTGGCGTCCGCAAATCAGCATCATCGGCTCAGCCCTCTTCGGACTTCTGTATCTGGCGGGCACCCGAATCCCGACGCTGCTCGGCATCCAGTTCGATATGAGCGTAACAAAACTTCTCGAAATTCTCCCTTATGCAGTTACGATCATCGTTCTGATCGTAACGAGTGTCGGCAAAAAGAAGGAAAATCAGCCGCCGGCCGCTTTGGGTCTCCCCTATTTCCGCGAGGAAAGATAATAAAAAGGGGCTGTCGCATTTAGCTGCGACAGCCCCAAATATTTGCGGCAAAGACGCAAATATTTGAAATTCCAATGGAATTTGTTGCGAGACTTCCCGATTTTTTGCCCGTAACGGGCAAAAATGGCCGCCTCAGCGGACAAGGGAACGCTCGCGGAGTTGTTGCTTTTATAAATGCAACAACTCCTTTTGTTTTCCGTCTTACAAGCCAAACGTGATAGAATATCCGAGCGTTTCCCTCTCACCGGGGGCAAGATGACGCATATCGCGCTTTCCCATAATATCGCCGATTTTGTCGACGTAATCCGGCACACCCGTCCACGGCTCAATACATACATACGGCGCTTCTGCGCCCGCGATGTGCCAAAGGCCGAGAAACGTCATATCGTCATAGCGGAGCGTAACCGATTTTTCGGTTTTATTGGATTTGAGCGTAACCTCTTTCGCCATATCAAAAATGAAGGTACCGGCATTATTAAAGAAATCATGATTGAGGTGTAGGATCTTTCCGTTCTCCAGCGGGAACGGAACTGAATCTCCCAACAAATAGCCTTCACTCATTGCTAACTTGCGAGCAGGCGTTGCCTCGCTAAACTCGAGGTAATAATCACTGAATTCGCCCGCACCGCCGAGAGGAACGTTGAATCCCGGATGACCGCCGACAGCATACGGCATCACGTTCTCTCCTTTGTTTTCGACGGTGAATTTCGTATGAAGGGTCGCGCCTTCGAGCGTATGGGTGATCGTGAGCGCAAAGCGGAACGGGTAGATTGCTCGCGTCATTTCGTCATCGGTAAGCGTCATGGAAATGGATGAAGGCGTCTTTTCAAAAATGGTAAACTCGCACTTGCGCGCAAATCCGTGCAACTGCATCTCATACGTTTTTCCTTCGTACGTATATTTACCCTCTGTCAGGCGTCCGCAGATCGGAAACAGATTGGGCGCGTGCCCTCCCCAATATGCAGGATCGGCGATCCACATATACTCCGTATCGTCCTTTTTGCTTTTGACAGAAATGATCTCACAGCCAACGGAATCGACCGTTACGGCGAGGTGCTCGTTTTCGATAAAAAATTCCATCGATTTTCTCCCTTTGTTTTTATAAGTACGTTAATTATACCACTTTCCCACAAAAAATCAAGGACTCCAATAAATTACAGAGTGTATCGGTTTGACTTTTCCCGCCGTTTGCGATATACTTTAGTATATAAAACAAAAGGAGAACTCCGCATGCTGTCTATTGCCGCACCGCTTCTCGGGTGGTTCAACGAGAATAGGCGATCGCTCCCTTTCCGCGACGATCCCACACCGTATCACATATGGATCAGCGAAATCATGCTGCAACAGACGCGCATGACCGCCGTCCTCCCCTATTACGACCGATTTATCCGTGAACTCCCAACGCCCGCCGATTTGGCATTATGCGATACGGATCGCCTGCATAAGCTTTGGGAGGGACTCGGCTATTACAGCCGCGCGGACAATCTGAAAAAAGCCGCTCAAGTTATTATAGAAAAATTCGGCGGCAAACTTCCCGCCGATTATAGCGAACTGCTTTCGCTCCCCGGCATCGGTCCGTACACCGCAGGTGCCATCGCCTCGATCGGTTTTGGTATCCCCGCGCCCGCGGTGGACGGCAACGTTCTGCGCGTGTTTTCACGGCTATACAACGACCGCGCCGACATCACGCTTTCGGTAACCAAATCCCGCGTAACGGGCCGCGTCATAGATGAGATGCCAAAAGACCGTGCAGGCGATTTCAATCAAGCGCTCATGGAGCTGGGCGCTATACTCTGCGTTCCCGGAGAACCGAAATGCGAAGAATGCCCTCTTTTTGATCGGTGCGGCGCATACGCCGCAGGTACTGCCGCATCTTTACCGGCAAAGCCGGGTAAGAAACCGCGGCGCGTCGAGGCGATAACGGTTCTCCTCGTTCATTCACCAAAAGGATGGCTGCTTCAAAAGCGGCCGCCCGAAGGGCTTCTCAAGGGAATGTGGCAGCCTCTCTGTACCGATGGTACACTTACAAAAACCGATGCAAATAAGATTTTGAAAAACCTTCTTCACGATGCGCACATTACAGGAACACTGCCGGAAGCAAAACATATCTTCACCCATATAGAATGGCAGCTCGGCGGTTTTATCGCCGAGACAGAAGTCACGAAAGATATTGACGGCTTCGTATGGGCGGACAGCATGGATGAATACGCGATTCCAAATGCGTTTCGAGCTTACAAGCCATACCTGCAAAAACAGAAAACTAACCTGAGCGAGTGATGCGGTCTGCCTCACTCGCTTTAAATTTACAATTTATTTACAATTAAATTTATTGTAAACTTTCACTGGATAAAATGTAAATTCCCTGGATTTGGTCTTGATTTTTGGAAAATTTGTTGACTTCGCTTCCATTCGGTGATAAAATAGTAAACTGTAATAAAATCGCCTGTTTGTGCGGTTTATATAACTTTATTGTAAGTTTCCCCTATTAGGTACCGAAAAGAACGGAGTGATATTGGAAATGGTTAAGCCCCAGAAAATCGGCAAGAACATCAGAATGAGCTTTTCCAAAATCGACGAGACTCTCGAGATGCCGAACCTCATTGAGGTGCAGAAAAAGTCCTACAAATGGTTTCTCGAAGAAGGCCTGATGGAGGTTTTGCGGGACGTGTCCCCCATTACCGACTATTCGGGTAATCTCTTTATCGATTTTGTGTCCTACTCTCTTGATGCAAAGCCAAAGTATCCCGTTGCGGAATGCAAAGAGCGCGATGTAAACTATGCAGCCCCCCTCAAGGTGGAAGTTCGTCTTTCCAACAAGCTGACGGGTGAAGTCAAGCAGTCCGAAATCTTCATGGGTGATTTCCCCCTCATGACGGATAACGGAACGTTCGTTATCAACGGTGCGGAGCGCGTCGTCGTTTCGCAGATCGTCCGCTCCCCCGGCGTGTACTACGATCAGCAGATCGACAAGACCGGTAAGCGTATGTTCACGGCCACGGTTATCCCCTACCGCGGTGCTTGGCTCGAATACGAGACGGACGCGAATGACGTGTTCTACGTACGTATCGACAAAAACCGCAAGCTCCCCGTTACCGTTCTGATCCGCGCACTCGGCATCCAGACGCCGGACGAGATCGAAGCGGTATTCGGTCACGAACCGAAGCTGATCGCGACTCTTGAGAAGGACGAGTGCGAAAACCTCGCCATCGAGAGCAACACCAGCATCCGCGATGAAGCACTGAAAGAGATCTACAAAAAGCTCCGTCCGGGCGAACCCGCCGTGGTAGAAGGCGCAGAACAGCTCATCAACAGCCTGTTCTTCGATGCAAAGCGCTATGACCTCGCACCGGTCGGCCGCTACAAGTTTGATAAGAAACTTGCTCTCGGCTACCGTATCGCAGGCCACAAGCTTGCGGAGCCTGCCGTCAGCCCGATCACCGGCGAGATCCTCTTCGATGCGGATACCGTCCTCACTAAGGAGGATGCGGCAGCGATCGAGAATGCGGCAATTAATACCGTTACGCTCGCACTCGACAACGGCTCCACCGTAAAGGTATTCTCCAACAACACGATCGATCCCAAGGCTATACTCGGCTACGATCTCACTGATTGCGGTATTGAAGAAAAGGTACGCACCGCTGTTCTTCTCGAGATCATGGAAACCGCAGGCGATGACGCAGAGACGCTGAAGGCTGAGGCTCGCCGCCGCATTGCCGAGCTCGCTCCGAAGCACATCACCGAGGATGACATCCTCTCCTCTATTAACTATCTGCTCGCACTCTCCCACAACGTCGGCACCACGGATGACATCGACCATTTGGGCAACCGCCGTCTGCGCTGCGTAGGCGAGCTGCTCCAGAACCAGTTCCGCATCGGTCTTGCCCGTATGGATAAGATCGTGAAAGAGCGCATGACCATTCAGGACAACGAAACGCTGACCCCCCAGACGCTTATCAACATCCGTCCGGTCGTCACCGCGATCCGTGAGTTCTTCGGCTCTTCCCCGCTCTCTCAGTTCATGGATCAGTCCAACCCCCTTGCTGAACTGACGCACAAGCGCCGTCTCTCTGCGCTTGGTCCGGGCGGTATCTCCCGTGACCGCGCATCGTTTGACGTCCGCGACGTTCACTACACGCATTACGGACGCATGTGCCCGATCGAGACGCCTGAAGGACCCAACATCGGTCTTATCTCCTATCTCTCCACCTATGCGCGCATCAATAAGTACGGCTTTATTGAAGCACCGTACCGCCGCGTAGACCGCGAGACCGGCGTCGTTACGAAAGATGTCGTATATATGACCGCCGACGTGGAAGACAACTACGTCGTAGCACAGGCGAACGAGCCTCTTGACGAAAATAACCGCTTTGTCAACCGCAAGGTTACCGCCCGTGCAAAGTCCGAGATCATCGAAATCGCGAACGATCAGGTGGACTTCATGGACGTCTCCCCGAAGATGGTCGTTTCCGTTGCTACCTCTCACATTCCCTTCCTTGAAAACGATGACAACTCCCGCGCACTCATGGGTTCGAACATGCAGAAGCAGGCTGTTCCGCTTCTCACCACGGAATCCCCGATCGTCGGCACCGGTATCGAGTACAAGGCTGCCGTTGACTCCGGCGTTGTCGTTGTAGCAGAAAACGAAGGCACTGTTGAGGCCGTTTCCGCCGATGAAATTGTTATCCGCCGTGATGACGGTCAGCACGACACGTACCACCTCACCAAGTTCAAGAGAAGCAACCAGGGCATGTGCGTAAATCAGCGCCCGCTCGTCAACCAGGGCGATCGCGTACAGGAAAACGAAGTAATCGCAGACGGTCCCGCAACGGACGGCGGTGAAATCGCGCTCGGTAAGAACGCGCTCATCGGCTTTATGACGTGGGAAGGCTACAACTACGAGGACGCCGTTCTTCTGAACGAACGCCTCGTCCGCGATGACGTATATACTTCCATTCATATTGAAGAATACACGCACGAAGCACGTGACACGAAACTCGGCCCGGAAGAGATCACTCGCGAAATCCCCAACGTGGGCGAGGACGCTCTTAAGGATCTCAACGCAGACGGTATTATTAAAAAAGGTACGGAAGTACGTCCCGGCGATATCCTTGTCGGTAAAGTTACGCCGAAGGGCGAAACGGAGCTGACCGCTGAGGAGCGCCTCCTTCGCGCTATCTTCGGTGAGAAGGCACGCGAGGTGCGCGATACCTCCCTTCGTCTGCCGCACGGCGAATCCGGTATCGTCGTTGACGTAAAGATCTTCTCTCGCGACAATTCCGACGAGTTGCCGCCCGGAGTAAACCAGGTTGTTCGCGTTTATATTGCGCAGAAGAGAAAAATCTCCGTCGGCGATAAGATGGCAGGCCGCCACGGTAACAAGGGTGTCGTATCCCGCATTCTTCCGCCGGAAGACATGCCCTTCCTCCCCGACGGCACGCCGCTTGATATCGTATTGAACCCCCTGGGCGTTCCTTCCCGAATGAACATCGGTCAGGTACTTGAGGTTCACCTCGGTATCGCCGCCAAGAAGCTGGGTTGGAAAGTTATGACGCCCGTATTCGACGGCGCCGAAGAGCAGGACATCACCGCCTGCATGAAACTCGCCGGCATGTCCCGTCCGGTATTGCCCAACGAGAACACACAGGGCAAGGAAACCTTCTACGAGAAGGATCCCGTTACCGGCGAAGACCGTCTGATGATCTGCGACGGTAAGACGATCCTTTACGACGGACGCACCGGCGAACCCTTCGACAACCCCGTTACTGTCGGTATCATGTATTATCTGAAACTGCATCACCTCGTTGATGATAAGATTCACGCACGTTCCACGGGTCCGTACTCTCTCGTAACGCAGCAGCCTCTGGGCGGTAAAGCGCAGTTCGGCGGTCAGCGCTTCGGCGACATGGAAGTATGGGCACTCGAGGCATACGGCGCGGCTTACACGCTGCAGGAAATCCTGACCGTGAAGAGCGACGACGTAACCGGACGCGTGAAAACGTATGAAGCAATCGTAAAAGGTCAGAATATCCCGACGCCCGGTGTGCCCGAGTCCTTCAAGGTTCTTGTTAAAGAACTGCAGTCTTTGGCACTGGACGTCAAGGTACTGGATGAAGACGGTTCCGAAATCGAGCTTTCCTGCCTCGGTGATGACGAACTCGAAGCACCCAACTACATCTCCGTTGATTCCGATATCTCCGAATCGGATATCGGTGAAACCGTTGCTACCGATAATCTGTTTGACTCCTATATGGAAGAAAGCGATTTTGACGAGCCAACGGACGAACAGTTCGAAGCCGATATGGCGACCGGCATGAGCTTCGACGACGTTGACGTTGACTTCTGATCTCCCCCGATGAGACGCAGGGCGGCTCACACAGCCGCCCGACATAACTGAATAAAAGAAGGTATAAATGCCGATGGAACGCAACACATTTGATTCTATTAAAATTGGACTGGCGTCTCCTGAGATGATCCGCAGCTGGTCGTTCGGTGAAGTGAAGAAGCCCGAAACGATCAACTATCGCACGCTGAAAGCGGAACGCGACGGTCTTTTCTGCGAGAAAATTTTTGGTCCCACGAAGGACTGGGAATGTCTCTGCGGTAAGTACAAGCGTATCCGCCACAAAGGCAAGATCTGCGAAAAGTGCGGCGTTGAGGTAACGCAGAAAAAAGTGCGCCGCGAACGCATGGGTCATATCGAGCTCGCCGCTCCCGTTTCCCATATCTGGTACTTCCGTGCCATCCCTTCCCGTCTCGGACTGCTTCTCGACATCTCCCCGAGACTGCTCGAAAAAGTTCTCTATTTTGCTTCCTATATAGTTATTGATCCCGGCTCTACCCCGCTCGCAAAGTATCAGCTTCTGAAAGAGGCTGAATACCGTGCCGCGTACGACCGCTATGAAAACGATTTCAAGGTGGGCATGGGCGCTGAGGCTGTAAAAGAACTGCTCCGCGAACTCGACATCGAAGAACTCTCAAAGCAGCTTCGCGAGGAGCTGGCGCACGCGAACGGACAGAAGAAAGTCCGTATCATCAAGCGTCTTGAGGTTGTAGAGGCATTCCGCAAATCCGGCAACAAGCCTGAGTGGATGATCCTGGACGTTGTTCCCGTCATTCCGCCGGAAATTCGTCCCATGGTACAGCTCGACGGCGGTCGCTTCGCGTCCTCCGATCTGAACGATCTTTACCGCCGCGTTATCAACCGCAACAACCGTCTGAAGCGCCTCATGGAGCTTCGCGCCCCCGATATCATCATCCGCAACGAGAAGCGCATGCTTCAAGAAGCCGTGGACGCCCTTATTGATAACGGTCGCCGCGGTAAGCCCGTAACCGGCCCCTCCAACCGCCCGCTTAAATCTCTCTCCGAGATGCTCCGCGGTAAACAGGGACGCATCCGTCAGAACCTGCTCGGTAAGCGCGTTGACTACTCGGGCCGTACTGTTATCGTTGTCGGCCCGAGTCTCAAGATCTATCAGTGCGGTCTGCCGAAGGAAATGGCTCTTGAGCTCTTCAAGCCCTTCGTCATGAAGCGCCTTGTAGAGACGCAGAAGGCCTCCAACATCAAGGAAGCCAAGAAGAAGGTCGAGCGCGTGCATCCCGACGTTTGGGACGCACTTGAAGTAGTGATCAAGGATCACCCAGTTCTTCTGAACCGTGCTCCTACCCTGCACCGTTTGTCCATTCAGGCATTCGAGCCTGTTCTGGTAGAAGGTAAAGCAATCAAACTGCATCCGCTCGTATGTAAGGCGTTCAACGCCGACTTCGACGGCGACCAGATGCCGGTACACGTACCGCTCTCCGCAGAGGCACAGGCTGAGGCACGTTTCCTCATGCTGTCCGCAAACAACCTCCTCAAGCCGGTGGATGGTAAATCCGTAACCGTTCCTTCTCAGGACATGGTGCTCGGTTCCTTCTATCTGACGCTTGACAAAGCCGGCGAGCCCGGTGAAGGCAAGATGTTCCGGAACTTCGACGAGGCTATGATGGCGTACGAAAACGGAATCCTCGGGCTTCACGCCCCGATCCGCGTTCGCGTATCGAAGGAGATCGACGGCGAAATGAAGAGCGGCATTATTGATGCTACGCTCGGTCGCCTCATCTTCAACCAGGCGATCCCGCAGGATCTCGGTTACGTTGATCGTACCGATCCCGCCAAGATTTTTGATCTCGAGATTATGTTCGTTACCGGATCGAAAGATCTCGGCAACATCATCGACCGATGCATCAAATATCACGGCTTTGGCCGTACCGCCGTTATGCTGGACGATATCAAGGCTATGGGCTTCAAGTATTCGACCAAAGCCGCTATCTCCATTTCCGTTGCGGATATGACCATCCCGCCGGAGAAATACGATCTCGTTGCAGCCGCTGAGAAGAAAGTAGAAGTTATCTCCAAGCACTTCCAGCGCGGTGAACTTTCCGAAGAAGAGCGCTACAACAATGTAATCAAGATCTGGGAACAGACGACGAATGACGTTGTCGCCGCACTCCAGGCAAACTTCAACCGCTACAACCCGATCAAGATGATGTCCGACTCCGGTGCCCGCGGTAACATCACACAGATGCGTCAGCTTGCCGGTATGCGCGGACTTATGTTCGCAACCTCCGGTAAGACGATGGAAATTCCGATCAAATCGAACTTCCGTGAAGGTCTTAACATCCTCGAGTACTTCATCGCAGCCCGCGGTGCGCGTAAATCCCTTTCCGATACCGCTCTGAAAACGGCTGACTCCGGTTACCTTACCCGCCGTCTCGTAGACGTCGCACAGGACGTTATCATCCGTGAAACGGACTGCGGCGCGACCCACGGTCTGATCGTACACGCGATCAAGGACGGCAACGAAGTCATTGAGCCTTTGAAAGACCGTCTTATAGGACGTTACGTCATCGGTGATGTTCTGCATCCCGAAACGAAGGAAGTAATCGTTCCGAACAATACGATGATCTCCGAAACACAGGCAGCAGAAATCGTGGCTGCCGGCATTGAACAGCTCGAGATCCGCACCGTACTCCAGTGCCGCGCACGCCACGGCGTATGCTCTCACTGCTACG
This sequence comes from Eubacteriales bacterium, assembly GCA_045611685.1. Taxonomy (GTDB): domain Bacteria; phylum Bacillota; class Clostridia; order Oscillospirales; family CAG-272; genus SIG701. The sequence goes on along the minus strand of JAZKXO010000003.1, from coordinate 85,183 downwards.
GCTCCGATCTGGCACACTCCACGCTCGTCGATCTCGGTGAGTCTGTCGGTATTATCGCCGCACAGTCCATCGGTGAGCCGGGTACACAGCTTACGATGCGTACGTTCCACACGGGTGGTGTTGCAGGAGCCGACATCACGCAGGGTCTTCCCCGCGTTGAGGAACTCTTCGAGGCAAGAAAGCCGAAGAAACCCGCCATCGTTGCTGAGCACGCCGGTACCATTACCATTCAGGAGAACAAGCGTATCCGCACGATCGTCCTGAAGGCTGACGATTCTGCCGAGGAAACGTCCTATCAGATCCCGTTCGGTACACGTATTATCGTGAACGAAGGCGATCATGTATATGCAGGTCAGGAGCTGACCGAAGGCTACCGCGCTCCCGCCGATATTCTCCGTATCAATGGTATTGATGCTGTTTACGAGTATATTCTTCTCGAAGTACAGAAGGTATACCGCTCGCAGAACATTGACATCAACGATAAGCACATCGAGGTTATTGCCCGTCAGATGACGCGCAAGGTTCGCGTCGAGGATCCCGGCGATACTTCCCTGCTTTCCGGCACTACGATTGATCTGAACGAGTTCAATCAGGAAAACGATCTGATCGAAGAGCGCCGCGCGGCAGGCGATGAAACGCTCCGCCTCGCTACCGCCTCCCCTGTGCTCCTCGGTATCACGAAGGCATCCCTTCTCACAGAGTCCTTCCTGTCTGCCGCTTCGTTCCAGGAAACCACCAAGGTTCTTACCGAAGCCGCAATCAAGGGTAAAGTTGACCACCTGCTCGGTCTTAAGGAGAATGTCCTCATCGGTAAACTAATCCCCGCCGGTACCGGCATGGACTGCTACCGTTCAATGGACGTAAAGCGCACGCAGCCGTACAATGATCCCGTTCTCGCTGAACTGGAAATGGCGGCTAAGGCATCCGAGACCAAGCGCGATATGGACGATGACGAGGACGAATTCCTCCCCTCCGATGTGATCCTTGATATCGACGAGCTTGATACCGATTTCGAAGCGGAAGAAGACACCGCCGAGGAAACGGAAAGCATCGACGAAGAGGCATAATCGAACCGCCTGAATCCCCATAAAAATGAACAAGGGTGTGATCGAAAGATCACGCCCTTTTCGTTATTTCGGAATGCGTTTGTGTAGCGGTGGAAAAACAGGCATAAAAATCACAAATATCAGCACTTTTTACGCATAAATTTGTAGGAATAGGAAAATCTATTTTCATTGTATTTATTAGAAAAAAATGCTTGACAGCGCGGGATTAAAATGTTATAATATGCTGTACGTTTGTGTGTGCAGTTTTTTCTGTGCGCAAAAACGAAAAAACCTCGATACTTTGGCGGGTTCTCTTTCCGCCGATGTATATAAACAATATTACGAAAGAAGGAGGAAAAAGAATGCCAACCTTTAACCAGCTTGTCAAACAGGGCAGAACCGACAAGACCTACAAGTCCAAAGCCCCGGTACTTCAGAAGGGCTTCAACTCGCTGAAGAACAAGGCAATCGATCAGAGCGCGCCTCAGAAGCGCGGCGTCTGCACGAAGGTAGGTACCACCACGCCTAAGAAGCCGAACTCGGCTCTTCGTAAGTTTGCGAAAGTAAGACTTACCAACGGCATGGAGGCAACCGCTTACATTCCGGGTATCGGTCACAACCTGCAGGAGCACTCCGTCGTTCTTATTCGCGGCGGCCGTGTTCGTGACCTCCCTGGTGTCCGTTATCACATTATCCGTGGTACGCTCGATGCACAGGGTGTTGCTAACCGCAACCAGAGCCGTTCCAAGTACGGCGCAAAGCGCGCAAAGGCCGCTAAGAAGTAATTCTTAAAGTTCTTTGATCCTCGTAAAGTTCCCTTTCAGCGTGCCAAGCACGGGAACAGACTGTATGTGATATTGTTTATATACATCTGGCCGGCCGGCACTTGCGAAAGCATCTTTCGAGTACCTATGATCTCATCTATTTTTAATGAAGGAGGGAAGTACAGTGTCGAGAAGAGGTCAGATTTCTAAAAGAGATGTGCTGCCGGATCCGCTTTACAATTCCAAGACTGTAACCAAGCTCATCAACAACATTATGCTCGACGGTAAGAAGGGCGTAGCTCAGAAGATCGTTTACGATGCATTCCAGATGGTTGAAGAAAAGCAGGGACAGAATGCTCTGGAAGTTTTCACTGAAGCATTGGACAACGTAATGCCTGTTCTGGAAGTAAAGGCTCGCCGCGTAGGTGGTGCCAACTACCAGGTTCCTATGGAAGTTCGCGCAGAAAGACGTCAGACGCTCGGTCTGCGTTGGCTCACTAACGCCGCACGCAACAGATCCGAACGTACGATGGCTGAGCGCCTTGCAGCAGAAATCGTTGACGCTAAGAACAGCGCCGGCGGCGCCTTCAAGAAGAAGGAAGAAGTCCACAAGATGGCAGAAGCCAACAAGGCATTCGCGCATTTCAGATATTAATATACGGATTGCAGCGTAAGCTTTGCTGCTTTGTTTAACCAAAAGGAGAAACATCAAATATGCCAAGGGAATATTCACTTGAGCGTACCAGAAATATCGGTATCATGGCACATATCGACGCCGGTAAGACGACCACCACCGAGCGTATCCTGTTCTACACGGGTAAGACGCACAAGATGGGTGAGACGCACGAAGGCGGCGCTACCATGGACTGGATGGAGCAGGAGCAGGAAAGAGGTATTACCATTACCTCTGCCGCTACCACCTGTTTCTGGAAAGATACGCGAATCAACATCATTGATACCCCCGGTCACGTTGACTTTACGGTAGAAGTTGAGCGTTCTCTTCGCGTGCTCGACGGCTCTGTAACCGTTTTCTGCGCAAAAGGCGGCGTTGAACCGCAGTCCGAAACGGTTTGGAGACAGGCCGATAAGTACAAGGTCCCGCGCATGGGTTACGTCAACAAGATGGACATCAACGGTGCAAATTTCTTCCGCGTTGTTGAAATGATGCACGACAGACTCCACGCAAACGCTGTTCCGATTCAGCTCCCCATCGGTGCTGAAAGCACCTTCCGTGGCATCATCGATCTGATGAACATGGAAGCAGACATCTACTACGATGATCTGGGCAAGGACATGCGTGTCGAGCCGATTCCGGACGACATGAAGGAGCTGGCTGAAAAGTACCGCTCCCAGATGGTTGAATCCATCTGCGAAACCGATGAGGATCTCTTCATGAAGTACTGCGAAGGCGAAGAGATCACCATCGACGAACTGAAGGTTGCTCTCCGCAAGGCTACGATCGACAACAAGATCGTTCCCGTCGTATGCGGAACTTCCTATAAGAACAAGGGCGTTCAGAAACTGCTCGACGCAGTTATCGATTACATGCCCGCTCCTACCGACATTCCGGATATCACCGGTGTGAACCCCGATACCGGCGAAGAAGAGGCTCGTCATTCTTCCGATGAAGAACCCTTCTCTGCTCTGGCGTTCAAGATCACGACCGACCCGTTTGTTGGTAAGCTCTGCTTCTTCCGCGTGTATTCCGGCGTAGTTGAATCCGGTTCTTCCGTTTACAACTCCTCTAAGGACAAGTCCGAGCGTTTCGGCCGCGTTCTGCAGATGCACGCCAACAACCGTACCGATATCGATCACTGCTATGCAGGTGATATCGCTGCCGTTGTTTCCACGAAGTACACCACTACCGGTGATACCTTCTGTGATCCGAAGCACCCGATCATCCTTGAGAACATGGAATTCCCTGAGCCGGTTATCCGTCAGGCTATTGAGCCGAAGACCCGTGCCGGTCAGGAGAAGATGGGTATCGCTCTCTCGAAGCTCGCTGAGGAAGATCCCACGTTCCGTACCTACACGGATGAAGAAACCGGTCAGACCATCATCGCCGGCATGGGTGAGCTCCACCTCGAAATCATCGTGGACCGACTCCTCCGTGAATTCAAGGTAGAGGCAAACATCGGTAAACCGCAGGTTGCATACAAGGAGACTGTTCGCAAGAAAGTCGATCACGAATGCAAGTACAAGCGTCAGTCCGGTGGTCCCGGTCAGTACGGTCATGTCAAGATTACTCTTGAGCCGAACGAGCCCGGTGCAGGATACGAATTTGTCAACGCGGTTACCGGCGGGGCAATTCCGAAGGAATTCATCGAGCCTGTTAACCAGGGTATTCAGGGCGCTATGCAGAACGGTGTTCTCGCCGGCTACAACGTCGTAGACGTTAAGGTTACTCTGTATGACGGTTCTTACCACGAAGTTGACTCTTCGGAAATGGCGTTCAAGATTGCCGGTTCTATGGCGTTCAAGGAAGCTATGAGACTCGCAGACCCCGTTCTCACCGAGCCTGTCATGAAGGTCGTTACCATTACGCCCGACGACTACCTCGGCGATATCATCGGCGACTTCAACTCCCGTCGCGGTCTGATCCAGTCCATGGAGCCCCAGGGCAACGGTGCTACCGAAGTTCTGGCATTCGTTCCGCTGGCTAACATGTTCGGTTACGCAACCGACCTTCGTTCTCGTTCCCAGGGTCGTGCCATGTACTCCATGGAGCCCGCACACTTCGCACCCGTGCCGAAGTCTATTCAGGACGAGATCGTTACTACCCGCGCTAAAAACAACGGTTAATTAAAAATCCAAATCTCTAAATTTTTAGGAGGACATATCCATGGCAAAGGAAAAATTTGAGCGTAGTAAACCCCATGTTAACATTGGTACCATCGGTCACGTTGACCACGGTAAGACCACTCTGACCGCAGCTATCACCAAGACTCTGTCTCTCGGTGCCGGCAACGTTGAGTTCTTGGCTTATGACCAGATCGACAACGCTCCCGAAGAGAAGGCTCGTGGTATCACCATTAACACCCGTCACGTTGAGTACGAGACTGAGAACCGTCACTACGCACACGTTGACTGCCCCGGCCACGCCGACTACGTTAAGAACATGATCACCGGTGCTGCTCAGATGGACGGCGCTATCCTCGTAGTTGCTGCTACCGACGGCCCGATGGCTCAGACCCGTGAGCACATCCTGCTTGCTCGTCAGGTAGGCGTTCCTGCACTCGTTGTATTCATGAACAAGTGCGACCTCGTTGATGACGCTGAGCTGTGCGACCTCGTTGAGATGGAGATCCGTGATCTTCTCTCCGAGTACGACTTCCCGGGTGATGATATTCCGATCGTTCGCGGTTCCGCTCGTGAAGCTCTCGAGAGCGCTGTTACCGATAACTCCGATGCAGTTTACGCACCTATCATGGAGCTCATGGCTGCTGTTGACAGCTACATCCCGACTCCGGACAGAAAGGCTGATCTGCCCTTCCTGATGCCCGTCGAGGACGTATTCTCCATCACCGGTCGTGGTACTGTTGCTACCGGTCGTGTTGAGCGTGGACAGGTTCGTATGTCTGACAACGTAGAAATCGTTGGTCTTGCTGACGAGAAGAAGACCACCGTCATCACCGGTATCGAAATGTTCCGTAAGCTGCTTGACTACGCTGAGGCAGGCGACAACGTAGGTCTCCTCCTCCGTGGTATCCAGAAGAACGAGATCGAGCGCGGTCAGGTTCTCTGCAAGCCCGGCTCCATCAACCCCTACACCAAGTTCTCCGGTCAGGTTTACGTTCTGCACGAGAAAGAGGGCGGTCGTCAGAAGCCGTTCTTCTCCGGCTACCGTCCGCAGTTCTACTTCAGAACGACCGACGTTACCGGTACCATCACTCTTCCCGAAGGCGTTGATATGTGCCGCCCCGGCGATAACGTTGTAATGAACGTTGAGCTCATTACTCCTATCGCTATCGAGAAGGGTCTGCGTTTCGCTATCCGTGAGGGTGGTAGAACCGTAGGTTCCGGCGTTGTATCTGAGATCGCTGAGTAATTTTACTCTGCCTATCGGATAAAACCGATTTTCCGAGAGCACCGGCGCGACCGCGTCGGTGCTCTTTCAAAAATTGAACAAGTCTTCGGGGAATGGTGAAAATCCATACCGGTGGTACAGTCCACGAACGCCCACAGGCGCCGAGCAGGCGTAATTCCTGCACCGACGGTTAAAGTCCGGATGAGAGAAGATATACTAAACCGCATAATGGCAGGCTTTCAGCCTCCAAACGGAGTTAGCTTCCCCGAGTCGATTCTTCGCTCGGGGTTTTATCTTCTCCTTGTGTATTTACGAAGGAGAATTATTATGTCAACACAAAAAAACAACCTCACCAAATCCAGAAAAACCATTCACGATATTACGAAGATTGCGGTTCTCGCCGCAATTTCTTCCATCATTATGCTCTTCGAATTCCCGCTTTGGTTCGTCCCGGGATTTTATAAGCTTGATCTTTCCGAAGCGGTGATCCTAATGGGCGGATTCGCCATGGGCCCCGTTGCAGCCGCCGTCATTGAGTTTCTCAAAAACCTCATCAATATCCTTCTGAACGGCACCACTACCACCTATGTCGGCGAGTTGGCCAATTTCATCACAGGTTGTGCGTTCGTAGTGCCCGCTTCGCTGATTTATAAATTCATCAAAAACAGAAAAGGTGCGATCATCTCGCTCATCGTCGGCACGCTTTCTCTCGCGGCCATCGGCGGTCTTTTTAACTACATTTTCCTGATCCCCGCCTTCTCAAAGCTTTACGATATGCCCATCGATTCAATTATTGGCATGGGCACCGCGGTAAATCCGCTTGTAACCGATCTCAAAACGCTCGTCGTTTTCGCAGTTGCGCCCTTTAATATTATAAAAGGCGTTCTGTGCTCGGTTATCAATCTCTTGCTGTATAAGCGCGTATCGAAAATCCTCCACATCTGACGCATTACCCTTGCAATCACCACCGGAATATGGTAAAATACATACGTCACAATCCACATAAGGAGTAAGGAATAACGGCCATGTTAGAGCAAATTGAGCATTACTTATACGTCTTTTTCTGTTCCATGGTGCCTCTCATAGAGTTGCGTGGCGCGATCCCGATCGGTGCGGCGTTGGGGCTTCCATGGCTCGCCAATTTCTCAGTCAGCGTTATTGGAAACATGGTTCCCGTGCCGTTTATTCTCCTTTTCATCCGCCATATTCTCGCTTGGATGAAAACAACGAAAGCCTTTTCAAAAATTGCACTGTGGGTAGAGGAAAAAGGAAAAAAGAACACGGTGAAGGTGATGAAATACGCCTCGTTCGGTCTTATGCTTTTCGTCGGTATTCCGCTTCCCGGAACAGGTGCGTGGACGGGCGCTCTTGCCGCCGCGCTTCTAAACATGCGTATGAAGTATTCCCTCCCCTCAATTTTCGCAGGTGTCATCATCGCAGCGTTCATTATGAGCGGAATCTCCTACGGTTTTTTGTCCTTTTTATCCTTTTTGGCGTAGTCCCAATTCGACTTTATGTTCCCGGACTATGATAATGTGTTCGATAAACAAGGATTTGGATAGGGGTAACGGCAATGCAAAAAACTGTAAATATTAAGGCCATCATTGTAGATTTAGATAGAACATTGCTACATACAGATAAAACCCTATCTGCATATACTATTAAAGTCCTTAATGAATGTTAAAAATGTGGAATCAAAATTATGGTTGCTACTGCCAGACCATTTCGCACCACAAAACAATATTGTGATTTGATTGATTTTGATGCAATGGTTGTTTCCAATGGAGCAAGAATTATTTACAGAAACCAACGAACAGATTATGGTATATGCTTAAGAAGTGCTGCGTATTTATTGAATGAGTTGAAACGCTATCCAAATCTACGAATTACTCTTGAAACAGGAGATTGTGCATATTCTAATCTTCCAATTGAGGATTATGAAACGATTCTTTCCGATGATTTGGTTGGTATTGCTAATGATGCAGATGGTGTGGCAAAATTCATAGAATATCAGATATTGAAGAATTCGTAAAATTCCAATTTATCGTCCATTTCCCCTTGTGGTTTATGGGAACACAAAAGGGAATTGGGATTTGGCGTAAAAGTCGAGGCGGCGATTTCATCGTCGCCTCTGTTTTTTCGTCTTTTTTTCTACTTCCTATTGCAATTTACGCGAAGATGTGCTATACTCTACTGTGTAAAAAATGAATCTTATCAAGAGTGGCGGAGGGACAGGCCCCATGAAGCCCGGCAACCTACCGATAAAAGTCGGCAAGGTGCTAATTCCCGATAGATAAGAGTCGATAAGCAAACGGTTGATTTGCCTCGGACTCTGTCCGGGGCAATTTTTTATCCGTCAGAGAAAGGAACACTATGAGACAGTTTTTCACTTCCGAATCCGTAACCGAGGGACATCCCGACAAGATCTGCGATCAGATCTCCGATGCGATCCTCGACGAAATGCTGCGCCAAGACCCTATGTCTCGCGTTGCGTGTGAGACTACGTGCACGACGGGCCTCGTCATGGTCCTCGGCGAGATCACGACCGCCGGATACGTCGATATCCAAAGTATCGTCCGTGAGACCGTCCGCGAAATCGGCTACGACCGCGCGAAATATGGCTTTGACTGCGATACGTGCGCTGTCCTGAACTCCATTCATGAGCAGTCCGCAGACATCGCTCTCGGCGTTGACAAATCCCTCGAAGCCAAGAACGGCGATACCGATCCGTTTGATATCGGTGCCGGCGACCAGGGCCTTATGTTCGGCTACGCCTGCAATGAGACGCCGGAGCTTATGCCCTATCCGATCTCGACCGCACATAAGCTTGCCATTCAGCTGACTGCTGTCAGAAAGAACGGCACGCTTCCCTATCTCCGTCCGGACGGAAAGACGCAGGTTACCGTGGAATACGAAGACGGAAAGCCCGTTCGCATCGACACGATCGTCGTGTCTTCTCAACACGACCCTGACGTAGCGCTTGAAGATATCCGCAAGGATGTCATCGAACACGTCATCACGCCGATCGTCGATCCTTCTATGATTGACGATAAGACGATCATCCACGTGAACCCCACCGGCCGTTTCGTTATCGGCGGCCCGCACGGCGACAGCGGCCTTACCGGACGAAAAATTATCGTAGACACCTACGGCGGCTATTCCCGTCACGGCGGCGGCGCTTTCTCCGGCAAAGATCCGACGAAGGTAGACCGCTCCGCCTCCTACATGGCGCGCTATATTGCGAAAAACATTGTTGCCGCCGGCCTCGCCGACAAATGCGAGGTCCAGCTTGCCTACGCGATCGGCGTAGCTCACCCCGTATCCGTGCTCGTTGACACGTTCGGCACGGCAAAGATCGCCGAGGAGCAAATCTCCGCCTACGTTACCAAGCACGTCGATCTTCGCCCCGCGGCAATTATTCAGAAATTCGATCTCCGCCGCCCCATCTACAAGCAGGTGGCTGCCTACGGTCATATGGGACGCGAAGAGCTCGGTCTCCCGTGGGAAAAGCGCGACCTTGCCGATGAAATGAAAAAGGCACTTCTGTAATTGGTTATCCAAAAGGCACCGTATCTTTGATACGGTGCCTTTTTTATGCACACACGTCCGTCTCCCGGCATACTTTATTAGAAAAAACGTGGGAGGCAGTTATGAACGAAATTCTCGCCGTTCTCGTCGCAATGTTCGCCGTTTTCGGCTTCTATTCAGCCTTATACGAACTGAAAAAGCTCCTCTTTAGATTGGCAGAACGGTGGAGCAAGAAAATTGACAATGAACGGGATTTAGGGTATAATAATAGAAACAAAATGTAGAAAGGATGCCGGATTTCCGGCGCGGTTTATGAGTTATTCTGAAATTCCCATGATCCCCCACGACAAGCATACCGTGTCCGGCACGGTATCCGCGATCATCTACCAGAATGAAGAGAACGGCTACACCGTATGCGAGATCACAACGCCGGACGGCGACGAGATCACCGTTACCGGCATACTTCCCTTTCTCACGGAGGGGGACAAGATCACGGCAAAGGGCACTTTTGTGAATCACGCGGTTTACGGCCCGCAGTTCAAAGCGGATTTTTACGAAAAGACGCTCCCCGCCGAGGAGAGCGATATTCTCCGCTATCTTTCAGCGGGAAACGTGAAAGGGATCGGCCCCAGAACGGCTTCGCGGATCGTAGAGAAATTCGGCACGGACACCTTCGACGTTCTCGCCAACCACCCCGATTGGCTGGCGGAGATTCCGGGCATTTCTCAAAAGAAAGCCGCGGCAATCAGTGAAAGTTTTGCCGAAACTGCCGGTGTGCGCGCCGTTATGATGTTCTGCCGTGATTATTTTTCGCCGTCGGCCGCCGTCAAAATATTCAAACGATGGGGCGGTGCCTCCGTGGATCTCATCCGTGAAAACCCGTATATTCTCTGTGAGAATATCGACGGTATCGGTTTTAAGAACGCGGACAGGCTCGCCATGTCCCTCGGTATGCCCGAATCCTCCCCTGACCGCATTACGGCGGGCATCCGATTCGTGCTCGAAAACGAAGCACAAAAGAACGGCCACACATGTCTCCCAAAATCGGACGTTATCCGGCTTGCCGCCGATCTTTTGACCGTTGACGCAGAACTTTGTGCCGATGCCGTTTCCTCTATGCTTGATGAAAAACGTCTTTCCTTCGTTTCGGAGAATGGCGATCTTCTTCTCTTTTTGCCAAACTATTACCGCGCGGAGCAGTATATCGCAAAGAAAATGAGCCAACTTTGCCGCGTCTGCCCACAAACCGATACGGGCGATACGGAACGGCTGATCTGGAAACTTGAATCGGAAAACAAAATCGAGTACGCCTCCGCCCAAAAGCACGCGATCCGCACGGCGCTCGCCGAAGGCGTGATGCTCCTCACGGGCGGTCCCGGCACAGGAAAAACGACCATCATCCGCGCATTGATTTCCATTTTTGAAAGCCTCGGCTTTGACTGCGCTTTGGCCGCCCCTACCGGGCGCGCCGCTAAACGGATGAGCGAAGCCACATCCCGCGAAGCAAAAACCGTTCACCGCCTTTTGGAGATGGAGTTCGGTACCGAGGACCGAACGTCCTTTCAACGAGGCGAAAAGAATTATCTGGACGAGGACGTCATCATTCTGGATGAGTGCTCTATGATGGACGTGCTTCTCCTCGAATCGCTTTTACGTGCCGTAAAAAACGGCGCCCGTCTCATCCTCATCGGAGACGCAGATCAGCTGCCGTCTGTGGGTGCCGGAAACGTCCTCGGCGATCTGATCGCATCCGGTGTCATCCCGACGATCCGACTCACGGAGATCTTCCGTCAAGCGGAAGAAAGCCTCATCGTAACGAACTCGCACGCGATAAACGAGGGACGCTTCCCGAACATCACAGAGAAAAATAAGGATTTCTTCTTCCTCACCCGAAGAACGGACGAGGAAATCGCCTTGACCGTTGCCGATCTCTGCAAAAACCGTCTTCCCCGCTCGTACGGCGAGGAGATCGTCGGTAATATTCAGATCATCACCCCCTCCCACAACGGTGCTGCCGGCACGGTACGCCTCAATCAAATGATGCAGGCGGCGCTCAATCCGAAAAGCCCCGAGAAGGCAGAGCGCAAAGTTCGTGAGTCCGTATTCCGAACGGGCGATCGGGTGATGCAAATCAAAAACAATTATTCCCTTGTCTGGACGAAAAACGGCAAGGAAGGCATGGGTATCTTTAACGGAGATATAGGCGTCATAACGGATATAGATCCCGTCTCCGAATCGCTCGTCGTCTCTTTTGACGACAGAGAGGTCATCTACGAATTTTCCATGCTCGACGAGCTCGAACACGCGTATGCCGTAACCGTACATAAAAGCCAGGGCAGCGAATATCCGGTCGTCATTCTGCCGATTTTCAACTGCCCTCCGATGCTCCGAACGAGAAATCTTCTCTATACCGCCGTTACAAGAGCGGAGAGGATGGTCATCCTCGTCGGTCGGCAGGATATTCTCGCCGATATGGTCGCAAATGACAGACACGCCGTCCGTTGTACGCATCTCAAAGCGTTCGTCAGGGAGGCGTTTCACAAATGATTACGCCTTCAAAATTCGGTGATGCTATTCTCTCCTTGTTTTTTCCGCGTAAATGCCCGCTCTGCGGCAAAATCGCACCGGAGGGAGAGGAGGCACATCTATGCAAGGAGTGCGCCCGCTATCTTTCGGCGGAACTCGAGATCCGCTGTCCCGTGTGCCGCTGTCGCGCGCCTGAATGCCGATGTGCACCGAAACCGCTGCGAAAGACGATATCGACCGTAGGCGGCCGCCGCTTTGTTACCGTTGGCTTTTATCAGCCGAAAAACAAAGAGGCCCTCCTGAATCGCCTCATCTATACAGTCAAAAACAGTACCGACGATACCGCCGCGCGCGTTCTCGCACGAATGCTTTCGAAAGAACTCCTAAAGCACTTTCTCAAAAACGGCGAGGACGTCCGCGAGTGGATCATCACCTATCCGCCACGTCGGCGAAGGAACAAACGAAAGACGGGTGTAGATCAAGCAAAGAGAATTGCCCGATTTGTGGCGAAGGATCTCGGTGCCGAATTCAAAACTGTTTTCACCCGCAAACGTGAGACAGAGCAGAAACGGCTGCGCAAAGCGGACCGCATAAAGAGTGCCGCCGACACATACGCGGTTCGGTCCACAGCCGACTGCCAAGGCAAGCGCTACATCCTCTGCGACGATATCCTCACATCGGGTGCAACACTCTCATCCTGCGCCGAAAAACTTATCGCAGCCGGTGCAATAGATGTTTTTGCTGCCACGGCACTCTATTCTCTTCCAAAAGGGAAAGTTTTCCCTTATAGATCAGAGGTGCCGTGGTTTAACGAGGTAAAATTCTAACAAAAAGCGGAGAAATGTACCGCCGTACACTCTCCGCTTTCTTTTATATTCTATGTCGAACTTTGGCATATCTTCTGAACTCAAAAAGGGCAATCTGTATGAAGAACAAGATTATTGCCGCATCGGCGGCTTTGGTATTGGCAGTACTCATCGGTGCAGCAGACGCAGGCCCGCGTCCGATTACGATCATCCCCGCCGAAACGGAGAGCACAGCGACAGAGTACACCGGTGACACAACGCCGTTTGCCGCAGAGGCAGGCGAGGAGTCATCTTTACGTCAAACCGTAAAATATGTTTTAAATATAAGCACCAAACGATTTCACTATTCCGACTGCAGGAGCGTCGGACAAATGAATGACTCGAATAAACGAGAATTCGAAGGCTCCCGCGAGAATCTCATCGCCGACGGGTACAAGCCGTGCGGCATCTGCAATCCGTAACCGATTTTACACGGTCGGCGGCAGTTTTGTGAGAAGTCCCTCGAGGTGTTCGGTTATGCCAATGTTTTCGAGTGTAAAGACGCCGTTTTCATACGACGCCTCGGTAATCGACGCGTTCGGCACCCATTTGTATTCTTTCATATCCCCGAGACTGCCGGTTGCCCACAGACTGATGAGCGAACGGATCGGCGTCGCGTGCGTGGCGATCACTACCGTTTTGCCGTCGTATTCTTCGGCGATTCGCGTGATTGCATCCAAAACGCGGCGGCTGAGTGCGAGTACGCTCTCGCCGTCCGTACAAACGGCACGGCCGATATCCTCGCGCCAGATGGTATAATCCTCTTTATATTTCTCCATGATCGTATCGAAGTGAACGCCCTCCCATGCACCCGCCGATATTTCACGGAATGAAGGCTCTTTTACTACGGATAGATTTTTCGCTTTCGCAAGCGGGCACGCGGTATGATACGCCCGCTTCAGATCGGACGCGAAAATGCCATCAATATGTATCTCACGAAAGTATTCGGGGATATGCTCCGCCTGTGCGTAGCCAAGTTCAGTCAGATCAATATCGAAATTGCCTGCAAACAGCCTCTCGCGGTTTGCCTCGCTTTCGCCGTGGCGTATAAGATATAGCTTCGTCATAGTTTTACCGTCCTCTCTCCATTTCTCATAAAAAAGCCACTTGCTCACGCAAGTGGCTTTTTGGCCCGCCCTACAGGATTCGAACCTACGACCCTCAGAATCGGAATCTGATACTCTATCCAGCTGAGCTAAGGGCGGATTGACTATAATATTATACACCATGGGCAACTTTATTGCAAGAGTTTTTCAAATATTTTTCTCTTCCGTATTGCAGAGATAACACCATCTGTGCTATAATATACGCGTATGAAATTCGGTAAAAGGAGGGGATAAAATGAAAGAATTCACATTTCTGTCCGATGCTGTCGAAACAACGGAAAACCTCGGTGCATCACTCGCCGAAGCAATCGTGGAAACCATGCCGAAGACACCCTGCTTCGTCGCGTTATACGGCGATCTCGGCGCGGGAAAGACGGCGTTCGTCCGTGGATTTGCCTCTGTTTTATCACCCCTGAGCCGCGTAAAAAGCCCCACCTACACCGTTGTCAACGAATACCGCCGCGGTGACTTCCCTCTCTTTCACTTTGATCTCTACCGTATGGAGGACGCCGACTCCCTTGACTCCATCGGATTTGACGAATACCTAAAAACGGGCATCTGCATTGCGGAATGGAGCGAGCATCTCGGCGATCGGATACCGGACAACCTTTTGTCCGTAACCATTACAAAAACCGGCGAGACCGCGAGGAAGATCGTTATGAACTTGCCCGACAATATAGCATTATCCCCCGAAAGGAGTTCACCATGCTGATACTGGCACTGGAAAGCACCGCAAAAACCGCTTCTGCCGCTCTCTGGCGGGATGGAGAAATGCTGGCGCTCTCTTCCCTTTCGTCCGGCAATACGCACAGCACGACCCTTCTGCCGCTTGTTGAGCAAATGCTTACCGCCACGGGATGCAGTCTTTCCGACGTTAATCTTTTCGCCACAGCGGTAGGGCCCGGCTCTTTTACAGGGATCCGCATCGGTGCCGCCACACTCCAAGGACTTGCATTCGGCTCAGAAAAGCCCTCTGTGGGTGTCTCCTCACTCACCGCTATGGCATATAACCTAAGAGGATTCGAGGGTATCCTGTGCCCCGTCATCGGTGCACGCCGATCACAGTTTTACTCAGCGCTCTTCTCTTCGGACGGCGAGCAGGTCAAACGGCTCACTGAAGACGATATCGTCTTAGCCTCCGAAATGGACGAATATCTTGCGCCGTACGATATGCCCGTTCATTTGACCGGTGACGGATACGATGAGCTGTATGGCATCCTCACGCATCCGCGTCTTTTGTCAACACCCGTCGCACAGCGGATGCCCTCTGCCTTTTCCGTTGCCGAAGCCGCGTACGACATATACACGAAGGCCGAGGACAAATCCGTATTCACGGCATCCTCTGTAACACCCATATATCTAAGAAAAACAGAGGCCGAACGCGCGCGGGAAGAAAAGCTTTCGGCGAGTGGTGCTTTATAAAATTTTGGAGAAATGGTAGGAATAAAACATGGAACAAACAAAGAAAACCATCGCTTTCGCCTGTGATCACGGCGGATATATTCTGAAGAACGCAATCCTTGCGCACGTACGCGAAAAGGGATACGGCGTGCTCGATTTCGGCACGGACTCAACTGCCAGATGCGAGTATCCCGATCACGGAGAGCCCGCCTGCCGCGCCGTAGTAGCAGGTAAAGCGGACCTCGCGATCCTCGTATGCGGAACGGGCATCGGCATGAGTCTCATCGCCAACAAGATTCACGGCATACGCGCCGCTTGCTGCTCGGAACCGTATTCCGCCAAGATGACCCGCTGCCACAACGACGCGAACGTTTTGTGTATGGGTGCACGCGTGGTCGGCGAAGGACTGGCACTCGACATCGTGGACGCGTTCCTCGATCACGCATTTGAGGGAGGCCGCCACGCCGAACGCGTAGCACGCATCATGGAAGTAGAAAAAAGAGGATAATACGTAAGCCGCCCTTATCGGGCGGCTTGTTCTTTTTCTTTGTATAGCTCGAGAGCCCTCTCCATGGAAGCGAGCGTATGCGGCTCGATAAAATGCTCTACCTTCTCCGTTTGACTCAGTTCACAACGGCTCCCGTTGAGCATACAGAAAAACGCATGGATCGTCTCGTGCCGCCGCATCAGAAACGTGCCCATATTCCGCCCGTACTCCGTGAGCGTAACGTCTCCGTACCGCTCTGCATACACGCATCCTTTTTCACAAAGCTGAGTAATCATTTTTGTAGCAGACGACGGCGTGACGTGCAGTTTTCTCGCAAGATTACAGACACGTACAGTCTCCCCGTCCGATGACAGCCGCATAATCATTTCGAGATAATCTTCCATGGACGGCGTGATTTTCATTTTCTCCGCTTCTCGGTATCCGTTAAGCGTGCGAAACGCTTCGCGCTCCCCTCTTTCATCAGGCACGATTCGTCAACCTCCGACATATAGTAGTGAATGGAAAGATTGTTTCCCTACACCAAAATATGCACGGAGGAAAATCTATATGATTTCTTTATCTTATACACCTATGTGCGCGCTGTCTCCCGGTGAGTGCGGTACCGTGTCGGACATCACGCTGGGCGGTGCTATGCGCCGCCGACTGCAGGACATCGGTCTGATCCCCGGCACATCCGTCAGATGCGTCGGTGTAAGCCCTCTCGGGGATCCGAGGGCATACGAGATCCGCGGCGCCGTGATTGCTCTGAGAAACAACGATGCCGAATCCGTACACATAACGCGGTAATCTGCCATGGGACTGACAAGAACCTCTCTCGCCGCCGAAACCGGCCGAGTAGCAAATTACACCGATAAACACGACTGTGTCGTTGCCCTTGCAGGCAATCCCAACGTAGGAAAAAGTACCGTTTTCAACGCCTTGACCGGTATGCACCAACACACGGGCAACTGGTCGGGAAAAACGGTTGGCACGGCCTTTGGAAAATACACGTACGATGAACGCACGTATTGCGTGGTGGACCTGCCGGGGACGTACTCCCTCCTCACACATTCGAAAGAGGAAGATGCGGCCAAGAATTTCCTCGTAAATGAAAATCCGCACCTGACCGTCGTCGTGTGCGATGCCTGCTGCCTTGAGCGGAATCTGAATCTTGTTCTCCAAATACTCGAAGCAACCCCAAAAGTGCTTCTCTGCGTAAACCTTATAGACGAAGCGAAAAAAAGGCATATCAAAATTGACATAGGAAAATTGAAAAAACGGCTCGGTATACCGGTGATTGCCATCACCGCGCGATCAAAAAAAGATATCGCACGTTTGCAAGAAGCGGTGGCTCGCGCGTCCGACAATCCGTCCGAGAGTGCATATACCGTTCAATACGACGACGAAATCGAGAAAGCGATAGCCACTCTCCGGGAAGGCGGCGTGGGAACCCGTTTCGAGGCTCTGCGCCTTCTGGACGGCACGAAAGAGGCGGACGGGGACTCCGCCTCCTCGGGAGCGGCTGGTGCCGTAGCGGCGCTCCAAACTGCTCGTACAGCCGCCGGACTTTCAGACGAAATCGCGAAAACTCTCGTCAAGACGGCGGAATCCATTGCCAAAGAGGTGGTGTCCGTCGAAAAAGCCACGGATATGCGCCGTGAGAAAATCGACCGCGTTTTGACAGGCCGCATTTTTGCGTACCCCGTGATGCTTCTTTTGCTCCTTCTCATTTTCTGGATCACCATCGTCGGTGCGAATTACCCGTCGTCGTTTCTCTCGGACTTATTCTCCTCTTTTGAGATGCCTCTTTGCCGCTTTCTCCAAGGCCTCGGCGCACCGCAATTTCTCACGGAGATGCTCGTATTCGGTATGTACCGCGTTCTTTACTGGGTCGTCTCCGTTATGCTGCCGCCTATGGCGATCTTCTTTCCGCTGTTTACGCTTCTTGAAGACGTGGGGTATCTGCCGCGCATCGCGTACAATCTTGACCGTTGTTTTCACAAATGCAGTACCTGCGGCAAGCAGGCGCTTACCATGTGTATGGGCTTCGGATGCAACGCCGCGGGTGTTGTCGGATGCCGCATTATTGACTCACCGAGAGAACGGCTGATCGCGATCCTTACGAACAACTTTGTCCCGTGCAACGGACGTTTTCCGCTACTCATCGCCATGACGTCGATGTTCTTTATTTCCACTGACACGGCGGTGTCCTCGTTCTGGGGCGCGGCTTTTTTGGCGGCGATCATCGTTTTCTCCGTCATGATTACGCTTTTCGTATCTTCTCTCTTATCCAAGACCCTTCTTCGCGGCGTACCGTCTTCCTTTACGCTTGAACTGCCGCCGTACAGACGCCCTCAGATTCTCTCCGTCCTCGTTCGCTCTCTTCTTGATCGAACGATATTCGTTCTCGGCCGCGCCGTCGCCGTTGCCGCCCCTGCGGGAATCGTCATATGGCTTTTGGCAAACATAAACGTCGGGGATGCCTCCCTGTTCGCGCATCTGACCGATGTATTAAATCCGCTCGGAAAAATCATGGGCATGGACGGCGTAATTCTTCTCGCATTCATTCTCGGATTCCCCGCTAATGAAACGGTCATCCCGATTATGATGATGGGATATATGGCAGAAGGAACGATCAAAGGATACGAGTCCCTGACCGCACTCAAAACTCTTCTCGAAGCTAACGGATGGACGTGGGTAACTGCCCTCACCGTCGTTCTGTTCAGTCTTATGCACTGGCCTTGCTCCACTACACTTTGGACGATCAAAAAGGAAAGCGGCAGTCTCAAATGGACGGCGGTTGCCTTTTTACTTCCAACCGTCATCGGAGTGATCACGTGCATTCTCGTGAATTTTGTATCCTGGTTTACCCTGTGATTTAGCACTCGTAAAAACAGAGTGCTAAACATTTACAAACTGATCACATATCATCGTATATACGTTCACATTTCTCGTGTATGATACTGTTTGTACAGGGGAAAGTACGAATGATAAGGAGAAGCGGCGCCCCATTCCCCGAAAACACACCGTGCGCCGTCTGTTTACGCCCGATGAATCTAAACAAGCTGACACAAAAAAGTCTTGAATCCGTGCAGCGTGCACGGGATATTGCCGTCGAGTATGGCAACCAACAATTGACCGCTTTACACCTCACCTCCGCCCTTCTGACACAATCGGACGGACTGATCCCGGAAATGCTCCGCTCGATGGAGATTTCAACCGCTCAACTAAACGAAGAAGTTAGCAGTTCCATACGATCTCTGCCAAAAATAAGCGGCAGTATCGATTCGGAACAGGTATATCTTTCCCGTGAACTGAACGATGCGCTGACGAAAGCCGAACAGGAAGCGGAAATGATGCAGGATGCATACGTTTCCGTCGAGCACCTGTTTTTGGGACTTCTTGAAAAGGCAGAGAGAACGCTCACGGAACTATTCAAAAAGCACGGAATCACCCGCCAAAAATTTCTCGACGTACTCAAAAACGTGCGCGGCACGCAGCGCGTAACCGGCGACAATCCCGAGAGCACATACGACGCCCTCAAAAAATACGGCACGGATCTCGTGGAAATGGCGCGGAGGCAAAAACTCGATCCCGTCATCGGCAGAGACGACGAGATCAGAAACGTGATCCGCATTCTCTCGCGCAAGACGAAAAACAATCCCTGCCTCATCGGTGAGCCGGGCGTCGGCAAAACGGCGATCGCGGAGGGATTGGCACAGCGCATCGTGCGCGGAGACGTTCCCGACAATCTGAAAAACCGCACGATCTTCTCTCTCGATATGGGCGCCCTCATTGCAGGTGCGAAATTCCGCGGTGAGTTTGAAGAGCGCCTCAAAGCCGTTCTCACCGAGGTAAAAGAAAGCGACGGGAAGATCATTCTCTTTATTGACGAGCTCCACACGATCGTAGGCGCCGGCAAAACGGACGGCGCGATGGATGCGGGTAATCTCTTAAAACCGATGCTCGCCAGAGGAGAGCTCCACTGCATCGGTGCGACAACCCTGAACGAATACAGAAAGTATATTGAAAAAGATGCGGCTCTGGAACGCCGTTTCCAGCCCGTGCTCGTAGAAGAGCCGGCCGTGCCGGATACGATCACGATTCTGAGAGGACTCAAGGAGAAATACGAGGTCTTCCACGGCGTCAAGATCCACGATCAGGCGCTCATCACAGCGGCTACGCTCTCTGCCCGCTATATCTCCGACCGTTTCCTCCCCGATAAAGCAATCGACCTTGTAGACGAGGCTTGCGCACTTATCAAAACGGAAATAAACTCGATGCCGACGGAAATGGACGAAATCTCCCGTAAAATTATGCAGCTTGAAATCGAGGAGGCGGCACTCTCCAAAGAAAAGGATAAACTTTCCGCCGAACGGCTCGCAAGCATTCATGAAGAACTTGCCGGTATGCGCGAAACGTTCTCCGAAATGAAAGCACACTGGGAGAACGAAAAGCAGTCGATCGCCCGTGTGCAAAAACTGCGCGAGGAAATTGATCTGACAAACGCCGCCATCGAACGCGCTGAGAACGAATATGATCTTGCCAAAGCCGCAGAACTCAAATTCGGCAAACTGCCCGAACTTCAAAAAGAGTTGGAAAAGGCAGAAAACAGCGAGTGTGAAAATGAGACCGCATCGCTGCTTCGCGATACGGTAACGGAAGAGGAGATCGCGCGGATCATCTCGCGCTGGACCGGTATTCCTCTCTCAAAACTGATGGAGGGCGAGCGCGACAAGCTCCTCCACCTTGACGATACCCTCCATCGCCGCGTGATCGGTCAGGACGAAGCGGTTGCACGCGTTACCGACGCGATCCTCCGCTCTCGTGCCGGTATTCAGGATCCCCGCCGCCCGATCGGCTCGTTCTTGTTCCTCGGCCCGACGGGCGTGGGTAAGACGGAGCTTGCCAAAGCCTTGGCAGAGGCCTTGTTTGACGACGAACACAGCATGATCCGCATCGACATGAGCGAATATATGGAGAAATACTCCACGTCCCGTCTCATCGGTGCGCCGCCCGGATACGTCGGATACGACGAGGGCGGTCAACTGACCGAGGCGGTTCGCCGCCGTCCCTATGCGGTAGTACTGTTTGACGAAGTGGAAAAAGCACATCCCGACGTATTCAACGTCCTTCTCCAAGTACTTGACGACGGACGGATCACGGACAGCCAGGGACGCACGGTGGATTTCAAAAATACCATCATCATCATGACGAGCAACCTCGGCTCAGACAGAATCCTCGACGGCATCACAGAAACGGGGGAAATCAGCGATACCGCACGGGAGAACGTACACGATCTCTTGAAACGCAGTTTCCGCCCGGAATTTCTCAACCGCATGGACGAGATCGTATTCTACAAGCCGCTAACGAAAGAAAACATCCGCGGCATCGTGGATCTTATCCTCGCCGATCTCGAAAAGCGTCTCACCGACCGCCGCCTCACCCTCGCGGTAACGGACGCCGCGAAAGCGCACATTGCCGATGCAGGCTATGATCCCGTGTACGGCGCACGTCCTCTCAAACGGTATATCCAGACGAATCTCGAAACGAAGATCGCGCGTAAGATTCTCAGAGACGATCCCGCACCCGAAACGACGATCACCGTTGACTTTGACGAGACGGGGCTGACAGTTTTGTAACATCCATAGAAAGAATCGGAAAGGCCGAAAAGGTTCTCCGATTCTTTTCTTTTTTTATATTTCCCTTGCATTTTCTCCTGTAAAGCGGTATAATAACAGTATTATACCGATATTAGGAGGCATGGACCCATGCTCGACATTAAATTTCTGAGAGAAAATCCCGAAATCGTAAAGCAGAATATCAAAAACAAATTCCAGGATCAGAAGCTGCCCCTCGTGGACGAGGTGATTGAACTTGACACCGAGCGCCGCCGTGTGATCCGCGAGGCGGACGAGCTACGCGGCAGCCGCAACAAATATTCGAAGCAGATCGGTGCTCTCATGGCGCAGGGCAAGCGCGAGGAAGCGGAAGAGATGAAGCGTCTCGTTACCGAGAATGCCAACAAACTCGCCGAGGACGAGGCACTCGAGAAGGAACTGGATGAAAAGATCAAGAAGATCATGATGATCATCCCGAACATCATTGATCCCTCCGTTCCGATGGGTAAGGACGACAGCGAAAACGTCGAGATCCAAAAATACGGCGAGCCCGTCGTTCCGGACTTTGAGATCCCCTACCACACGGACATCATGGAGCGTTTCGCAGGTATTGACCTCGAATCCGCACGCCGCGTTGCCGGCAACGGCTTCTACTACCTCATGGGCGATATCGCACGCGTGCACTCCGCCGTTATCTCCTACGCACGCGATTTCATGATCGAGCGCGGATTCACGTACTGCATCCCGCCGTTTATGATCCGTTCCGACGTCGTAACGGGCGTTATGAGTTTCGCGGAAATGGAAGCCATGATGTACAAAATCGAGGGCGAGGATCTCTACCTCATCGGTACGAGTGAGCACTCCATGATCGGTAAATTCATCGATCAGATCATCCCCGAAGCAGAACTCCCCTACACGCTGACGAGCTACTCTCCCTGCTTCCGCAAGGAGAAAGGCGCGCACGGCATCGAGGAGCGCGGCGTATACCGCATCCACCAGTTTGAAAAGCAGGAAATGATCGTCGTCTGCAAGCCGGAGGATTCCATGATGTGGTACGACAAGCTGTGGCAGAACACTGTCGATCTGTTCCGTTCTCTGGATATCCCAGTACGCACGCTCGAATGCTGCTCCGGCGACCTTGCTGATCTGAAAGTAAAATCCTGCGACGTGGAAGCATGGTCTCCCCGCCAGAAGAAGTATTTTGAAGTCGGCAGCTGCTCGAACCTCGGTGAAGCGCAGGCGCGCCGCCTCAGAATCCGCGTAAACGGCGAGGACGGCAAGTATCTTGCACATACTCTCAACAACACCGTCGTAGCGCCGCCGCGTATGCTGATCGCGTTCCTCGAAAACAACCTGAACGCCGACGGATCCGTAAATATTCCCGTTGCCCTCCGTCCCTACATGGGCGGCACGGAAAAACTGATTCCCAAAAAATGAAAAAAATTGAGAGCCGATGCGAAAGCATCGGCTCTTTTTTATGAAAAATCAAACACAGCACGATCGCCTTCGAGTTTTAGGCGCGCGTCGAATTTGTTTCCCGTCCGTTTCGACACAAAACCGCTGATTATATCGGTACGTCCGTCGCGCAGAAGCTGCTCCACGCTCGCTTTGGGAATCACACGCGCACAGATCGGCGAGTAAATGCTGAATTTACAGCCGTTCTCTTTATAACCCGCGCAGCCGTAGCCGCGGCGCGTGCGGCGGACGTCCATACCGCAAAGGGGGCATTTTCCCACGATATCACCGAAATAGCCGGTATCCGTATCTTCGGCAGGTGGCGCATCCTTTTTCTGAAACACGGCAGAGATCTCCGCCTCGGCGATCGCCACGCTTTCGCGCACGGTAGATTCGCCGCGGAACACACGCTTCAAAGCACGCCCGACCTCGGCGGTTTTGTACTTATCCATGCCTATTCCCATCTGCGAGATGGATTCAATGAGAAATTCGCCGTCCGGCAAAATCGTATATACGTCTTTCTTCAGTTCAATGTATCCGGATTTTCGGGCGTTGTCTATAATGCCCGTTCGCGTCGCTTCTGTGCCAAGTTCCAATCCCTCAAGCATCGCGCGGTATTCTTCCCTGTCATCTGCCTCATCCTCCGCCCGCTCGGCTTTATCGGCAGCCGCCTTTTCTTCGCGGAACGGATTTTTGAGATAATTGTTGAGCGTTTCAATCGTGTAATGCTTTGGCGGACTCGTCTCTTTTTCGGCAGGCCTAAAATCGGTTGTAAGAATATCGCCCTTCCCGAGCGGCGGCAGAATCTTATCCTTTTGCGCGGTATCGTCGTACTTCATCCAACCGCGTTCGAGAATCACCGTTCCGCGGAGCGTGAACTCCTCAAGAACCGTCTCGCCTTCCATAACGGCGATCTTGATCTCCGTTTTATCAACAAGGCAATCCTCCCGACAGAAAACCGCGGCAAAGCGGCGGAATACGGTGGAGTAAACCTGCATCTCTTTTTCGGTAAGGTGGTTCTTATCGGGAATCTTGTACGTGGGGGTGAGCGCGGAGTGCGATTCAATTTTCGAATCGTCAAAAATATTCTTTCCGTCCTTGAAAACTAGCGGATAACCGAGTTTTACCGCCCCATCGATGATCTTTCTGATCTTATCCTTCTCGGCGGTGGCAAGATACTCGGAGTTGGTACGGGGATAGGTCAGATACCCTTTCTCATAGAGCCCCTGTACGATCTCGAGCGATTCCGTCATGGACATTTTGTACTTCTTGCTGAGGACATTCTGGAGTTTCGAAAGCGAGTACAGTTTGCCCGGCGCCATCTTATCTTTTTTGTGCTTCACGGACGTAACGACCGTTTTCGCCGCGTTGTAGCGGGCAGAGAGCCGTTCGGCATCGGCTTTGTGATGTTTATCGAATTTCTGCTTGCTTGTGAGTTCTACACTCTCGCCGTTCGTCCGAGCGCGGCTGACAACGGCAAAGTACGGCTCGGGTGTGAAATTGCGAATCGCCATATCTCTGTCATAGATCGCGCGGACGATCGGCACGATCACGCGCCCGACGCGCAGAAGCGTCCCCGTTTTCAGCGTGGCGTATCTGGTGGGATTGACGCCGTAAAGCCAGTCGATATATGTACGGGCGTACCCCTCGTTTGCGAGGTTCTCGTATTCCGCCTCGGATTTCATCTCCGAAAGCGCCTGCGCGATAGTTTCAGGTGTCTGATCGGGAAGCCAAAGCCGGCGAAGATCCTTTTCGTTCTCCAAAGCGTGCCCGATGCAGAGACGGACGATGATCTCGCCCTCACGGTCGGCGTCGCCCGCGTTCACGATCACGTCAACGTCGGGGCGGTTGCATAGAGCGCGGATCGTTCCGAACTGCTTTTCGATACCCACATCGCGAGTGCCGTCCGCATTCTTTCTGAGTTCAAACCGAAAATCCGCAGGAAAGCACGGGATATTTTTGACCGACCAGCGGTTTCCTTCGGGATTCGGGCGGTACGTTTCAATATCACAAAGGGAGAACAGATGGCCGAATGCCCACGTCACGAGATACGAGCCGCCTTCGATATAGCCGTCCTTTCTGGACATCCGCACGTTTTCGGCTTTCGCGATACCGTCGGCGATGTTGCGCGCAAGCGACGGCTTTTCCGCAATAATGAGGATCATTTCCGCTCTCCTTTCAAAGATTTGCCGGACAATGGGTTGTCCACTGCCCGGCCTTAAAATTATGCCAAAAATCCGTTTACGATCTGCTCTTCGGCTTCTCTCTCGGTGAGTCCGAGCGTCATAAGCTTAATAAGCTGCTCACCCGCAATTTTACCGATCGCCGCCTCGTGAATAAGCGATGCATCGACGTGGTTTGCCGTGATCTGGGGGCTGGCAAGCACGCACGCATCGTCCATGATGATCGCGTCGCATTCGGTGTGCCCGGCGCAGGCGGTATTGCCGTTGATTCTGCTCACGAACTCCTGACGGCTGTTCTCTTTTGCGACACTGCGCGAGATGACGTTCACGGAAGAGCCTTCCCCGTTCATATCGACGGTGAAATCGGTTACGGCGTGCTGATCGCCTACGGTCATGATCTTCTCGCGGACGACAAGAGAAGCGCCCGCCTCGAGATCGCCGTTGGTTATACGCGTGGTATCGTCGATACCGCCGATCTGCGTCGTTTCCATTTCCATATGCGCGCCCTCGGCGAGATGCACTACCGTCGTCGGGTTCATAAGGCGCTTGCCGCTGCCCTCGCCCTCGCCGTAATGCTTCTCCACGTAGCGGAGGCGTGCATTCTTCGCGAGATGGAACGTATGGATACCGTCGTGTGCGGAATCACCGCAGCCGGCGTTATGAATACCGCAGCCGGCAATGATGACCACGTCGGCATCCTCGCCGATAAAGAAATCGTTGTACACCATATCCTTGAGTCCCGATTCGCTCAGGACAACGGGGATATGGACGCTTTCGTTCTTGGTGCCGGCTTTTACGATAATATCGATGCCCGGCTTGTCCGTTTTCGTTTGAATATCAATATTGGCGGTAGTCTGCCGTCCGCCCGCTTTTCCGTTCTCACGGATGTTGTACGCGCCGACGGGCAAGGAATCGAGCTCGGCTACTTCTTTAAGAAGACGCTGTTTGATTGCATCCATTACGCACGTACCCCCTCTACTTTATCGGCAAGGACACTGCACGTGCCGCTCTCCGTACCGGCGAGAAGCCCCGGAAGAAGTTCCGTACGCGGACCCACAGCGGCAAGCTCACCGTTCTTTATGACTACGATCGTATCGGCAATATTAAGAATTCGCTCCTGATGGCTGATAATGAGAATATTGCCCTTCGTTTCCTCATGCATTTTTTCAAACACACGGATGAGGTTTTGGAAACTCCAAAGATCAATGCCGGCCTCCGGCTCGTCAAAAATGGACAGTTTCGTGCCGCGTGCGAGAATCATCGCAATCTCGATGCGCTTGAGTTCACCGCCGGAGAGACTGGCGTTCAGTTCACGGTCAATATAATCGCGCGCGCAGAGACCTACCTCGGAAAGGAGCGCACACGCCGCATCCACATTCGTTTTCTTTCCTGCTGCCAGGCTCAAAAGATCTTTCACACGAAGTCCCTTGAAGCGAACGGGCTGCTGGAAAGCGTAACTGATGCCAAGACTCGCTCTCTCCGTGATTGATTTGTTTGTTATATCCACACCGTCCAGCAAAATTTTGCCGGAGGTAGGCTGATAAATGCCGGCTATAATTTTCGCGAGAGTGGATTTACCGCCGCCGTTCGGGCCTGTGATAGCAACGAATCTGTCGTCGATCGTAAGGTTGATACCGCGCAGAATTTCCTTCTCACCGCCGACGTTGAAGCCGACGTTTATGAGTTCCAGCATAGTTTTCCTCCATGATTTACAGATTTGACAAAGCGAGCCGAAGTCGCTTTCGCTTTATCGTATTATTATATCCCAAATATGGCAAATTGTCAACATGAATGCCCACGAAAAGGAGAAAAAACGCCCCGAAGCATAACACTTCGGGACGCTATCCGTTCAAAAGATTTCAGATTACTGCGCGATATCGTTGACCATTCTGTAATACTTACGGAATTCCTCTTTCTTCTCGGCGATCGCTTTTTCCATCTCGGCCTTCTCAGCATCGGAGAATTTCTCGAGCATGCCGTCCTTCAAGGTACCCTTGTAGTAACGGTCGAGGCACTGGGAATAAACGATATCGACGGCTACGATCTCGCTCTTCTGCTGGCAGAGTACGAGATTGCTTTCGCCTGCCAGAAGCCGTTCAACAGCAGCCACGCCCAGTTTGGTCGCAAACACGCGGTCAGAAAGCGTGGGATCACCGCCGCGCACGGTGTGCGCAAGGCAAGCATATTTGGTTTCAACGCCGGTCTCAGCCTGAATGCGCTTGGCGAGTCCCTCGGAGAAGTTCTCAACACCCTCTGATACGATCACAAGAAAACTCCGCTTTCCGTCCGCACGCAGACGGCGGATCTTCTCCATGCAGGCGGCCTCGTCAAAGGCAACCTCGGGAATAACGACAGCCACAGCACCCAGTGCCATTGCGGTATTGAGCGCAATATCGCCGGCACCGCGTCCCATGACCTCCACCACGTTGCAGCGGGCGTGAGACTCGCACGTATCGCGAAGGCGGTCACAAGCGGCAAGAACTGTGTTCATTGCCGTATCAAATCCGATGGAGTTCTCCGTTGCGGTAATATCGTTATCAATCGTGGCGGGAATACCGATCGTGGGAATGCCGCGGACGGACAGATCGGTCGCCCCGCGGAACGTGCCGTCGCCGCCGATCGCAACGATACCGTCGATCCCGTGCTTTTTGCACGTTTCGATGGCTTTCTGCATACCCTCTTCGGTTTTGAACTCATCACAGCGATCGGAATACAAAAACGTACCGCCGCGGTTGATGATATTGGAAACGCCCCGCGCCTTCAGTTCGATCATCTTATCGTTAATAAGGCCGCTGTAACCGCCGTAAATACCCATTACTTCCACACCGCGTGCCAAAGCCGCACGGGTAACGGCACGGACTGCGGCATTCATGCCGGGCGCATCGCCGCCT
Organism: Eubacteriales bacterium; assembly: GCA_045611685.1. Taxonomy (GTDB): domain Bacteria; phylum Bacillota; class Clostridia; order Oscillospirales; family CAG-272; genus SIG701. The sequence continues at coordinate 57,303 of JAZKXO010000003.1, read as the reverse complement.
GAGGTAAGTACGCCGATTTTTCTGAACTTCTTTTCCATATACTCCCTGAACTCCTTCGTTGTCGTGTAAATATCATTCACTATAATGCATTATTTTAATACATAGTCCAAAAAAAATCAAGTAGTTATGCGCAAAAATCGTCTTTTTTCGAAAAACTTTCTTCTTCTGTACAAATTATAATTCACAACTTGAACTGTTGCAATCCGCTGAAAAATATGGTATACTGTTGTTTATACAAAAAACTTCGGCTCTTGAAAGGCGGTAAACGCATATGGAATACAAATTCTCCGACAATCTGGCTTCACTGAAGCCCTCCGCGATCCGTGAGATTTTCAAAAGTCTCTCCGATCCTTCGATCATCAGTTTTGCTGCGGGCAATCCATCGCCGCTCTCGTTCCCCGCGGAAGATCTTGCCGCCATTTCTGCCGACATTTTTGAGAAGAGCGCCTCCGCCGCGCTCCAGTACGGCATCACCGAAGGATACCCACCGCTTCGCCGTGCGGTAACCGAACGCCTCCGTGATAAATTCAAGATCGGCCGTGATTTCGACACAACGATCATCACCTCCGGCGGCAATCAGGGCCTTGAGCTTGCGTGCCGCGTGCTGTGCAATCCCGGCGACGTCGTTCTGTGCGAAAACCCCAGTTTTATCGGTGCGCTCAACGCGTTCCGCGCTGTCGGCGCGAAAACCGTAGGCATCCCGCTCCGTGAGGACGGCATTGATCCCGCCGATCTTGAGACGGCACTCCAAAAGCATCCGAACACGAAGATGATCTACCTCATCCCCACGTTCCAAAATCCCGCGGGAACGACCACCTCCGCCGAAAAGCGCGCGGCTATTTACGAAATTGCGAAAAAGCACGGCGTGATCATTCTCGAGGACAACCCGTACGGGGATCTCCGCTTTGCCGGTGATGATATCCTCCCGATCAAGGCTTTGGACGATGCGGGCATCGTCATCTACTGTTCCTCGTTCTCGAAAATCCTCTCGTCCGGTATGCGTGTCGGATTTGTCTGCGCGCCCGATCCGATCGTGCAGAAAATGGCCGTCGGCAAGCAGTGCGAGGACGTACACACGAACCAGTTCTTCCAGATGCTCTGTCATCGCTTCATGACGGAGCGCGATATGGACGCGCATATCGAGAAGATCCGCGCCTTGTACCGCGACAAATGCAATCTCATGCTTTCATGCCTTAATCAGTATATGCCGAAAGAGGTACATTACACACGCCCCGAGGGCGGCCTGTTCATTTGGTGCACCTTGCCCGACGGCGTAGACATGAACGCATTCGTCAAAAAAGCCATTGAAAAGAAAGTGGCTGTCGTTCCCGGCACCGCATTCAACTGTGACACGGAGGCTCCCTCCCAGTCCTTCCGCCTCAACTATTCCACGCCGTCGGATGAGGACATCAAAGCCGGCATCCGTATAATCGGTGAACTGGCGGCAGAAATGATCGGCTGACTGACAAAATACCAGAGAAAGATAAAGATACAAAGTTATGTTTATTGATACGATACAAATCTCCGTGAAAGCCGGAAACGGCGGCAACGGATGCGTTTCCTTCCGTCGGGAGAAATACGTCGCCAAGGGCGGTCCTGACGGCGGCGACGGCGGTAATGGCGGCAACGTGGTATTCCGCGTCGATCCGCACATGAACACCCTGCTCTCCTTCCGATACAAGCGGAAATTTGCCGCTGAACCGGGCGGCGACGGCAGCGGTGCCAAGTGCCACGGCAAAAACGGTGCGGACGTTATCATCCAGGTGCCGCGCGGCACGCTTATCCGCGATCCCGAATCGGGAAAAATTATAAAGGATATGTCCGACGGCGAAGATTTCATCCTCTGCCGCGGCGGAAAAGGCGGCTGGGGCAACAAACATTTTGCCACCCCCACGCGTCAGGTGCCCCACTTTGCCAAGCAGGGACGCGAGGGCGAAGCGAGAGACGTCCATCTCGAACTGAAACTGATCGCGGACGTAGGCCTTGCGGGGCTTCCCTCTGCGGGCAAGTCCTCTCTTCTGGCCTCCCTCTCCGCCGCCCGCCCGAAAATCGCCGACTATCATTTCACGACACTTGAACCGAATCTCGGCGTAGTTTCCACCGGCGCCGATCGCGGCTTTGTGATGGCGGATATTCCCGGACTTATCGAAGGCGCGTCGGAGGGCGCGGGACTTGGACACGATTTTCTCCGCCATATTGAGCGCTGCCGCCTGATCGTGCAGGTGATCGACGTCTCCGGCATGGAAGGCCGCGCGCCGCTGGACGATTTTCACACGATTGCCGGAGAACTTGAACGGTTCAGTCAGACGCTTGCGGACAAGCCGCGCATCCTCGTGGCAAACAAATCCGATCTTCTCGATCCCGATGAGCTGCCGCCCGACGGCAAGCCGAGCGAGGACGTACAGAAGCTGATCGACGCCGCTGAGGCGCTCGACTACAAACTGATCTTCATCTCCACCGCCACGAAGCTCGGTCTTAAGGCTTTGACCGATGAGATCGAACGGCAGCTTGCAGAATTGCCCCCCGTTATCACCTACGAAGCGGAAATCGAAGCGATTGATCCTGAAAAGGATAAAGAGGGCGCAGATGCCGTGCGTATCCGCCGTAACGACAGCGGTGCCTTTGTATGCGAAGGCGGCTGGGTTGAGGCGCTCGTCAACCGCGTAAATCTGAACGAGCGTGAATCGCTCATGTATTTCCAGCGGATGCTGATCCAGGGAGGCATCATCGACAAACTGCGCGATGCCGGCTGTGAAGAAGGCGACACCGTCCACCTTGGCGGTATCGAATTTGATTTTGTAGAGTAAAAAAGAGGATGCTCTCCGAGCATCCTCTTTTCTTTATTCATCCATTTTCTCGCCGCAGTATGGGCAGAATTTACCGTTCTTGACAATCTTCTCGCCGCAGTAGGGGCAAATGCCGTTTGCCGCGGGATCAACCGTCTTGGGATCGCTTTTCCTAAGACGCTCCCTCTTTCGCTCATTCTCCGCGATATTGCGTTTGTGCTTTTCAATCGCGGCACAAAGCTTTTCCACCTCAGGATCAAGCGGATCGCCCGATCTGTACTTACCGAAACAGACCTCGCCTATCTTCTTTTTAAGCGCATCAACGTCCGCCGTTTCTCCATGGATCTTCGCTGTCAGTTTCCCCATTTCGATAAGGCCGTTTGCCTTATCGGACACCTTCTTGGTGAACTCATTTACTTTATCCGTAAATTCCATAAGACCCTCCCCATTTTGTAATCGTCACTACTCATTATATCCGCCCAATGGATAATTGAGCACAGATCTTCGCATTATTTTTCCGCCGGATACGCCGCTTCAAACAAAAATTCAATACGCGCCGTGTCACCGATCAGATGGAGATAGCCGAACAGTGCTTCAAAGCCTGTAGCGCGGCGGTACTGTGCCATAGTCGCCTTCTTCGGGACATTGGCGTGGACGCAATTTCTGCCTCTCCGATACGCCGCATCCTCGTGTTCAGTCAGAAGCGGGAGAATGCGCTCGGCGGCATCGCTCTGCGCTGCAGCCGTTACGTACGAAAGCGCTTCTTCGCTCGGTTTTCTGTGGCTTTCGCCAATGAGCCGACGACGCACCAAAACCTCAAGCACCGCATCCCCGAGATACGCAAGTTGGGCGGCACTGACAGCGGCAGCATACTCTTTCGTCAAATACTCACTCATAATTTTCCTCCGCATTTCTGCCATTCTGTCATCAGTATACCATAGCAGTAAATTTTTTTCAAGAGAAAAGATATCGTTTGGCCGAAATGCTCTTGCCGGTGAAAACACAAGGCTTCGCCCGCGGGCGAACCCTTTTCTCACAGAAAATGAAAAAGCACACATGCTGTCGCATGTGTGCTTTCTGCGGCTTTGCCGCATGGGGTGAATGATGGGAGTCGAACCCACGACCTCCAGGGCCACAACCTGGCGCTCTAACCAACTGAGCTACATCCACCATATGGCGTACCTTGGGGGACTCGAACCCTCGACCTACTGCTTAGAAGGCAGTTGCTCTATCCAACTGAGCTAAAGGTACAAAAGTGCGCGCCGCCCGTATACGAAAGTACTGGAGCGGGTGATGGGAATCGAACCCACATAACCAGCTTGGAAGGCTGGAATTCTACCACTGAACTACACCCGCATAGGCGTTTTTTAACTCGCCTAAATATAATACCACACGCATTTCGGTTTGTCAATACTTTTTTTCGAAATGCGCCGATTTTTATCACTCCTCAATGTTCGTAATCATTTTTTCCACAAAGAGTTTACAGTTTGTCCATGGTAATCCCTTGAGATTGTAAAAAGTATGCTGTATAATAAGCATCAAATAGTGAGAAGGGGGCAGCATATGTTCGGGTATATCCGTCCGCTGGTCGGACAGATGCTCGTTTCGGAGAACGAGCTTTACCGCAGTATCTACTGCGGACTTTGCCGTGCTATGGGACAGCACACCGGCTGTGCTTCCCGCCTCTCTCTCAGTTACGATTTCGTATTTCTCGCCGCGTTCCGCGCGGCTCTTCTCGGAATTCCCTTTGAGATTGAGCGTCACCGCTGTGCCGTCCATCCTCTGAAAAAACGGGCAATGGCGAAGGACAGCGACGTGTTCGCGTACACCGCACGCGCCGCCGCAATTTTGAATTTTGCAAAACTCAAAGACGATATCGCCGATGAATCGGGCAGAAAACGTCTCCGTGCCAAAATGCTTGTGCCCGGCGCGCGCGCCGTCCGCCGCCGTGCGGACGGAATGGGTGATCTCGAGGGGGAGATCACAAAATCGCTCACCGCGCTCTCCGCTTTGGAAAACGAAGGATGCGCCTCACTTGATGAGACGGCCGAAAAGTTCGGCGACGTACTCGGCACAGTTTTTGCCTACGGTCTTACCGACACCGAGCGGCGCATCGCCTACGAAGTCGGCCGTGCCGTCGGCAGATTCATCTACGTTACAGACGCCGCGGATGATGCCGCGGATGATGCCGTATCCGGCCAATATAATCCGATTCTCCGACTCTACGCCGGAGATGGGGACGTATCCTCGCTTCTTGCAGAGAGGACTTTCTCGGACCGCGGGGGACGCACACAAACGAGGACGCGCCTTACAACCGACATCGCGGAAAGCATTTATATCTCAGCGCTGAACGACTTATCAAAACTGCAAAACGCGCTGGAGCTGATTGATTTCACCCGCTGTCAGCCACAAACGGCAGGCATTGTAAAGAACATAGCCTATCTCGGCATGCCCGAGGAGCTTCGCCGCGTTTTGGCGCTTACTTAATCGGTCGTATAGACTATTCGGGAAAGGATGCCCTTCGGGGGAGACGTATATGAAAGATCCGTATACTATACTCGGCGTTGCGCGCAACGCAACGGACGACGAAATAAAGAAAGCCTACCGCGCTTTGGCGCGAAAATACCATCCGGACAACTACGCCAACAGCAATCTCGCGGACGTAGCCGAGGAGAAAATGAAAGAGATCAACGAGGCCTACGACGCCATCCAGAACGCGCGCGCCGGCGGCAGCACGGGCTCGCACTACGGTTCCGCGGGCGGATTCTACTCACAAAGCGGCACGTCCACCGATTTTGCAAACGTCCGTCGATTAATGAACGAGGGGCATTTTGCCGAAGCGGAGCTGATCCTCGATGCCACGCCGCAAAGCGGTCGCGGCGCGGAATGGAATTTCCTCAAAGGATGCGTTCTTCTGAAGCGCGGCTTCGTGTTTGATGCACAGAAATATATTGAAACCGCCGCATACCTCGACCCTACGAATCTCGAATACAGGGAAGCCAAACAGCGGATGCGCACCAACGCTTCACAGTACGGCTCACCCTATACGACAAGGCAGTATTCCTCTTGCTCGAGCTGCGATTTGTGTTCCACCCTCATCTGTGCGGACTGTCTTTGCGAATGCTGCGGCGGCGATCTGATCCGCTGCTGCTGACGGAGAAAGCCCAATGAAAAAACCATTTTTGACGAAAGGCGCGCTCACCACGCGGCGGCTCGCCGTATGCAGTTTTTTGACCGCTTGGGGCGTCGTTTTTATGCTCGTCGGCGCTCTCACGGAGATCCTTGATCTCACGATGATGCTCCTTTCCTCCCTCTGTATCGTATTTGCGGTTATCGAGATCAGCATCCCGTGGGCATGGCTCGTCTGGGCGGCTACCTCCCTTCTTTCGTTTCTCTTTCTCCCCTCGAAATCCGCGGCGCTTTTGTATCTCCTCGGCGGGTTTTACCCAATCGTGAAGGCAGGGCTTGAAAAACTCCGCCCGATTGCCGGTTGGGCTTTGAAAATTTTGTTCTTTACGGCCGAGCAGTTTCTCTTTGTCCTCATCGCCCAAAAGGTGCTGGGGCTGACCGGTGCGGGATACGGCTTGGCGATCGTCGAAACGGTACTCGCCGTCATCGTGTTCGTCCTGTACGATCTCTGCCTTACTGCGTGTATTACGACGTACCTCATTCGTCTCAGACGGCGCCTCAAAATTAAAAATCTCCGCGACTGACGGACGACCTTTTAGAATCGTTACACAAATAGCAAAAAACAGGCGTAAAATACGCCTGTTTTTTATGTTTTTGCCAAAAATATACGGATAAAGTTGACAAAGAGCGCGAAAATGGATTATAATATATTCAGTATATCTTTATATAAAAAATGCGCCTAAAAAGGACTTTGAAACAAATGCTTAAAAGTATGACTGCTTTCGGTCGGGCAAGGGCACTCTCCGCCTCCGGATCGAAGGATATTACAGCCGAAATCAAAAGTGTAAACAGCCGTTTTCTGGACTGCAGCGTACGTCTTCCCCGCGCCTACTCTTTCCTTGAGGAAAAGATCAAGGCGTATCTGACGGAGCGCGGTATCGTCCGTGGCAAAATTGAAGTATATATCGGCATCGACGTGCTCGAGCAGGACGGTATGCAGATCACTCTTGACGGAGCGCTTACAGAATCCTATCTTAATGCGCTCTACACCCTGCGCGACCGTTTTGGTCTCAAGGACGATATTTCCGTTATGTCCGTGGCGGGCAACCGCGACCTCTTCCTTGTCAAGAAGCCGGAAGACGATATGGAGCGTGACTGGAACGACATCAAAGCCGTTCTCTCGTCTGCGATTGACGCCTTCCTCTCTGCAAGAGAACGTGAGGGCGAAAATCTCAAAGTCGACATTCTCGCCAAAGCGGAAAAGATCAAGGCGTGCGCCGCCGAGGTGAAAATCCTCTCCGAAAAGGATATCGACGGCTACAAGGCGAAGCTTGACACGCGTATCCACCAACTGCTCGAAAATTACACCATTCAGATCGACGAACAGCGCATCCTCACCGAGGTCGCCATTTTTGCCGACCGCGCCGCGATCGACGAGGAACTCGTAAGACTGAACTCCCACTTCTCCGCTCTCGCGGAAATTCTTGAGAGCCCGGAACCGGCAGGACGCAAGCTCGACTTCTTACTCCAGGAAATGAACCGTGAAACGAACACGATCGGTTCCAAGGCCAACAACGCCGCCATCGCACGCCTCGTCGTCGATATGAAGAGCGAACTTGAAAAAATCCGTGAACAGATCCAGAACATTGAATAAGGTTTAACAGTATGAGATTTATTAACATCGGTTTTTCCAATATGATCTCCGCCGAGCGGATCGTGGCTTTGGCTTCCCCCGAATCCGCACCGATCAAGCGGCTCATCCAGGACAGCCGCGAGACCGGACGCGCTATCGACTGCACCTGCGGCAAAAAAACGAAGTCGGTGCTCATTATGGACAGCGATCACGTCATTCTTTCTGCCCTGCCTGCCGAAACGCTCGCCGCACGTATGAGCGGAAATTCGGAAGATCAAACCGCCGACGAACAAAGTGAGGAAGCACATGAGTAAAGACGGACTTCTTATTGTAATCTCGGGGCCTGCCGGAAGCGGCAAGGGCACCGTTGTAAAGCTTCTCCGTGAAATGCTCCCCGATCTCGGCTTTTCCGTATCTGCCACTACGCGCTCTCCGCGCCCCGGTGAGGAGGACGGCGTGCAGTATTACTTCATGACACGCGACGATTTCGAGGAAGCTTTGGCACACGGTGAAATTTTAGAGCACACTATGTACTGCGGCAACTATTACGGCACTCTCAAATCCGAAGCGGATCGGGTGCTCTCCGCCGGCCACGATCTGATTTTGGAGATCGAGACGGACGGCGCCATGCAGGTGAAAAAGCAGTTCCCCGATGCTCTCACCATTATGCTCTTGCCGCCGGACGGCAAAACGCTGGAGGCAAGACTCCGCGGCCGCGGCACGGAGACGGATGACGTTATCAAAACCCGCCTCGCACGCGCACGTGATGAGCTCACTCTCGCCGAGCGGTACGATTACGTCGTCGTGAACGAGAATGACGGTGCGGAGAAATGCGCCGCCCTCATCCGAGAAATTCTCTCGGCGGAGCACCACCGCTCCCCCCGCATGAAAGACACTACCGACTCCTTTTTTAACGAATAATAACAGAAAAATTTGTACATCCATATAAACGACTGATACCCGTAACGGGAGAAAGAGGAATACTATGATCTATCCGTCCAACAGCGATCTGTCCAAAAACGGAAAATTTAATCGTTACACGCTCGTTATCGCAACATCAAAGTGCGCCCGCATCCTCACGGATGAATACGTAAAGCAGCGCGAATACGCTGAAAAGCTGATCGCCAACAAAGAAACGGACAAAAGTCTTATTTCCATGATCAAGCGTGAATACAGAGACGAAAAGGCTGTAAAGACAGCAATCAACCGTATCCACGAGGGTGAGTTCGCCATCGTTGCCGAGGGCGAGGACGTTCCGGTTGAAGAAACCGCCGCCCAAGAGGCCGAAGAAGTAAATCCCTAAAGATTACACCATGCCTGCCGCGGGGCGGCAGGCATGACTTTTATCCGAATGCCGAAAATATGAGGAAAGGAGATCACCATGAGCGAGCTTTTTGCTACCGTCCATATTCTTGACGTGCCGTATCACGCCGATCGGCCGTACGATTATTACGTGCCCGCAGAACTGTCGGACAGTATCAGGCGCGGTATGCTCGTAAGCGTTCCCTACGGTGTATCCAACCGCAAGGTGCCGGCGGTCGTCGTGGAACTCAAAACAGATTCCGCGCGCGAGCACGTAAAGCCGATCCTTTCCCTTTCGGAAAACGGAACCGTTCTCACCGAGGAAATGCTGGCGCTGTGCACCTTTATGAAGGATTACACGCTCTGTACCGTCGGCGATGCCGTCAGAACGGTGATCCCCACAGCCGCCATTTCCAAAAGCACGGAATACTACACCGCGTGCCCCCTCGAGGATGCCGAGCCGAAGTTACAAAAACTCGTTGATAAAGCATCGTTCGTTTACTCCTTTATCGCGGCAAGAGGACGCGTCTCCGGGACACGACTGAGAGCGGAATTCGGGACGGAATGCGCGGACCTCTTAGCGGCGCTCGTACGTGCAGGCCTTCTCGCGAGAGAAACGGAAGTGCGCGAAAAGAAAAATGAGCGCTACCGCCGCTTCTATGTACTGTCTTCCACTGTTTCCGATCAAAAATCCTTTAGCGATGCGCTTCGTCAGCAGCGCTCCAAAGCACAAGCTGAAATTTTACAAAGCCTTTTCAAAAACGGCGAGATGCTCGAAGCGGATCTCATAGCACTCACGGGAACCTCCCGCGTGCAGATCACCGCTCTTCTCAAAAAAGGTCTCATTACCGAACGGCTCGAGGATGACTTCCGCAACCCGTTCTCCGAAAGACAAACGCCGCCCGACGTCGGCGACAGTCCGCTCTCCGAAGAACAAAAGACAGCGTATGACACGCTCACGTCGCTGTACGGATCGGGTGAGCCGAAAGCGGCGCTCCTGCACGGCGTCACCGGCAGCGGAAAAACGCGTGTGATCCTTTCTATGATCGACCGCGTGCGCCTTGATGGGCGCGGTGCTATCGTTCTCATCCCCGAAATTTCGCTCACGCCGCAGATGGTCGGCATCTTCCTCGCACGGTACGGCGACCGCGTTGCCGTCATTCATTCCTCCCTTTCCGCGGGAGAACGGTACGATGCGTGGCGGCGTATCCGCGACGGACTCGCCGACGTGGTCATCGGCACACGCTCTGCCGTTTTTGCTCCGCTTTCGAACATCGGCCTTATCGTCATCGACGAGGAGCAGGAGCACACCTACAAATCCGACACGAACCCAAAATATCTTGCCCACGATATCGCGCGCTTTAGGTGCGGACGGCACAACGCCCTCATGCTCCTTGCATCCGCTACCCCGTCCGTCGCCAGTTATTACAAGGCGATGAGCGGCAAATACACGCTCATTGAGATGAAAAAGCGATACGGCAAAGCAACGCTTCCGCACGTCGTTATCACCGATATGCGCGGTGAGCCGGCGGGCGGCGCGTCCTCGCCCCTGGGATCGCTCCTTAAAGAACGCCTTGCAGAAACGGTCTCTGCCTCCGAGCAGGCGATCCTGTTTCTCAATCGGCGCGGATACAATAGTTTTATCACGTGCCGCACCTGCGGTGAGGCGCTCAAATGTCCTAATTGCTCCGTCTCTCTTACCTACCACGTCTTCCGACCGCTCGGCGAGAGTGAAACGGCGGAGGAATACCGCCAGACGAGAACGGAAAACGGTGTACTGACCTGCCACTACTGCGGTTACAGATCCCGCGTGCCCGATAAATGCCCCGCGTGCGAGAGCGTGCATTTCCATTTCCGCGGATACGGCACACAGATGGTGGAGGGAGAACTCAAAAACCTCACCCCGTCCCCGCGCGTGATTCGCATGGATATGGACACGACGCAGACGAAATTCTCGCACGAGGAGATTTTAGGCTCATTCCGAAAAGGGGACGCCGACGTGCTTCTCGGCACGCAAATGGTAACGAAAGGACACGACTTCCCCGCCGTTACTCTCGTGGGTGTCATAAACGCAGACGCGTCTTTGTATCTCGACGACTACCGCGCCTCGGAGCGCACGTTCTCTATGCTCACGCAGGTGATCGGCAGAGCCGGCAGAGCCGATAAACCGGGGACTGCCGTCGTGCAGACGTTCAACCCGTCAAACGACGTTTTGACGCTTGCCGCCAACCAGGATTACAAGGAATTTTACCGCCGCGAGATCCGCGTCAGAGAGTCACTTCTCTTCCCGCCGTTCTGCGATATTGCCGTCATCACTCTATCGAGCCGCGACGAAGCGCTCCTCGGAAGTGCCACCGTGCGACTTCGCGAGTGGATCACGGCGGCGGTATCGGGCCAATACGCGGATATAAAAATGATTCTGTTCGGCCCGTTTGAAGCGCCCGTATACAAGATTCAGGGCGTTTGCCGCAACCGCATAGTTATTAAGTGCCGGCTGAACCGACGTGCCCGTCAGTTTATCTCCGATATACTGACCGAATTCGGCAAAGGCACAGGAAAGCGGCTCACTATCTCGGCAGATCTGAACCCCAATACACTTTGATTTTAAAAGCGAGGATGTTATTATGGCTATTTTGAATATAGTAAAAGAGGGAGACGAAGTTCTCCGTAAAATCTGCCGCCCCGTTGAGGCGATCACCCCCCGAATCCTTCAGCTTCTCGACGATATGCTCGAAACCCTCCACGATGCAAACGGCGTCGGTCTCGCCGCACCGCAGGTCGGCGTACTCCGCCGTATCGCTCTTGTAGAGGTGGTGGACGGTCAGCTGTACGAACTCATCAACCCCGAAATCATTGAACGTGAGGGTAAGCAGAACGAGCTGGAAGGCTGCCTTTCCGTGCCCGAACAGTGGGGCATCACCGATCGCCCGATGAAGGTAACCGTCCGCGCCATGAACCGAAACGGAGAGACGTACACGGTTACCGGCACAGGTCTTCTCGCACGCGCATTCTGCCACGAGATCGATCATCTGGACGGTGTACTCTTCAAGGATAATGCCGTTCATATGCTGACGCCCGAGGAGATCAAGGAAAACATCGGCTGACTAACGAAGGGATAAACGAATGAAAGTTTTATTTATGGGAACGCCGGACTTCGCCAGAACGATTCTCGAAGCGCTCCATGAGAACGGACACGAGATCGCGGCTGTCGTAACCCAGCCGGACAAGCCGAAAGGGCGCAAAAAGATCCTGACGCCGCCCCCCGTAAAGGAGTACGCCATCGAAGCGGGCATACCCGTATATCAGCCCGAAACGATGAAAAACGGGGTTTTTGCCGATACGCTTGCCGCTATTGATCCCGAAATAATCGTTGTTGCAGCTTACGGAAAAATTCTGCCGTCGTATATTCTCGATTATCCTAAGTACGGATGTATCAACGCCCACGGATCGCTTCTTCCCCGCCACCGCGGTGCCGCGCCGATCCAGCGCGCGATCCTCATGGGCGATACACTCACCGGCGTGACCGCCATGTATATGGCAGAAGGTCTCGACACGGGCGATATGATCTTGAAAGTGCAAGTACCGATCACCGACGACGACAATTTCGAAACGCTGCACGATAAAATGGCAGAGGCAGGCAGCCACGCCATGCTCGATGCTCTCCTTGCCATTGAGAACGGCACCGCCGCCCGCACGCCGCAGGATGACTCTCTTTCCACTTACGCCGCAAAGATTGAAAACAAAGACTGCGCTTTATCCTTTGACGCGCCGCTCCGGGACGTCTTCAACCACATCCGCGGTCTTTCACCCATCCCCGGGGCTGTGGCACTTATGCCAAGCGGACGGACGCTCAAGATCCTCGCCGCCCGTATGACAAACGAAAAGACGGACAAAACGCCCGGCACGGTCCTATCAACCGCCGGCGGCAAGATTGCCGTTGCGACGAAGGACGGCGTGATCGCTATTACCGAAGTACAGCCGGAGGGCAAAGGAAAAATGCCCGCTGCCGCTTTTCTGAACGGACGAGGCATCGCCGAGGGTGACGTTCTGACACAACCGCAGTATGAATAAAGAAAGAACGACTGAAAATCCGCGCGCGGCCGCCATGGCCTCTCTTTTGGCGTGGGAAAAAGAGGGGCGTTACGCCAATCTTGAAATTAACGCGTCTCTTTCAAACTCGAAAATGAGTGACGCGGATCGAGGGCTGTATACCGCTCTCGTCTACGGCGTGATCGAACGCGCCATTACACTCGATTACACAATGGCGCATCTGTCCGCTCGGCCTATCGAGAAAATTGACGAATCGGTGCGCTGCGCCATCCGTCTCGGCCTTTATCAGCTGGCGTTTATGGATCGGATCCCGCCGCACGCGGCTGTTTCAGAAACCGTAGCCCTTATGCCGAAGCACACGCGCGGCTTTATCAACGCCATTCTCCGCACCTTTCTGCGAGAGGGATGCACGATCCCCTTGCCCAAAGAGGAAAACAACGCGGAATACCTTTCCGTTTTGTACAGCACCCCCACCGATCTGTGCCGATTTTTTATTAACAGTTACGGTTTGAAGAAAGCAGGCGCCATTCTCGAGGCGTTTCTGCGCCATACGCCCGTAACGGTTCGCGTTAACACACTCAAAACGACCATGGATGAGGCACTTTCTTACCTCAAAGATGCCGATCCACAAATCTCGCCGCTTTCGGACGATATGATAACGGTATCCAGTGCCGCCCATGTTGCAGACGGCGTGAAAGCCGGCTTGTTCTTCGTACAGGATCCCGCCTCGCGATTGGCTGTCCGTGCGCTCGACCCGAAGCCGGGGGAAACGGTGATCGACACCTGCGCGGCACCGGGCGGCAAATCGTTCTCCGCCGCCATTGATATGAACAACGAGGGCAAGCTCTACTCTTTCGATCTGCACGAAAACAAGATCTCCCTCATCCGCCGCACCGCCGAAGCGCTCGGGATCAAAAATCTCACAGCCGAAGCGCAGAACGCGAAAAAACCACGTGAGGAGCTCATCGGCACGGCTGACCGCGTTCTTTGCGACGCCCCTTGCTCGGGGCTTGGCGTGATCGGCAAAAAACCCGATATCAAGTACAAACCGATCTCCGCTATTCAATCTCTCCCGTCCGTACAGTACGACGTTCTGAAGGGCGCTTCCCGATACGTACGCCCGGGCGGCGTGCTCGTGTATTCCACCTGCACGCTGAATCCGAAAGAGAATGAGGAAATCGTTACCCGCTTTCTCAAAGAGAATCCCGATTTTGCCCCTGCACCGTTTTATCTTGATAAGATCGGAGACATCCCCTCGGGCACGCGGACATTCTTCCCCGATACGGACGGATGCGACGGATTTTTTATCGCAAAAATGATACGGAAAAACTAAGGACGGACTCACTATGACGGATACAGTATCCAAAGCAGATATACTCTCAATGACGCCGGATGAACTGAAAGTGTTTATCCGTTCCATCGGCGAGAAGGACTTTCGCGCAAAGCAGTTATATGATTGGATGCAAAAGGGCGCACAATTTGAAGAAATGACCAATCTGCCTGCCAACCTCCGTGAAAAGCTTGCCGCCGTAACAGACTACCGTCTCCCGAAAATCGAAGAAAAGCTCGTCTCAAAACTTGATGGCACGGTAAAATACCTATTTTCCCTCATTGACGGCGAATGTGTGGAAAGCGTTTTCATGCGCTACGAGCACGGCAATTCCCTCTGCGTTTCCTCACAGGCGGGATGCCTTATGGGATGCCGCTTCTGTGCCTCTACCTTAAACGGAAAAACGCGCGATCTTACCGCATCGGAAATTCTCGGACAGGTGATTATGGCCGAGAGAGATACCGGCGAGCGTGTCGGCGGCGTGGTCATGATGGGTATAGGTGAGCCGCTTGACAACTACGACAACTCCGTTCGCTTTCTCCGTCTCGTAAGTCATCCCGACGGACTCAACATCGGCCTTCGGCACATTTCCCTCTCCACGTGCGGAATCGTCCCGAAAATCAGAAAACTCGCCGAAGAGAATCTGCCGATCACGCTTTCCATCTCTCTCCACGCAGCGGATGATGAGACGAGAAGCGCGCTTATGCCAATCAATAATAAATACCCCATTGACGCGCTCCTCTCAGCTTGTCGGGATTATTTCGCCACGACCGGCCGCCGCGTTTCCTTCGAGTATACGCTCATCGGCGGCAAAAATGACTCCATCGCGCAGGCCGATGCGCTTGCCGCACGCCTCAAGGGCGGCATGCACGCAGTCTGCCACGTGAATCTGATCCTATTAAACGAGGTTTCGGAAACCGGGCTCTCCACCGTCGCCAGAAAAAACGCGATAGCGTTCCGCGATCA
Organism: Eubacteriales bacterium; assembly: GCA_045611685.1. GTDB lineage: Bacteria > Bacillota > Clostridia > Oscillospirales > CAG-272 > SIG701. The sequence goes on along the minus strand of JAZKXO010000003.1, from coordinate 42,107 downwards.
GCTCGAGCGGCGCGGGATCAACGCCACGATCCGCCGTAGGCTCGGCAGCGATATCAACGCATCCTGCGGTCAGTTAAGACTCCGCCACGGAGCAAAAACTGTGAAATAATCTAGAAATTTCCAAACTCCGCCTTTACTTGGACGGTGGAATATGATACAATAATTTGTATAGCAACATACGGCATCATCGACTCGGAGGTGAATCATATATGCAGTACAGCGGAATCACGGACGTTGGCATGAAACGCAACGTCAATCAGGACAATTTCCTGATAAAAGAATACGCACCCGGCATTCTTCTGGCAGTCGTCTGCGACGGAATGGGCGGCGCACGCGGCGGCTTTGAAGCAAGCTCCACGGCGGCGGAAACCTTTGTCGCATCTATGGACGCGTTCATAGGATCCTACATTACCGCCGAGAACACGATCGAGTGCACCGATTCGCAGATTCACCGCGCACTGCGCAACGCCGCAATCGATTCCAACAAAGCGGTCTTTGACCGCTCCGAATCGGACGATGCTCTCAAGGGCATGGGAACGACACTCGTTTCCGCCCTCATCGTCGGCACAACGCTCTACACCGCCAATGTAGGCGACAGCCGTTTGTACGTAGCACAGGCTGATGAGATCAACCAAATCACCCACGACCATTCCTACGTCCAGTATCTCGTAGATATCGGACGCATTTCCGAGGAAGAAGCCCGCACCGCCCCGAACCGCAACATCATCACGAAAGCGGTCGGTACGGAATCCAGTGTGGATGCGGATGTGTTCGTAACGGAAATCGATCCGACCGTCAATCCCGCCTACGTTCTTCTCTGTTCGGACGGTCTTACGAATCACCTGGCGCCCGAACAACTATTCGAAATCCTCAAAGCGGAAACATCTGTCGACGAAAAAGCGACAACGCTTATCAGCCGCGCAAACTCGCTTGGCGGTACGGACAATATTACCGCTGTTGTCATTGTGATGGAAGCCTGAGATCAAATTACGTTTGAGGTGAATGTATCTTGATGGATCAATTTGAAAGATATGTCGGTGCCGTTTTTGACAACCGATATAAGATAGAAAAAATTATAGGCATCGGCGGCATGGCAGTCGTGTACAAAGCACACGATCTCCTGATGAAGCGCGTCGTTGCCGTGAAAATGCTGCGCGATGAAATCGCGGCAGACCAGCCGAGCGTCAGACGCTTTATCAACGAATCAAAGGCGGTCGCCATGCTCTCCCACCCGAATATCGTCAATATTTACGACGTGTCCGTACGCGATAACGTCAAGTATATCGTTATGGAATTCGTGGAGGGTATCACGCTCAAAAACTACATGACGCACAAGGGAATCCTTTCCGTAAAGGAGATCCTCAGTTACACCGAACAGATTCTGAGTGCACTTGAGCACGCACATGCCAAAGGAATCGTCCACCGCGATATAAAGCCGCAGAACATCATGCTTCTCAAAAACGGCCTCATCAAGGTGATGGATTTCGGCATTGCCAAACTGCCGAACGCAGAAACGGTAACGATGACGGACAAAGCCATCGGTACGGTTTACTATATCAGCCCCGAGCAGGCAAGCGGGCACCAGATCGACGCCAGAAGTGATCTTTACTCCCTCGGTGTTCTCATGTACGAGATGGCGTGTGCCAAGCTTCCCTTTGATGCGGAAAGCCCCGTATCCGTCGCACTCATGCAGGTGAATTCCGAGGCCACGCCGCCAAGAGAACTGAACGGAGCTCTCCCTTTGGGACTTGAACAGATCATCACGCGGGCAATGGAGAAAAACCCTGAGGACCGTTACCAGACTGCCGCCGTTATGCATCGCCAGATCCAAAGACTGCGCGAGAACCCGCATATTGTTTTCCGTGAGCTCAAAAAGGAATCCGCAAAAAAGAAAAGCCGCCAAAAGAGCCGTGTCAGCCGCTCTATGCTGCCAATCATTCTCGGCGTGTTCTTCGCTCTTGTCATCGTCGCGGGAATCAGCGGCTACGTTATGCTGGACAAGCTGATTTTCAATAATTCGACCAATGCGGAAACAATTACGATTACCAATTTCGTCGGCGCTTACTATACAGATGAGCTTCAGCAATTCTTTGACAGATCCGAGCACTATACGCTCGATATTTCCTACCAGTACGACCCCAAATACGATAAGGGCGTCATTATCCAACAAGATCCCGCCAGCGGCGATCGCCGTAAAGTCATCCCCGGCAAGCAGAAATGCGAGATCAAATTGGTAATCAGTAAAGGCGCCGAAACGGTAGTTCTCCCCGATCTTATCATCGAGGATTACCGCGAAGCCGAACGCATCTGCAAAACGCTTGGCCTTAAGGTGAAGATTTCCAAGGTCCACAGCGAATCGTTTGACGTAGGCCGCGTGATCCGCACCGAACCCACGGCAGGCTCCGTTATGAAGCTTGGCGAAACAGTAACCGTTTACGCCAGCATAGGTCCCTCTCTCGGTACCGTAGTCGTACCGAACTTCGTGGGTCTTACGGAGGTACAAACGCTCCAGAAACTGTCTGACTGCGGACTTCGCGTCGGAAACGTAACCTACGAGTCCTCCGGCTACGCCAGAGGCACGGTCATCTCGCAAAGCATTGCGGAATTCAAAACCGTACATGCCAACACGCAAATTGACTTTGTCGTGAGCGGCGGCCCGAGTTACGTACAGCCGTTTGAACCGCAGCCTACCCCCGAGGAAACAACGTATGATGATCCGTACGAAGAAACCGTGGAAGAATACGTGCCGCAGTATCCTACAGACACCGAACAGGTACCCAATTTCCCGGGTCTCTTCCCTTCTTATCCGACAACACCGAATATCCCCGGCGGCACAATGGATCCGTGGTGGAACGGTCTTTTCGGTGGAAACTGACAATATAACAGGAACCGAACCGTATGCATGAATCTATGCAAAAAGGAATTATAATGCGCGGAGTAGGCGGACTTTTTGGGGTCCGCCTTTTGCCGCTTACGCCCGGAGACGAGCTGATCCTTTGCCGGGCACGCGGATCGTTCCGCCACGATAAGATCACACCGCTCCCGGGTGATCTCGTCCTTATTGAAAGAGACAGCGACGCTCCTGCCGTAGATGACGGAAAAACTGCCTCTTTTGTGATTGACGAGATTCTCCCTCGCCGAAACGCGCTGATCCGTCCGCCGCTTGCAAATCTTACGCATCTGTTTCTCGTGATTCCTGCTGCCCGTCCGGCACCGGATCTCAAAACGGCAGATAAGCTTATCGCGATCGCGGAATCGGCGAACATTGAGCCTATTATTCTCGTAACGAAACAGGATCTCGACGAATCGAGCGCGGATGCAATCGCCGCTATCTACCGCTCTGCGGGATTTACTGTCTTCACACTCTCGTCCGGAGATGCCAACGCGGTAGAGTCACTTCGGAAGTTCATAGGCACCATTTCCTCTCTCGAGTCGAGCGTAACGGCCGCCTTTGCGGGTGCCTCGGGTGCAGGAAAATCCACAATGATGTCTAAACTCTTCCCTGATCTTACCATAAAAACGGGGGAGATCAGCCGCCGCGCTGAACGCGGTCGCCAGACGACGCGCCACGTGGAACTGCATCCCTTTGAACAAAACGAAAGTGTCTGTCTTATCGCTGACACGCCCGGATTCTCCATTCTCGATTTTACGCGCTTCAACTTTTTTGATCCCGCCGATCTTACAAGCGCTTTCCGTGAATTCCGTCCTCATATCGGCGACTGCCGATACACAAAATGCACCCATACGAAGGAGGAAGGCTGCGCCATTCTCGATGCCGTACACCGGGGAGAAATCACGAAAGATCGCCACGACAGTTACGTCGAGATCTTCACAGAAATGAAGAAGAAGCCCGATTGGAAGCGCCGCAAGGAGGAATCAAGAACATGAAAAACGATGTCTCCGTCAAGCGTGCCGTCATTTTTACCGGTGGATTTTGCAGTTTCTCCCATCTCTCAAGCGATGATTTCAACGGCGATCTCATAATTGCCGCCGACGCGGGCAGAATTACAGCGGAAATGTGCGGCGTTCATCCTGGTATTATCGTCGGTGATTTTGACTCCTCCCCCATTCCAGCCCACACAACAGCAGAGATCATCCGCGTTCCCGCAGAAAAAGACGACACGGACACGATGCTCGCCTGCCGTATCGCGATTGAACGCGGTGCTACCGAACTCTATGTTATCGGAGGCACGGGCGGACGTCTCGATCACACCTTATCAAACGTATTTTTTCTTGAAGCGCTCCACGAGCGCGGCGTACGTACCGTTTTGACAGACGGTGTTAACCGACTCCACCTTCTGAAGGATGAGACCGTAGCGCTTTCCTCTTCCCGATTTACGTACTTTTCACTTTTTGCCCTCGACTCCGCGCACGTAACGCTCGAAGGCTGCAAATATCCCCTCGACAACGCCCTTTTGTCCCGCGATAACCCGTATGCGGTCAGCAACGAGATCACAACCGCCAAAGCGACGATCTCTGTGAGCGGCGGGGCCGTACTTTTGGTTGAAAGCGATGCACGCTGATTTATAAAGAATCATATACTGTATCGAAACCACCAAAAGGAGATTCTCTATGAAAATCGTTATTGTAAAATCCCCGCATTTTCTTTCTCCGCTGCTCCGCCGTCTTTTTTTCGGGGCACGGGCAAGCTGATATCTAAATGTATCCACATATCAAAAAGGGCGGATTTTCCGCCCTTTCTTTATGAAATTCATTGACAGTACACCTTCATTTGTGCTATAATAAATGTTGACAATACAACTTTTTTCCAAAATGCGCGAATCCCACCGAAAAACGTCGGATCCGCGCCCCAAAAAGGAGATTTTCGTATGACAGACCGCTTCCAACGGTTTGAACAATTTTCCTTCGCACTCTCGGAGATCACCCGTTATTGGCATAAGCTCGCTGCGGATGAAATGGGAAAATACGGTCTTAAAGGCGGTCATTCCGTGTATCTTTTGACGCTTGCCCGCCATCCCGACGGCATTACCGCGACCGCAATGTCGGAAATCTGCGGACGGGACAAATCCGACGTTTCCCGTATGATGGCAATCATGGAAGAACAAGATCTTATTACGAGAGTAGGATCAGGAAAAAATAAATATCGCGCCGTTCTGCGCCTCACAGACAAAGGATACGCAGCAGCAGATGCGATGCGGAAAAGCATTGCGCAGGCGGTTGAAACCGCCGGACGCGATCTTACTGAAGAACGCCGCACCGTTTTTTATGAGTCTTTACGCTCCATTACCGATAACCTGCGCGATATGGCAGAAAACGGTTTTGATGCTGAGAAAAATATTTTTTGATCTTCCAAAACTATTGATACATAAAGGAGACTAAAAATGCGTGAGTTTGTACTTTTTACCGATTCCGGCTGTGATATTAAGCCCGATATGCTGAAAGCGTGGGACGTTCCCTATCTGAATCTCACCTTCCGCTTTGAGGGAGACAACACGGAATACACCGGCGACGATATGAACATTCTCGATTTCTATAACCGTATGCGTGAGGGCGGTGTCGCAAAAACCGCCGCGATCAATCCCGATACGTTTATGATCGCTTTTGAGGAAATTCTCAAAGGTGGCCGGGACATCCTCTATCTTGGATTCTCTTCCGGTCTCAGCACCACATACAACTCCGGCCGTATCGCGGCTGAGATGCTCAAAGAAAAATATCCAGACAGAAAAATCATCACCGTGGATACACTTTGTGCGTCTGCCGGCCAGGGACTCCTTGTTTATCTCGTAAACGAAAAAAGAAAACAAGGCGCCACGATTGAAGAAGCCACCGCTTACGCTGAGGAGATTCGTCCCCGTCTCTGCCACTGGTTCACCGTAGACGATCTCGTATATTTGAAACGGGGCGGCCGCGTCTCCCCCACCGCCGCTTTCGTAGGCGGTATGCTCGGTATCAAACCGGTTATGCATGTGGACGATGCCGGAAAACTGATCCCGATGGTAAAAGTGCGCGGTCGGAAAGCATCCCTCGATGCACTTGCCGATAAACTGGGTACAACCGCCGAGGATCCAAAAGGCGGTACGGTATTCATCTCCCACGCAGACTGCGATGCTGACGTTGCGTATCTGAAGGATACGCTCAATAAAAAGTACGGTGCAACCGTAGACGTGGTCACCCATGTCGGCGCCGTGATCGGTGCACATTCCGGTCCCGGCACGATGGCACTCTTCTTCGTCGGAAAGGAGCGATAAGATGGCACAGAGATACTTTTCCTCTAAAGATAGTCTCGGCGATGCAGATACGCCCACGCCTCGCTATCATATCGTTGTAAAGATCAAAGTAAAAAAAGATCCCGAATTTGAAAAACAGCGTCTGGAACGCCGTCTCGAAAAAGAAGAACGGAGAGCGGAACGGGAGGCTGAAAAGGCCGCTAAAGAGGCGGCAAAAAAAGAATCGGGCGGTATCAAGAGCAACCTGAAAGCGCTTGGCGGAAAGCTTCTCTGCCGCATGGCGATCGGCGGTGCTGCCCTTCTCTCGAGAAATGCGGATGAGGTCAACCGCCTGAACGTATTCCCCGTCCCCGACGGCGATACGGGCGACAATATGCGCATGACGATCGAAAGCGGTATTGCCGCTATCGAGAATATGGACTCCGACGATCTCGGCGAGATCATGAACGCCCTGTCCCACGGCATGCTTCTCGGCGCACGCGGCAACTCAGGCGTTATTCTCTCGCAGTTTTTTGCCGGAACGGCAAAGGGATTCCTCGGCAAGGAAACGGCAGATCCGACAGTTCTCGGACATGCGCTGGAGCTTGGTGTGCAGCAGGCCTATGGCTCCGTTATGACGCCCACCGAAGGCACCATTCTCACCGTTGCCCGTGAAGCCGTAGAATACGCAGTGTCTCACATTACAAGCGAGAGCAACATCCGTACGTTTTTTGCCGATCTGGTAAAGGAAATGCACGCCTCTCTCGATCGCACGCCGGAAATCCTTACCGTTCTCAAAGAAGCCGGCGTGGTTGACAGCGGCGGTGCGGGCCTCCTCTACATCATGGACGGATTCAATCGCGTACTGAATGGTGAGGAGATTCTCCTCGATAACAGAGGAGGATCGGACAAACCCGCCCCGAAACCGACCGTGTTCGCTTTCAATGCCGACAGCGAAATGACCTACGGTTACTGCACCGAGCTTCTCGTACAGATCACGCGGCGCAAGGCGGATCCCGATCATTTCGACGTAGATGCGCTCAAAGCGTTCCTCTCTGAAATCGGCGATTCTATCGTCGCTTTCGTAACGGACGGCATCGTGAAAATCCACGTACATACCTTCACGCCGGATAAAGTACTGGCACACTGCTTGACGTTCGGTGAGTTCCTCACGGTGAAGATAGAAAACATGTCCGTGCAGCATACCGAACTGTCCACCGCAGGCGAGGATGCCCCCGCCCCGGTACAGAAAAATCAAGATGAGGACAAGCCGACAGCACCGCAGATCAAAAAGCGGTACGGCATTGCAGCTGTATCGAACGGTCCCGGCATTGACGCGCTCTTTACCGAGCTGGGCGTAGATCAGATCATCTCGGGCGGTCAAACGCAGAACCCCTCTACCAACGATTTTCTCGCCGCTTTTGAAAAGATCCCCGCCGAGCATATTTTCGTCTTCCCGAACAACGGAAATATTTTGATGGCGGCACAGCAGGCGGCGGCGCTCTATAAGGATGCCATGATTCATGTGATTCCCTCGAAGAGTATCGGCTCGGGTTACGTTGCCATTTCCACCGCAGATCTGACAGCGGAGGATCCCGACTTTATCGAATCCGCCATGAAAGAAGCGATGAGCCACGCAACGGCAGGCTACGTGTCGCCCTCGATCCGTGATGCGGAGATAGGCGGGGTGAAAATCAAAAAAGGCGACACGATCGGCGTTATAGAAAAAGAGATCATCCTCTCCGAGGAGATCTGTCTTACCGCCGCTGAGCGTCTCGCTTCCCGTATGCTTAATCTTCCTGAGAAGTTCATGCTGACGATCTTCGTCGGTAAAGATGCCACTGAGAGCGATACTGAGGCGCTCACGGAATTCCTCACGAAAGAATTCCCCCATTCCGAGGTGTACTTCATCGACGGCGGACAGGATATCTACCCGTATCTGTTCGTTGCCGAATAAATACTTTCAAAAGAAGGCGGTACTAAAGCACCGCCTTCTCTTTTTTATTCGTATTTCGTCGTTCCCAGATGCTCTGCCTCGGCGATTTCAAAACTCATCATGCTTTGCGCGAGCGCCAGCACGTCTTTGTCGCATCCGCTCTCCCTGAGGTCAGCGATCGCGCTTCTCATGCGGTTGGCGCTCTCTTTTGAACTGACCCGCAAAAGACGCGCCAATTCTCCATCATCCGGATTACCCATCGTTTCCATCATCACGCCGCCGCGTACGGTCAGTTTATTCATAAGCGGAAACCCGATATCGGTAATGTTTTTCTCACTCATCATCGACTCGGCACGCCTTACGTATCCCGAATACGCTTCAAGCTGTGCTGCAGTGTCCCGCCGCAGTTGCTCGTTTTTAATCTTCGACTCCATAGCGGTTATCGCTTCACAACCGCTCTTAGCACCGACGTAGACCATTTTTAGAAGTTCCTTCGTTGGATCGTGCATTATATTTCACCTCATTTCTTCGTATACGTTTAGTATTTCTGATTGCATCAAAAATACACGCGGCGGGAAAAATATCTTGACAAAAAAGCCACTCTGTGATATCATATCTTGTACGGCATAAACCGCATGGAGGGTTATCGAAGCGGTCATAACGAGGCGGTCTTGAAAACCGTTTGGGAGCAATCCCACGTGGGTTCGAATCCCACACCCTCCGCCAAAATCGACAAGTTTTGACAGAAACTTGTCGATTTTACTTTTCACCTCTTCACTTTTCACTATTCTCTGAGAAGTCGATTTTGGCAAGTAATAAGTAATAGTGAATAGTGAAGAAGTTTAGGTGCTTTGCTACGCTAAGCGTTGATTATAAATATAATCTATGGTATAATCTAACCTACAAATAAAATTTTGTAGGGACGAAGATAATGATTGTTTTAATTACAGGTGCATCGCACACGGGCAAGACAGCAACCGCACAAAAACTGCTTGAAAAATATAAATATCCGTACTTGTCCATTGACCATTTGAAAATGGGTTTAATCCGCAGCGGCAACACGGAACTTACTCCTATGAGCGATGATAAAGATTTGACTGCATACTTATGGCCTATTGTTCGCGAAATGATTAAAACTGCAATTGAAAACAGGCAGAACTTAGTTGTTGAAGGTTGCTACATTCCGTTCGATTGGCAGAAGGACTTTGAAGGAGAATATCTTAAAGAGATTAAATATTACTGCCTTGTAATGAGTGAGGGTTATATTAGAAACCACTTTGCTGACATAAAAGAATATGCAAATGTAATTGAAAGTCGCTTAGATGATGAGGGGTGTACTATCGAGAGTGTGCTGGTAGACAATGCCGAAATCTTAAAACTTGCACAGTTATATAGTGTGAACTATATTCTTATTGATGATAAATACGAAATTGAAGACACCATTGAAATCTGAACCCATAAGTTCGGACTCAATGGTGTTTTTATCATAAAATCCTATATGTATGCGGCTTTTCGAGGCCGCATTTTTTCATCATTCGGGCTCAAAACATAAAACGCAAAATATCTTTTTTATTGCATGCTCTTTTCACGAACGCGATTATTTGTTATAATATAGGTATACTACGAAAGGAGAGGTCGATATGCGAAAGGCTGTAATTGGAATTCTGGCGCACGTGGATGCGGGAAAAACGACGCTCTCCGAGGCTATTCTCTATAAAAGCGGAAAACTCCGCAAAATGGGCAGAGTGGATAACGGCGATACCTTACTCGATACGCATTCGCTCGAACGCGAACGTGGGATCACGATATTTGCAAGTCAGGCCGTTTTTACACTCGGAGATTTGGAAGTAACGCTTCTCGATACACCCGGGCACGTCGATTTCTCTGCAGAGACGGAGCGCACGCTTCAAGTGCTCGACGCGGCGATTCTCGTAATCAGCGGAACGGACGGCGTGCAGGCACACACGCGCACGCTTTGGCGGCTTCTTTCCCTCTATCATATTCCCACGTTTCTGTTCGTTACGAAAATGGATTTTGCTCGCCGCGAAAGATCCGACCTTATGGAAGAACTGAGGGAAGAGTTCGGCGAAGGATGCATTGATTTCACCGAAAATACCCTTCCCGATCGGCCGGAGCAACTGGCTCTGAGACGGGAGGATTTGCTGGAAAAATTCCTATCGGGCGATGCGATCACCGATGATGATATCACTTCCCTCTTCCGTCAGCGGCTCGTTTTCCCCGTCAGCTTCGGCTCAGGGCTGAAACTCGACGGCATCGACCCCTTTCTCGACACACTCTCACGCTACGCCGCCCCCTACTCCTATCCGGATGCGTTCGGGGCAAAGGTGTTCAAGATCAGCCACGATACGCAGGGCAATCGCCTGACGCATATGAAGATCACGGGCGGCACGCTCCGCGTGCGGGACACGCTGAAACTCGGAGATGACGAGGAGAAAGTCAGTCAGATCCGTATTTACAATGGCGCAAAATTTCAAACGGCAGATGAAATGACAGCAGGCGGGGTATGCGTCATCCCCGGCCTTGAAAGGACGAAAAACGGAATGGGGATCGGTATCGAAGCAGATACCGGCACGCCGATCCTTGAGCCGGTCATGAGCTACCGCGTAAAGCTCCCAAAGGGTGTTGATACCGAAACGATGCTCCCAAAGCTGAAACTCCTCGAAGAGGAGGATCCCCAGCTGCGCGTCAGCTACTCCTCCCACCTCGGCGAGATCCACGTGGAGATCATGGGCGCGGTGCAGGCTGAAATCTTGCAGAGCCTTGTCGAAGAACGGTTTGGCGTTGCCGTAGAACTTGACTCGGGAAAAATTCTCTACAAAGAAACGATCAAAAATACGGTGGAGGGTGTCGGGCACTTTGAGCCCCTCCGCCATTATGCAGAGGTGCACCTCATCCTTGAGCCGCTGTCGCGTGGCAAAGGATTGGTGTTTGACTCCGCTTGCTCGGAAAATGCGCTGGAGAGAAGCTGGCAGAGGCTGATCCTCACGCATCTTTACGAAAAACAGCATCTCGGCGTTTTGACCGGCTCCCCGATCACAGATATGAAAATCACCCTCGCCGCAGGCCGTGCACACGTAAAGCATACCGAAGGCGGCGATTTCAGAGAGGCAACCTACCGCGCCGTACGTCAAGGACTGATGCGTGCAGAATCCGTGCTTCTGGAGCCGTATTACTCCTTCCGTCTTGAAATTCCGTCGGAGCAGATCGGGCGCGCCGTGAACGATATCCGAAAGCGAAGCGGCACGTTTGATCCTCCGGAGAATGCCGGTCAGCTCACGATTCTCCGCGGACGTGCACCCGTCTCCACACTCAACGGTTACGCACTCGAGGTGGCCGCCTACACGGGCGGACGCGGACGGCTTATCACGCAGATCGACGGATACGACGTATGCCATAATCCGGACGAGGTTTTAGCTGATTTCGGCTATATGCCCGAGCATGATCTTGAAAACACGCCGGATTCCGTATTCTGTGCCCATGGCAGCGGCTTTACCGTCAAGTGGGACAAGGTGCCCGAGTATATGCATCTTGAAAGTTGTCTTTCGGTAAAAGATCCGTCGATTGCACCGAAGGTAAACCACAAAAATATCCGTCTGGACGAAAAAGAATTGGAAGCCCTGATGCTCCGCGAATTCGGACCGATCAAGCGCCCATCCTACCGACCGGCAGCTATTGTTGCTGAACCACGTACAATCACAGCCGAGCCTTCATCTCCCAAAAAGGAATACGTGATCGTTGACGGCTACAACGTCATCTTTGCCTGGGAAAGCCTAAAAAATCTCGCGAAAACGGATCTTGATACGGCAAGAAAGGTGCTGACGGACACCATGGTCAATTACAGCGCCTACACGAAGCGCGAGGTCATCCTCGTTTTCGATGCGTATAACGTTACGAGTGCGGAAGAACGGCGTCTTGAAGTTGACGGTATTCACGTCGTCTACACGAAAGAAAACGAAACGGCGGATATGTATATTGAAAAATTCATTGCACAGATCGGCAAAAACGATCGCGTGCGCGTCGTTACCTCCGACGGACTCATTCAGCTTTCCGCAATCCGCGTAGGCGTTCTTCGCGTGCCCGCTCGCGAATTCGAAAAGGATGTGGATGAAGTGAACCGTGAAATTGAGAACGTTCTTGACGAACTCAAAAAAGAACCGCTCGCAAATATCGGCGAAATTCTGAAAGCAAAGGAAACTGAATAAAATAAGCCCTCCAAGCCATACGGCCCGGAGGGTATCTTTTTTATTTAAGGAAATCGAGCGCCATATCCTCCGCGATCGCCTCATCAAGGAGAACAGGAGCGTACCCGTTATCGTGTGCCCATTGGATGGCGGTACGAATACGCTCTTCGTAATCGGGCAGGTATTTCGGATAATGCGGATAGAAAAACTGTTCGTGAACAAGGAAATTGATCGTCCCCGCTTCATGCGGACGGGATTTGAGATCGTCGAGTGCCGGCGCAATTCCCTTGACAGTGTGCCTATCGATGACGAATTTATCCTTTGCGAAAATAATGTCCTCGGATGTATCGACCCAAAAATCACGACCGGCCGCGTGGGCGGTCTCCTCGCGGTTCAGGTAGTACGAAACGAACGGCTCACCGTCCTTATCAAAACGGAAATAGCCAAGCAGACAGCGGATGCCGACTGCGCGAAGCGCACGTGCGCCCTCTCGGGTGGTCTCGCCCCAATGGAGGCCCGTCGCCGCGGATTTTATGGCATTTTCTCCCGCAAAGCGAACGATCTCGCGGGTAACTTTTTGATAATCCCCGTACAGCTCCTCATACGGCGCGAAGCGATAAATGCGGTCCGGTTTATTCGCCCGTGCGTGGAACGTGAATTTCAGCCAATCGGACGCGGCTTCAAACTCGCTTTTATACGTATCGGGCATCATCGTGAGATTGAAGCGCCCGTCCTCCGTTTCGTAAAACAGATTCATGTGAACCTGGGTACCGAAATCCTCATTCAGACGTTTGAAGATCGCAAAGAAAGGATGATCGAACAAAGAACGGTAATCGCCGTTCGCAACCTCCTCAAGTGACCAGATGACGTCGTCCACTGACAGGCGGTACTTCATAAATGCATTTTTAAAGCGATAGAGCGCGATCTTCGCCTCCGCCGTCTCGCCGTCCTTTTCCGCCCGCGCGACGACGGTATTCCGATAACCGTCCAGCTTCACGGGTGCGGTATATACGCCTCCGTTCAGGGAAGCGGGCGTTCCGTTCACCGTAACAGCGGCACCGACGGGCGCCTCAACGGTTACATCAACGATAAGTCCTTCTCGCTCTTCCTTGCCGTCAAAAGGGGTCATAACATCCCCATCAACGGGAGACAAAAATGTAATTTTCATTTTCTTTCCCTCTTGATTATTCAAAGTACATTACGCCGAAATCCTCGGGACGGTGGAACGCAGGCTTTTCGCACACGACGGGATTCCACGAAAGGTAATGCGGATGCACCGTACAGTTACCGCACTTGTAGCAGTTGGCACGAATCTCCTTGCCGGATACGAATTCGACGTCGGGGAAGAAAATCCGAAGGAAGGAGCGCGGGATCTGATAGGTAATGTACCAGCCGTCCTCCGTACGTACGGGATTGGCGTTGAACGGCACTTTGCCGTCGGGAATCAGCCGCATGAGATCCTCAAGCGAATGACCGATACCGACGTAAAAGCACGCGTTCGGATTGAACTCAAAATTCATATATCTGTCGTCATCAATCTCGGGTCGGAAGAAAAATTCAAGGCAGCTATCCTCCCACGGAGAACCGATAGGCGACGTTTCCACGGCACGGATATTCTCTTCCTTCGCCTCAAGATAAACGTACAGATTCTCTTCATCGTAACATATTTTTGCAAATGCAGAAATTCCACAATCCTCACGCCAAAGCAGCGTATCAATAGGAAGAACGGGGACACGGCTCCATTCAAGGGTTTCTCCCTTTTTCACGATCGTATATTCTCTCATCGTTTATCTCCTTTTATTTTGCGTTATTCATTTTATACTTTTGCCTTAAATAGACGGATGCCCGATCGAACGCAGTAACCAAAGCAAACCCGGCGGAAACACCGAGCGCTGTTTCCAAAGTGCGTGAAAAATACTGCAATGTCATATCTGTTTGATGCGCTATCAGGTAATACATTGTGTAATAGAGGCCGCTTCCGGGTACAAGCGGAATCATACACGCAATAATAAAGATATTGCGCGGTGCTTTACGCACCGTAGCACACACATACGAGTACACAGCTGCCGCGGTAGCCGCAAGCATATTGGATGAAAACACGTTTAATTCAAGCCATTGTGCTGCAAAAAGATACACAGCACACGCAATCAGAGCGCCGATACCTGCCATAGGAACATGACAAATTCTCGTGCTGAAAAGCAAGCTAAATCCGATCGTTCCCAAAACGCCTGTAAATAGAAACAACCATTTGGCCGCCGATGCACTTTGTACAGCCGAAATACCGATTGGGAAAACAAGCATAGACACAGAAAACCCGAGCGCGATAGACAGTGCTAACAAAACTGCCTGAATAAACCGAAGGGTTCCGGAAAGGACGTCTCCGCCCAGAAGATCCTGCATCGAAACACTGAATGCAACACCAGGTATAAGCAGCATGATGGACCCGATCATTACCTTTTCCACATTTAAGCCTATCCCCAGAAAGACAAGCAAGATCGCAACACCACCGGCAACAAACGAGTCAAGCACCGTGATCGCAATTTGATTCGTGTTACTGCCCAAATGACGGTTCAAAAACGTAATGACAATGCCGCAAATACCTGCGGCAATACCGTCCTGCCACGATCCGCCAAAAAACACCGCGAAGCTGCCGGCTGCCAAAATAGCACCTAAGTAATAAACCCATGAAGGATACGTCTTTTTTTGACGGGCCTTTCGCACGGCCTCACGTGCTTCGGCTAAGGTCATAGTACCGTTGCAAAGACTGCGCGAAATACTGTTATAGGTCTCAAATGCCTCCAAATTATTGGAAGAGCCGTATACACGGCGCATCTGCTGGGAATGGGTACCATCCGGCATCCACACGGATGCGACGATCACCGAGGTGATCGTAAACGATTCCGTATGGGTAGCACCGAAGGCCGCACAGATACGAATAATGGTTTCCTCTACCCGTCGCACATCCCCGCCGCATCGAAGCGTATGCTCCGCTATATCCAGAGCTGTTCTGAGAAGCTCATCTGCAGAAACGCTCGTCGATACCGGCACGGAGATGGCCTTTTCCGCAAGCTGTTTCATAAATTTCCCCGTAAATTTTACGCTTTATCTTCAAAAATGGAGCGAATTTTCTCAGCAACCGCGCGACCAAGGTTCGGGTGATCCTCAGGGCAGATATGTACGCGGTCTACGACCGAGGGCGCGGCATAAGGAGCGGCATCCATAAAATAAACGCCGTGCTTTTTTGCAACCTCGGAGAGTGCACCGGCCAATGCGTGCGAGATCTCCACACGCTCTTTGTTCGGATGGCTGTCATGAATATACACGGGCGACATAAGGAGCATCTTCGGCTGGTCATCGAGCCACACTTTCTGTGTTCCGCCCGTCCATGCATTGGCAGTCAAAATTCTCTCCACCAAATTATCAATGCCCGCAACTATTTCATCAAGGCCTGCATACACAGAATCGTTCGTTCCCAGCATAAGTACAATAAGATCCAACGGCATATGCTCAAGAAGCGCATAACCAATGCTGGCAGAGCCGTTTCTGAGCGGAACCTCGGGATGATCGAAAGAAGCCGAACGACCGTTCAAGCCGCATTCAATGATCGTATATGCATCCCCCAGCTCATTTTGACAAACACCCGTCCAGCGCTTCTCCTCAGACAGTCTTCCGGCGCCACCCGGGATAAATCCCCAGGTATTGGAATCTCCGTAACACAAAATTCTCTTCTTACTCATAATTTTATCCTCCGTGTAGTTTGTTATCGTTTATTATCAAATCGCCTCATAAAGCGTTTTGTCAAAATTCAAATCCGATCTGACCGGACGATGCGGGACGCACCAATTCCGCCTTCGGCTCGGGGAAAGAAAGCTGATCCACCGCCAGAAAATAGCGGTCACAAAGACGCTCGTACCAGCCGTCCTCTTTCAAAAAGGGCGAAGCATATACCAGATCGTCTGCCGGCATCACGCCCGCATCAATAATATTACAAATTGCCTTTGCAAATGCCTCATCGAACACCGATACGGGAATCCGATGGAGCATATTGGAGCTGATCGTTGAAAAATGCGGCACGGGCTCGTCGAGCGGGCAGCCGATAAACCAACGGTATACGAGATTCGTCTCAAGCTCTGCCGCCGTGGCGCGCAGAGATTCAAGACGGTAGATATGCCTGAGAAGTGCCACCGCCAAAAGGATCTCCGGCTCAAAAGCGGGTCTGCCGCGCTCTTTGCTGTAAGAGGCACGAAGCGCTTCCGATGAAGCTTGCCAATCAATGGCCGCGTCAATTTTCCGAATAATATGGTCTTCGGGAATGAGACTGTCCAGAGAAACATTCGCCTCGGCTTCTCTTCCTTCACAGAGGGATGCAGATGCCAGCATACGGTTACGTTCCTTTCTTTTATTGGTAATAATCAGCGCTCAATGGCACGGACGATCTCGGAAAAACGGTTCCCGCGCTCTTCAAAATTGACGAACACGTCAAAACTCGCACACGCCGGCGAGAGAAGCACCGCATCTCCCGTTTTGGCGCTATCGGAGGCTCTCAGTACCGCGGCGGTGAAGTCCGTTTCGCGGTGAAGCGTGAAGGTGTCTTCACCGAAAAGGGGGTGCGACACGATCGCGTCCTCAATCTTCTCAGCGGTAGCGCCGGTTAAAACTACGGCGCGGATATTCCCGTGCGTGAGGAGTGCCTCCGCCAAGGGCTCGAACGGAATGTTTTTATCATAGCCGCCGCATATAACGACGAGCGTGCGTTTTTTCATCGCGCTGAGCGCCGCCGCCGTCCGTGTAGGCGAAGAATCAATAGAACTGTTGTAATACGACACACCGCCCGTTTCGTGGACAAGCTCCAAACGGTGGCGCACACCGCGGAACGTGCGTGCAACGGCGGAAATGTGCTCGGGTGATGCGTACCCGCGAACGGCACCGATCGCCGCCATATAATTTTCGACGTTATGTCCGCCGGGCAAAAGAATATCTGCGCTCTTGAGAATCGGGAATTCCTCCGTTTCATTTGCCAGACGGAAGACGATC
Source organism: Eubacteriales bacterium (assembly GCA_045611685.1). GTDB lineage: Bacteria > Bacillota > Clostridia > Oscillospirales > CAG-272 > SIG701. The sequence goes on along the minus strand of JAZKXO010000003.1, from coordinate 24,768 downwards.
ACGCCGTCTCTTTCATAGATTGCCGAGTCCTCAGGCCGAAGCGCGCTGTCGGGGATCGGCTCGTGGGCGAACAGTGTTACCGGACACGGTGCTGTTCGGGCGAGTTCTCTCGTAATCTCGTTTTCATAATTGAGCACCGCACGTGCGCATCCCGAAAGGATCTTCGCCTTGGCGGCAATATACTCGTCCATACCCGTGTGCCAGTTGAGATGATTGGGCGTTACGTTCGTAATAACCGCCACGTCGGGTGCGTGATTCACCGTCATAAGTTGAAAGCTGGACAGCTCCACCACCGCGTAATCTCTTTCCCCCATCGACTCGATGCGGTGGAGCATCGGCTCGCCGATATTACCGCCGAGAAAGACGGAGGTTCCGCTTTCTTCTGCGGCAAGGCGCAGAATTTCCGAAATCAGCGTCGTGGTCGTCGTTTTGCCGTCGCTGCCCGTGATACCGATCGTCGTTGAGGGGCGGTTCTCCAAAAACAACTCCATCTCCGAGGTGAGAACCGCACCGCCTGCCACCGCTTCTTTGATCGAGGGAAGATCGGGGCGGAATCCTGGAGAGCGAAAAATGTAGTCTCCGTTTATATTGGAAAGGTAGGAAGGGCCGCCGATGATCGTCGCGCCCAGCGCGCGAAGCTTCTGTGCACGCTCGCCCATTTCCTCGGGCGTTTTCTGATCGCGAACGACAACTGTTGCGCCCTTCGCGAAAAGATACTCGGCAAGCGGCATATTCGATACGCCTGCGCCGAGCAGCACAGCTGTTTTATTTTTAAACACCGGGATAGCCATAAAGGATACCTCTTTATCTGTCGATTCAAAAGGGGGGCAAATACAGAACACACACCACCCCTGTATACTATTATACACCAAAATTTACTGGATGCAACAGAAGTTTTTCTTTTTCGGTAATTTCTTTGGGTGAATTGTGAACAAATTCGTAAATTTTACAAATATTTCATCCATCGTAAGAAATATGTGGTATAATGTATCATGTATTGTTATATCTGCGTGCCGACATCGGCACGGTATTTACTTTGATTATTTGCCCGACTGTACGGCATCTATATCTTATTCCGCAAAAACGCGCCGCGGTCATACGCGTCGTTCCCCTTTGCGGAAGGAAAGAAGGAAATCATGTCAAAGTTTCCAAAAATTAAACAGATCACAGAAAGGATCTCCCTATCGTCCCTTTTTAAGGCAGCAGCCGTTCTTTTCATCCTTGCTCTCGTTTGGGTGATCGGAATCTCGAGTGAGATCCCGCTTTTCATTCTTTGCGGTGCGGCATTCGTTCTCATCGTCGCTTCCGTATCGCTTATCGAATTTCTGACGGTCAGCCACGGACCGCACGGCGCGGACAGCCAGATTCTGAGTCCGGTGCTCGGCAACATTATGGTCGACACCGTTATGAAGCAAGCCGCCCCTGTCTTCATCTGCGATGAAGCGGAAGAACGCATCATCTGGTACAACCGTGCGTTCGCCGCCGCCACCGAGGAAAAGGTCCCGCTCTACGGACACCGTGCCGGTGAGTACCTCAGCCGCAGTGTCGCCGATATGCTTTCAGAGAATGCCGCAGACGGTGCTTACGTTGCCCTCAAAGAACATTCCTGCCGTGCACGGATACAGACGATCCGCGCCAAGGACAAGGGCTTCTCTATCGTAACGCTCACCGACGTGACCGAAATGGAACGTCTGTACAGCCAGCTCGCGCAGAGTGAGGCAGTCGTCGCCTATATCCTTATGGATAACCTTGATGAACTCCTCCAGTACGAGCACGAAAAATTCCGTACCGTTGCGGTGGAGATCGAAACGGTCCTCAGAGAATGGGCAAACGAAGCAGAAGGTATTCTGAAGGAATACGAACGCGACCGTTATCTTTTCGTATTTGAAGCACGCCACCTGGATGACTTTATCGTTCGGAAGTTTGACATTCTTGATAAGATCCGCGATATCCGCATCGGTGATGCCAAACTCCCCGTTACCGTTTCCGTCGGTGTCGCAAACGTACGCGGCGCGTTCACGGAAAAAGAACGGGCGGCGGCAGCGGCGCTCGATATGGCGCTCCAACGCGGCGGCGATCAGGTCGTTGTCAAAAACGAGGCGGGCATTGAGTTCTACGGCGGACGCACGAAAACCGTACAGAAGCGCACGAAGATCCGTGCCCGCGTAATTGCAAACGAGCTGATCCTGCACCTGTCCCGCGCGTCCAACGTCCTTATCATGGGGCATAAGTACGCAGACTTCGACGCGTTCGGCGCAGCGGTCGGCGTAGCCCGACTTGCTATGTTCTGCGGCAATCAGGTGAACATCGTAACGGATCTCCGCGATCCAAACCTCACAGGATGCCGCCGAATGCTTGAGAATGAGCCGGATTACAAGGACGTTCTCGTAGATGCAAGCGAAGCGCTCGATCTTGTATCCGCCCATACGCTTCTCATTATCGTGGACGTGAACAATCCCGAAAAATACGAATCTCCCGAACTGTTCCAAAATGTGGATAACGTCGTTATTATCGATCACCACAGAAAAACGGCTGAATTTGAAAAAACACCGCTCATTTCTTACATCGAACCGTCCGCCTCCGCAACGTGTGAGCTTGTTTCCGAAATGCTCGAACAGGTTCTGCCCGAGAATCTGCTCCGCCCTGCGGAAGCAAATCTCATGATGGCAGGTATTTTGCTCGACACAAAGCAGTTTACCAAAAACACCGGCACGCGTACGTTCAGCGCGGCGCTCTATCTTCGTGAGCGCGGTGCCGTTCCCCAGGAATCGCAGAACCTATTCAAAACGGATCTGGACGACTTTATCCGCGAGGCAAAATTCCGTTCCAACGTAGTCGTCTACCGCGGTGTAACCGCAATTGCTCTCGGAGAGGGCGACGGAGATGCGGGCGACCGTATCGCCGCCGCAAAAGCCGCGGACAAGCTCCTCTCTGTGGAAGGCGTGCAGGCATCGTTTGCACTCATCCGAATCGGAGACGTGGTGCACATCTCCGCACGCTCGGGCGATGCGATCAATGTACAGTTGATCCTCGAAAAGCTGAAAGGCGGCGGTCATTTCGATATGGCGGCGGCACAGGTTACCGCCACGCTCCATGATGCCCTCGTTCAGCTGAAAGCCGCGATTGATGCATATCTCGACGGCACAGACAAACCCGTCAAAAAATAAACATTTCGTATATAGAGAAAGGACTCCCCAAAGGGAGCAGGGTGAATAATTATGAAAGTAGTTCTTTTACAGGACGTGAAGGCACAGGGAAAGAAAGGCGATCTCGTCAACGTATCCGACGGATACGCCCGCAACTTCCTCTTCCCGAAAGGTCTCGCCGTTGAAGCAGACGCCAAGATCATGAACGAACTGAAATCCAAGGAAGAGGCGCGCCTCCATAAAATCGAAGAAGAAAAGGCTGCCGCACGTGCCGTTGCCGAAAAGCTCGCCGGTATCGTGGTAAAACTGAAATCCACTGCAGGCGCTGACGGACGTCTCTACGGCTCCATTACCGCAAAGGATATCGCCGAGGCACTTCAAAGCGTACACGGCGTTACGGTCGATAAAAGAAAAATCGTTATGGACGGACCGATCCGCGCTTTCGGCACGTACGCGCTGGATGTAAAACTGTACACCGAGATCAGCGGCAAGATCAACGTTGTCGTTTCGGACAGCTGAGCCTATGAACGGTGAACTAAAGAGACGAATGCCCTTTTCGCTCGAAGCGGAGCAATCCGTTCTCGGCGCCATTCTCATTGACCCCACCTGCATGGATCAGCTGGCAGGTATTCTGACGGCAGACGATTTCCAGTTGGAAGAACACCAGGAACTGTTCCGCACCATGGGAGGAATGTATCTCCGTTCACGCACCATCGACGTCATTACCCTTCTCGATGAACTGGTAAAAAACGGCGTATACGATGAAGCGGGCGGTAAGGATTACATCCGCCTTATCTCCGAGATCGTTCCAAGCGCATCGAACGTAAAGGATTACGCAGAAATCGTACGGGATAAGAGCCTTCTTCGCTCGCTCATCGGTGCGTGCGAGGAAATCGCCGAAGCCTCATACAGTGAACAGGATGATGTCCCTCACCTGATCGAAATGGCGGAGCAAAAGATCTTCGCCATCGCCGAGGGTCACGAAAACAAAAACTTCGTACACATCAGAGACGCACTCGTGCAGGTTTACGACCGTCTGCACATGCTGAATGAAAACAAAGCGGAAGTCCTCGGCATGCCCACCGGCTTTTCGGGACTTGACCGCGTGCTCGTCGGCCTTGGAAAATCCGATCTCGTGCTCGTCGGTGCGCGCCCCGGTATGGGTAAGACGAGTTTTGCGATGAACGTAGCAACCCACGCCGCCGCTTCCACAAAAAAAGCCGTAGCGATCTTCTCTCTCGAAATGTCGGCGGAACAGCTCGTTTCGCGCGTTCTCTCAAGCGAGGCTTTGATCGACAGTTACCATCTCCGTTCCGGTGAACTGACCGACGAGGATTGGACGAAGCTGGCGCACGCCTCTTCCCGTCTCTCGGACTGCCAGATTCTCATCGACGATACGACGGGCATCACGGTAACCGGTATGAAGGCCAAACTGCGCCGTGTAAAAAATCTCGGGCTTGTCGTTATCGACTATCTCCAGCTCATGCAAAGTGACCGCCGCATCGATAACCGTGTGCAGGAGGTAGCAGAGATCTCCCGTGCCTTGAAGCTTCTTGCCAAAGAACTTCAGGTTCCCGTCATTTGCTGTGCACAGCTTTCGCGCGGTCCCGAATCCCGTACGGACAAGCGTCCGATGCTTTCAGACCTTCGCGACTCCGGTGCTATCGAGCAGGATGCGGATATCGTTCTCTTCCTCTACCGCGACGAATACTATAAATCTGAAGACGAGCCGCAGAATACCGCGGAAGTAATCGTAGCGAAAAACCGACACGGCTCCACAGGTAACGTCAAGATGGGCTGGTTCGGTCAGTACACGAAATTCACAACGCTTGAGGAAAACCGCGATAACTGACCCCTCAACCGGTAGACGTCAAAAAAGAAAATTTTTCCTCATATGTGACGAAATCCCACCCCCGTGCGTGTATATAGTAAGAGGGAATGAAACGGTACTTTGAAAACGCCCATTACAACGGAAACCCCTTACTCACACTTGTGCAAAAGCTGTACCCTATATTTCCATCTTTGGCAAATTTACTTGACAAAATCTACTTATTATAGTAGAATAAACGTATATCAACGAAAAGGAGTTTGACTATGAAAAAATCCGTGAAACTGATTGCATGCCTTTGTGCTGCCGTTATGCTTCTCTCCTGCGGCATTACCGCTGTTTCTGCCGCCACCGTAATCCCCCCTATTCCGACTGCTCCGTCCTATCCCGGCATTTTTCTGCCCGGCACCACACCCACGCCCGACCAGATGAATGCTTGGCTTCAGTTCTATTATCCTCAGTATCCCGGCGTAATCGTAAGCCCCGGTATACCGCAGATTATGGTTACTGAGATTGAGCTTGAGCCGTTCGAGGTTTACAACATCGGTTACGGCACCGGCGTTACGTACTACTCCAATAATCCTTCCGTAGCTGCCGTTAACCCCTACGGGTTCATTTACGCCGCAGCTCCCGGTGAGGCTAGCATCCTCGTTTCTACCGAAAAATACACGTTTGCCATCATTAAAGTAACCGTTACCGATCCCGCTCCGGGTTCTATCCCCAATCTGGAGATCAAGGCTCATGTGGCCACCCCCAAGCTCCTTGTCGGCGAAACCGCCACTCTGCACGCATACGTAACCGTTAACGGCTCCAACTTCCCTTGGCAGTCCTTCGGTTATGAACTCCAGTATGAAGTAGAAGATGAGACCATCATCTCCTTTGACGAGGACACCGGTATCATTGAGGCTTTGGCTCTCGGTATTTCTAACATCACCATCTCCCTCGTTGACGAGCCCGACATTTCTACCGTTGTAACGATCAGCGTTGTAGAAAGAAACACCGTTACCATCCCCACTTATCCGGGCACTTGGTATCCGATCGGCAGCGGCAACAACGGTATTATCAACAACGGTTGGGTTGTAGTCATTCCGGGATACGGCTCTATCGGCGGTATCCTCCCCGGCTACAACTACCCCTGGTACACGATCCCCGGCCTTGACTCCGACAAATACGATTTCGAATTCAGAAGCGTATACGTGAACGGCGAGTGGAAGATGGCTCTCGTTCCCGTTTTGAAGGACGAGACCGAAACGGAGAAGCCCGCGGACCCCAAGCCGCAGGAACCTGTCCTTACCCCCGAACAGATGGAGCAGCTCGCTAAGGAAGAAGCAGAAGCCAAGAGACTCGCACAGCTGAAGGCAAACATTGCCCTTGCAAAGAAAGGCGAGATTTCATGGTATGACGTTTACTCCGATCTCTATGCCGATGCATATTTCGCAGCCGGTGTGAACTACGTTCTGAATAACGATCTTCTCGAAGGCAATGATGACGGCACCTTCGGCAGAGGTACGCCCGTAACCTACGATGATCTTGCAACCCTCTTCGCAAAGTACCTGAAGATCACGAAAGAAGAGCTTCTCAAGAAGAACATCCTCGTATCCACCGACGCTGAGAAACCGATCACCCGCGAGCAGCTGGCTGTTGCGTTCTACAACCTCGCCAAAGAGCTGAAGTTAGACGTATCCAAAGCAAGAGATCTTACGACCTACAACGATTATTCTGCTGTGGATGCAGATGCAAGAGTAGCATTTGCATGGGCAACTGCTACCTACATCTTCGACGTAACCACGAAGGAACTGAATCCCGACGGCACGGTTGACAAAGCACAGCTCGCACAGTCTCTCTACCGCATTAACTATCTCCTCGGTTAATCACACCACAAAAGCTAAAGCAAATCGAACAGTCGGCTTTTAACAGCCGACTGTTTTTTTGTGCATTTTTACCAGTATGTCTGACTTGCAATTTCGGCACAATTGTGATATACTAATTGTACACGCCGGTGTGATGGAATTGGCAGACGTGCTGGACTCAAAATCCAGTCCTGGCAACAGGGTGCGGGTTCGACCCCCGCCACCGGCACCAGTTGCAAGTTGCCGCCCCCAATCATCGGGTGGCGACAGAAAAAATCCGAACCTTGTCACACGACGGTGGGGTTCGGATTTGTCTTTATTCACTGCACCGGCCCCGAGGTTTCTCTCGGGGGCTTTTTCTTTTCTCCGAAAAATTTTCGACGTTTTCTTATTTGATTCTTGACAATCACCCTTCCTCCGTGATATACTTATGTTAGATAAAGCAAAGAAGCTGTTACTGCTGGCGGATTAGTGGAAAAACCACGTGCAGTTCAGCCCGTATTATGCCGACCGCCTGGGCAATCCTGCATTTATGCCGGATTGCCTTTTCTGTTTCTTCCATTAATTTCATTACTCAATCGGAAAGGAGCCACCCATGAATCAAATGACCAAAGACTCCGCACCGCTTCGTCACGCGGATTTCCCCCAGGACGCAGGTACAAAAAATGAGAGAAAACCCTCCCCCATTCTGAACGCGTTTATTCTCGCGATCCCCGCCGGCATCTGTGTCAGCATCGGCGGTACTGTTCTTCTCTCAGTCGATAACCGCGTAGTCGGTTCCATCCTCTTCTCCGTAGCACTTTTGTCTATCTGCATGCTCGGTTTTTACCTCTTTACCGGTAAAGTGGGATACCTCGTAAACTCCCACAAGCTCACGGATATCTTCTCCGTCATCGCCGGGCTTTTCGGTAACGCCGTTGGCTGCTTTTTAGCCGCAACGGGCGTGCGCATCTGCCGCCCCGCACTTATTGAGAAAGCCCAAACGCTCGTGGCCCCCAAACTTGAGCAAAACTTTCTTTATGCAATCGTTGCAGGTATTTTCTGCGGCATTCTTATGTACACCGCCGTGCAGATCTACAAGGATAAAGCGTCGACCGCCGGCATCTTCTTCTGCGTTCCTGTCTTCATTCTCTCGGGATTTGAACACTCGATCGCAGATATGTTCTACTTCTTCTGTGCCGGCGAATACTCCTTGAAGATGATTGTCTTCATCCTCTTCGTCGTAATCGGCAACTCGATCGGCGGCTGGCTGATGCCCCTTTTCGCCCGCCTTACCGGCAATAAATAATTCTGAAAATTCACCAAACGGAGGTTTTATATGAGCATCTACACGAACGAAAATCTGGCAAAACTCCTTTCCGAAAACACCTACCCCGGTCGCGGCATCGTCATCGGCAAAACCGAAGACGGAAAGTCCGCCGCGATCGCTTACTTCATCATGGGTCGGAGCGAAAACAGCCGCAACCGCGTTTTCATCGAAAACGGCGATGAGGTCATCATCCATCCCTTCGACGCCTCTAAGGTCGAGGATCCGTCTCTTATTATCTACTCTCCTATCCGCGTCTTTGAAAATCAGCTGATCGTTACGAACGGTGACCAGACGGACACCGTATACGAGGGCCTCAAAGTAGGAAAATCTTTTGAAGCGGCGCTCGAAACCCGTGCGTTTGAGCCGGATGCACCGAACTTCACCCCCCGTATCAGCGGTATGCTGACGTTCCAGAAGAACGCTTTCACCTATAAGATGAGCATTCTCAAGAGTGCGGACGCCGAAGGCACTGCGTGCAACCGCTACACCTTCTCCTACGCACCTATCAGCGGCGTGGGTCACTTTATTCACACCTACAACTGTGACGGCAATCCGATTCCCACATTTACGGGTGAGCCGGAGCGCGTAGTTATTCCTTCCGACATTGACGCATTCGCAGATATGATCTGGAACAACCTGAACGAGCAGAACAAGATCTCCCTGTACGTTCGCTTTGTAAATCTCGAAACCGGTGCGGTCGAGAACCGTATGTTCAACAAAAACCACTGATTAAATAAGGAGGCACACTATGGCATACCTTACCGATATTGAAATTGCACAGTCCGTCGAAATGCAGCCTATCTCCAAAATTGCAGACAAGGCAGGCATTGATGAAAAATACGTAGAGCACTACGGCAAATACAAGGCGAAGGTGGATCTTTCCCTCCTTACCGAGTCCGAGCGCCCCGAAGGCAAGCTGATCCTCGTTACCGCCATTACCCCCACCCCTGCAGGCGAAGGTAAAACGACCACCACTATCGGTCTCGCTGACGGCCTTTCCAAGATTGGCAAGAACGTTATGGTAGCGCTCCGTGAGCCGTCCCTCGGCCCGGTATTCGGCGTAAAAGGCGGCGCCGCCGGCGGCGGATATGCACAGGTCGTTCCGATGGAGGGTATCAACCTCCACTTCACCGGCGACTTCCACGCGATCGGTGCTGCGAACAATCTTCTTGCCGCTATGCTTGATAACCACATCTACCAGGGCAACGCCCTCGGTATCGATCCCCGCCGCATCACCTGGCACCGCTGCGTGGATATGAATGACCGTCAGCTCCGCTTTGTTGTCGACGGTCTGGGTGGCCGCGTAAACGGCACGCCCCGTGAGGACAGCTACGATATCACCGTTGCTTCCGAGATCATGGCAGTTCTCTGCCTTGCAAATTCCCTCCGCGATCTGAAGGAGCGCCTCTCCCGCATCATCGTCGGCTATACCTATGATGAAAAGCCGGTTACCGCAGGCGATCTGAAAGCTCACGGCGCGATGGCAGCGCTTCTCAAGGATGCCTTGAAGCCTAATCTCGTACAGACGCTCGAGGGAACGCCTGCATTCGTGCACGGCGGTCCGTTTGCCAACATCGCACACGGATGTAACTCCGTAATCGCTACGAAGATGGCCATGAAGCTCGGCGATTACACCGTAACCGAGGCCGGCTTCGGTGCCGACCTGGGTGCTGAGAAATTCCTCGACATCAAGTGCCGCTATGCGGGACTTACGCCCTCCGCCGTCGTAGTCGTAGCTACCGTTCGCGCGCTCAAGATGCACGGCGGCGTTCCCAAGACGGAGCTGGGCACGGAGAATCTCGACGCCCTCGGCGTGGGACTCCCGAACCTTCTGCGCCACGTTTCCAATATCCGCGACGTATACGGTCTGCCGACCGTCGTAGCTGTCAACCGCTTCCCCACCGACACCGATGCGGAAGTCGCACTCGTCATCGAAAAGTGCAAGGAACTCGGCGTAAACGTCGTTCTGTCCGACGTATGGGCAAAGGGCGGCGAAGGCGGTGTTGCACTGGCTGAAGAAGTTGTTCGTCTGTGCGAAACTCCGTCCGAGTTTAAGTTCAGTTACGAACTCGATCTGCCGATTAAGGAGAAGATCGAAACGCTCGTGAAACGCGTTTATCGTGGCGCAGGCGTTACGATCCAGCCGGCTGCCGAAAAGCAGATCGCCCAGTTGACTGCGCTCGGTTTTGACAAGCTTCCGATCTGCGTGGCAAAGACGCAGTACAGCTTCTCCGACGATCCTTCAAAACTCGGTGCGCCCGAGAATTTCACCGTTACCGTAAAGAACGTGAAGGTTTCCGCCGGTGCCGGCTTCCTTGTCATTCTGACGGGCGATATTATGACGATGCCCGGTCTCCCCAAAGTGCCCGCCGCTGAAAAGATTGATGTATCGGATGACGGCGTAATTACCGGACTCTTCTGATAGAAATTCTCTTGCAATTTTTCAAAAAACGTGATATAATAATTTGTAAAAACATCTGGCTGCTGTTTCAAAACAAGCGCTAAAACCACAAAACTGATTTTATCCAAATCATACGAAAGCAGGAAACAAAAATGAAAACTCTGTACACGGGCAAAACGAAAAACGTTCTTCTTGATGAGGAAAACGGCATTGTCCATCTGTTGTTCAAGGATGACATGACCGGCGAAAACGGCAACTTCGATCCCGGCTCCAACACGGTCGGCGGAAGCGTTGCAGGCAAGGGCAAGATCGGCCTTGCTCTCTCCAAGTATTTCTTTGAGTTGATGGAGAAAAACAACATCCCCACGCACTATATTGCTGCCGACGTCGAAAAGGGACTCATGCAGGTAAGACAGCTTACCGTTCCGAAGCTCGAGTTCGTTCTTCGCTACTTCACTGCAGGCAGCATGTGCCGCCGCTTCACACTCGAAGAAGGCATTCCCTTTGACCCGCCGTACACTGAAGTAACCCTCAAGGATGACGCACAGGGTGATCCGCTCATCAGCGAACGTCTCTGCATCATGAAAGGCATCCTGAAGGAAGGACAGTACGACGAGGCACTCGGTATTCTCGTACGCGTTGGCGAAGTTCTGAAAAAAGAACTTTCCTCTATGGGTCTCACGCTGATCGACTTCAAAATTGAGGTCGGCTACGACGAGACCGGCAAGATGTATATCGCAGACGAAATTACGCCCGATATCTGGCGCGTCCGCGATGAGAACGGCAACATCCCCAATCAGATCGATTGTGCGAAGCTGCTTCTCACCAAAATGAACATCTGATTTATTTCTGCTTTCGCATTTCGCGTATAAAAGTGAGCGAGCCGACCCTTTGTCGGCTCGCTCTTTTATTTTTGTACGTTTGGAGCGTTTTACAGATGGTTGAGTACATTGTATGAACTCGCCCCTGTGTGCCTTGCACGGCAATAACCGCAAAAAAGAAAGCCCTTCCCTTTGCCGTTTTTGGCAAGAGAAAGGCTTTTTCTTTACATAATTCACACCGGCTGCACCTGGAGGATCTCCTCGGTGTCTTCGGAATTGTTGATGTCATCCGGCCTACGGAAGGTAGGGACAACACGCATGAGCGCATCTTTTACGATCTCGTCGTTTGCGGTATCAAGTGCCGCTCTGAGAATACTGAGTTTTTGATTCAACTCTTCCTCGGAGAGGATCTCATCACGCTCGACGAAAATCATGCCATTGTCGGTTTTTTCAAGTTTATCGGAGTGAATGAGCAGTTCCTCGTACAGCTTCTCACCCGGACGAAGGCCGGTCTCGATGATATCAATATCGCGATACGGCTCAAATCCGCTAAGGCGAATCATATTCTCCGCAAGCTCCAAAATCTTCACGGACTTACCCATATCGAGAACGAACAACTCTCCGTTTTTCGCCATATAACCGGACTGTAGAACGAGTTGGCTCGCTTCGGAGATGGACATAAAATAGCGGATGATCCGTTTGTCGGTAATGGTAACGGGGCCGCCGCTTTTGATCTGTTTTTTAAACAGAGGAACAACAGACGCGGCACTGCCGAGCACATTTCCGAAACGAGTAGCGCTGAAAGAGGTAACCGATCCGCTCTTCGTATGGCTGAGAACGATCATCTCACAAACTCGCTTGGTAGCGCCCATTACGTTGGTTGGATTGACGGCCTTATCCGTAGAAACCATGATGAACCGTTCCACTCCATACTTCTCTGCCAGTTCAACTACGTTCAGCGTTCCAAACACGTTGTTTTTGACAGCCTCACAGCAGTTGTGCTCCATGAGGGGAACGTGCTTGTGCGCGGCGGCATGGAGAATGATATCAGGGTGATACAAATCCATCACCTTTTCGACGCCGATCCGGTCGCAGACAGACACGATCTCCACACATACATGAAGCGCATGCCCGTAGGCAAAGCGCAATTCCTGCTGAATATCGTATGCACCGTTTTCGCATATATCAAGAATAATAAGCGTTTTCGGCTGCATATTTGCAACTTGACGGCAAAGCTCACTGCCAATTGAGCCGCCGCCGCCCGTTATTAGAACGACCTTATCTTTGTAATATGCATTCATCTGCTTATCCTCAAAGCGCACCGGCTTGCGGAAGAGCAGCTCTTCAATATCAAACTCACGCATTTGGCGTTTGTTCGTTACTGCGGTCTGCATAATCGGGAAATCATAAACCTTGATTTTGCATCCGGTTTTTTCATACAAAAGGTACAGCGATTGGATCTCCTCAGGCGTACTGTGCGGTAGAGCAAACACAATCTCCTGCACCGAATATTTCTCGAGAGCCTGAAGTGATGCCGCGGCCTCCGAGATGACCGGCAAATTAAAAATCAACCGACCAACCTTTGAGCGATCAATATCGATAAAGCAACAAGGCTCATATGAGGCGTTCGGATTTTTCAAAAGTTCCTCCGCCAGCATTACGCCTACCTGCCCCGCGCCTACAATCGCAATGCGGATCTTGGCCCCGATCTTAAGCGCCCCCTCAACCCTTTCATTCTCGAAGTTGAGTCCCGTCATGTTCATTAAAAGCGTCCACAAGAAGCCTTTATGCTGTGTCTGTTTGTTTGCATACTCGTAAATATACTGATATACCATTCGCATAGCTATAGCGCACAAAAGATTGCAGGCTATAACAGACGCCGCACGAAGAAACAGAATACGGGAAAAAGGAAGCACTAGTCCGACAGAGTAAAACAACACACCTGCCACAAAGTCAGCCAAAATCAGTCGCATATAAGCGACCGGCGACCCATATCGCCATATCTGTTTGTAAACACCGGCAGTAAGTCGGCACAGATATACGAGAACACACGACAAAAAGAGATGAACAAGAAATGTCTTCATCTCCCGCGGCTCGGGGCTGCTGGGGTTTATTGCCAAAAGCAATATATCAACAAATACGAGAGCAAGAAGATCATACGCGACCAGAGACAAATGTCGGTTTTTCCGTGACTTTTTGCGTGCGGAGAACTGAGCCTTGTCAGATGACTGCGTTTTCATCAGAATTACTCCTTAAGTCTATAAAATAAATCAACGACTGTTTTTTGGAGAGCTGCCTCATCTACGTAGTATTCCACGTAAATATCGTTTTTCTTTGCTTCTCCGGGCAATGAAACTGTCCCTTGGAATATGTAATCGCGCAAACGCTCAAAAAGCAAAGACAACTGATCCACCGTGTAGTCCGCGGTCACATATTCGTCTATTGACATTAACGTTTTCAGCGTGCTTTCATTCGCCGAATTCATGTATTGCGACATCAAAGCACTTATATAGAGTCGCTGACGCTCCATACGTTCGAGATTGCTGTTATACGGATCGTCGCTTCTCCAACGAATAAATGAAAGCGCATCTTTGCCTGTCAAAGTGATTGTTGTGCCTGCAGTTGCCTCTTCTCCGAAGAGGGGAAAATCCTTGGTAAGCGTTACGTCTACGCCTCCAACACTATCGTTCAGAATCGGGACTGCATCCATAGTTACCGAGAAGTAATGATCGATTACTGTCCCATACAAAAGATTTTCTACTGCAGATACTGTATTGCTGCATCTCAGCGTGTCAGTAGCTCCATATGTATGCGCCAATGCAAGCTGTGCATTAAAGACGCCGTACTGATTTCCGTTCGCATCCAACTGCGTTATATCCGTCATAGTATCACGGTTTATATGGAGAACGGAAAACGTTTTATCAAGCTTATTGATCGAGAGGACGGCAATAAAATCAGCCTGCAATGAAGCCTCATCAGCTCCATCCACAGTTGTTGCCGAGTCGATACCGAGAATCAAAACGTTCTCAATGCCATGCTTCTTTACGTACCAGTTTCCGTCAAAATAGACCCGCTCCTCGGTGGAATCCGGGTACTGTAAGGTGTCTTCCGAAAGGTGCTTCAAATCCACGATTTTCTCAATCAAGTTGAAAACCGAAATCAAGGACAAAATAAAGATAAGAAGGAGACAGACCACACCTATTTCCTTGAGTGTTTTTTTCTTTTTCATTTCCCTGTCTCCTTATAAAACGCTAATCAAGTTTTACAAAATCAAGCACGCGTGCGCTTGGAAAGTTTTTTCGCAGATACGAAAGCTACTGCGCCAAACAAAATCGCACCCACGATAGCAGGGGCAAACCACAGGCTTACTCCCGTCTGGGGAGAATCGGGAGCGTTCGGATCAACCGCAGGATCAGCGCCGTTATCGCGAATGATCGCGAAAGCGCACATGGTTGTTTCGGTAATCGTCAAAACACCGTCTTTATCGATGGAATACCTGACGTCCGAAGATACACCGTCGGCAGTAACAGTAGTGTCTACAAAGCCAAAACCGCCCGTAGTGCTGCCGCCGGTTACGCGTCCGCCGGCAAATCCATAGCTACCCGCGGATTTGACACCGAGCGTGGTAACGGTAAAGGTGGAGAAACGATTTGCATATACAGTCGACTCAGGCACATTGATGCGATCGTCGATCTGCCACTCCTTCTCGCCGTGCGGACGGCTGATCAGAATGAATTTATCCTCAGGGGTAAGTCCCTGAATCTTGACGCGGAAGGTAATTTCCTCGCCACTCTTTTTTGCTTCGGTCAGTTCGCTTTCAAAGCGGACATCAAAGATATCGCTGACCACGGCGTGCTCGATCGGAGCCCCCCCGGTAAAATGCGTCCAGATAGCCTCAAAGTTGGGGATCAGCTCGCTAATCGTCTTCTGTCTAAGATCATTCTCCGCTGACTTGAGGTTTTCCTCAATATCTTTGTGCACATCGTGCTTATCGCTGTACACGTGTGCGATCGGCGTAATAATCAGCTTGTCGTTCTCTCTTACTTCTTCCATAAGAACGGGGCCGTCCTTACGCTCAATGCTGGGCGTGAACTTTGCCGCAGCGGAAACGAAGGTAAACAACAAAATCGTTGCGAGAAGAATGGGAAGGAAACGAACGTTTTTCATGATAAACAAACTCCTTTTGCTATATCGAGGAAATATGATTTATAATTTTCAAGAATGATCTTACAGATCGTCTTCCAGCACTGCCATGACGAGATACCGTTTGTTCGTATTTTCGTTCAGGCACACGGAAAGAATAATCACACGATCGCCCGCTTCAGGGAAACGTTCCTCGGCGATATTCGCACCGATGGCGCGGATACGGCTTACTTTTTCGAAGAAGCTCTCATACCAATACGAGTTGTCAAAATCATACGTATGGAGAAGATGTGTTTTTTCAAACGGAACTGCGGCAAACACAACATAATTGCGCACTTCTCCGGGGAGATACACGATGATATTTTTAAACGTCTCAAACGTTTGGGGATCGGAATAAACCTTTTGCAGCTGCCCGAACAGAAGGCCCCACGGCATGGTGTGCCCGTAAATAACGGTAACGGGATCGTTGAAATCGGTGCCGTTGTACGTTTTCTCGGTGAAGATAGCACCACCGATGTAAGGTGACCCGTCGTAGGCGGTGGTCAAGTACTTTTTGTCATCATCCGGGCTTTGCAGTACGGGATAATCAATCAAGGTGTATTTGATCTCCAGCCACGCATAAATGTCGGGATTAATACTTTTGAGTGGATCAAAATTGAGGGATGCCTGCCCGTCTGCGGGTGGCATAGTTTCAGTGGCATCCGTACTGTCAGGGGTCGATTCCGCTGCGACGGGTACGGTAGTTTCCGCTGTGTCCTCAGTATCGGAAGTTACATCCGGTGTTTCGGTTTTTGCCGGAAAGACGGGGAGAGTTTCATATTCTTTTATGGAGT
The DNA here is from genome assembly GCA_045611685.1 of Eubacteriales bacterium. Lineage (GTDB taxonomy): Bacteria > Bacillota > Clostridia > Oscillospirales > CAG-272 > SIG701. The sequence goes on along the minus strand of JAZKXO010000003.1, from coordinate 8,437 downwards.
CTCTGAGCGCTTCCAGGTGATCGCTATTATCCGACAGCATATTATGATATACGATCTGCAAGGAAATACACAGTGCAACACCTATGAGTGCCGCAATCAGAAAGAGTATGTAACGCCATTTCATATTACGGCTGCCTCATATTCGTTTGTATGTTGTTTTCGGAAAGGATGTAATGTGCTCGTTGCATGATCTCTGCCAGGCACTCCTTCCCCATACGGTCGGTAATCACGCTGCACGCCTTTACAAGATCCGGCGGGCGGGTGGTCATATTGTGACAATCTGAACCGAGGAGATGAACACATCCGCGTTTCAGCATAGACAGTGCTTTACGCATTGTTCTTCTTGTGTAAAAGAAGGTTGCATTGGACTGCATAAGAACACCGTTTTGCAGGAGGATACGCACGGTATCCTTGGGCTGATCGAAAAGATATCTCTCAACGTGCGCGAGAATCACACGGCAATCAGACCGACTGTTGAGCTGCAGTACATCATCAATTACGCGAGAGGTCCATTTTCCGAGCGGCATTTCGAGAAGAAGGCAACGGGAGCTCCCTAATCGGAACGAGGGGTATTCACCAAGCGAAGCTATACCCTCGAAATACTCTATCTCCGCTCCGGGGATAAGAAGAGGTACGGAGAAATCCTTCTCGACTGCGAGCGCCTCTGTAAGCTGTGCAACCGCTCTGTCACGACGCCTCAAAAAGCGCTCCGGGTCATCCACTCTCGCATAGAAATGCGGGGTCAAAACAATATAGTCTGTGCTGTCTGCCGCCAAGGAACGCACCATTTGCACGCTCTCATGAACGGATCTACTCCCGTCATCCACACGGGGGAGGATGTGCGTATGAAAATCCACTGTTTTGATACTGCCGCTCATTTTGTTTCGCGCCTCATTTCCTGTCTGTCATTTTGATGCGCCCGAAAAGTGTGACGTTATTCGTTCTCGGCTGAATCGTTCTCAATAGCTGCGTAGGCACCATAGCGTGCGCGGGAGCCGTATTTTTTGTTGTAACCGTATTTGCCGTTGCCGTATTTCTTTTTATAGTTATATTTGTACTTTCCGTATTTGGCGCCGCGCTGCGAGCACGTCATCACAAAGCCAATAATACGTGCCTCACTCAAAAGAAGCTGATGCACCGTATCATCCAGCGCATGCTTATCTACAAACTGCTGACGAACGACAATCACCATGCCGTCTACCAATTTCGAGGCAATCAATGCGTCGGAAACCTCACCGACGGGCGGCAGGTCAATGATAATGTATTCGTACACCTTCTTCAAAGCAGCCAACATCAAAGAGAAGCGCTTGGAAGAGAGCAGTTCCGTCGGGTTCGGCGGAATATCGCCGCAGGTGATAACGGGCAATCCACCGTGCTCTATAGCGTGCTGTACCAAATCCTGCCCGTTGTTGTCGCCGACGAGCATATTACTGAGTCCGGGGGCACGGGAAATGTTCAAAATTTTAGCAACGCGGGACATACGCATATCTGCATCAATGAGAAGAGTCTTCTTCCCTGCCTTCATCATATCGTACGCAAGATTGATAGAGGTCGTACTTTTGCCCTCGTGTGCCATAGCGCTCGTAACACCGACTACGTGGCACTCACTGTCATCCGCAAAGCTGAAAATTACATTCGTACGAAGGCGTTTATGCGCCTCCGACATGGCAAAAGAACGCTTATGTCCGACGATAGCTGTCAAAGCAGAAACTTCGGACTCCTCTATCTTCTTCATTTCGTTTGCAATTTCCTGCTGTTTCTTTTTCAACATGCTCATCTATCGCCACCATTTTTATCGTTGTTCTGTTCGAACTGTATGTTCTCGTTCGTGCTTTCAGACACGTTCTCGTATGCATTTCCGTAATAGCCGTACCGTTTCTGTCCGTATTTATATCTGGATTTCTTACCATCTTTGTACTTATAGCCGTACGATTTGCCGGAAGATCCGAAAGCATCGGGAATGACGGCAAGAAGCGGAATATTGTATCTGTAACGGAGATAATCCTCGTCACGGACCGTCGTATTCATCAAATCACGGATGATAATGAATGCCGCGCTGAGAACCGCACCGACAAACATACCTATCATTCCATAACGGGTATAAGAGGGCGAAGAACGCGACACGGGACGAACCGCATAATCCACCACGCGCACGGAGCTTCCGTCCACGATGTCTGAAATTCGTTCGGGGAGGATCTCTACAAGCGTATCAACGATCAGCTTGGCATCATCGGGATTCGTGCAAGTAGCGGAAATGGAGAAAATCTCCGTATCATTTACCGCTTTTGCCGAAACGATGCTGCGCAGCTGTGCATATGTGTAAGGCAGATCTGCTTTTTCGATCGCCATTTCCAACGTCGTTCTGGACTGCAGAATAATCACGTACAGATCGAGAAGGCTTCTTGCAGCCGAAATCTGCGAGGCACTGATAGCGTATGACCCCGCACTGAGCGAAATCGAATGATTATTCACGTACATCATAGCGCTGGACGTATATTTCGGCTCGATCGAAAACATTGCTGCAGAAAACGCGATACTGCCGCACAAAATCAAAGAAATAACAATGTTCCAAATATTGTGCCACAAAAGCTTGAGCAGTTCAAGCAGATCAATTTCCGCAAAATCCGTCTCTCGCAATTCGTTGGTTACTTGATTGTTCATTTTGATACCATTCCTATCTATAATCCGATAACGCTTCACCGTATTCATATGAAGGGCGGGAGTGGCGTCATCATTTGCCGGAGGTTTGGTCGGTGATATAAAAACCGGCCGTATAAACGTTACATTATTATGACCTTCGAATAAGGCGGGAAATTCCCCGTTTTGCTTTTCGAACCAAACGCCGTATAAAGCGGGTTCTCATCCAGAGAACACGGTACACGCTGTACCCGAATGAGGAGCTGTCACGAAAATAGACACCATCTCGGGCATACGCGGTCATTATCGCAAGGATCTGATCGCGGTGGATGCCGTGCTCCAATACATATTGGTTATCACCGCACATGGTATACGACCCGTCTCGGCTCCCTACGATACGGTGAAGAACAAATGCCCCGTTATCTCTTCGGTACAAAACGACGTCGCCATTTTTGACGCGATCCGCACGGTAAAGCCGCACGCGGCTTACCCTATGGCGAAGAAACGGCTGCATGCTCGTTCCCTCAACGGTAATTTCCGCACTGTTGCCGCGCTGAATCACTTCTTCTATAAGCGGAGAAAGGGAGGCCATGCTGACCTCCATATACTTTCTCTTGTTCATAATCGGATATTACTGTCAGTCGAGATTAGAATCGCCGCTGCCGATCGGAATACGGCTCTCGTCTGCGATATGCTGTTCTCTGGCGGCGTCGAGCCATGCCTTGAACGCAGCATTGGAAGCGAAAGATGCTCTGAATGCCTGTTTTTCCGCACCGCTCATTGCCTGGTAGTCAGCATAGGTATATTCATCAGGATTGAAAGAGGGCGCATCGGGCGTATCGTTCTCTTCGGGGCCGGTAGTAGCTTCTGTCTGCGTAGTAGCCTCAGTTTCCGTTGTAGTAGCCTCAGTTTCCGTTGTAGTAGTTTCAGTTTCCGTTGTAGTAGTTTCAGTTTCCGTAGTGGTAGCTTCAGTTTCCGTAGTGGTAGCCTCGGTAACGGTCGTTGTTTCTTCAGTCTCCGTAGTAGCCTCTGTTTCAGTTATAGGGGGAATGACCGGGAACCACGGAAGAACAGGAACAACGATCTCCGCATCTTTTCCGTTCTTCTCAATCTGCACTGCCTTATAGAAAGCGTCCTCAGAGAATACCTTATTTTTAATGAGCTCATTGGCAAGCGCGTTGTTGTCTGCCGTCAGAGCATTCCAGAAAACCTCAACAGCATTGGCACGCTTGAACGTCTCATTGGCGTTTTCCATATCCACAAGGCCTACCGATTTTGCAAGCGCATACGGGTTATCCCAAGTAAACGTTGCATTCTCGCCACTGTCCTTATAGCCGAGCACACGCAGGGTGAGCGTGAGGAACATAAAGTCCGTCATCACGCCTTCCGAGTCAAAGCGAACGTCGGAAACACCGTTGGTAATAGAGTGAAGCCACGCATAGTTGACGTAAGGCTTCGCCCATTCCTCAACATCGGTAAAGGGCGCGGTATAAGGCAGCGAAGCAGCTTCCTCTTCCTTACCGAGCATACGAACGAGCAGAGTGATTCCCTGCGCACGCGTAAGCTCCGCATCCAACTCATAGCTGGTACCGGTACCAAGGAAGAGCCCCAAGTGATTGAGGGCATCTGCCGTATTCAACTGTTCCCCTGTATAGGCACTGACTGCAGGAATCAGCAGTACTGCCACCAGAAGCAGAGCAATTACTTTTTTCATAATAACATCCTCCAAAAAGCATTTTAAGTGCAACACGTTTGCACCCTGTAACGTGTCGGATATTCCGGCACATTACACGGCACAAACATCGCACGCGGGTATCCGCGTGCGACAAATGCCACAGGTATTTATTCGACACAACCGATTTTTGTGAGTTTCTCGATAAACTCGTCCACATCGGCAAGAGCCTCGGCGCGTTCAACCTCATATGCGGTCAAAAGCACGTCGGCAAGTGCCTCGCGATCACTTCCTTCTTCCAGCGCCTTCCAAAGAAGAACACCGGAATTATTCAAGGAAAGCATCCCGCTCAAATCAACGGCTGCCTGCCCTACAGGCAGAACGACGGGGGTACCCGCTACCTCGCGCAACACAAACCCGTTTTTGATTTTCATAACTTAGCCTCCTCTGCCACACGGCGCATGGCTTCATAACTCAACCGAGCAGCCGACGGCTCGGGGCGGTTTTCGAGTTCAAAAATGGGGATTTCCCGAATCAGCTTATCAATATGAGAAAGCAGAAGCACGGTCTCGTCCTCATCCAACCGTTTTCGGATCGTCTGAGAGAGTATCCGCTGTAACGCTTCCTTACTGTCCAAACGTCGGATTTTGTTTTGATCCGCCTGTCTGAGAAAACAGATGCCGGCAAGCGGCACCTTCATATTTATATTGACGTGATCCTTGCCGCACCACGGCGTGCCGTAGGCGTACCATCGGTTGCCAAGGCGCCGTAGCGCCGGCTTGTCGTCGTTAAAGATTTTTACATCCTCGCCAAGCGTACTCTGCCAGAGATGGGTGTGGGTGGACTTCCCTACACCCGAGGTGCCTGAGAAGAGATATGCCTTGCCGCCGTACGAAACGGCGGATGCGTGGAGAGCAAATCCGTCAAAACGGAGCAGCTCACAGTAAAATCGGATGCCGGATTCCATATATGCGATCGCTTCTTCGGTCGCTTCGAACGACGTGGGTCGTCGGTAATCACTTGCACGCACGACGATATCGGGAGAATCTGCCGGATCAGTTGTGTAGTCCGCGCAGAGGGGGGCGAGCCCCCCCTCTGCGGGAATTTCTACATGTAGATCTGCAATAAGACAATGCATAGAAGAATCAGGACCAGCTGTCATCCATGTTGCTGAACCAGAAGTCGCCGTCTTCCATATCGCTGTTTGCAATTTTCTCCGTATGGAGTTCAAGAACTTCTACTAACGGTTTTTCATATACTGCTTTCATTCAATTTCACCCCATTTCTGTTAATTTGCAAGCATCTCAGAGATGTTGTAGGTCTGAATCGTCTGGAGACAGTCAGTCTCCTTGGAGAAGATCTGAATCTGCAGAACGATGTTGGTCTTACCTTCAAGACCACCGACACGGAATCCGATGGAACCGTTATTCAGGTAAATGCTCTCTGCCAATTCGGTCGGTACTTCGAAGTTCTTCACGCCGCCATCCCAGGTAATCACAAGAAGGATCGTAATGCCGGACGCATCCGTACCTGCACCGAGGCAATCCTGGTTGAACTGCTTGGTACCGAACGTAGGTCTGAACGACATAGTGAACTTGCCGTTCTCGTCAATCATAACGTTCTTATGCTGCTGAACGGGTTCAGTAAGCGTGTAGCTCTCACCGTTCCATACGGGAACCTGCGGGTTATCCTTAGGAACGTGGAGAAATCCCTTTTGAGCCTTAACAACACCGGTCTTATCCTTGCTGGTATCTACGATATGACCGTCAACATAGAGGTCAGTGCCTTCAGGAACGATGAGTTCGTTGCCGTTCGTATCGAGGATTACGCCTTCATCGATTACAAGGCCTTCTTCGGGTACATCAACGTTGCTGTTGAGCGTAATGGTTCTGGCCGCTTCATCCTCAGCCTTAGGATCAACAGCGTCGATAGCATCCTGGATAGACGGATAGTACGTACCGTTGATCTCAGCCTCGGTGTTATCCTCGGTCAGCTTAGTTGCAATGAACTTGCCGTTTGCGTACTCAATCGCTACGTTGTTCTCTTTCTGGATCCGCGCACCGATAGCCTTGTGATCTTCGTCATCGCAAGCGATGTAGTTGCCTCCGTCGAGCCAGATCTCTTTGAACGTACCGTCAACAATGGTCGTGGAGGTACCGGTTGCAACACCTGCATCAGGCTCATTTGCGTACAGATACTCAACAGAACCGAAGTTGATTGTGAAGACACCGGAGGTAGCGAGCCAATCGTTAACGGTTGCACCGTTAATGATCATGGTAGCACAGTTTACGGTAGAATATCCGTCAACGGTGGAGTTGAAGGTTGCACCTGCATTCAGCGTTGCAGTTGCGCCTGCACTTGCGTATTTACCGTTGTACAGAGCGTAGTCACCAGTGTAGGTACCGCCGTTTACTACGAGCGTGCCGTAGTTAACAATTGCATAACCTTGTGTGTTCTCGTTGATGATTGCGCCGCCATTTGCGTTAATGGTGAGCGAGCCGCCTTCTTCAACAGAGATGATGAAAAGTCTGCCGGCAACTGCCTCGATCGTATAGGCGCCGAGATTCAAGGTAACTTCCTTGCCAGCTTCTACTTTAAGAAGTGCATCCACTTCAACGTTGGAGACGAGTTCAATCTCGCCGCCCTGTGCGAATGCAACATCAAGATAACCGTAGTTCACGTCGCCGATCTTGGCTACGACTTCCTTGCCGCAGACGCAATCGCCTTCGGTGAAGTCGTGAGCTGCAACTACGACATTCGTATGCTCTCCGCTGTGTTCGCAAGTATAGGTTGCGACGTGCGTGCGAGGAGCAAGCGGATCGGTATTCTCCGTGATAACGGGCTCGAGCCACTTGTGTGCTTCCGCGTTAATCTGAAGAACGGGAGCCTCCTCAATCAGATTGCCTTCGAGGTCGTAAAGCTTACCGCAGTTGTCGCACTTCTTGTGCTCGCCGATACCGGTTGCGGTACAGGTAGCCGGAGTAGCGGGAACAGTCTTGGGCTCGTGTACCTTTGCTTCGATTGCGAGATCTTCAAGAGTAACCTCTGCAGTGCCCTCTTCATTGCTGAAGAGTTTGCCGCATTCGCACTCGTAGTGTTCCTGAACGCCTGCCTTGCCGCATTCAGCGGGAACTTCAGCTACATAAGTAGGCTTGTGGCCGAGGGCAGAAATCGTGATTTTTGCTTCGGTAGTAGGCTGAGTGCCCTCTGCGTCGAGGTAGAGTTTGCCGCATTCGCACTTGAAGTGTGCCTGAACGCCTGCCTCAGTACAGGTTGCAGCCTTTGCTTCTACAAATACGGGAGCGCAGGTGTGTGCAAGAGCGATAGTGTAGGTACCATTATCAAGAGTCTCGCCTTCTACCTGAACACCGTCCGCGTAGAATGCGTAGCCGTCGGGGATAATAATATCCGTGCCGATGATAGAAGTTGTTCCGGCTTCTGCATTCGCTGCCGTTACAGCGTTTTTGAAGCTAATAGCAGTAATGTTCTCATAATCGGAAAGGTCAACAGTACCGCCAGCGCGCTGTACAGAAAGCGTAGCTTCGGAGAAGTCGCCGCCGGAGATGGTAACGTCCCCAGCGTTTGCCAGAATGTTAACACCGATAGCGCCGATAAACTTACCGCCGGAGACAGTGCCACCGGTGCCAGCGCCGTAGCGTACTGCCTCTTTCAGCGTTTCAACTTCCTCTGCAACGGTGAATCCCTTGAAGGTACCGCCCTCAACATTGAACGTGCCGCCAAGGATCTGGGCGCCGAACGTTCCATAGTACGTACCGCCCTGAACGGTTACAGTGCCGGCAAATGTGTTTGCCGTGTAAATCGGGCCGTATGAGCCAGCGGTTACAGTACCTTCACCTTTGAATACAACAGCAAAATCATTGCTGAGAGAGGTACCATCTAAGTAGGAAATTTCGAAGCCGATTGGATTCGTGATTTCGATTGTATGACCGTTCAAATCAATTGTAACCGCGTTACGAATACGTTGTTTGCTAGTTAGATCCAGAGCATCGTTCTGCAGCTGAATATATCCAACTTCCGTGTCTGCTTTGTTCAACTGAGCAAGCGCGTGGGTAAGGCTGCCGTACGCGGTAATGTTACCTTCGGACGGACCCCATCCAGCCTGGAGCA
>JAZKXO010000002.1:0-2727 GCA_045611685.1 Eubacteriales bacterium | reverse complement strand
ACAGACTCAGAAAGGGACTTTCCGACAGTATGATATTTACCGACGTAATGGGAAGCGACCATTGCCCCGTGGGAATCGAGCTTGAAATGCCGACCGTTAGCTTCCGTGCGGCGAAGGATGCCGACGTGAGCGCCGTAGCCGCTCTGTATGACTCCGTAAAGGGTGGCGAGGGATGTGTGTGGGATGAAAATTATCCCTGCATAGAGGAGGCGCAGACTGACCTTGAGCTTGGCAACCTCTACGTTCTTGAAAAGGGCGGGGATGTCATCGGTGCTATTTCCGCGGAAAACAGCGTAGCGGAGGTCGATGCGCTGGGGTGCTTTGCCGTTACGGAAAATACGCGCGAGTTTGCCCGCGTGGCTATCTCGCCCGACCACCGTGGACACGGCTACGCCGCAGTTATGGTGCGCGAGCTTGTGGACGTTTTCAAAAAGGACGGCTGCAAGGCGGTGCATATTCTTGCGGCAAGCATAAATATGGCGGCGCAGAAGACCTATGAGCGTATAGGATTCGTCCGCCGCGGCGAGTGCGATATGTACGGGTCGCCTTACTTTGCATACGAGCTTACGTTATAAAACAACGGGACGGAGAATTTACTTTCTCCGTCCCGTTGTTTTATTTGATGATGATTGTTAAAATTACCAGCCTCTTACCTTAGATGAGAGGTGGAGTATGTCGGAGGACGTAACTGCGCCGTCGCCATTGGAGTCTGCGGCAGCCTTGTATGCTCCGCTGAGCTTCTTGCCAGAAATGAGGGCAGAGGTGAGTGTCAGAACGTCTGCACTTGCTACGTTGCCGTCGCCGTTTATATCGCCGACTACAACTACCTCGACGGTTTCGGAAACGCCGTTTACCGTTGAGGTCACGGTGTATCCCGTGCCGACCTTTCCGCCGCTTACGACGTTACCATTTGCATCCTTGATAACGACGTCATCGTTTGCAAAGAGAGTGTAAACATCATCGGAGCTTACGCTTCCCGACGAGAAGGTTATAGTTCCTGCGCTTTCATTGAGCTTTACGTTGCTTGTGTCAGCGTTTTGGGCAAAATCGAAATGATCGACCTCAGGTTCAACGGGTTCGGTAACTTCGGGTACCGTGGTTTCGGGAACGGTAGTTTCCGGAACTGTGGTTTCGGGAACCGTAGTTTCGGGAACCGTGGTCTCGGGAACCGTAGTTTCGGGAACCGTAGTTTCGGGTACGGTAGTTTCGGGAACCGTGGTCTCGGGCACCGTGGTTTCGGGAACGGTAGTTTCGGGCACGGTGGCTTCAGGAACCGTGGTTTCGGGAACCGTGGTTTCAGGTACCGTAGTTTCGGGAACCGTAGTTTCGGGAACGGTAGTTTCGGGCACGGTGGTTTCAGGAACCGTGGTTTCGGGAACTGTGGTTTCGGGAACTGTGGTTTCGGGCACCGTGGTTTCGGGTACCGTAGTTTCGGGAACGGTAGTTTCGGGAACGGTGGTTTCGGGTACTATTACCTCGGGCTCTGTGGTATCGGGTGTGGTGGTTTCAGGCTCGGAGATCTCAGGCTCTGCCGTGTAGTTGGCGTCCATAGATACGAGCCAAGAGTAGCACAGCTCGGGGAAGTGCGCCGATGCGATGCACTCAAGATTCATTACTGCGGTGGAGAAATAGTTGGGGTGGCTTACGACAAGGTCGAGCATAAGAGTAGCAAGTGCCTTGCCCGCGGAGTCGATTACGGCTTCATCGTAGTCGGTAATGCCCGCCTCGTTAAGCGCGTTCTTGAGCCACTCGGAAACCATGAGGAACGCATCCTCCTTATCAGCCCAAGGATTGATTCCGTTGAGAACGTATTTTCCGACGAGTGCGCCCCAGTTTGCTTGCGCCTGTGCGGAGAAGGAGTCAATGATGATCATCGTCTGTTCTTCCGTGCCGCCGAAAACAACGGAGCATATCTCGCGCACCTCGGTCTGATATCCCGTAACGAATTGGTTACGGTCCTTTATAAATTCTGTAGCAAGAATGCCGACGTAGGTAGAAAGATAATAGCTTTGCGAATAATCGTTTTTAGTGTCGTCAACGATGTAGTTGTTCCCGATAAAGCCGAGTAGATTCAGCTTTTTCATCTGGAAATTATCAACGATGTATTCCGTGGTGCTGGGCAGAGCGTTGTATATCTCCAGCATCTTCGCCTTTTCCTCCTCGTAGTTTGTCGAGTTCTCTGCGGAGGGCAGATAAACGTCAATACCGTAGCGGCAAAAGCCCATCTCGGCGGGAGCAACGAAGGGAACGAGGTCGTTGGGGTTGATTATGCTGAAAATATTGTTGTAAACGGGCTTGCCTGCAACGTCCTTGGTGAGCGCACCTGCGGGAGTTTCAAAGCAGTATGTATAAACGTCGTCAAGGTCGTAGGAAATGTCCTCGCTGATAACCATACCGTCGTCGATAGAGCCCGCAAGAAGGTTTGCGGTAGCGGCGGCGCGGCTGTAGCCCGTTATCCAAAGCTTTACCTCACCCGTGATATTCTGCTCGTCAACGTAGGTCTTGAGGTATTCGGCAACCATATCTCTTGCCTCGGCAAAGCCTTGGTGCTGACCCTCGGCACCAATAGTGAAGTTGCTCGCCCACTCCTTTTCATATCCGCCGCCGCGAACGGCAACAGCTATAAGGGTGTATTCACCCGTGGATATCGTAATGGGCATATTTCCGATAATTACGCCGATAGAGTCCGTGGTGGGCTTTACGGTAAACCAATCGTTAACACCGATA
>JAZKXO010000001.1:0-4024 GCA_045611685.1 Eubacteriales bacterium | reverse complement strand
CGCGCCACTTGCCCCCTCGGGCGTATCCCCCCTACCACTCGCCGTCCGATGCGTTAAAAACGATTCTGTGCGCTTTCCGCGCATTTCGCAATTCTTCGATTGTTTTGTTTCCTTTGCGCTGATTGCACCGATAATGGGCGGCGCGAATATTGTTGACATCCTCCGCAACGGCGCGGGGGCTGGGGTATCCAAACTCGCGCCATCTGCTGACGGGAATCACTTCGTCGACAACGAACGACCACGGGTGGGCTGGGTCGGACGGTTCATCGTAGTGGATGGGTCTGCCGCATAGGTAGCAAACATCCCCCCGTGCTTTTATCCGCGCCCGGTTCTTTCGCCGTAGGTTTCCATTCTGAAAGCGTGGGTTTGACATGATGCCCCCCGGTCTTTTTCTTCCGGCCTGTTTCAAAAGCATCCCCCCTATATGCAACATCCCCCTCATGGGCGACGGGGAAAGGAGGTAAAACCGCCGCCCACTTTGGGGGAAGGAAGGAGATGATGCACAAAAGAGCGTGGACGATCCAGCCCGCGCTCTCTTGCACCGTACACTATAACACACGCAAACCGCTTTGTCAGTTGCGCGATTTTTGCATTTACCGTTCTGTCACGCCGTAGAACGTGAGCGTCAAGTGCCGGATGATCCTGTTCCGTCTGCGGTAGATGGTCGTGCGGTCGAACAGTCCGAAGTCCTCGCAGAGCTTATCGTATGCTCCCGGCAGCTGCTGAAGATAGAGGACATCGATGATGTGGTAGTCATCTTCGTTCAGTTCGCTGAGTGCTTTCTGCATATCAAATAACCATGATTCCGTCTCGTTTCTGATCTGCTCCAGTTCCGCTTTCTGCATGATGAGGTTGACCAGCCGTTCTTCGGATTTGTTCTCTCCACCGCTGACGGGTGTCGTGTCCTTGAGCGCGCTCCCGATCCGGGTCATCTCCGAGTCGATGCGCTCCAGTTCCCGCGACAGGTAGTCAAGCGATTGTTTCCGGGATGCGAACGTTCGCAGTCGGTCGATCATCTCGCGTTTATAATCCGTTGCCTTTCGCCTCCTCCACAAGTTTCGTCAAGCGTTCCAGTTTCTTCTGTCGCCAGTACCAGACCGCGCCGGAGCATTTGTAAATCACCTTGAGTTGATTTAACACGATCTCCACATCGGCAATCTCCTCGGCGATGTCATCGATGGAGCATCTGCCGCGCTTGTAGTCAGCGATGTCATCCAGCAGTTCGCCGACCTCGCCGACGAACACCCACTCTTGCGAATCCGCGCCGAATGCTTCGACCGCCTGTTCGTAGATGTCTGCCATGTCAGACCTCCTTGATGCGGATGCCGAATCGCTCCAGCATCAGCTTGCGTTTGATGATGTAGTCCTTTGTTTTGAATCCCTTCGTGTCCTCGACAACAAGGTCGCCCGTCAGCGTGTCGATGTAGGCAAAGTCTGCCACATAGTCGCATTGACGTTCGATGACCTTGCCGTTCTTGTCGCGCTGTGCCGGTATGAGTCTGAACCGCTTCTGCATCTCAAGGTCTCGGATCGCGCCAGCTTTCTGCAACAGGCAAAGTTCATCATATCGCCGCGCTTCTTTCCGGGAGTCGAACGCGACCGCAACGCCGTTGACCATGCGCGTTGCTTTCTCGTTGTGGTACTTCTGCGGATTATTCCTCATCGTATCCCCCTTGCCACCAGCCGACGCTCGTCTGCCCAGTTGCCGAGTTCTTCCAAACTTGCACCGTGCAGTTGTTGTGGATTTCCTCGTCATCGTACACGTTCATGTCTGTGATATAGTCATCCTCCTCGCTGCCAACCGACAGCACGGCGGCGGTCACAAACCCCACCGCGCCGCCGACGAGACAGCCGACAATGAATCCGATCAATAGAATCCCTCCTTAAACCGTTTCTCCCATCTGATTTTTTGCAGGCGGGATACTTTCGTTCTTCGCCAAAAAGCGTGATTTGCGTTTCTTCACGCGGGCGTGACGGTACGTTCCAAGATGCCCCCCCCGCTTCACCCGCGCATATCCAACCGGACGCTTTAAGCGATGTTCCCGGTTCTGTGACGAGCGTATATGTGATGATGCGGGCATATCCCATTTCACGCGCCACTCTTGCACAAGCCCCGTAGAGTATCGAACAGGCGTTTCTTGTGCCGTCTGTGCAGACGCGGCGCACCTCTATCGTCATACCGTCATCAAGTTTCCGCGCAATCGGTTGTCCTGCGATTGCTACGCCGCAGAGCCGCTCATCGTCATAGCAAGCAATGCTCCATTTATGCCCGTTTGTTGGGAGATTGTGCCGATGGTTTTGTGCTACATAAGCGTTTGCAGCTTTGAGCGTAATCGGTCGAATATCAAGCAATTAAGGCGACCTCGTTTCTTTGGCATCCCACGCCGGGTACGTTCGCGGCGAACCGTCGTAGTTCACCAGCAGCGTCATCGTGCCGTTCTCGCTGATGGCGTACATCACGCCCGTGTCGTTGTCAACGATGATTTGAAACCGTGCGTACTCGTCCACCACCGAGAACCGCGTCGCCGCTTGCGTATTGCCCATATTGTCCATCTGACGCGCACATGAGCAGAGCAGAACCGCGAGGACGAGCGCGAGCAGGGCTGTGATGATTCGTTTTACCATAAGCCGACAGCCCTCCCAAACAGCACCAGCCCGTTTCCGAGCAGATACACGATGCCGAAGCATCCCGCAACACCGAGCGCGTAGACCGCCGCCGTGTTCATCCACTCCGGGCGCGTCTCCTTGTAGACCTTCCGCCCGATGCGGCGATAGTACTTGCGCATTTCGGGATAGTTCTCGATAATGACTCCGGCGACCGTCATCGCCATGACAAGAATCTCTTGCGGCTTGCCGTCAATAATGGGCGTTCCGTAGTTCTTGCCGTCCAGCATCTGAACGCTGATTCTGCTGATCTCAGTTTTCTCCATGTCGTTTTCTCCTTTGCTCATAGAACGGACAAGGCCGTTTGAATTTTGTGTCGTGCAGGGCGTTGCAACGCCCTCGGCGGTAGGAGACGCAGTCCTCTCTCCGTTGCTGGCAGACCGCCAGCTGCTTTGATGAATACTCGACCTTTGTCATGAGTGTCACCATGCCGCAATCTGAACGACCACGGACAACAAAACGCCGAAGCCGATGCAAGCGAAGCCGAGGACTATGCTCATGCCGATGATCCGCAGAGTCTGACGGATGCGCTCCCGGATCGCAGGGTCGCCGATGATGTAGTCATATCCGAGCATCGTCATTCCTCCTCCATCTCGATGATCTCGTAGGTGAACCGACCCGCGCCGGAGTTACGCCATTGTCCGATGCCACGCAGCCGCCCGTAGTCGAGCCACTCAAGGACGGCGGCGAGGTGGGAGTCCTCAAGGCAGACGATCTCGCACTCCATCCACGATCCAGCCGGGATGCGTTCGCTGATTGCGAGGGCGATGCGCTCGCCCTGCATCGTCATGGCGCGAAGCGGTCGCTGGTAGTAGTCGATCTCGCCGCCCTCCGGGAGATGGATCACGATCTGACGAGGATTGACGAAGATGAGTCCGTCGATGATCTTCTTGAACGCCCGCATCTTCCCGGATTCGTTCTTCGGGGCTTTTTTGCCGTTTCCGTCCTTGCCGCCGACGCGGGAGAGCATCCCGCAAGCGTCTTTGAAAAACCCGCGCATCTGGTAATCCCACAGGATCGGCTCGCCGTTCTCGTTTCGCGGGAACACAGTCAGACCTTTCTCGACCACGGCATCAACGCCGATGCTCTCGATCTCCTCCTCCATCTTCGGCGCGTCCGGGGCTTTGGACGCGATGAATTCGGCGTAGATGTCCTCGTTGTTGGGAGACATTCCGAGCATAAACTCGGTGAGGGTGATTTTGATTTTCAGTTTTTTCATGTTTTTCTCCTTTTTTGTTTTGTCGGTCTCTTAGCAATGCATAACAATTCCGTTGCTTCGCCGCCACTTCAAAGCTGTTCCATCGCGGGTCAACGCTGTTCGGTTCATATCCGTCGCATAGGATTGCTTTGCTATGCCGTT